>NZ_CBVJ010000167.1 GCF_000513275.1 Paenibacillus gorillae | reverse complement strand
AGTCCTGAAGGCCGGTCCCAGAGCTCCACGCCGCTGCTCTTCAACGCCTCCGCAACGAATTGAGAGCAGAAATAAGCGCTGTCCGATTTAATTTCCCGCTGCAGTAATACGCCCAGCAATCCAATCAAATGATAACGGTAAGAATCCTGATTGCGTTGAAAATGGCGGATACAAGCTACCGAATTAGCATGCTGTTGCTCTGTAACCGGGAGTCGAAGCAGCAAGCAGCGAGTGTTGGGAAAATGGCGGAAAGTGCCTCTATATATATCTTCGCGAACAAAGCCGCCTACAAACGGGTTGTGGGCTTCTTTGCGTCCAAAACTGAAAACCTCATTCAGTTCGTCGTCAAATGCAAGGGATGCATGGTTGTAAGGCGCTTTTGTAAAACCTTTAATTAATCTCGTAAACGCCGTGCCGGTATCGGTCAGCAGCACATAGATGCTGCGCTGGGAAGTCTTTTTCATTTTCCCGTTCATGCCACTCACCTCAATGGAAGTTCTTGAGATG
>NZ_CBVJ010000166.1 GCF_000513275.1 Paenibacillus gorillae | reverse complement strand
AGGCGTTGATGCATGGAGCGAACCAGCTTCGCTAAATAGCGAAGCAAACTTCGTTCAGCGATGGTTCCATAGGCCGCTGTGAGGCAACAGCGAACTAATTTTCGCTACTGGAGAACCAAGGTTCACGGATAGCGAAAATTAGTTCGCTCCAGACACAGGCGCATGCTCCAAAGGGTAGATTAGCGAAGCTAGGTTCGTAAAAGAGCGAAGTTGGTTCGTTCGACGATAAAGTCCGTCCGAGCAGCGAACCATCTTCGCAAATTAAAGTAACTTTCTTCCTTAGGAGCGCGGTGGAGCTAAATAGCGAACTTACCTGCGCAGCGAACCAACCTTCGCAAATAGCGAAGCCATCTTCGTTGCAAGCCAGCGGCAGTGAATGGAGCGAACCATCTTCGCAAATTAACGAAGCAAACTTCGTTCGGCGATGGTTTCATAGGTCGTTGTGGGGCGACAGCGAACTAAATTTCGCTACTGGAGAACCAAGGTTCACGGATAGCGATAATTAGTTCGCTCCAGACGCAGACGC
>NZ_CBVJ010000165.1 GCF_000513275.1 Paenibacillus gorillae | reverse complement strand
TAACCCTAACCCTAACCCTAACCCTAACCCTAACCCTAACCCTAACCCTAACCCTAACCCTAACCCTAACCCTAACCCTAACCCTAACCCTAACCCTAACCCTAACCCTAACCCTAACCCTAACCCAATACGCTCCACTCTCCCGCTCTACAAATTTGTGCAAATGAAGGCAGCTTCTGTTGGGAGGACCAGCCCGGGTGGGTCCGATTATTAGCTGTCTGCATGAATCAAAATGTAAAAGTGCAGTTTGTTTGCAGCTTTATTAGCGATTTATCGCTTCAAAGTTTAAGAGCGGCTTGGCCCCCTCTTAATTTGGAGTTTTACTGTATGAGTATTACGTTGGAAATATCCAACGTAGAAGCGGGAAAGCAGCAGAGAATGCTCCCTACGTTGGAAATATCCAACGTAGAAGCGGGAAAGCGGCAGAGAATGCTCCCTACGTTGGAAATATCCAATGTAGAAGCGGGGAAGCAGCAAAGGATGCTCCCTACGTTGGAAATATCCAACGTAGATGCGAGAAAGCAGCAAAGAATGCGCCCTACGTT
>NZ_CBVJ010000164.1 GCF_000513275.1 Paenibacillus gorillae | reverse complement strand
TCGGCGCTCTGAGCGATGGCTACACGGTCCGCCAGCTACATGGACCGCGCGATCAACACGATCGAATGGCTTGCCGCCATCTTCGTCGGGGATCGTCGCGCTCAACATCTTCGTGGCCGTGGTGCTGCGCAAGTTCTTCGACACCTCGATTCCCGACGCCTACGACTTCGGCCGCATGCTGCTGGGCATCCTGATCTTCTGGCGCATCGCGGCCACCAGCTACCGCGGCGGCCACATCACGGTCGACCTGGTGTGGACGGCGGCGGGCCCGCGCATGAAGCGCGTGATCGACGTGTTCGCCACGCTGGTGCTGCTGTTCGTGGTGGCGGTGCAGACCATCATGCTGTTCGACAAGGTGCGCGGCACCTATGTCGACAACGTGCAGACCTACGACCTCAACATCCCGACCTGGCCCTTCTACGCCGTGGCCTGGGCAGGCGACGTGTGTGCCGTGCTGCTCATCGCCATCCGCACCTACAGGCTGATCTTCCATCCGGAGCAGCTCGAGGAAGTCCACGCAGAACAGAAAGCCGACGAATGAGCCCGGACGCAGTTGCCATCCTGGGGTTCATCGCCCTCTTTGCGTTGATGCT
>NZ_CBVJ010000163.1 GCF_000513275.1 Paenibacillus gorillae | reverse complement strand
CCTAAATTTCGTTACTCGTGAACCAAGGTTCTCGGATAAGCGAAAATTGGTTCGCTGTGTCCCGTACCCCGCCAGTTTCGGCGTGAAAGAGCGAATTTAGCTTCGCTCTTTAGCGAATCAGCTTCGTTGTAGTAAGCCGCTTGCTAGCTGATGCAAGTTGCGACCGATGTTCGATTAATTTTCAATTACATCGAGCATCGCCCCAGTGAACGAAGCAGGTTCGCAAATTAGCGAACCTAATTGCGCTGTACAGGTTCTGCGCTGTGCGTCCTCCTGCTGGAGCGAACTAAATTTCGTTACTCGTGAACCAAGGTTCACGGAAAGCGAAAATTGGTTCGCTGTGTCCCGTGCCCGGCCAGTTTCGGCGGGAAAGAGCGAAATTAGCTTCGTTCTATAGCGAATCAGCTTCGCTGGAGTAAGTCTAAGGCTAGCTGATGCAAGTTACGCCCGATGTTCGATTAGTTTTCAACTACATCGAGCATCGTCCCAGTGAACGAAGCAGGTTCGCAAATTAGCGAACCTAATTGCGCTGAAGAGGTTCTGCGCTGTGCTTCCTCCTGCTGGAGCGAACTAATTTTCGTTACTCGTGAACCAAGGTTCA
>NZ_CBVJ010000162.1 GCF_000513275.1 Paenibacillus gorillae | reverse complement strand
AAGCCATTCCTCCCGCCGCCAACCTTTGGTCGGCCAATAAGAAGAAACTTCCTCGGTGCGGTTTAGCTGAAAGGGTGATTGCAGTGGTGGGAGTGAGTAACTTTTTCTTTTTGGAGATGGCTGCACAGTTGGCGGCGACGGCAGATGGTGTGATCGGCTTATCGGTTGATTGGCTGCGTACTCTCGGACTGCGCTCCTCCGCATAATGTGTGTTCCAGCCCGATTATCGACTTCACCCATCTTTCGCCCATCTATAAGCAGCCTTCTGAAGCGCCGAACGATGAACAAAATGCAAAAATACATTTTGAGAGCCTCAAAACAGGCCAAAATGGCCTTCAAAATGTAAAAGTGCATTTGAAAGGACCCATTTCCCCCTAATTGAGGCATTTTGGGCCAATCAACCTGCACTTTTACATTTTGAAGCGGGAAATGGGCGGAAAAGCGACTGACAAACTGCAGATTTGCATTTTGATTTGCGAAGCTGGAGTTTTTGGTAAGCCTGCTTCGCTAAATTGCGAAACCGATTCGCTAAAGAACGAAGCGAAGTTCACTACGCGCTCAATGACGAAAGATGGTGCGGAAAATGCTGCTGCAAAAACAACCTCATGATGAACTGCATTTCTTCAACAGTGAACCTCAAGCGCAGCTTTCTCGACTGCCAGAAAAGAAGTGCCGGGTATCACGTGCCCGGCACTTCTTTTAAAGCTTCGCGGCGGTGCAGCGCAACACGGTCTAACGCCGCAGCGGGATTCTCCATTTGAGCCGGATGTCAG
>NZ_CBVJ010000161.1 GCF_000513275.1 Paenibacillus gorillae | reverse complement strand
ATTGTCGCTCCAAGAATCGCAGTTATTGTCCCTGCCGTGATCGTCGCTCCGGACACCGCTGCCAACGTACCGGTCGTGATCGTCGCTCCGAGTACGGCATTCAAGGTTCCACCTGTAATGGTCGCTCCGGACACGGCCACTGTTCCACTGGATATTGCTACCGTTCCGCCAGACAACGCCACGGTGCCTCCCGTGATTGTCGCTCCGAGAATCGCAGTTATTGTCCCTGCCGTGATCGTCGCGCCAGACACAGCCGCTAACGTACCCGTGGTGATTGTTGCTCCTAAGACAGCATTCAAGGTCCCGCCGGTGATCGTTGCTCCTGAGACAGCTACTGTTCCACTGGATATTGCTACCGTACCGCCAGACAACGCTACGGTTCCTCCGGTAATCGTCGCTCCAAGGACTGCAGTTATTGTCCCTGCTGTAATTGTCGCTCCGGACACCGCTGCCAACGTACCGGTCGTGATCGTCGCTCCGAGAACTGCATTCAAGGTTCCACCTGTGATCGTTGCTCCCGAGACGGCTACTGTTCCACTAGATATCGCTATCGTGCCTCCGGACAATGCTACCGTTCCGCCAGTAATCGTCGCTCCAAGGATTGCAGTTATTGTCCCTGCCGTGATCGTCGCACCAGACACCGCTGCCAACGTACCCGTGGTGATTGTGGCTCCAAGAACCGCGTTCAAGGTTCCGCCGGTGATTGTTGCTCCAGAGACAGCTACTGTTCCGCGTGGATATCGCTACCGTTCCTCCGGACAATGCTACCGTTCCGCCA
>NZ_CBVJ010000160.1 GCF_000513275.1 Paenibacillus gorillae | reverse complement strand
GTCGAAATGCCTGGTTGCAGTACTGTGGCTTTAAACACTTGTACCGATTCATTTAACTGGATAACGGCAGTATTCAGTTGATTCTGCGTGTAATTGCTCGCAGTATCGAGAATCTGCTGCGCAGTACCGATGGCAGCTTCCAGCGCGGTGCGAGTTTCCGCCGATGCCTGCCCCACGTTGACGCCTTCCGGATGATCCGTCAACGCCTGCTGCGCCGACGCGATCGCCGCGACCAGCGACGTCGGAATGCCTGGTTGCAGTACAGCAGCTTTAAAGACCTGTACCGATGCATTTAACTGGTTTAGAACAGTATCCAATTGATCCTGTGTGTAAGTGCTCGTGTTATCAAGAATCTGCTGTGCAATACCAATGGCAGTTTCCAGCGCAGTACGAGCTTCCGCCGACGTCTGCCCCACGTTGACACCTTCCGGATGATCCGCCAACGCCTGCTCCGCCGACGCGATCGCCGCGCCCAGCGAAGTCGGAATACCCGGTTGATGTACACCGGCTTTAAAGACTTGTACCGATGCATTTAACTGAACGACGGCAGTATTCAATTGATTCTGTGTGTAATTGCCCGCGTTATCGAGAATCTGCTGCGCAGTACCGATGGCCGTTTCCAGCGTAGCACGAGTTTCCGCCGACGTCTGCCCCACGTTGACGCCTTCCGGATGATCCGTCAACGCCTGCTGCGCTGCCGCGATCGCCGCGCCCAGCGGCGTCGGAATGCCCGGTTGCAGCACAGCGGCATTAAAGACTTGTACCGATGCATTTAACTGGACGACGGCAGTATCCAATTGATTTTGCGTGTAGTTGCTCGTGTTATCGAGCATCTGCTGTGCA
>NZ_CBVJ010000159.1 GCF_000513275.1 Paenibacillus gorillae | reverse complement strand
GCGATTAATGTTCCACAAGTAAGTAAACAGGTGAGCGAATGGAGCGATTCGAGTTCGGACTGACTTTTTGCAGCTTCTATCTATCTTCCTATCGCGGAAGCGATTAGGAGATGCGAAGCAAGAATGACAGGCTGGACCGAATGGCGCAGTAAGCGATTGCCTTGTTCATGCACACAAAAAAAGCGCTGCAGCAAGGAAACCCCGCTGCAACGCCTCTATTCTCTTATGCTTTTGCAAGCTTCGCGACTGCCTTCAGCGCGGCCATGATCTCCCGCTCTACTGCATCCGCAACTACATTCGTATGCGGATCATATTCGGCTGCCAGGTCGGAGTCGGCATAGCCGTCCAAAGCCACAATTGCGCCTGCGCGTACTCCGCGAAGAGCAGCAACAACATACAGCGCCGCGATTTCCATTTCAACAGCCAGCACGCCTGCTGCTTTGTATTGCTTATGCGGCACTTCGACAACGCCGTTGAAGAACACGTCCAGCGTCACTGTAATGCCTTTCTTCACGATGCCACCCTCAGCGGCAGCAGCTTCATATAGCGCTGTCGTTACGTCCGTGTCGGCAACGGCTGGGAAGCCGTTCGGCACGAGCTGGCTCGTCAAGCCTTCCGCGCGAACCGCAGCGGTGCTGACAATCAAGCTGCCGGCCGGATGATCGGCAGAGTAAGAACCTGCTGTGCCAACGCGGATCAGCGTTTTCACGCCGCCGCGAATGAGCTCCTCGAAGCAAACAGCAGCACCAGGGGAACCGACACCGTGGCTGACAACAGCAAGACGGACGCCATCATATTCGCCGACAAAGGTGCGGTATTCGCGGCTGAATGCCAACTCGCGGGCATTTGTCAGTTTACCCGCAATTTTCTCGGCACGGAACGGATCTCCGCAAACGATCGCAAATGACGGCAAATCTTCGGATTGAACCTGTAAAATAGACAACAGCATATTAATCAAACT
>NZ_CBVJ010000158.1 GCF_000513275.1 Paenibacillus gorillae | reverse complement strand
TCGTCGCACCAGACACCGCTGCCAACGTACCGGTCGTAATTGTGGCTCCAAGAACCGCGTCTAGGGTTCCACCTGTAATCGTAGCACCCGAGACAGCAACTGTTCCGCTGGATATTGCGACTGTACCTCCAGACAACGCTACGGTGCCTCCAGTAATTGTCGCTCCGAGAATCGCAGTTATTGTCCCTGCCGTAATTGTCGCTCCTGACACCGCCGCCAACGTACCGGTCGTGATCGTTGCTCCTAGTACTGCGTTCAAAGTTCCGCCTGTGATCGTCGCTCCTGACACCGCTACCGTTCCACCCGATATCGCTACTGTTCCTCCGGATAAGGTCACTGTTCCACCTGACAAAGCCACAGTACCACCAGTGATTGTTGCACCAAGGATCGCAGTTATTGTCCCTGCTGTAATTGTCGCTCCTGACACCGCCGCCAACGTACCGGTTGTGATCGTCGCTCCAAGAACCGCGTTCAGGGTTCCACCTGTGATCGTCGCTCCAGACACCGCAACTGTTCCACTGGATATCGCTACTGTTCCTCCAGACACGGCCACAGTACCTCCGGTAATCGTAGCTCCTAAAATCGCAGTTATTGTCCCTGCTGTAATTGTCGCCCCTGACACCGCCGCCAACGTACCGGTTGTGATTGTTGCTCCCAGTACTGCGTCCAAGGTTCCGCCGGTAATTGTTGCTCCAGACACGGCCACCGTTCCCCCAGATATTGCGACGGTTCCTCCAGATAAGGTCACTGTTCCACCTGACAACGCTACGGTACCTCCGGTTATCGTAGCTCCGAGAATCGCAGTTATTGTCCCTGCTGTAATCGTTGCCCCTGACACCGCTGCCAATGTACCGGTCGTAATTGTGGCTCCAAGCACCGCGTTCAGGGTTCCACCTGTGATCGTTGCTCCTAGGATTGCAGTTATTGTCCCTGCCGTGATTGTTGCTCCCAGTACAGCGTCCAGA
>NZ_CBVJ010000157.1 GCF_000513275.1 Paenibacillus gorillae | reverse complement strand
GCTAGAAATTTGTAGGTCTACTTCATAGATCAGCGAGGCTCCAGAGAAAACGGCAACGGTCTCTTGCGGGTTTCTTTCCCAAAGGATACGACTTTGCAGAGGTCTCGGATGGGGAATTGGCTGACACCATTCACTTTATTAACGATGATCCTCGAATATGTCTAGATTGAAACTGCTCACGAATCTTTTTTGGCCTAAACATAATTTATTATTCCAATAAACAGTAATTAATACCCACTTTTTCCTTTATTCGAGCTATAATATCTATTTTATTACTAAAATTTTCAAATAATAATTCATTATCATCAAAAGTAATATTAAAATGTTCTTCAAGTTGCACAATAAGTGCGATTATCTTTATGGAATCCAGACCGTACTGATAAAGATCCTGTTCCAATGTGATAGGTTGCTCATATTTCAATACTTCTTTGAGAATACAACTGATTTCTGAATCGATCGTATTCATGTTTGTTTTCATGCAATAAAACCAACCCTTCTTTTTTCGTAAAGTTTATTTCACCGATATCCTATAGGTGTATACGAGAAATAACGCTTAAATATTGCGGGAAATTGAGAATTACTTACTAACCTAAACGAATCGTTATGTCTGTAATACTCATACTAGTCTCATTAAGTAATTCATCTGCTTTTTTTCATAGGTGTGATCTTAAAAACTCTTTATAAAAAACGTTACTTATATTGATATAGAATGTAATTAAAAAGATCTGCAAAACAGTTAAATAGTTAAGGTTACCTGTGGTTCTGCCTAATATATCGATATACGATGATTAATCGTTTATCTATTTTATGCTTCAATACGCTAAGTGAAATTGTTTTTCACTATTATCTGTTTCTTGCTCAGCTAATCTATGCCACAGTAAATCTAATTGTAGTTAAACTTTAGGGATATCACGTTTATTCATAAGACGGTTTGTCAATCTAAGTACAACACTTCGGCCAAAAAAGATTCGTGAGCAGTTTCAATCTAGCCAACG
>NZ_CBVJ010000156.1 GCF_000513275.1 Paenibacillus gorillae | reverse complement strand
CTACCGCTTAACCGAAATATAGTAGGTTGTAAGGGCTGGTGACAAAGGCCAGACGCGGCTGCTGGCTTCTCGAAATTGGAATAGCATTGTTGCCATTGAAGAAGAAGATTTTGTACGAATACATTAATGCGGAGGCCCCGGCAGGTCCTTCTTTTTTATTGTAGCAACTATTCTTGTTCTCTGCCGTATACGCTATAATACGGGAATATAAGGGGGGATTTGACAAATGGGTAATAGAAAACAATTTTACAAAACAACTTGGTTTATGTGGCTTATGCTGTTTATAGTTTCACCTATAGGGATATTCTTAATGTGGCAGAAGCGGCTGTACAATGCGAAAACAAGAGGAATTTTATCTACAGTATTTGGCGTTTATTTTGTAATTATGATGGTTATCGCTAACCAGGATTCAAATAATTTGATCGAAAAAATAGAGAAGGAAGGTGTATATTCGACCTTTACCGTTACCGTTGAAACCCGAGAAGAGGTTAAGGCTGTGACAGAACCTAAAGCCACAGAAAAACCAGAAGTAAAGGCGCCGGAAGTTAAGGCGACTACGGAACCTGTAGATAAGGGTGATAAATTGGAATCATCCCCCAGCGTCTTAGCAGAGTACATACCCTGGGCGGTTATAAAGTATGCGGGAGATAAAAGCAATATTAAAGGTGCGGATAGAATACGCAGTGTAGAGATTGACGACAAGAGTGTATTTATCGACTTGCTAGCTGACGACAATATCACTAAAGGTACAATTAGGGCTGAAATTCTTGAAAAGAGTACCGAAATTTTTAATCAGGTTTTCAAAGATAGAACTGACGTACCACAATTGTATTTATCCTGGTCACTACCCTTACAGGACGCTAACGGAAATGAATCCATAGACCCCGTTATTACGGTTTCCGTATCCATTGATACAGCGAAGGCAATTGATTGGGACAGATTTACGTACTCAAACCTACCAAAAGCAGCTACCAGCTACACGGAACACAAGGTTTTAAGATAGCAACAACATTCAGGATAAATTAAATTTTATTGTTATATATAGTTATAATACTTTTTACTGCGTAATGATGTTTAACGCTTCTAAATGAATTAACATCAATCGCAATCGATATTCCNGGAACCCGTAAGCCGTGTTTTAATCTGGCTGGATTGATTTG
>NZ_CBVJ010000155.1 GCF_000513275.1 Paenibacillus gorillae | reverse complement strand
TTAAAATAAAGAAAAGGGAGATGATTCGGTATGGGTGGCAAAAGACTGAAAGAAGAAACACGCATGAAAATTGTTCGAGAAGCGTTAGCTGGCATTAAAATTGGGGTGCTGGCACGCATGTATGACGTTCACCCAGAAAGCATACGTTTATGGGTCAGAGATCATCGCGACTCCGTTCCGCCAGAGGACATTCCTCAGACCGATGAATATGTACAAGAAGTTCAACGCCTACAAGAAGTAGAAGAACGATACGAGAAAGCCATCAAAGCTCTGGGTGAGAAGGAGCTCGAAAACGAGATTCTACGGGAGTTGCTAAAAAAGAAAAACCCTGCTTATCTGAAAAACTTGAAGTAGCCGAATTATTCGTTAAGCAGGGTATAGCCGTAGCATGGGTTCTACGCGTACTGAAAATAGCTGAATCTACGTACTACGATCGCAAGAAGCGTGCAGCTCAAGTCGAGGGCAAGGATCATCCACTCTCACCTTCAAAAGGACGTCCTGTACCGGGATACTCCTTAACCGTCACCGGTGAGCAAATCCATGATGACCAAGTAAAAGAATGGCTGCTGGAGCTTCTTGAGGGTGAAGAGCATGTCTATGGTTATAAGCTTTTGGCAAAATGCATACGCGATCGGCATGGTCTCATCTTGAACAAGAAAAAGGCGTATCGTCTATGCAAAGAGTTAGGTATTCTTCAAAAACCGAGGGAACGCGTTCAAACGCATCCCCGCAGACTGCCGCGGAATCGGATCGTTACCGGCTCGAATCAGCTGTGGCAGATGGATATTAAGTATGGCTACGTGATCGGACAGGAACGTTTCTTTTTCGTGCTGAGCATCATTGATGTGTTTGACCGCGTCATCGTGGGACAGTATCGCGGATCGTCCTGTGAGGCGAAACACGTCGTTCAAACACTAGGATGGGCATTAGCGTCCCGCGTTGAAACAGGAGAAGCCATGCCTGTGGTTCGGTCGGATAACGGCCCACAGTTTATTAGTAAGCTGTTCGGTGATACATGCGAGAGCATCGATTTGGTCCATGAACGTATCCCTCCGCGGACACCGGATTTGAACGCCTACATCGAGTCGTTTCACAGCATACTTGAAAGGGATTTGTTCCGAAATCGAGCGTTCATGACTTTTGAAGAAGCGTATGAAGCGCTCGATGCGTATATGGATTTTTACAATCATCGTAGAATGCATGGAAGTTTGAAACAGATGCCACCAATTGTGTTCTCGGAGTGGATCAAGACACAAGAGGATGTTTCCGCTTTTCATAAAGCTATGTAACAGCTTGAAATAATGAGCTTTTCTTCAAGCTCCTGTTATTTGTAGGGTAAAACTCCGGATTAAGGGGGCCTAACCG
>NZ_CBVJ010000154.1 GCF_000513275.1 Paenibacillus gorillae | reverse complement strand
TAGTTACCCCTGAAAAAATCGAGGCATTACAATAAAGGAATTCGTTCACTCAGAATGGAAGTTGTTGTTATCGAGGCAACAACACCATCAGAGGGGCGAATTCCGTACGAGATAAGTTCTACAATGCCCCTCAAAAATCCTTTTTGAGGTGATCCATTTGTTAAAAATAAAAAACAATCAACTTACACTCTGGGATGTCTTGCTTCCCGAGCCTTTACGCACCTTACCGAAAGAACTGGCAGCGATTGATGAAATGCTGGACAATTCAGCATTTTTGGAGCCTTTTATCCATGCACATCCTTCTCGCCGCGGTAGGCCGACCATCCCTGCTGAAACGTATTTGCGCCTCATGTATTTGAAACACCGGTACAATCTAGGCTACGAAACGCTTGTTCAGGAAGTGAGCGACAGCCTGGCGTGGCGGCGCTTTTGCCGGATTGATCTGGATGCCAAAGTACCCGATTCCACGACACTCATCAAAGCGCGTAAACGGTATGGGGAAGCCATGACCGAGGCGCTGAATGAGTCGCTTCTACATGCTTTGAAAGAGAAACAGGTACTCCGAACGCGCAAGTTTCGCACAGACACAACGGTCCTTGAATCCGACATCCATTATCCCACGGATGCAACACTCTTGCAGGATGGTGTCCGTGTTATGAACCGTCTTATGAAGCGAGTCCGGAAAGTAGCCTCTCATGCGGCACAGGGCTTTGAAGATAAAAGCCAGGAAGTGAAAACGAAGATTCTTTCCATCGCAAAGCTGCTTCGTCGTCGTACTCAGCAATCCTGGGAAGAAATACAAGCGGTCACGGATTCGGTCGCGCATCTAACAGAAGAGGTTTGTGTACAAGTGGAGCAGGCAGTTGAGGCCATGGGGGATAAAGGGAAGAAAACCGTCTGCCACCTTAAATCCCAACTAACAGCTTCCGCCGCCCTGACACGAAAACTTGTGGAGCAAGCAAAAGAGGTCGTAGCCGGTAATCGCACCCTTCCCAATCGAATCATCAGTTTCTTTGATCCGGAAGCGAGGCCCATTAAAAAAGGTAAGCTCGGAAAGAGTGCGGAGTTTGGCTACAAGCTACGCATCGACGAAACGGAGAGCGGATTTGTGACGGGCTACCAACTCTACCAGGGCAACCCATCAGACGATGTTCTGCTCTTGCCAGCGATTGAGCAACACATCCAGCGCTTTGGTCACAGTCCGAATGCAGTAGCGACAGATCGTGGCTTTGCCAGTGTAGAAAATGAAAGGCTCGTGGAATCCCTAAGTGTTAAGCGGGTCAGCATACCAGCTCGCGGAAAGAAGAGTAACAAACGCACCAAACATGAGCAGCAGCTTTGGTTTAAGGATCTGCAGCGTTTTCGTGCTGCCGGTGAAGCTAAAATAAGTTTACTAAAACGAAAGTACGGTTTGAGTCGAAGCCGGTACAGGGGCTTTGCTGGCTCAAAAACCTGGGCCGGATT
>NZ_CBVJ010000153.1 GCF_000513275.1 Paenibacillus gorillae | reverse complement strand
TAGGATAAGCCCTCGACCGATTAGTATTCGTCAGCTCCACACATTGCTGTGCTTCCACCCCGAACCTATCAACCTCGTCGTCTTCAAGGGGTCTTACTAATTGGGAAGTCTCATCTTGAGGGGGGCTTCACGCTTAGATGCTTTCAGCGTTTATCCCGTCCGTACTTGGCTACCCAGCGGTGCTCCTGGCGGAACAACTGGTACACCAGCGGTACGTCCATCCCGGTCCTCTCGTACTAAGGACAGCTCCTCTCAAACTTCCTGCGCCCGCGACAGATAGGGACCGAACTGTCTCACGACGTTCTGAACCCAGCTCGCGTACCGCTTTAATGGGCGAACAGCCCAACCCTTGGGACCTACTTCAGCCCCAGGATGCGATGAGCCGACATCGAGGTGCCAAACCTCCCCGTCGATGTGGACTCTTGGGGGAGATAAGCCTGTTATCCCCAGGGTAGCTTTTATCCGTTGAGCGATGGCCCTTCCATTCGGTACCACCGGATCACTAAGCCCGACTTTCGTCCCTGCTCGACTTGTAGGTCTCGCAGTCAAGCTCCCTTATGCCTTTGCACTCTCCGAATGATTTCCAACCATTCTGAGGGAACCTTTGGGCGCCTCCGTTACATTTTAGGAGGCGACCGCCCCAGTCAAACTGTCCACCTGACACGGTCCCCGAACCGGTTTCACGGTCCTGGGTTAGAACTCCAATACGATCAGGGTGGTATCCCAACGATGCCTCCACACAAGCTGGCGCTCATGCTTCTCAGGCTCCCACCTATCCTGTACAGATCGTACCAAAGTTCAATATCAAGTTACAGTAAAGCTCCATGGGGTCTTTCCGTCTTGTCGCGGGTAACCTGCATCTTCACAGGTATTAAAATTTCACCGGATCTCTCGTTGAGACAGCGCCCAAGTCGTTACGCCATTCGTGCGGGTCAGAATTTACCTGACAAGGAATTTCGCTACCTTAGGACCGTTATAGTTACGGCCGCCGTTTACTGGGGCTTCGGTTCACAGCTTCGGGTTACTCCTAACCGCTCCCCTTAACCTTCCAGCACCGGGCAGGCGTCAGCCCGTATACTTCGCCTTACGGCTTCGCACAGACCTGTGTTTTTGCTAAACAGTCGCTTGGGCCTTTTCACTGCGGCCCCCTCGGGCTATTCACCCTACCGAGGCACCCCTTCTCCCGAAGTTACGGGGTCATTTTGCCGAGTTCCTTAACGAGAGTTCTTCCGCGCGCCTTAGCATGCTCTGCTCGCCTACCTGTGTCGGTTTGCGGTACGGGCACCTAGATCTAACTAGAGGCTTTTCTTGACAGCCGGAGTACATGACCTTCGCTACTGTAATTTTCGCTCCCCATCACAGCCTAGCTTACGCGAGTTGCGGATTTGCCTACAACTCTGCCTCACTGCTTGGACGGACTATTCCATCAGTCCGCGTCACTGCCCTTCTGTGTCACCCCATTGCTCAAACAATCTTCGGTGGTACAGGAATTTCAACCTGTTGTCCATCCACTACGCCTTTCGGCCTCGCGTTAGGTCCCGACTTACCCTGAGTGGACGAGCCTTCCTCAGGAACCCTTAGGCTTTCGGCGGACAAGATTCTCACTTGTCTTTTCGTTACTCATACCGGCATTCTCACTTGTATACTGTCCACCAGTCCTTACGGTCTGACTTCAACCTATATACAACGCTCCCCTACCCAAGATACATACGTATCATGCCATAGCTTCGGTGGTGTGTTTAGCCCCGTTACATTTTCGGCGCAGAGTCACTCGACCAGTGAGCTATTACGCACTCTTTAAATGGTGGCTGCTTCTAAGCCAACATCCTGGTTGTCTTTGCAACTCCACATCCTTTCCCACTTAACACACACTTGGGGACCTTAGCTGATGATCTGGGCTGTTTCCCTCTTGACAATGGATCTTAGCACTCACTGTCTGACTCCCGGTAAACATGTCTATGGCATTCGGAGTTTGACTGGACTTGGTAACCCTTGGCGGGCCCCGCACCCAATCAGTGCTCTACCTCCACGACACTCTTAACCGAGGCTAGCCCTAAAGCTATTTCGGGGAGAACCAGCTATCTCCGAGTTCGATTGGAATTTCTCCGCTACCCCCACCTCATCCCCGAATTTTTCAACATTCGTGGGTTCGGGCCTCCAGTGCGTGTTACCGCACCTTCACCCTGGACAGGGGTAGATCACACGGTTTCGGGTCTACGACCACGTACTTATTCGCCCTATTCAGACTCGCTTTCGCTGCGGCTCCGTCTTCCCGACTTAACCTTGCACGTGAACGTAACTCGCCGGTTCATTCTACAAAAGGCACGCCATCACCCCTAAATCGGGCTCTGACTTTTTGTAAGCGCACGGTTTCAGGTTCTTTTTCACTCCGCTTCCGCGGTGCTTTTCACCTTTCCCTCACGGTACTGCTTCACTATCGGTCACTAGGGAGTATTTAGCCTTGGCAGATGGTCCTGCCGGATTCCGACGGGGTTTCACGTGTCCCGCCGTACTCAGGATCCGTCTCGGAGAGTATAGATTTTTGGTTACAGGGCTTTTACCTGCTCTGGCGGGCCTTTCCAGACCTCTTCGCCTAACCTACACCTTTGTAACTCCATGTGAGACGTCCTACAACCCCAAGAAGCAAGCTCCTTGGTTTGGGCTAATCCGCGTTCGCTCGCCGCTACTGACGGAATCACTTTTGTTTTCTCTTCCTCAGGGTACTTAGATGTTTCAGTTCCCCTGGTATGCCTCTCGTTAACCTATGTATTCAGTTAACAGTGACTATCCATTACGATAGCCGGGTTTCCCCATTCGGACATCCCCGGATCAAAGCCTGCTTACGGCTCCCCGAGGCAGTTTCGTTGTTCGCCACGTCCTTCTTCGGCTCCTAGTGCCTAGGCATCCTCCGTGCGCTCTTACTAGCTTAACCAA
>NZ_CBVJ010000151.1 GCF_000513275.1 Paenibacillus gorillae | reverse complement strand
GAACACCCCAAAAAGTGAAGATAAGCGTTGCAGCTTATTCCGAATACTTTCCGGGGACCCCGATACCGGGGACGCTAAAGAATTATCATTTCAATTCGCATCCAGTTTTCAAGGCGCAAAGCCTTAACCTGTACATACACCCACTGTAGTGGGTTTTGTTATGTTCAGACTTAATATGGCGGTCGTGGCGAAGTGGTTAACGCATCGGTTTGTGGATCCGACATTCGGGGGTTCAATTCCCCTCGTCCGCCCCATTTTTTTTCAATGAAATACATAGCATCATTACGTTGGGGATTAGCCAAGCGGTAAGGCAACGGACTTTGACTCCGTCATTCTCAGGTTCGATCCCTGAATCCCCAGCCATGATTTTGCGGAAGTGGCTCAGCGGTAGAGCATCGCCTTGCCAAGGCGAGGGTCGCGGGTTCGATTCCCGTCTTCCGCTCCATCTATAACTATTCAAGTCTTGCATATAGCAAGGCTTTTTTTTATTTTATAAAATTCATCATTTATATCTGTCTTAATTCGGAAATGTATACTATAATAACCTTTGGTCATATGGATGTGACAATATCATCCAAAGAATATTGCCGGAGGGGAATAAAGAAATGAAAAAATCTTTTATAACAATTATGGTCGTTATGATCCTGGCATGGTCAATGCCGGTAATGGCGGCAGCGGCCAAAGCCGAAGAGACTAGCGTGTATGTGAATGGCTCAAAAGTTAAATATGCGCAAGCTCCTTTGACCGAAAATGGTACGACCATCGTGTCGGCTAGGGAAACAATGGAGAAACTTGGATTGACGTTTACATGGGATAGCTCGAATAAAAGAATTATCGGCTCAAATGGAGAAATGACACTTGCTATCGTCTTGGGTGCACCAACTGCAACAGTTAACGGCGTATCCGTTTTTCTTGGAACACCTGCAGTGGAGCGTAATGGCCGGATGATGGTACCGCTTCGTTTCCTTCTGGATGGCTTAGGCGCTTCGATGGAAACGAAGGGAAGCCAGATCAGCATCAAGACGGCATCAAAGGAGAAAAGCCGCTACTACACAGGGCTGCCGCTTGAAATTACAAATACAACCGTTAAAAATCTCAGCACGGATACTGTAAAGGTCAACTACGTCGAATATATCTATCTGGACGATACGATGTATACGGTTGATTATTCGATTTCGTTGGGGGCGCGTAAAAAAGGCGTGTTCGAGCATTCTAGTGCAACCCCAGGCGACAACGTTACAGTCGATGGTGAGGAACATATGTTTTTTGGCCGTGCTGTGAAAAGCCTTGAAGTAAATGGCAAGGAAATCACAAGCAAAGGGTTTCAAAAAGCAGAAAATACCTATTTGGACGGATCGTTTGAAACGGGCTTACGGAAGCTGTACGAGAAGCAATTGGCTGAGTATAAAAAATGGCTGAAGCAAGAGCTTGTAAAAAATAAAAATGTACCGTTTAAAATTGAAGGATACAGCATTTCCTATGATGCAATCGGCTATCCGGAAGCCAACATTACCATGATCAACTTGACGGACAAAAGAATCGTTTCGTTCGAGCTTTCGTTCAGTTGCTACGATGCTTACGGCGACAAAGCGAACGGACTTTTTTCCAATAGCAACCGTTTCTATGGCAGAGGAAATGATGTAAGTGTCGGAAGCGGGGACAGCTACACATTCACATGGAGCTTGTCGCAGTTCGACAATACGGCCTCATTGAAAAATATTCAAATCGATAAAGTTGCTTATTCCGACGGAACGTACTGGAAAAGAAAATAGCAGCTCGATGGAGCAAATGATTAAGGTGTGCGGCTAGTATGCCGCATACTTCGTCATGAGACGATCATAGAGCGAATAGACTTTAGTAAGGTAAGCTGTCGGGCAAAAATAATTTGGTGATCAATCGACATATTCCTACAAACATCAACTCTTTTTTCCGTTATTCTAAATATAAGTACATGATGAGGAGTGGATTATTATGGGTTTTTTCGACAAGTTGAAGGAAGGCGCTTCTAAGGCGGCGGATAAAGCGAAGGAGTCGGTAGAGGTAGTTCGTCTCAACTCGCAAATTTCGGCAAAGCGCAAAGATATTGAGAAGAACTATATTCAAATCGGTGAAGCCGTATTTCAAGCGAATTTGTCCAATGATTTGACTGCTGCCGAGCCGGCCATCACTAAATCGAGCGAGCAGATTGTAGCCTTGCAGCAAGAGATCGATGAGCTGGAAGAAAAAATTATGGAAATCAAGGATGAGAAGGATTGCGTATGCGGAAAAGTGGTGCCGATCGACACCAAGTTTTGTCCTTCCTGCGGACATAAATTTGAAGAGGTTCCAGCAGCCGAGAGCACAGAGGAGCCTGAAGTGGTTCCAGCCCCAACACCAACATCATCATCTTCAAGCGAAACGCCGCAATAATCATTTGATCAGCCAAAGCTGTCGAGAATTTCTCGGCAGCTTTTTTCTATATTATTACGAAAATGCAATCTGATTCGCTATAATGAGAAACAGGTTTGCTGTTCATATAGAACAAAATGTAAAACTGCAGTTTGTCTGTCGCCTTATTGACGATTTATGACATCAAAATGCAAATGTGCATTTGAAATGCTCCTAAAGTGCTGTTATTGGCTGATTTTGGCGAAACAACCTGCACTTTTGCATTTTGAGGGGGAAAAACAGATGAAATGGGCTGATCAACCTGTACTTTTACATTTTGATGCGGTTTGGAGCACTTTGACACACATCGACCTGCACTGCTGTATGTTGTTCGAGATGTGGCTCACGCTCATGAGGAATTTCGCTAGCTCCCGCCATCTCATCGGCTATATTACCCATCCTTTAACGGATGCCCCAGTAAGCAAACGGATTGTGCATGTAATGAAGAGCTGCTTGGCGTTTTATTGATCTTGCTGATTTACAACAGCAACTGTTGCGGGTATGCCCTAAGAAAGCCAGCAAGCAAAGCAAGCTAAAACCAGCAAGCCAACACACCAGCAGTCTTTCAATAAAAAAAGAAACCCGACGTGTACAAAACGTTGGGCTTCTCTAAATTCAGAGCCAATTCCTAAGCGGCTCGCTCTAACGCTATGCTCTGTTTTTTCTCCGATATAGGAAGTAAACAACTGTAATACCCGCCAGCAGCATAATAATCGAAATCAAGCTGCCCTCGATGCCGAACGAAGCGCCGGACAGCCAAGCGGGGCCTTTGTCCGTTGTGTAGAGAATGGAGTCATCCACAGTTGTACCGGATACGTTGAAGCCGTAAATGTTGCCTTGGAGATAGTTCCACGTTAGGTGCATTCCAATCGGCCACCATAATCCCCCGGTCAACTCGCGGGCTATACCAAAGATCAACCCGGCCAAGATCAGGTTAATAATCGGCAGCGGCGAATCCAATATACCGGGATTCATGCTATGGAGCAATGCGAATAACAGAGAGGTTACGATAATAGCCGCTTTACTGCCGTAATGATAGCGCAGCAGGCCTTGCACATAGCCGCGTGAATAAACTTCCTCCGATACCGCTACAAAGATAAATAGCACCAAGCCCTTCAGCAGCGCGGCCGTCAGCTCAGAGTTCCAATTCCCCAATGTCCAGCTAACGCCTCCAAAAGCCCAGATTAACACCGCGGCTAACGAAATGAGCACAATTCCGGCCAGCATGCCGTGAACGAGCATGATGCCTCCGTCCTGTTGACGGAGCCCAAGCGGCCACCTCTTTTTCCTTTCAAATAGAGCATACATTCCGAGAGCCGAAGCGGTGAACAAAATGGTTTGAATGATCTGCATCCATAAATTATCTTGCGAAGCACTCTGGATATCTTCCAAGCCTGTTCCGGATGCTACCGCTATGACTGTGTAGACGACTCCGACGACAACCGATATGAGGAGAACGACGATAAAGCTTAAAGCAATTTTGCCGGCAACGGCAGCGAATGTTTTCATGCAGGTCACCATCCTTGAACAATGTAATACACCTATGCCAATATAGAACTATTTTCCATTCAGTGTCAACGGCAATTTTATATAACGGATAAGAGGAAGCTCCTGTAAAATTTGCGTTTATACGTCAATTTAATTGTGATACGATGAAAGAAAATGTAAGCGGTTTACAATCGATCGTTTACATCAATCGAGATTCAAAGGAGCAAGCCTGCGATGAGGAAGCTGTTCATTGTATCGTTGTCGATTTGCTGTATCGTATTGTTCGGCTTCACACTTTCCTCCATTATTCAAATTTTTCACTATGACTTGTCTGCTCCTGCTGAGCTGACAGGGGGTCAGGATTCTGCCTATCGTCTTGTGCTTATTACGCAAGAAATGGACACGCCTTTCTGGGATTCGGTTGAGAAAGGGGCTACGCTAGCAGCAAAGCAGCGTGGTGTAGAGTTAGCTGTATGGGGCAGCTACGGTACGAATCAGGTCGATTTTCTAAGAAAGATGGAAATCGCGATAGCCTCGAAAGTGGACGGGATTATCGTGCAAGGCTTGGAATCGGATGAATTTAATAAGCTCTCCACGGTAAAAGCGGCTGGAAACGGCATTCCGATTTTTACAATTGGCAATGATGTTCCAGTGGAAAAAAGCTTAAGGCGCACCTATATCGGCTCGGATCACGAGAAGGCTGGCAGACTCATTGGCGAGCAGTTGACGAAGGATATCGGCAAAACCGGGAAGGTTGTGCTGATGCTGTCCGACCGTCAGGAGGATTTTCAGAACAAAAGACTTAACGGCATTCTGGAGGCATTGAAGGCCCAGCCGGGCATTGAGCCAATCATTGTTGTAGCCGGAGATACGAGGGAGAAGGTTATTGCCGCTACGAACGATATTATGAACCGGGAGCCGCATATCGACGGGTTCGTCTCGGTGACAGCGAACAATGCGAGCGCCATGGTACAGGAGATTGGCAAGCGGGCGAAATTGAGCCGATTCCATCTCTACTCCTTCGATGACAGCGTGGAGAGCCGAACGCTGATGAAAGAGAAGAAGCTGAACGGCATTATCGAGCAAGCGCCTTATACAATGGGCAAGCAAAGCGTGGAATTGATGATTCAGTGGCTGAATGGCGAGACGTTCCCGCTCAACTATGATGGTTATTTTACCGAAATCGGGCTGCTGAAGGCGGATGAGCTTCCATGAATACGATTCAGAAAAAAATATGGCTGCTCGTCGCAATCGTCGTGTTCATAATGGCTGGCATTTGGGTCACGTTAACCTACTACAACCAGAAAATGCAGGATCAATATAATGAGATATTGCAGCGCTACTTGCGAATGAATGAGGTCAGTGCCTCTAGTCAGCAGCTTGTTACTTCATTAAACAATTATTTGCAGGCCCCCTCTTCTTCCAAGCTGGCTAATCTGGAGACAGACCGCCATGAGCTAATCGTCGCACAGGAGCAGATTACGAATCTGCGGAACAACGGCAATCATTTTACACTAACGAATTATTTGAATTTGATCGATAGCCTGGTGAATGCCTCTGACCGTTCCGTCCGGTTCCTTAACGCTAAGAATAACGAGGAGTCGCTAAATGATTTCGCAGATGCTACGCGCCTCTCGACTTATATTTCGGAAATGACGTTGACGCTGATGGATACCGAGCTGAAAACCTATGATCAGTTCTATCGCGGCATGATCAAGCAATCGGTCGAATTGAAAAAGCTCGGGATCTGGATGATTGCCCTCATCACGCTGCTGCTCCTGTTATTCACCTATTGGTTCTCACTTAGCATTACTCGGCCTATACATAAACTTACACAGGCAGCCCGGGAGCTGTCCCGGGGCCGGTTCGATATGCAGATCGAAGTGGCAGCCAACGACGAAATTTCTTTTCTAGCCAAAACCTTCGACCGGATGCGTATCAACATTAACAATCTGATCTCGGAGATTCAGCACAAGGCGCAGCTGGAGAGTGAGCTTCAGACGAACAAGCTGCTGCTCCAGGAAAGCCAGCTGCGAAGCTTGCAGAGTCAGATTAATCCTCATTTCCTGTTTAATACGCTTGATACTTTAGCCAAGAAAGCTTATCTGGAAGGCTCAGAAGAAACGAGCGATCTGCTGGCGAGTGTTGCGAGGCTGCTCCGTTACAATCTGAAACGGCTGGACCGGCCCGTTACGTTGTATGAAGAGGTGAAGGTGCTTCGCGAATATATCGCAATCCAGCAGACCCGATTTACCGAGCGTCTTCGTTTCGCAGAAGATATCGACGACTCATGCCTGTTTGTGAAAATCCCGGGGCTGACGCTTCAGCCGATGATAGAGAATGCGGTTATTCATGCGGTAGAGCCGCTCGAGGATGGAGGGACGATCCGGTTCCGCATTATTGACGGCGGTGAGTCTGTTATCGTTGAGATTGAAGATGAGGGAATGGGCATGACGCAGGAGCGGATTGCTCAGATATTGGAAGAGCGTGAAGCCGATCAGCAGGACGGCCATTCGACTGGTATTGGGTTTAGCAACGTTGTCCGCAGGCTGCGGCTATTTTATAACCGGGAAGATGTCATTGCCATTGAAAGCACAGAGGGCAGAGGAACGAAAGTAACGTTGAAGCTGTTAAAGGATAGAGAGGCGGGCGACTATGTTGAAGCTGTTAATCGTTGACGATGAGCAAATTGAACGGGAAGGGCTGATGGCCATCATTAAGGATGGTTTCCCGGATGTCATATTTGAGCAAGCCAGAAATGGAAAAGCAGCGGTGGAGCTTGTCTCGCATTTTCAGCCTGATCTCATTCTTATGGATATTAAGATGCCGATTATGAACGGCTTGGAGGCTGTTGAGTGTATTGTTGGCGACTATCCGGATATGCGGTTTATTATGGTGACGGCTTACGATACGTTCGACTATGCCCGCAAAGCGATTAAGCTGGGTGTAAAAGACTATCTGCTGAAGCCAAGCAAAATCAGCGAGATCAGGGATACGGTGGGCCGTGTATTGAAACAGATAGAGGAAGAACGCGAGGAAAGGCAAACGCAGCATCAAGTGAAGCGGACGCTCGACCGGATTATGCCGCTCGTTGAAGCGGATGTGGTGACGCAGCTGCTGTTTGATCATGTTCATGAGGTTCATCTGGATGAAATGATTCATCTGCTCGGAGGCAGCGACACCAAGGAGGCTTTCGTACTGCTTGTTCAAGCGGGTGCAGGAGCAGCTACCGAGCAGCTCTATGCGGGAGTCAAGCTGAGGCTGCGGCAAATGGGCAAGGGCTGGGCAGGAGCGATGAACGGGCGCTATTTGCCGATTGTCGTTTTTATGGAGTCGCAAAAGTCATTCCGGGCGCAAGCGGCATCCATCGTCCATGAACTGCTGGCGCTGCCTCAATTGTCGGGTACATCCGATTGTATCATTGGGGTAGGCAATGCCCGTCAGTCACTTGACGACATCCGTTATTCCTACCATGAGGCGCTGCTCGCCGCGGCTGCGGGCCGTCAATGTCAGCTGCAGCAGGGCAAGGCATTCGCCCGGCACAGGTTTTATGCCGATAAAGCGGCAGAAACGGAACGAGAGGGTGTGGAATACGCCGGCAAAGGAATGGAGAAGCAGCTGATGGAATTTGTCCGGCTAGGGCAATGGACGGCTGCGGAAGCAGTAATCTACCCGTTAGCTGACCGGTATGAGGCTTCAGGCATGGATGTTCATCAGGCCGAGCAGCGGATGCTGGAAACGTTGTGGATCGTCTTCCGAGGGCTGCTGGAGCTTGGCGTGGAGACAGAGCTTCCTTATTACGGATTTCAAATTCATCGTTACTCTGAGCTGCGAACAGAAACCAAATGTCTGCTGCTTCGGATGTGCAAAGACGCTGAAGAGCAGTTGAACCGAGATCAGCCGGATGCCATTGCCGAGGTGAAGCAGTATATTATCGCCAATTCCCATCTCGATATTTCACTTGAGACGATTGCAAAGCAAGCGGGTCTCAGCCCTTTCTATATGAGCAAAATGTTCAAGGAGCAGGTCGGCATCGGCTATATCGATTTCTTAACCGATTGCCGGGTCGAGCGGGCTAAAGCACTTATGGGCGATGCTGATCGGAGTCTGAAGGAAATCGCCTATGAGGTGGGGTACCATGACCCTAACTATTTCAGCAAGGTGTTCAAAAAAATATGCGGTGCTTCTCCGACGGATTACCGGAAAGTGCTCCTCGGTAAGTAACGGATCAGGCCTATGGCAAAATAGTCCAGATCATCGCAATAGAATCCAGCAATTCTCCTGATTAACGATCGGCCTGGCATGCTAATCTTGAAATGTAAGCAGTTACATTAAGAAAAAGGGAGAGAAGAAAATGACGAAGCACATTACAAAAAGTGGGGTTATGCTGCTTGTTCTTGCTTTTATTCTCGTATTATCCGCGTGCAGCGGCGGCAACGGAGGCGGCAGCAATTCCGGCGGTAAAAAGGATTCCGGCAAAGACGGCAAAATAAAAATCGGATTCTCGCTGGATACGTTGCAGGAAGAACGCTGGCAGAAGGACCGCGACTTGTTTAAAGCAGCGGCGCAAAAGCTTGGAGCGGATGTAGAAGTCCTCGCGGCGAACAGCGATGATGCCAAGCAAATCGCTCAAGCAGAATCGTTGATTTCCCAAGGTGTAGACATTCTCGTTGTCGTTCCCCACAATGCGGAAGCAACGGCAGCTATCGTAGAGAAAGCCCATGAAGCGGGCATTAAAGTACTGGCGTACGACCGCTTGATCAAAAACTCCGACGTTGACCTCTATGTCTCCTTTGACAATGAGCGCGTTGGCGAAATGCAAGCAGAAGCTATCGTAGCCAAAGCGCCTAAAGGCAAATACGTATACATTGGCGGTTCGGAAGCGGACAACAACGCGCATCTGTTTAAGAAGGGCGCAATGAACGTGCTGCAAAAGTATATCGATAGCGGCGACATCCAAATCGTATACGATCAGTGGTCGAAAGACTGGAACCCTGCAGCAGCTTTGTCCAACATGGAGAACGCTTTGACTGCGAACAACAACCAAATCGATGCGGTCGTAGCTGCGAATGACGGAACAGCTGGCGGCGCGATTCAAGCTTTGACAGCGCAAGGGCTTGCAGGCAAAATTCCAGTATCCGGACAGGATGCTGAGCTGGCTGCGGCACAACGTATTATCGAAGGAACGCAAACGATGACGGTCTACAAACCGATTAAGGCACTGGCAGAGAAAGCAGCTGAACTGGCTGTTAAGCTGGCCAAAGGCGAAGATGTAGGCGCGGACAAAAAAGTAAACAATGGCAAAATTGATGTTCCATCCATTCTCCTCGACCCGATTGCCGTTACGAAGGACAATATTGATGCAACGGTTATCGCTGACGGTTTCCATTCGAAAGAAGATGTCTACAAAAACGCGAAATAAAAAGGCAAGAGCGAGCGGGGTGAACGAGGCATGACGGCTGCATTGGAGATGCGGAATATTACGAAAGAATTTCCCGGCGTGAAAGCGCTGAACGATGTGACATTGACGGTAAAGAAAGGTGAGATTCACGCCTTATGCGGAGAGAATGGCGCCGGCAAATCAACGTTGATGAAAGTGCTCAGCGGACTCTACCCTTCAGGCAGCTATAATGGGCAGATTCTTATCAACGGTGAAGTGAAGCGCTTCTCCAGCATCAAGGATGCGGAGGAATCCGGAATCGCCATTATTTATCAGGAGCTGGCGCTAGCGAAGGACTTGTCCATTGCCGAGAATTTATATCTCGGCAAGGAGCTGGCCCGCTTTGGGATCATTAATTGGGAGCGGGTTTTCAAGGAAAGCGAGAAATGGCTTTCAGAGGTAGGCTTAACCGATGTCAGCCCGGAGACAAGAACCGGTACGCTGGGCATCGGCAAGCAGCAGCAGGTGGAAATAGCCAAAGCGTTGTCCAAGAAAGCCAATATTCTTATTCTCGATGAGCCGACGGCAGCGTTGACCGAGCAAGAGGTTGAAATTTTGCTATCGATCCTTCGCGAGTTCAAGAAACGCGGCGTTACCTGTATCTATATCTCGCACAAGCTGAAGGAAGTATTCAGCATAGCGGATTCAGTCACTGTTCTGCGTGACGGCAAAACAATTGGCACCTATGATGCCAAAGATATCAATGAAGAACAGGTTATCTCACTTATGGTAGGGCGGGAGCTAAAGGAACTGTTTCCTCGGATCGAGGCGGTGCCGGGCGACGTTATATTGAAAGTGGAGAACTACACTGTTATGCATCCCGATTTGGATCGAAAGGTCATCGACAATATTTCATTCCAGGTACGGCAGGGTGAAATATTCGGCATTGCCGGTCTAATGGGCGCAGGCCGGACAGAGCTTGTAATGAGTCTGTTCGGCTCCTATCCGGGAGCAGCTGTCGGAAGAATCGAGATTGAAGGGAAGCATGTCAAAATCAAGCACACGCAGCATGCGATCCGGCATGGGATGGCGCTGGTCTCCGAAGATCGAAAAAAATTCGGCCTTGTACTCGGCATGGATGTGAAGAGCAACGTAACGATGGCCAGTCTGAATCAGATTGCATCGGGCGGCGTGATCGATCCAAATCGTGAAGTCATCAGGGGCAATGAATATATCCGT
The DNA here is from genome assembly GCF_000513275.1 of Paenibacillus gorillae. GTDB lineage: Bacteria > Bacillota > Bacilli > Paenibacillales > Paenibacillaceae > Pristimantibacillus > Pristimantibacillus gorillae. Next base: position 11,041 of record NZ_CBVJ010000151.1, on the reverse strand, counting down.
TCTCTGCAAATTAAGGCGAACTCGGTGGAGACGATTGTCGGCACATTAAGCGGAGGCAATCAGCAAAAGGTCGTACTCGGCAAGTGGTTGATGACGAAACCGAAGATTCTAATTCTTGATGAGCCAACCCGCGGTATCGATGTTGGTGCCAAGTTTGAAATTTATACGATTATGAATGAGCTGATCCGGCAGGGCGTTGCGATCATTATGGTCTCCTCCGAGCTGCCCGAGCTTCTCGGAATGAGTCACCGCATTATGGTTATTGCGGAAGGGAAGCGGGCGGCGGAATTTACGGCGGAGGAAGCGACACAGCAGGCGATTATGACGGCTGCGACAGGAGGGAAAGAACGATGAGCGCAAAAACGGAAACGGTGCCGGTGCAGCCGTCACGCGTACAAAACTGGTTTAAATTCGATGCGCGCGCTTATACGATGATTGGTGCGCTAATTGCGATATGGGTATTGTTCTCGCTGCTGCATGAACGGTTCCTGTCTCCTACGAATCTTTCAAACTTATTTCTGCAAATGTCTGTTACGGCAATTCTCGCTATCGGCATGGTACTGGTCATCGTTGCCGGACATATCGATTTGTCGGTCGGATCACTAGTTGGTTTAGTCGGCGGTGTGGCAGCCATGCTCAACGTCTGGTATGATTGGCCGGCTATTCCGGTCGTCATTACCGCAGTGGCACTTGGCGCGATCGTCGGATTTATTCAAGGCTGGATCATCGCTTATAAGGCGGTGCCGGCATTTATCGTTACGCTAGGCGGCATGCTTATCTTCCGTGGTGCATTATTCGGAACGACAGGCAGCGTAACGGTAGCACCTCTGTCGCCTGGTCTTAAAGCAATCGGCCAACATTACACGTCGGATATTATCGGTTGGATTTTCGGCATAGTTGGATTGCTGATTGCGGCTGTACTGCTGCTGCGGAAACGCTCATCCCGCATCCGTTACGGATTTGATGTTGAACCGCTTGCCGTTACTTTGCTTCGCATGGGAGTTACCGGCGCTCTTATTCTCGGCTTCGTTGGCGTTATGAACAGCTACAAAGGCATTCCGGTTCCATTCGTGATGGTCGTTGTGCTGGCGCTTATCTTTACCTTTATTACGAGGAATACGACCTTCGGCCGGCAGGTATACGCGATTGGCGGCAACCCGGAGGCAGCCAAGCTGTCGGGGATCAACATCAAGCGCCGTGTGCTGCTTGTATTCGTACTTTGCAATACGCTGGCAGCCATTGCTGCGCTTGTTCTTACCGCACGCTTGAACGCGGCAACGATGAGCGCCGGACAAAACTATGAGCTCGATGCAATTGCTGCATGTGTTATTGGCGGTACGAGCCTTATCGGCGGCTCCGGTACGATTATGGGTGCCATTATCGGCGCGCTAGTTATGGGCAGCTTGGACAACGGCATGAGCTTGATGAACATGGAGTCGTTCTGGCAGTATATCGTAAAAGGCGGCATTCTAGTGCTCGCTGTATATGTAGACATTTACACGCGCAATCGTAAAAAAGCATAGTGAAACAAACGAGCAATACCCCGGCGGGATTTAGAGGCCGGGGTATTTTTTTTATGTCTGAATGAATCTGTGAGAATTTAAAATTATTGTAAATATGAAACAATTTCCCATTGTTGCCCGTCGATAATGACAGGAGGTGAGGAATTGAAAAAGTTAATAATTGTTTTTTCGATTCTATTAATGAGTCTATCACTCCCCGCCTGCTCGTTAGGCAGGCAAAAGACAGCCCAAGACTGGGCATACCGTTTTGTCGTATGGAATGGGGATACGTACAAAGCAACCGATGAAGCAGTTCTGGATGTCGGAAAGCAAATCGGGAAGGTAGAACATTATTCCGACCATGAATCTACGAGAGCAACCGGTGTTTTTTCCAATGAATATCACGAGGGGACGGCTTTGTATGAGATCAAAAACGTTTCGACAGACAAAGCCATCGCCGTAGAGAGCAGTGAAGGGGAATATGTGAAGCTGGAACACATCGGAAAGTACGGCTCAAAGGACAAATAAATAAATCAGGGGGAGAGCAGAAATGAAGAAGAGCATATGGAAGGTTATTCTGACTGGCACCTTATTGTATACGGCAGTTGTACTGCCGTCTGTGAATGCCTATACGACTTTAGGAGGCAAGTACGCCAGCTCGACGATCAGCTATATCCCGCAAGGGCTTACAGCGAATTATTCATTAGCGATGGCGGATGGCATTGCAGCTTGGAATAATGCCAATGTGGATGCCAGCTTTGTGTACACTAGCAATATTTCTGCGGCCAATCTTATTCTGAGACAAGACGCCTACGGCGTCAACATAGGCTGGAATGCACGAACGGCGAACAAGCCCGTGATGACCTCCGGTACATACACGAAGTCAGATATCGACTTTAATACTTCGGCGATGGATGGAATGACGGTTACGGCCCGTAAAGGGACGGCGGCCCATGAACTGGGACATGTATTCGGACTCGATCATGTTACCGACGGCAAACAAGTTATGAGCATATATGGGGTGCGGACCACTTCCGTTCCGGGACCGGATGATATTAAAGGCGTAAATGCATTGTATTAAACCTAAACAAAGAAAGGGGTGTATTCCATGAATTCCGTTTTTTCGAAAAAACAGATTTTGACCTTATTTATTGTATTAATTGCGGCGACCATCGTCTTCTTTCAAGTGAGAGCCGAAGCATCACGGGACAAGCCAACCTCCACCGTATCGATGCACTTCGATCTATCCGAATCGTTCCAATCCGTTGATCAATTGCGCGCAAGTTCGCCGGTCATTGCCAGAGTGAAAATCAATACGACGAAGAGCTATCCGTATGGCAATGTCGTATTTACTTTATCCGATGCCTCCGTACAGAAGGTATACAAAGGTCAGCTTGGAAAGCAAATTCGCATTCTGGAAACCGGAGGTTCCTATGAGGGTCTGCAATACTTGGCTGAAGGGAATGCGGTTTTTGCCGCAAGTGAAGAAGCTGTCGTGTTTCTGGAGAAATACGAGGGACCTGTAGCAGAAGATGCTTATGTTATTAAAGGGGTATACCAAGGGAAGTTTAAAGTAGCGGGCGAAAGACTGATTCCGTCATCTCAAGTGTCAGGTGAATTGCAATCTATTCAATCCTTCCATGATCTTCAAATTTCGAAGTAATGGAAAGGAGTTATTTTGGAAAAAAGGGCTGTTTCCGCATGTCCGCCATTGCATGATGGCGAGACTTGGAAACAGCCCTTAATTGTTATTCATTCAAACTTTATTAATGACCGGATGCCTCGTGGTCATTGGATAGCTTAAGCATGTCGAACAGCTTGAAGAGCAAGCTCATAATGATCGCTACAACAGTAGCCAATCCCATACCTTTGAGCGAGAAGTCTCCGATCACGATTTCTACGCCGCTTAATCCGACAACGAGTACGATCGTAGTCAAGTACAGGTTAGTCGGTTTGCTGTAGTCGATTTTGGATTCGACGAGCATGCGCAAGCCGGAAGCTGCGATAACTCCGAACAAGAGCAGTGAGATACCGCCCATTACCGCTACTGGAATCTCGGCAATCAGCGCCGAGAACTTCCCAAAGAAGGAAAGCACGATGGCGATAACCGCTGCACCGCCGATAACGTACGTCGAGTATACGCGAGTAATGGCAAGAACGCCGATGTTTTCTCCGTAAGTTGTATTTGGTGTGGAGCCTACAAAGCCGGACAACATTGTCGAGATGCCGTTGCCCAGCATGGAGCGGTGAAGGCCTGGATCTTTGGACAGATCTTTTTTGACGATATTGCTCGTAACGATCAAATGGCCGATATGCTCGGCGATGACGACAAGCGAAGCGGGAACAATCGTCAGAATCGCTCCAAGATGGAACGACGGTGCAGTAAATGTAGGAGCTGCAACCCAACTGCTGGCAGCCACTTTACCAAACTCGGCATAACCCATCCAGTAAGCGATCAGATAACCTGCCACGATTCCGAATAGAATCGGGATGATACGCATAAACCCTCTGAAAATAACGGAACCGATTATCGTAATGAGCAGAGTAGCGGTTGAAATAATGACAGTGCCGCGGTCCAATGTCCAAACCGCATCAACTGGGGCGCTTGGCGGTTTAATCCAGCCGGCCATTCCCGCTGCTACCGGAATTAACTCCAGACCGATGACCGCAACGATTGCGCCCATAGCTGCTGGAGGGAATACGACATCAATCCAGCCAGTTCCTGCGGCCTGAATGATCAGTGCGACGATGATGAAGACTAGGCCGGTAATGATAAAGCCGCCTAGCGCCGCCGCATAGCCTTCTTCCGGATTGGCAAACTTGCCGATAACCGCGCCTACCGGAGCGATGAAGGCAAAGCTGGAACCGAGGTATGCCGGTATTTTGCCTTTGCAGATAAAGATGTAAAGCAAGGTGCCGATACCGTTCATCAGCAAACAAATTGCCGGATCGACGCCAAGCAGGTTTGGTACCAGTACAGTCGAACCAAACATAGCGAAAAGATGCTGCAGGCTGAGCATTAAGCTTGGCCCAAACGCAGGTCTTTCGAGTACCCCTATTTCTCTTTTCATTGTGCAGCTTTCCTCCATTAATAAAACTTTAATATGACCCTTTACGATTCTATATAGTCTAGTATTGGTTTGACAAGTTCTTTTTACAATTAATTTAAAAAATAGTTACGATACGAAAACATACACTGCGTACAATTCAATCCAGAACCATTACAGGGGAGTGGATCGTGTTGAAAAGGCTTTCTGGAAAATTTGTGATTTCGTTCACGGCGGCTGCCTGTTTGCTGTTGTCAACCGTCGGTACAGGAATTGGCAGCGGACAAGCAGTGCATGCAGAGGCCAGCGCAGCGGCGGCGGATTCATCATTCGTTACGAAGCTGAATATTGAGAAGATTGGCGAATACTCTTTGGGCGTGACCAACAAAGACGGCGGTGTAGCCGAAATTGTGAAGTACAACAAAGACAACGGCAAATTTTATCTCGTCAATGGTTCAGGAAACCCTCCAAGTCTGGATATCGTGAGCCTTGGTAACGGAAAAGGCAATTTCACGAAGGAGCACACCATTCTGGTTCAAGCGCTAGCGGAGACCAACGGCTTTCGGTATGGGGATTTAACTAGCGTAGATGTAAATACGACTACGAAACGCATTTCGGTATCTGTGCAGGAAGCGGATCCTATTAAAGCTGGAAAGATACTAGTCCTAGACTATGACGGCAATCTGCTTAAGGAATACGGAGCCGGTGTTCAGCCCGATATGATTAAGTCTACGGCAGACGGCCGATATATTTTAACTGCTGATGAAGGTGAGCCGCGGACGGCGGCAGGAGATCCAAAAGGCAGCATTACCATTGTGGATACGACTGCGGATACGGTTAAGCAGGTCTATTTCGATGACGAATCGGTAATTGGGAACGATGTCTATATTCGCGGCGCCTCCGATCCGGTAACCGGACTGATTATGGGAAAAGGCTCGAAGGCGGATGCCCTGTATGATTTCGAACCAGAGTATATCGCGCTCTCCAGTGACTATAAGCAAGCTTACGTGACGCTCCAAGAGAATAATGCCGTAGCGGTCATCGATATTGCGGCCGGTAAAGTCAATGCCGTGAAAACGCTTGGCTTCAAAGACTATAACGATCCGCGTAACTCGCTTGATCTTGTGAGTGATGGAGCAATCAAGCTGGAAAATGTGCCGTTCAAAGGCATGTATATGCCGGATGGAATTGCTTCGCAGACCATTAATGGTTCAACGTATTTGTTTACCGCGAATGAGGGAGATGCCACTGAATGGCCAGTGGAAGGCGATACAAGCGGATGGGCAGGCCGTAAAAATGCGGTTAAGCTAGGCAGCCTGAAGGGACAGCTTGATCCCGGTTCGGCAGCGAGCATCTTTTTAAACGGAACGAACGGATATGATGATGTCGAGGTTGTGTCCGGCGTCGGCACAGACAGCATCTATATGTATGGCGGCCGTTCGTTCTCGATCTGGCATGCAGATACGATGGAGCAGGTCTATGACAGCGGCAATGATTTTGAGACAATTACATCGCAGGGAAGTACGGCTGAATATTTCAACTCAAGCCATAGCAAAGTGAAGATGGACGACCGGAGCCCGAAAAAAGGTCCTGAGCCGGAAGACGTAAAAACCGGCGTTGTCGGCAATAAGGTGCTTGCGTTTGTCGGTCTTGAACGTATTGGCGGATTTATGACCTATGATGTTACCGATCCGGCCCATGCAAGCTTTGTGAACTATACGAATACACGCGTTTTCCTGGATTCCAAGGGAAAAGCGAATCTGGATACGGATACAGGTCCAGAGGGACTCGAATTCATTCCAGCCGAAGATAGCCCGACCGGCCAGCCGCTTCTGCTCGTGGCCTATGAGGTTGGCGGGAAAGTTAGCGCCTATCAGTTGAATGTAACCAAAGTGAGTCTTGATCAATCCTCGCTTTCTCTCAAGACCGGCGATGCGCCAGTCAAGCTTCAAGCAACTGTTATTCCGGCAAATGGAGCTTCGGAGACCGTAGAGTGGACATCGTCCAATCCGGCTGTTGCTTCGGTAGATGCCGATGGACGTATCACGCCGCATTCGGCAGGAACAGCTGTAATCCGCGTCGTTAGTGCAGACGGCTATGCCGTTGCCGAGAGTACGGTAACTGTTGCAGCAAGCAGCAGCGAAGGAGGCGGTAGTAATCCGGGCGGTGGCAATAACGGCGGCGGTGGAGGCACTGCTCCAGGAACTGGCACCGAGCCGGGTAAGCCTGTCGTATCAGGCGACACCGTGCAGTATAAGAAAGGCGATTTTGCAGCAATCGCTGCCAAAGGCGCAGCCGAGCTAATGATTCAAGCAAACAAAGGCACCGTTGTGCTCGACAAAAAGGCTGTTCAAACTGTTGGGGCTGCTGCTGGGCAACAGGAAGTAAGCTTCAAAATGGCTCAAAAGGATGCTGCTTCACTGTATAACGGCATCTCAGCAGAGGCTCGCGCTGCCCTCGAAGCAGCAATCGGAAGCCGTCCGGTCTATGACATTACTATTGTTGCCGGAGGCAAAGAGGTTTCCGATCTTGCCGGCGGTAAAGCAAGGATCAGCATTCCATATACTCTTCAACCGGGAGAAGACAGCAATGCTGTCGTTGTCTATTACGTGTCGAAGAGCGGTGAATTGATTCTGGTGCCTAACGGCCATTTCGACGCATCGACCGGGAAGCTGCAATTTACGGTGGGCCACTTCTCCAGCTATGGAGCGGGCTACCATGCGCCTAGCTTTACGGATATCGGAAAAAGCTTTGCGCAGTCTGACATCATCTATCTTTCTGCTCGTAATGTAATCGGCGGGGTTAGTGCGGATCGCTTTGAGCCTAAGTCACAGCTGACCCGTGCAGATTTCACGCTTCTTCTTGCTCGTATGTCCGGAGAACAGCTTGGCGGCTACGCGACGGATCGTTTTACTGACGTGGCTAAAACGGCTTATTATGCGCAATCTGTTGCTTGGGCCGCAGACAAAGGAATTGTTGGCGGCATTAGCGAAGGCAAGTTTGCGCCTGGTGACAGCATCACTCGTGAGCAGATGGCAGTTATGCTCGTTCGCTTTGCGGCATTAGCCGGACTGAAGCTGCCGGAGCAGGCTTCATCGGTTACGTTTGCCGATCAGGCGAAAATATCAGCTTTTGCCAGTGATGCAGTCCGCACCGTTCAGCAAGCTGGTTTCATGAACGGCAAAGAGCTTGCAGGCAGCCGTTATTTTGCTCCACAGGATCATACAACTCGTGAGGAAGCGGCAAAGCTGCTCGCGTCCTTTATGAAATTGCTGGCTTAATCTGCCGGACGGAACATATATTCTCTGACGCCAGGGCTGCTGTCCTGCTATAGTAAGTAGCAAAGACAGCGATAGAAGGGCAGTGGCCGGCCGGATGAAGAATGTGCTCGTAACGGGATACCGTGCGCATGAGCTGCAAATTTTCGATCAGAAGCATCGGAACATTGAATATATTAAAAAAGCGATTGAAAGCAAGCTGCTTCCGCTGATCGAAGAAGGGCTGGAGTGGATCATAACACCGGGACAATACGGCACCGACCTATGGGCCTGCGAGGTAGCTATTGAGCTTAGGCGCCGTTATCCGCGGTTAAAGGTATCGATTATTACCGCATTCAGCAACCAGGAAGAGCAGTGGAAGGATGAACGCAAAGCCTATTATCAGAAAATTGTAGAGGGCGTGGACTATTACGGGGCTGTAAGCAACCAGCCCTATGTTGGTCCGTGGCAGTTCCAAGCAAGGGACGAGCTGCTGTTTCGCAAGACGGATGGGATCATTTTGTTCTATGACGAGGAAGCGGCTGAGAGCAGCGCGAAGTTTGTCCGTGACAGGGCACTCAAAAAGCAGGATGAGTCCGGCTACCGCTTTATCGGAATTGGCGCCGACGATATCCAAAATATCGTGGAAGAAGAAAATAGCCGGCGATACGACGGTATGTAACGGCTAACAAACCTACAACAAAAGCAACGTTCTCCTGTGAGGACGTTGCTTTTGTTGTAGGTTTTCTTTTACAAGGCTAAATGAATAGGGAAGTAGCAGTATTATTATCGTGATACCGGAAGCTTTACGGTAAAAACAGCGCCTTGTCCATATTGACTTTGTACGTCAATGCTGCCGTCATGCAGCGATACGATTTTGTGGGCGATGGAGAGGCCAAGGCCGCTGCCGGAAGCTGCCCGTGATTGATCTGCTTTATAGAAACGATCGAATAAATACGGCAAATCGGGTTCGGGAATGCCCTCGCCTGTATCACGAATAGCGATATCCATTCCATCGGAAGCGGGTTTGATTGAAATGCTAAGCGTTCCGGTAAATTTGGAAAACTTAATGCTGTTCGTAATGAGATTGGTCCATACCTGATAGAGAAGCTCGGCGTCGCCGGAGACAACCGTCTCGGGCAAGTCCAGGTCGAGCTGGAGCTGTTTCTCCGACCATTGCCACTCCAGCATAATGATAATTTGCCGCAGCTGCTCGTCCAGGCGAAATGGCGCATACGCCAGCTGCTTAGCTTGATCTAGAAAGGCTAACGTGAGCAGCTGCTGACTTAGTGAAGATAGGCGGACAGTCTCGGATGCGATAATGCGCATATAGCCGGCAGATTCCTCCCGCGAAACAGACGGGTCGGCAGCAGCTGTCGCCAAACCTTGAATCGAAGTTAGCGGCGTCTGGAATTCATGCGAAACGTTGGCTACAAATTGCTGGCGGCTTTCTTCGGAACGGCGGATGGATGCCGCCATAGAGGCGAAGCGTCTGGCCAGCTCTCCGATCTCATCCTTCCGCTCGCTGTCCAGTTGAACCTCATAGTCGCCATTTGCGATTTGTCCCGTCGCTTTGGTCAGTTTTTTGACGGGATTGACGATATAGCGGCTGAGCACAACGATCAGAAGCAGGCTGGAGACGAAGGAGCCGCCGATAAATGCAGCCATAATGAAACGAACTTCGCCTATTTGCTGCTGCAAATCGGGCCTTACGAACAGTGCAGAGCGGCCAGCTGGCGTTTCCACGGGAACGCCGGCTGTGTTGCGAAGACTGTTGACGAAGAAGGCAAATACCTTCAGTCCGTCATTATCATCGTTCATTCCCTGATAGAATTCGCCGCTCATCACAAGCTCGTACTGCTCATAGCTTAATACGCCTTGCTTGAACGGTGAACCAAATGTATGAGCTTCGTGACGGTCATTGACCAAGTAGAACTGATAGCCGAGCGAAGCGAGTTGTGTTAAGTAATTGGGCAAGTCCATACCGGGAGTATGCTCATATAGCTCTTTTACCGCAAGGGCTGTTTTCATCGTCCGCTGTTCATTTTGCGAGAGCAGATTCTTCTTATAGTAACTATTTGTGAATAAGAGGCCGCCAATACTGCTGACGGCAGCAATAACAATAAACGTTAAGACGATGCGAACGTATAAGGTTTTCACTCAGCAGCCTCCAATTTGTAGCCTAAACCTCGGACAGTGGTAATGGAGAAGTCGTCTTGGCATTCCGCGAATCGTTCCCGAAGCCGTTTGACGTGAACATCGATCGTGCGGCTGTCCCCGCTGTAGTCTGTTCCCCAGAGCAGCTGGATGAGCTGCTCCCTTGTATAGATCCGCCCGGGATTGCTAGCCAACTGGGAGAGCAGCTCGAACTCTCGCAATGGAAGCTCGAAGAAATGGTCGCCTTTACGAATCTCATGGCTGCTTCTATTTATAATGACGGAGCCGAGCTTAATCGTATCCTGGGATACGAGCCGATAACGGCGGAGAAGTGCCTTAATTCGGAATAACAGCTCTTTGGGATCAAAAGGCTTCACCATATAATCGTCGGTACCGGATAGAAACCCTTGCTCCTTGTCCTCGATCTCTCCTCTTGCTGTCAGCATAATAACGGGAATATCATAATGCTCCCGAATCTCCCGGCAAAGCTCATGCCCGTTTTTGGCCGGCATCATAATATCGACTACAGCCAGCTGAACTTGCTCTTGCTCAAGCAGACGCGCAGCAGCTTCCCCGTCGGCAGCCTCTATGACGCCATAGCCCTCTTTAGTAAGGATGAATCGAAGCAAAGTGCGAATAGCCGGGTCATCATCCGCAATTAAAACGTTCATGCGCATAAGAGTCGAGCTCCTTTGTTCTATAGTAAGTACAAGTATTAAGTTCATCATTTGATTCGAGTGTAGCATACGGAAAGACGCATTCCCAATAGAGGTTATTATAGAAGAGAGGAAGTGGTTTTTAGCATTTTAAAAGTTTTTTTGCAAAAAGGGTTGCCAAACCTAAATATCCTATGGTATATTCTAATTCCGGCCGAGAGAGATGCGGTTGGCGAGGCGAGCAAGAGGGAATGGGACAAGCTGAACGGCTTGAAACTTTCGAAAAAAAAAGCTTGCATCGAGATAACGAATGTGATAAGATAACTTTCGTTGTCACAAAAGAAATTGTTCTTTGAAAACTGAACAACGAGCAAAACTGCCCTTATGAATGGTTCGCCATTTTTAAGAAAAAGCGATAAAAC
>NZ_CBVJ010000150.1 GCF_000513275.1 Paenibacillus gorillae | reverse complement strand
AGGCCTGCCGCATGATTGCGGCAGGTTTTTTGTTGTGCCAGAACCTTTCGCTGCTACCTCGCATAAATGTGTGAAGTTCAATATGAACTCCTTTATATTCAGCAGCCCAAACTAATTGGTGTTCTTATCTGGTATCTGCCGGCTCAAAATGCAAAAGTGCAGTTTGAGTTCTCTAAAAATAGCATAATCTAGCTTCAAAATGTAAAAGTGCATTTGAAAATGGCCAAATCAGCTGAAAAAAGCCGAATTGGATCTAACAAACTGCATTTTTGCATTTTGACGAGCAAATATTGCCTTTGCGGGCAAAACAAAATGTATGTTTACATTTTGAACGAGCCGGATCAAGAGCAGGAGTAAATTTTTAATGGTTTTTGAAGGTGCGGGGCTACATAATAATTTCCACTTGCAGAGTGGTGTTAATTGCTGGCTGATTTGAAAATCTGGACGGCGTAGTCAGCTAGTTGAAGTATATATGTTAAAATGTTATACAGAGGCAGAGGATAAAATGTGCATGAGTATGTGCCTATGGTTGAGCACGTATTTAGATTTGTGCGTAAGTTGAAGAATCCTAAGTGTAAAAACATATGACCATGTGAATAAGTAAGCATAACAGCCTCTGTAACTGCAAACGCACTTGTATAGCAGACTCTGTCAATCGTTACATACTCTTAGGGGAGTACTCATATAAATTATCCACACAGCTACAATGGTTCTAGCCCACGTACGCAGCTAGAGTGGCAGAACAAGGCATTCTTAAATCATCTAAAGCTGCGTTTAGATACAATAGTGTTGCCCACAAACTGTATTGGGTAAATACGCTTACGCAGCTGTATAAGTTGCAGCATTACATATAATGAAAATTTGTACTATACAAGCGTCTGCATGTAATTGGAGCCGCATTTGCACAACCCCTGCTGCTTTGACACGTACTGTGTTACAAAATGCAGTTCTCTTGCATCCCAGGTGCTCCTGCAACACGAGCATTTTGCCCCTATAAGGCTCTCGGCTTCCTCACTCACTCCACATCTGACAGTTGCAGGCCGTACCCCAGTGTCTCCCCCCCCTCACCAATATCGACATCATGCACCTCTCTGCGTACGCCTTCCTTAATCGTACACACATCTTGTGCACATATCCCACAATGCACCTTGCATAACTTGCGTCATTCAATTATGCACAGTGAATAATTGAAACAGGGTTAATGTTGATGGAATGCGTCATTTCGTTAATCACATGTGCATAACTTTAAGGACAGGCTTATCCCTTATTTTCTCCACATGATCCACAGTTTGTTTATAACAATGTGCAGCATCTGGAGCTGAAAGTTACAGCTTTATCTGGTGTAATCTAGCGGGACAGCGATTAATCTGCACGAGGCTGTTCAAAATTTATTCTGGAGTGAACAGTTCTGCACGATAAGCGATAATCAAATCGTCTATATTACCCAGTTTTCGCAATAATAAAATAAACCTTCATCTATAGCCGCTATTTTGTCTTCTCTTTAACCCCACATTTATTCCAAGGGAACACACCTTATGAAATTTTGTTATCCCGCATTAGAACCTCGCAGATAACCTATCCGTGTCATCCATTCCGATTTGGGGTATAAATAACTGTAAAGCGCATCAAGATAGGTATTACGGGCGTTTTGGCTACGCAGCTGATAATCGTCAGAAAATTGCAAATCCATCACTTGACCTTTGACTTTTTTTGCGTATAATAAAGTTAAAGTCAAAGAAAGTCAAAGTCAGTCGGAGCCCTTTAAAAGCATTGCTCTTAAAGGCTCCAAAGCATTACTGGGAGGTTGGTGATTTGCGTAACATTTCCGATCTCATCGAGCAATATTTGAAGCATATGCTGCAGGATAGTCCAGAGGGCGCTGTCGAGATCCAACGCAACGAGCTGGCAGACCGATTCTCCTGTGTACCTTCTCAGATCAATTATGTAATCAGTACCCGGTTTACGCTGGAGAAAGGCTACATGGTTGAAAGCAAACGGGGAGGCGGCGGTTATATCCGGATACAACGGGTTGACCTTCCGGCGCTCAAGACGATTCAATTCCATATCCATGATACGATTGGCGATTGCGTCGAGCAGAGTGCGGCAGAAGGATTGATTTATCAGCTTGAAGAAGCAGGTCTCATTACAAAGCGGGAAGGCAATCTGCTCCGCGCAGCAGTGGATCGCGAGACAATCGCTGTGAAGCTGCCGTTGCGGGACGAAATCAGGGCACGCTTGCTGCGGGCCATGCTGATATCGCTTCTCGTCAAGTAACGCGCCGTAAAAGCAAAGCCGAAACGCATTGCTTTTATTTCGAAGCTACAACGGTAATCTGGACCGTCATAAGACGGACAGTGCGCTGTTGATGCTTTCACATCACGCACATGAAATGGCGTTTGTTGTGATAGGAGAGGAGGGATTTCGGCTTGATTTGCCAAGAATGCGGCAATAGGCCGGCAACGCTTCATTTTACGAAGATCGTTAACGGTGAGAAAACTGAATTTCACATTTGCGAAGCATGTGCCAGAGAAAGAGGAGACAGTATCCCCGGAGCGGTGAATGGATTCTCGATTCATAACCTGCTATCGGGACTGCTTGACTTCGATCCCTCCGGCTCAGCAAGCAGTGCAAGCTTGAAACAGCAGCAAGCGCTGCGATGCGAAGAATGCGGCTTAACGTATACGCAGTTCAGCAAGCTCGGAAGATTTGGGTGCAGCTCGTGCTATCGGCATTTTGCCGACAGGCTCGATCCGCTCCTTAAACGAGTACATGGCAATACGGTGCACAGCGGTAAAATACCGAGGCGTACTGGCAGCCAAATTCAGTACAAACGTGAAATCGAACAGCTGCGAGGAGAAATGCAGGGCCATATAGAACGTGAAGAATTTGAAAGTGCAGCTGAGCTTCGTGATCGCATTCGCGAGCTTGAGCGTAAAATAGTAGACCTCTAGCCATCTAAGCAACAAAACAATAAATCATCAAGCAAGCATTAGGGCAAGGCCGCATGAAGGAGGGTTCCTCTTGACGAAACGTCGTTTCTCACAACAGGCGGTTAGCGATTGGATGAAAGGGGACGGCCCCGAATCCGATATCGTCATAAGCAGCCGAATCCGCATCGCCCGCAATTTGAGTCACAAGCCGTTTCCGATGCTCGCAACCAACGATCAATTGGTTGAAGTGATGGAGCAGCTGACGGAAGTTGAGAATTCAGGCAAACTGAAGCCAATCGGCAAGTTCGAGACGATCGTACTGTCCGAACTTAACGAACTGGAGAGGCGAGTGCTGGTTGAGAAGCATTTGATCAGTCCGAACCTGGCGAATGAATCGCGGGGCGGAGCGGTTATTTTAAGCGACAATGAATCCGTGAGCATTATGATTAACGAAGAGGATCATCTTCGCATTCAATGTCTATATCCAGGATTTCAAATTAAAGAAGCTTGGACGCATGCGAATCGGATCGATGACGTCTTCGAAGATGAAACGGATTATGCTTTTGATGAAAAGAAAGGCTATTTAACAAGTTGTCCGACCAATGTCGGAACTGGAATAAGGGCTTCGGTCATGATGCATTTGCCAGCACTCGTGCTGACGCAGCAGATCAATCGAATTTTATCCGCGGTAACGCAAGTCGGTTTGGCTGTAAGAGGGCTGTATGGGGAAGGCAGCGAGGCACTCGGCAATTTGTTTCAAATTTCGAATCAAATTACGCTGGGGCAATCCGAGACGGAGATCATCGATAATTTGCATGGCGTAGCCAAGCAGATCATCGAACACGAGAAGGCGGCCCGTTCAAGACTAATGTCGGAATCGCGATTGCGAATCGAAGATCGCGTCAAGCGTTCTTACGGTATTCTGTCTTACGCAGCTGTCATTGACTCTAAGGAGTCAGCGCAGCGGTTGTCGGACGTTAGGCTCGGAGTCGATCTGGGATTGCTGGATGATGTCTCGCCGCAAATCATGAATGAATTAATTGTAATGACTCAGCCGGGCTTCCTGCAGCAGGCGTTCAATGAGAAAATGAGCGCTGAACAGCGGGACTATAGGCGGGCTGAATTAATCCGTAAGCAATTGCGGAGTCAAACCGAGCATGGGGGTGCGTGAATATGATGTTTGGACGATTTACGGAGCGGGCGCAAAAGGTGCTGGCATTGGCACAGGAGGAAGCGGTTCGTCTTGGACACAACAATATTGGTACAGAACATATTTTGCTTGGTCTGATTAGAGAAGGCGAAGGCATTGCAGCGAAAGCTCTGATCGGCCTTGGACTTGGACTTGAAAAAATACAGGATGAGGTAGAAGCGTTAATCGGCCGCGGTCAAGAGCAGCCGACGAATATCGCTTACACGCCTCGTGCGAAAAAAGTAATTGAGCTGTCGATGGATGAAGCGAGAAAGCTTGGCCATACTTACGTCGGCACTGAGCATATTCTTCTCGGCCTCATCCGAGAAGGCGAAGGCGTAGCGGCGCGGGTGCTTAACAATCTGGGCATCAGCCTGAACAAAGCCCGCCAGCAAGTGCTTCAGCTTCTTGGAAGCAGCGAAGCGGTATCCAGCAATCACGGTGCCCCTTCTAATGTCAGCACGCCAACGCTGGATGGTCTGGCGCGCGATCTGACGGCTTATGCGAAAGAAGGCAACTTGGACCCTGTTATCGGCCGCAGCAAGGAAATCGAGCGCGTTATTCAAGTGCTCAGCCGCCGGACGAAAAACAATCCGGTACTCATCGGCGAGCCGGGTGTAGGTAAGACGGCGATCGCGGAAGGCTTGGCGCAAAAAATCATCGCCAATGAAATTCCCGAGACGCTGCGCGACAAACGCGTTATGACGCTCGATATGGGCTCTGTTGTTGCAGGTACGAAATACCGCGGCGAATTCGAGGACCGGCTCAAAAAAATTATGGATGAAATCCGGCAAGCCGGTAACATCATTCTCTTCATTGACGAGCTGCATACGCTCATCGGAGCAGGCGGCGCCGAAGGCGCGATTGACGCCTCCAATATTTTGAAACCGGCTCTAGCACGCGGAGAGCTGCAATGCATTGGCGCAACGACGCTGGATGAGTACCGCAAATATATCGAGAAGGATGCAGCGCTGGAGCGCCGCTTCCAACCGATTACAGTGGATCAGCCGTCGCCAGAAGAAGCGGTTCAAATTCTGATGGGACTGCGTGATCGTTACGAAGCGCATCACCGGGTTAAAATTACAGACGAAGCGATCATTCAAGCAGTCAAACTGTCGGATCGCTACATTACCGACCGGTTCCTGCCGGATAAAGCGATCGACCTTATTGATGAGGCAGGCTCCAAAGTCCGGTTGAACTCGTACACGGTACCGCCGAATTTGAAGCAGCTGGAAAACCGTCTCGAAGATATCCGCAAGGAGAAGGACGCAGCGGTACAAAGCCAAGAGTTCGAAAAGGCAGCAGCCCTGCGGGATACGGAGCAGAAGATTCGCGAAGAGCTGGACGTGACGAAAAACCAATGGAAAGAAAAACAAGGCCGTACTGATTCCGAGGTTACGCCTGAAGATATCGCACAAGTTGTGGCAAGCTGGACGGGTATTCCGGTCAGCAAGCTCGCAGAGGAAGAAACCCAGCGTCTGCTCAATATGGAAGCTCTTCTTCATGACCGTGTTATCGGTCAGGACGAAGCGGTTAAAGCGGTATCGAGAGCGATCCGCCGAGCCCGTGCTGGCCTGAAGGATCCGAAACGTCCGATGGGCTCCTTCATCTTCTTGGGTCCAACTGGTGTTGGTAAAACGGAGCTGGCGCGCGCCCTTGCGGAAGCGATGTTCGGGGACGAGAACGCAGTCATCCGTATTGATATGTCGGAGTACATGGAGAAGCATTCGACTTCCCGCCTCGTCGGCGCGCCTCCGGGCTATGTCGGCTACGA
Organism: Paenibacillus gorillae; assembly: GCF_000513275.1. Lineage (GTDB taxonomy): Bacteria > Bacillota > Bacilli > Paenibacillales > Paenibacillaceae > Pristimantibacillus > Pristimantibacillus gorillae. Next base: position 16,143 of record NZ_CBVJ010000150.1, on the reverse strand, counting down.
AGAAGGCGGCCAATTGACCGAGAAGGTTCGCCGCAAGCCATACTCCGTAGTTCTGCTCGATGAGATCGAGAAGGCGCATCCGGAAGTGTTCAACATCCTGCTGCAAGTGCTGGAGGATGGACGCCTGACCGATTCCAAAGGCCGGGTGGTTGACTTCCGCAATACGCTAATCATCATGACGTCGAACGTTGGCGCCGATCAAATCAAACGCAATTCGTCGCTTGGCTTCACAGCCGTACATGATGCCGGTCGCGACTTTGCACAAATGAAAGATAAAGTAATGGGTGAGCTGAAGAAAAGCTTCCGTCCGGAGTTCCTGAACCGGATCGACGAGACGATCGTGTTCCACTCGCTGGAGCAAGAGCACATCGCTCAGATCGTAACGCTCATGTCCGATGATCTTCGCAAGCGTCTGCGTGAGCAAGAGGTGGACTTCGTCCTCACCGATGCTGCCAAAGCATTCCTCGCAAAGGAAGGCTTCGATCCGCAATACGGTGCGCGTCCGCTGCGCCGTGCGATTCAGAAGCATATCGAGGACCGCTTGTCCGAAGATCTGCTGATGGGCAAAATCAGCAAAGGCGACACATTTACCATCGACGAGAAGGACGGTGCTTTAACCGTTACGAAGTCGGCTGATGTCGAGCAGGAAGCCGTTTCCGAGGAAACGGCAGCCAAATAATAGCTTGAACACAATGCGCTTCTTCCCGAAAAGGAAGGGGCGCATTTTTTTTCATAAGCACAGGGGTTTATACGCTCGGGATTAAATGGTAAACTTTGAATGAAAGCGTATGTTAAAAGGAGCCTGTCATGGCAAAAATAAAATCGAAGTTCGTATGTACGGATTGCGGCACAGAATCGCCGAAATGGCTGGGCAAATGCCCAGGCTGCCACGCGTGGAATACAATGGTCGAAGAGAAGGAGACCGTTGTGAAGACGCAGGGTGTTGGTCTTCGGATGGTTCATACGAAAGAAAAGGCGCAATCCATCATACATATAGAAAGCGGGCAAGAACCGCGTATTGAAACAAGGATGCAGGAGTTGAACCGTGTACTGGGCGGAGGCGTCGTTCCAGGCTCGCTTATATTGGTGGGCGGTGATCCCGGCATTGGCAAATCGACGCTGCTGCTGCAAACCTCGCATGCTATGGCGGTTAAGGGTCTGAAGGTGCTTTATATTTCCGGAGAGGAATCGGTTCGCCAGACAAGGTTGCGGGCGGATCGCCTCGGCGCGTTGACGGAAATGCTCTATGTGCTGTGCGAAACGAATATGGACCATATTAACGATGCCATCGAAACGATCGCACCTGATTTTCTCGTCATCGACTCCATTCAGACGGTGTATGATCCGAACGTACAATCGGCGCCGGGCAGCGTGGCACAGGTAAGGGAATGTACAGCGCACTTTATGCGCGTAGCCAAGATCAAAGGCATCGCAACGGTGCTTGTCGGGCACGTTACGAAGGAAGGCGCGATTGCCGGTCCCCGCTTGCTGGAGCATATGGTCGATTGCGTGCTCTATTTCGAAGGCGAGCGGCATCATACCTACCGGCTGCTGAGGGCGGTGAAAAACCGGTTCGGCTCAACGAATGAAATCGGAATATTCGAAATGGGCGAGGAAGGGCTGCGTGAGGTAGCCAATCCGTCGGAGCTGTTTCTATCCGAGCGTCCGCTTGGCGTATCCGGTTCAACTGTAGTCGCCAGTATGGAGGGAACGCGGCCAGTGCTCGTCGAGCTGCAAGCACTCGTAGCGACGACGAACTTCCCTTCACCCCGCCGTATGTCTACGGGCATCGATCATAACCGGATGGCGCTTATTATCGCCGTGCTGGAAAAGCGTATCGGCATGTTCCTTCAGACGCAGGATGCGTATTTGAACGTAGCGGGCGGCGTCAAGCTCGATGAGCCGGCTGTCGATTTGGCAGCGGCTGTGTCGCTGGCCTCCAGCTTCCGTGATGCGCCTACGAAGCCCTTTGACGTTATTTTCGGCGAAGTAGGCTTGACTGGAGAAGTTCGGGCCGTATCACGGGCAGAGCAGCGGGTGAAGGAAGCGGAGAAGCTCGGTTTCAAGCGGGTTATTATGCCGGAGAAAAGCCTGAAAGGGTGGAAGGCGCCAGAGGGCATCGAGATTATTGGAGTTAATACCGTATCGGAAGCACTTAAGGCAGCACTTGGATAGGGGGCATACGATGAAAGAACCAAGTCAGCAAGACATAATGAATCAGCTGTTGCAGTTAGTCGCACCCGGCACCCCGTTCCGCGAAGGGCTGGAAAATGTACTGCGGGCAAAAACCGGCGCGCTGCTCGTTGTCGGCTATAGCCCGGAAGTCATGGAAGTCGTGGACGGCGGCTTTTCCATCAATTGCGATTTTTCGCCAAACTACTTATATGAGCTTGCAAAAATGGACGGGGCGATCATTTTAAGCGAAGATATGCGCCGCATTTTGTATGCCAACACGCAGCTGATCCCGAACAGCTCCATCCCTTCGACGGAGACCGGCATTCGGCATCGGACAGCGGAGCGGGTTGCGAAGCAGACCGGCAAGCTGGTCGTCTCGATCTCGCAGCGCCGCAACATCATTACGCTGTACCAAGGCAATCTGCGCTACTCCCTTAAGGAGATGGGCGTCATTCTGACGAAGGCGAACCAAGCGATTCAGACGCTGGAGAAGTACCGGGCAGTGCTTAATCAATCGCTGACGAATTTATCTGCGCTTGAATTCGAAGAACTGGTGACACTTCAAGAGGTTGCGCATGTCGTCCAGCGCGTTGAGATGGTTCTGCGCGTCAAGATGGAAATCAAGCGTTATGTAACCGAGCTTGGCGTCGAAGGACGTTTGATTGCAATGCAGCTGGAAGAGCTGGTGGACGGCGTCGATGAAGAGGCCTGGTACTTGCTTAAGGATTATGCGAAGGATCATGCCGACGACAAAATCCGTGAGCTGCGCATCGCGTTGAAGAAGCTCAGCTCCGATGAACTTCTGGATGCTCAGCCGATTATTCGCCTCCTTGGCTACCCGAACGCAGGGTCCATGGTGGAGGAAGCCGTGTCTCCGCGCGGGTTCAGGCTGCTTAATCGCATCCCGCGCCTGCCGCTCATGATTATGAATAATCTGATTGAGCGTTTCGGCCGTCTGCCGCATGTTCTAATGGCTACAATTGAGGAATTGGACGAAGTCGACGGCATTGGCGAGGTTCGGGCGAGAGCGATTAAAGACGGTCTGAAGCGGATTCAAGAGCAGATGTTCATTGACAGACAAATTTAAATCTCATACAATGGATAGAATGCGTGTCGATCTGTTTGTGCTTGAAGTCACATAGACGATACATCTGTAGTTGGTTTTAGGGCATAGTAGAGAAGAGGTGGAACAGATGATTACAAAGTCGATACCGAGCCTTCTCACGGTGGGGAACTTATTCCTCGGAATAGTCGCCATTATTCTTGTGTTTAACGAAAAGCCTGAACATGCCGCCATGATGGTCATTATCGCCATGCTGTTGGACGGTGTGGATGGCCGCGTAGCTCGGGCATTGAATGTACAAAGCGAATTCGGCAAAGAGCTCGATTCGTTATCTGATGTGATTTCGTTCGGCGTAGCGCCGGCTTTTATAATGTATGTTGTCGCGTTTCAGAATCTGAATCCGACGGTAGCATGGATCATTACCGCTTTGTTCCCCATTTGCGGAGCTTTGCGGCTTGCAAGGTTTAATGTCGTTTCTTGTGCCCCCGGCTATTTTATCGGCTTGCCGATTCCGGCTGCTGGAGGCGTACTGGCGACGATGGCTTTATTCAGGAACGATATATCGGTCACGATTTTGCTGGCAAGCACACTTGTGCTTTCCTTGTTAATGGTGAGTACCGTTAAGTATCCGAACTTCAAAAAAATTAGGTATTCCGCGCGGCGCGATCTGGGTGATTCCTGTCGTTGTAGCTATTGCTGTCGTGTTAGGTATACTGCTGCCGCACCAGTTATCGAAAATTCTTTTTCTGCCGTTGCTGTTATATGCGCTGTACGGGTTAAAAAAAAAGCGTTGATCGACGATTGAAGCGTCGGCATCGCAAACGCCATCCCGAAACAATCGGGACGGAAGAGCCTGTACAGTCCGATACGTCGGCATAGTAAGGATAGAAAGAAGCAAAGCTGTTTTGAAGGTCGGCAACCCGACTTTCAAGCAGCTTTTTTCTTGTTCAAAAGCTAGGAACTTCGGCATATTGACGAATGAAGCTTTCTTTCCAATAAAAAAAGTGAAACTTCGTACTGGTAATGTCGTATACTGTATGTTGTACGCATACCGATGTTCGAGAGAATTTGTTCTCGTCAAGCAGAAGAGAGGCCTTATATGATTCAAGACTTTATAGATTATTTAATGGAATTCGGCGCGCTTGGCCTATTTATCCACTCCTTTATCGATGCTATCATATTCCCGGTACCAGCGTTATTCCTGCAAATTCCTCTCAGTCTAGTTGATCCTTCTAATGCCCTTTGGCTTGCAACTGCGGGTTTTGTTGCCTGTTTGCTTGGTTCCCCTATCGGCTATTATATCGGAAGGTCGCTGGGCGCTACGGTTCTGTACAAAATTCTGAAAAAAGAGTGGGTTGACAAAGCGACCGCCTTGTTTCAGAAAAATGGTGAGGCTGCCATTATGATCGGTTCCTTTACACCTATTCCCTTTAAAGTTTTCACGATTCTTTCCGGCTCGCTCAAATTTCCGTTATGGCGTTTGATGTTATATGCCGCGATCGGAAGAGCGGTTAAGTTTTATGCGGTAGGTGCTCTGTTCTATTTTTACGGACGCTCTGCCGAAGGGATGGTAAAGGATGTGTCCTTATATATTTTCGCAATTGGTGTTCCGCTTATCGTCATCTTTTTGTTCATTCGCAAAAAAATGCGCCAAAAGCGCGAGCGGCTGCTTGAAGCAGAAGCGCAAACAGAGATGTCTTCAACTGCAACGTCTGCGTCCACAGCTTCGTCTGCAACGACTTCCGCAACTGCGTCTGTAAAGGCAGAGACGACGGAGCAGGCATAGAATTTGAAATGAAAACAGCGTTCTCCTCTGTTGAAGGAGAACGCTGTTTTTTTGCTATATTCAAGTGAGATTAAACAGTCCAAGCGTGGAGCATTTGTCGTATTCGTCAGCAATGACTTCACTAAGCTCAATGTCCAGCAGATTGCACATGGCGGTCATATAGAACAAGTTGCGCCCAAGATCATTCTTAAGGGCGTCGCGGCAATTCTCGCATACTTGTCCGGAAAGATGGCTTTGAAGCGTCGATTTGGCATTTTCGAGGTTAAGCTCGTCTGAGTACTGCTGCTTGCGGGCGTTTAATTCGATGCAGCCGCAATCGGTAACCGCTTTCGATACTGCACGATTGACAGATGCGCCGGACTGGCCGAATTTGGACATGACGTCTAGCAGGCTGCGATGCCGCAGCAGTAATTCCGATACTTGTTGCTGAAATTGATCCAATGTTGGAGCGCTCATCAGTTCCACCTCTTTCATCAGCTTCTACAGAAGTTATCACTATTTCCATTATAAGCCTAGCCAGTGATCTTTTCAAAATTAAAAATCATTCACCATGACGGTTAGGGTGTCCAAAATTGGAACATAATTGTAATGGAGGTGGGAATGATGGTCAAAAAAATAATTCAAATTATCGGCGTGCTGTTTGGCGCAATGGCCGGAAGCGAAGTACATAGCTGGACAAATGGAACGGCGCTCTGGTCGGAGCCTTCCTTCGGCATGCTGCAGCGTTCAAGCTCTTATTACATGAATGTCGCGTTAGGAGCCATTGCAGGTCTTATTATCGCTACCATGGTTGCGGGCAAGCTGATCCGGCTGCTGCAAAATGGAGCCGAGAAGACGGCAGCTCTGCCAGTTTCGGATTTGTTCGCGGGAGCGGGCGGTTTGCTTGCCGGTCTATTGCTCTCGGTACTGCTGTACCCGGCGGTATCGGATCTTGGAGGTCCAGGCATACTGCTGCCGGCGGCGATGTCGCTTTGCTTTGGCTACTTGGGGCTTCGCATCGCATGGCATAAGAAAGAGGAGCTGGCGGCAGCGGCAGCAGCCGTGCTGGAGCAGCGCAAAGCGGCTTCCGCACCGGATGAGACTAGCGGCTTCGAGGAACATAAAATATTGGACACGAGCGTCATCATCGACGGGCGCATCGCCGATATTTGCAAAACGGGTTTTATTGAAGGCACGCTCGTTATTCCAGAATTCGTGCTGGAGGAGCTGCAGCATATTGCGGATTCTTCCGATCTGCTTAAGCGCAACCGCGGACGGCGCGGACTTGATATTTTGAACAAAATCCAGAAGGAGCTTGATGTTCGGGTTCTGATCTATGAAGGGGATTTTGAAGAAATAAGCGAGGTGGACAGCAAATTGGTAAAGCTGGCGAAAGCGCTGCACGGCAAAGTCGTGACGAATGATTTCAACCTGAACAAAGTATGCGAGCTGCAAGGCGTGTCGGTACTCAATATTAACGATCTGGCGAATGCAGTTAAGCCAGTCGTGCTTCCAGGAGAAGAAATTATCGTACAAGTTATTAAGGACGGCAAGGAGCACGGGCAAGGCGTCGCTTATTTGGATGACGGAACGATGATCGTGGTCGAAGGCGGACGCGACTATATCGGTACAACGATGGAGGTTCTGGTTACCAGCGTGCTCCAGACTTCCGCCGGCCGAATGATTTTCGCCAAGCCGAAGCTGTTGGAAAAAGCTCTCTAACCCTGTATAGTAGTAGTAATCAGTTTGTCGCTATATAGGGAGAGTAGGAAGCATGAACAAGTGGGGAGTCGTCGTCGTCGCGGCCGGACGAGGTTCGCGTATGGGGACGGCAGAGAGCAAACAATATTTGCCGCTGCGCGGCAAGCCGATACTTATTCATACGCTGGAGCTGTTTCAGTCAATGAATGAGATTGCGGAGATTGCGCTGGTTGTTGGCGGAGATGATGTAGAGCGTTGCAGCCGGCTCGTTAGCGAGCATGGGCTGGACAAGGTCTCGGCAGTCGTCTCCGGCGGCGGTGAACGGCAGCACTCGGTCTATGCCGGTATTGCGGCGTTGTCGCCCGCTGCGGAATGGGTCATGGTGCATGACGGCGTTCGGCCGCTTGTGACACCAGAAGCGGTTCGCTCATGCTGTTCTGCAGCGGAGCGAGTTGGAGCGGCGGTACTCGCCGTACCGGTGAAGGACACGATTAAGCAGGTGGATGAGACGGGATTGATCGTCTCCACGCCTGACCGCCGAAGCTTGTGGGCGATTCAAACGCCGCAAGCTTTTCGTCGTGAATTGCTCGTTGCCGCGCATGAGCGTGCGCAAGCCGAAGGGTACTTGGGCACCGATGACGCGATGGTCGTTGAGTGGACGGGCGCTGCCGTTACAATCGCAGAGGGCGATTATACGAATATTAAAATTACGACGCCTGAGGATTTGCCTTGGGCGGAGTTTTTGCTAGAGAAGCGGGAGAGGGGAAATTAACGATGATTCGAGTAGGACAAGGCTTTGACGTGCATCAATTGACGGAAGGACGGCCGTGTATCATTGGCGGCGTTACGATTCCATACGAGAAGGGGCTGCTGGGACACTCCGATGCAGACGTACTGCTTCATGCGATTACTGACGCGGTGCTGGGGGCACTGGGCCTTGGTGACATCGGCAAGCATTTTCCGGATACGGACGAGGCATTCAAGGATGCAGACAGCTTGAAGCTGCTGGAGCGCGTATGGGAGCTGGCGAAGGAGCGCGGCTATAAGCTGGGCAACGCAGATTCCACCATCATCGCACAAAAGCCGAAAATGGCGCCGTACATTCCGCAGATGGCGGAAATTATTGCACGCGCGCTGGAAGCCGACATTTCGCAGATTAATGTTAAAGCGACAACGACAGAGCAGCTCGGCTTCACCGGCCGGGGCGAGGGCATTGCCGCCCAATCGGTCGTTTGTCTGATTAAAGCTTAAAACGGAGCAGATGGGCGAGATGGGCGAATTCAATCATCTCATCAGTTTTCTGTTACAATAGAGCAGCGTAGTTCAAGAGAGGGGTTTTTCACATGACACAGGAAGTCCGCGTACGGTATGCGCCTTCACCGACGGGCCATTTACATATCGGCAACGCCAGAACGGCATTATTCAATTATTTATTCGCACGCAGTCAAGGCGGCAAGTTTATCATTCGTATCGAAGATACTGATGTGAAACGAAATGTAGCGGGTGGGGAAGAAAGCCAGCTTACTTATTTGAAATGGCTCGGCATGGATTGGGATGAGAGCGTCGATATCGGCGGCGGCTATGGGCCTTACCGTCAGACTGAGCGACTGGATATCTATAAAGAACATTGGCAGGACCTGCTTGACCGCGGTCTGGCTTACCGCTGCTATTGCACGGAAGCAGAACTGGAGCAGGAGCGCGAGGAGCAGACCAGCCGCGGCGAGACACCGCGTTATTCGGGACGCCACCGTGATCTGACTGAGGAGCAGCGCCAGGCGTTCGAAGCAGAAGGCCGGGTAGCAAGCATCCGTTTCCGTGTACCGGAGAACCGTACATTTGCTTTTGACGATATGGTCAAAGGCACGATCAGCTTCGATACTGCTGAGATGGGCGATTTCGTCATCGTGAAGAAGGACGGTATCCCGACCTACAACTTCGCTGTTGTGCTTGATGATTATTTGATGCGCATCAGCCATGTGCTTCGCGGCGAAGACCACATTTCCAATACACCGCGTCAATTAATGATCTATGAAGCGCTTGGCTGGGAGGCGCCGCGATTTGGCCATATGACGCTTATCGTCAATGAGAGCCGCAAAAAGCTCAGTAAGCGGGATGAATCAATCATTCAGTTCATCGAGCAATATGATGGCCTAGGCTATTTGCCGGAGGCACTGTTCAACTTTATCGCTTTGCTCGGCTGGTCTCCGGAGGGCGAGCAGGAGATCTTTACCCGCGAGCAGCTGGTTGAGGTCTTCAACGCTGAACGTCTCAGCAAGAGCCCCGCTGTATTCGATACGAACAAGCTGACGTGGATGAACAATGAATATGTGAAAAAAACCGAGCTGCCGCGTCTCGTTGACCTTTGTCTCCCGCATTTGCAAAAGGCCGGCCGCGTAGAAGCCGAGCTGAATGCAGAAGGCCGCGAGTGGATAAATGCGCTTGTAGCGCTGTATCAGGACAAGATTCGCTACGCTTCGGAGATCGTACCGCTTACTGAGCTGTTCTTCCGTGAAACGGTAGAGGACGAGGAGGAAGCTTCGGTTGTACTGGCTGAGGAGCAGGTTGTGACTGTGCTAGCCGCTTTCCTCGCTCAGGTGGAAGCCGGAGAGAAGACGTTTGATGCTGACGGCGTGAAAGAGATGATCAAGGCCGTTCAGAAGGAGACGGGCTTCAAGGGCAAGCAGCTCTTTATGCCGATCCGTGCGGCGATTACCGGGCAGACGCATGGTCCTGACTTGAACCAATCAATCGTCCTGCTGGGCAAAGATAAAGTGATAGGCAGACTGCAAGGCCGTCTGGCGCGTTAATAGCAGCTGTACAAATTTCCTTGTCACTTTTTTGACGATTGAGTATACTGGTACTACCATAACAATTCGATGAAACGATAAGCGATGAACAGGAGAAGTACGCAAGGCAGGATTTGCAGAGAGGACAACGGTCAATGCGACCCGTTGCCGGTTCGTTCCGGCAGGGCGTATTGCAGGCTGTGAGTTGTCTAGTCCCCAAGCGGAAATATGCACCTGGGAGCTTTGTTCCGATCCGGTTGCCAGCCATCTCAGGATGGAGGGGAAGCGGGGTAGGCAGCAACGTAAGCCTGCGTTAAGGGCTCTAAGACGGACAGCCGGCTGTGGCTTCTTTCGTCAATTTTGGGCCCTCTGGGCGGTGAAATTCACGGGAAGCGGGAACACGGTACGAGTCCAAGCAGAGTGGAACCGCGTACGCGATATGCACGCCTCTGCAGCATCGGCAACGATGCTGCAGAGGCTTTTTTATATGTCCGCCGTTCGATGCTGTTATGGTTCGCAAAGCGCTAGAGCGTGTTGTGAGGGCTGGGGGAGGTAGAGAGGGATGTTTCGCCATTTTCATTCAGACATAAATGCGGTATTCGAGAATGATCCGGCGGCGCGAAGCCGCTTCGAGGTAATTTTCACCTACTCCGGCTTGCATGCGATTTGGGCGCATCGTATTGCCCATTCGTTTTATCGGAACAAATGGTATACGGTGGCGCGTATCATATCGCAGTTCAGCCGTTTTATGACGGGCATTGAGATTCATCCCGGTGCAACAATTGGCAGCCGGCTGTTCATCGATCATGGCATGGGGGTCGTAATCGGGGAAACCTGTGAGATTGGCGACGATGTCGTCATCTATCAGGGTGTTACGCTTGGCGGTACAGGCAAAGAGAAAGGCAAGCGGCACCCTACAATCGGCAATAGCGTCGTTATTGGATCAGGCGCGAAAGTATTAGGTTCGTTTACGGTAGGCGATAATTCAAATATAGGTTCAAACGCGGTCGTGCTTCGCGAGGTGCCGGACAACAGCACCGTTGTCGGCAATCCCGGCCGCGTCGTGAAACGGAACGGAGAGCGTGTCGGGGACCGGCTGGATCATAAGCAGCTGCCCGATCCTGTCATCGAGATGTTCCGTGAAATGCAGAAGGAAATCGACGGCCTGAAATCCGAGCTGGAGAAGCTTAGGGAGCCCGTTGCTGGAGGAGATTTGAGAAAATGACAGTTCATATTTACAATACGCTGACCCGTTCCAAGGAAGCGTTCGTATCGCAAGAGCCGGGTAAGGTGAAAATGTATGTATGCGGTCCGACCGTGTACGATTATATCCATATCGGCAATGCGCGTCCGGTTATCTTTTTTGACGTCGTTCGCCGCTACCTGGAGTATGCAGGCTATGAGGTCAACTACATCGTGAACTTCACGGACGTGGATGATAAGCTGATCCGCAAAGCGGAGCAGCTTGGCTCTACTGTACCGGAAGTTGCGGAGAAGTTTATTAACGCATTTAACGAGGACTTGGAATCGCTTGGCGTGCACAAGGCTTCGATGAATCCGCGGGTAACACAGCATATCCCGGAAATCATCGCATTTATTCAAGAGCTGGTCGACAAGGGCTATGCCTATACGAGCGAGGGTGACGTCTATTTCCGCACCTCCAAGTTCGAGGATTACGGCAAGCTGTCGCATCAGAATCTGGAGGAGCTGCAGTTCGGCATCCGGATTGAAATCGGCGACCGTAAGGAAAATCCGCAGGACTTCGTATTGTGGAAAGGCGCGAAGCCGGGTGAGATTAACTGGGAGAGCCCTTGGGGAGCGGGACGTCCAGGCTGGCATATCGAATGCTCGGCGATGGCCCGTACATACCTCGGGAACACGCTGGACATCCACGGCGGCGGCCATGACCTGCAATTCCCGCATCATGAATGCGAAGTGGCGCAGTCGGAAGCACTGACAGGCCATCCGTTGTCCAACTACTGGATGCATAACGGCTATGTTCATATCAATAATGAGAAAATGTCCAAGTCGCTGGGCAACGGCATTGCGGTTCACGAGCTCGTGAAGCGGGTGAAGCCTAATGCAATTCGCTATTTCATGCTGGCGACACATTACCGGAGCCCGTTGAATTTCAGCGACGACACAATTGAGCAAGCGGAGAAAAGCGTAGAGCGTATCGTGAACTGCGCCTCGAATCTGAAGCATCGCTTGTCCGCACTAGGTGCAGAAGCGGCCGAAGCTGCGCCTTCCGAATTGGACGGCAAGCTGGCGGCGATCCGCGAGCAGTTCGAAACGAAGATGGGCGACGACTTCAGCACACCTGATGCAATTACGGCTGTATTCGAGCTGGTCACGGAGGCTAACCAATACATGAACCGTGCGGACGCGTCCGCAGAGGGGCTGGCAGCGCTGCTGAAGACGCTGGAGCAAATGGATGCCGTACTGGGCTTGCTGCCGCAGCAAGCGGCTGAGGATGGGCTTCTGGACACGGAGATCGAGCAATTGATCGTAGATCGTACAGAAGCACGCAAATCGAAAAACTGGGCGAGAGCCGATGAGATTCGCGACCTGTTAACCGCGAAAGGCATCGCGCTGGAAGATACTCCACAAGGGATCCGCTGGCGCCGGCTGTAAGCGGGCGAGCGGAGGGCTGAATGGAGGAATGTTAATGTTGAACGACGATAATAGCGGAGCGGGCCAAACTGCAGACGAATTGGAGCGGGGCCGGTCCTCGCTTCTGTTCCACTCGCCGTCCAAAAAGCCGCAATTGATTAATCCGGTTGTGCTCGCGTATGTCGGCGACGGCGTATTTGAGCTTATGGTCCGGCAATATCTTGTGTCGCTGCCGAACCATAAACCGCATCATCTGCACCGCGAAGCGACGAGCATGGTTTCCGCCAAGGCGCAGCGGAAGCTGCTGGAACGCTGGCAGCCTCTGCTTACAGAGGAAGAAGCCGACATTGTGCGGCGCGGCCGGAATGCGAAATCGGGGGCGCCTCCGAAGAACGCAGACCCTGCCGACTATCGTCAGGCGACGGCGCTGGAATGTCTGGTCGGCTATTTGTATTATGAAGGACGGACAGCTCGCTTGCAGGAGCTGTTCGAGGTCGCGATCGCTCCGGTGGACGCGGCAAAAGCATTGGATTAGGAGGGATTAGCATGGCTGAAGCATACAACCAAGAAGAACTGATCGCAGGCAAGCATCCCGTGATGGAAGCGCTGCGCTCCGGTCGGGAGATCAATAAAATATGGATTGCCGAGGGCGCTCAGAAAAGCTTGACCCAGCCGATTACGGCGGAAGCGAAGAAGAATGGCATCGTCATTCAATTTGTGGACAAGCGCAAGCTTGACAGTATGGTGGAAGGTGTCCAGCATCAGGGCGTAGTCGCGCAAGCCGCGGCGTTTGCCTATGTTGAAATTGAAGATTTGCTGGAGCGGGCGCGCAGCCTCGGCGAAACGCCGTTTATTTTGCTGCTGGATGAGATTGAGGACCCGCATAATCTGGGTTCCATTCTGCGTACTGCAGAGTGCACAGGTGTGCATGGCGTTATCATTCCGAAGCGTCGCGCAGCAGGGCTGACGGCTACTGTACTGAAGACGTCGGCTGGCGCCGCTGAGCATGTTCCTGTCGCGCGGGTAACCAATTTGGCACAAACGATCGACCGCTTGAAGGAAGAAGGCGTATGGATCGCCGGAACGGACCTCAGCGCGCCGCAAGACGTGTACAAGACGAAGTTTGATCTGCCTCTTGCTATCGTAATTGGCAATGAAGGCAAAGGCATTGGCCGTCTCATTAAAGAAAAATGCGATTTTCTAGTGAAGCTTCCGATGCTTGGACAATTGAACTCGCTGAATGCTTCGGTTGCTGCCGGTGTATTGATGTATGAAGTGGTCCGGCAGCGCCGGAGCCTGTAGCGGATGAGCCGGCCCGACGATATTTTGCTGGTGGACGGTTACAATATTATCGGCGCATGGCCCGTGCTGGAGCGATTGAAAGAGATAAACCTGGAGGAAGCCCGGGACAAGCTGCTGACGCTGCTGGCCGATTACCAGGGCTTTTCAGGATTGAAGATCTATGTTATTTTTGACGCGCATCAGGTTCCCGGACTTGGTGCTACTTATAAGCATCATAAGCTGGACATCGTTTACACCAAGGAGAAGGAAACGGCAGATGAGTGTATCGAGCGTCTCGTTGTGGCGCTCTATTCGAAGCGCCGCAACGTATTCGTCGCTACCTCCGATCTTGTCGAGCAGCATGTCGCTTTCGGCAAGGGAGCGTTGCGGCTGTCCGCCCGCGAGCTTCTTATCGATGTGCAGCAGAGCCGCAAGCAGATCGAGCACACGCTCCGCGAGGAGAAGCCGGGCAAGCGGAACTCGCTTGACGGTATACTGAGCCTTGAGGTCAGGAGCAAGCTGGAGCGGCTGCGGCGCGGGGAGAAATAGGCTCGCTCCGCTGTTCCGGTCATTTTGTAACAAAGTTACAGTTTTGCAAGAAACTCAACAATGCCTAAAGGGCAAATTTGTTGACGGTGTAAGGTTACATAATGTATACTGGCTCTATGTTTATTATGGTAGGAAGTACAGCTTTTCTATGAATCTAGCGGTGTACGCCTTGCAGGCCGGAGGGATAGTTCGTGAGCATCGACCTCAAAGAATGGAGTACGCTCGAATATGACTGCAGTACAGATGAGGACATCGTCGAAGCGGTCCGCAATGGCGACAGCCTGGCTCTTGAATATTTGATCAACAAATACAAGAACTTTGTGCGTGCCAAGGCGCGTTCCTATTTTCTAATTGGTGCGGATCGGGAAGATATTGTGCAGGAAGGCATGATCGGACTGTACAAGTCTATTCGTGATTTCAAGGGAGACAAGCTCGCGAGCTTCAAGGCCTTTGCTGAACTGTGTATTACGCGGCAGATCATTACGGCGATCAAGACCGCTACACGGCAAAAGCATATCCCGCTCAACTCGTACGTCTCGCTCGACAAGCCGATTTATGACGAAGACTCTGACCGTACGCTGCTCGATGTCATATGCGGGACAAGAGTGTCCGACCCGGAAGAATTGATAATCAACCAAGAAGAGTTTATCGGTCTGGAAGACAAGATGTCCGAAATCTTGAGCGATCTTGAGCGCAAGGTGCTTATGCTCTATTTGGACGGAAGGTCCTATCAGGAAATCGCCGTAGATTTGGACAGGCATGTGAAGTCAATTGACAATGCGTTGCAGCGGGTGAAACGCAAGCTTGAACGTTATTTGGAAGTTAGGGATCTGAGCAGTTAGAGCAACGGCATTCTTATATAAGTTTTTGAGAGTAGGCTGTCTATCCATTCGGGCAATGACCGATTCGGAGGGACAGCTATTTTCGGTTTTAAAAGGGATAATATGGACTATACTGATAGGACGAGCGAGATCCCGAAGCAAGCCTTTTTCCATTATCTGAACCCTATGGGGAAGCTATCTAATCGTTGACATCAAATATGCCGTGTGATAAAGTGTTTTAGGTAGGCCTAAATGTGAGGTTTTTTTTCGTGTTGGGGCCGCATTCTCGTGAGGGGTAGGCTACTATCTCATCACTAAAGCATTTAGTAGCAGTTCGGGAGGTGTACTTCAATGCGGGTAATTATCACGTTGGCATGCACAAACTGCAAACAGAGAAACTATGCGAGCAGCAAGAACAAACGCAATCACCCCGACCGCATCGAGTTGAAGAAGTTTTGCAAGTTCTGTAACGAGCAGACTCCTCATCGCGAGACGAGATAGTCTATGGAGGTGTGAACGTGGCATTTTTGGCTAAACTAAAGCAAAGCTTTGGAACAACGTTTAGTTTCTTTGCCGACAGCTGGGCAGAACTGAAGAAGGTTCGCTGGCCAAACCGTAAAGAGTTGACAAGCTATTCGATCGTTGTACTTCTGACGATCACGGCTGTGACGATTTACTTTTGGCTTCTTGACATCGGGATCTCGTCGATAATTGAACTGATTGTTTAAGAAGGGTCCAAAGGTGGATTGGAATGGAAAAAAGATGGTACGTCGTACACACTTACGCCGGTTATGAGAACAAGGTGAAAGCCAATTTGGAACGCCGCCTTGAATCGATGGGCATGGAAGACAAAATCTTCCGCGTGCTCGTTCCTATGGAAGATGAAGTGGTAGAGAAGGACGGTAAGAAAAAGACCGTTCAGCGTAAAGTCTATCCCGGATATGTTCTGGTGGAAATGGTTCAAACGGATGATTCCTGGTACGTTGTTCGTAATACGCCGGGCGTTACGGGATTCGTAGGATCGACTGGATCGGGTTCGAAGCCGACTCCGCTCATGCCTGATGAAGTGGAACAAATTCTCAAGCATATGGGTATGGAAGAGCCGAAGCCGAAGATCGAGTTCGAGCTGAAAGAAACCGTACGCGTCAAAGTAGGTCCTTTCGCAGATTTTGTCGGCACAGTAGAAGAAATTCTTCTCGACAAGGCGAAGCTGAAGGTGCATGTTAACATGTTTGGCAGGGAAACCCCGCTTGAACTCGATTACACGCAAGTGGAAAAAGTTTAAGAGACGGTTTCGCAGGAAATGTTCAGTTCTACGGAATTACTAGTAAGGAGGTGTAAAAGTCATGGCAAAAAAGGTCATCAAGATGGTCAAACTGCAGGTTCCTG
>NZ_CBVJ010000149.1 GCF_000513275.1 Paenibacillus gorillae | reverse complement strand
CAGGTAAAGCGAACCCGGCTCCGCCGATCGGTCCAGCCCTTGGTCAAGCAGGCGTTAACATCATGGCATTCTGTAAAGAATTCAATGCTCGTACTGCAGATCAAGCTGGTTTGATTATTCCGGTAGTTATTTCAGTGTTTGAGGACCGTTCCTTTACGTTCGAGACTAAAACTCCGCCGGCAGCAGTATTGCTCCGCGTAGCAGCAGGCATCGAAAAAGGATCCGGCGAACCAAACAAGAAGAAAGTTGCTACGGTTAAACGCGATAAAGTTCGCGAAATCGCTGAGCAAAAAATGCCCGACTTGAATGCAGCTTCCGTCGAAGCAGCAATGCTTATGATTGAAGGTACTGCACGCAGCATGGGTGTAACAATCGTCGACTAATTGTCGCGGATATCGAGTGATTTTGGGTCTCCCAAAATACTGATGTCCAGATATCGAGTGATTTTGAGTCCCTCAAAATCCTGATGTCAAGTGGGAGGATCATTCCTAGGAGGATGCTCCGCTATACCACATAAGGAGGATAATACAATGGCTAAACATGGCAAGAAGTATCTGGAAGCTGCTAAGCTGATTGACAGCGAAGCAACTTATGAGCCGGATCAAGCGATTGAGCTTGTGAAAAAGGCTGCAACAGCAAAATTTGACGAATCCGTCGAAGTTGCTGTCCGTCTGGGTGTAGACCCGCGGAAACAAGACCAAGCAGTGCGTGGCGTAGTTGTACTTCCGCACGGTACTGGTAAAACAAAACGTGTTCTCGTATTCGCTAAAGGCGAAAAAGCAAAAGAAGCGGAAGCTGCTGGCGCTGACTTCGTAGGCGATGCAGACATGATCAACAAAATCCAACAAGGCTGGTTCGAATTCGACGTTTGCGTAGCAACGCCGGACATGATGGCTGAAGTTGGTAAATTGGGTCGTATCCTGGGTGGTAAAGGTCTCATGCCTAACCCTAAAGCAGGTACGGTAACCTTTGACGTGACGAAAGCCGTGCAAGAAATCAAAGCCGGTAAAATCGAATATCGTCTGGACAAAGCAGGTCAAATCCATGCGCCAATCGGTAAAGTATCCTTCGATGCTGAGAAACTCACTGAGAACCTCAAAGCATTGGTTGATGCTCTGAACCGTGCAAAACCGGCTGCAGCTAAAGGGGTTTACCTGAAAAACATCGCTGTTTCTTCGACAATGGGCCCAGGCGCTCGCGTCTCCACTGCGGTTTACCGCTAAGAAGAACGGTACTAAATTCGAATATGCATGCCGTAGACAGTAGGTGCCGCAGGGCTTAATTTCCTACCGAGGTGTTATGATAAAGTGTTTGTAAGCAGCTTGCCTTAACGGATTAAGCGGGTTAACGAACCATCATGGCCTTCGCAGTCTTAGTACGTGCGAAGGCTTTTCTTATGCCTTAAGGCTGAGAAAGCTCGTCGTAGTAAACGGGATGTACAACTATTACAGGAGGTGTACAGTTTGGCAAACGCAAAAATCATCCAAGAGAAACAACAAGCGGTTGAGACGATTTCGGCTAAGCTCCGCGAGAGCACTAGCACAGTCGTTGCCGATTATCGCGGATTGAACGTTGCGCAAGTTACCGAACTTCGCAAACAGCTGCGTGAAGCTGGTGTTGAGTTTCAAGTATTGAAAAACTCGCTCGTTCGCCGCGCAACTGAAGCTGCTGATTTGACAGAACTGAACGAGATTTTGGTTGGTCCTACAGCCATCGCGTTCGGCGGCGAAGATGCAGTCGCTCCAGCGAAAATCCTTAACGATTTCGCTAAAAAGAACGACGCTTTGAAACTTAAAGGCGGCGTTGTTGAAGGCAAAGTTGTAGGACATGAACAAATTAAAGCGTTGGCGGAACTTCCGTCCCGCGACGGTTTGCTCTCCATGCTCCTCAGCGTTCTGCAAGCTCCAGTTCGCAACTTCGCGCTTGCAGTTAAAGCAGTTGGCGAACAAAAAGAAGCTCAAGCTTAAGCTGTTTGAGTCTAGCAACGTCATAAATACCGGACGGCGGTTAACGCCGGCGGCGTAACAAACCAACAAAAAAACTAAACCATTTTCGGAGGTATAACCATGTCTAAAGAGCAAATCTTGGAAGCCATCAAAGTTATGACCGTTCTTGAACTGAACGATCTTGTTAAAGCAATCGAAGAAGAATTCGGCGTAACAGCTGCTGCACCAGTAGCAGTTGTAGCTGGCGGCGCTGCTGAAGCAGCTGAGCAATCCGAATTCGACGTAATCCTGACTAGCGCAGGCGCATCGAAAATCAACGTAATCAAAGTTGTTCGCGAAATCACAGGTCTTGGCCTGAAAGAAGCGAAAGACCTGGTTGACGGCGCTCCTAAAGCAATCAAAGAAAAAGTTGCTAAAGAAGAAGCAGAAGCAGTTAAAGCTAAGCTTGAAGAAGCTGGCGCAGCTGTAGAAGTGAAGTAATATCGCTTTAATCCTTTCGCGAGTGCGTGCTGGAAGCGGTGCGCGTTCGTGAAACATAACGGGCCCCTTGAAACGTCTTGTTTCAAGGGGTTCGTTGCATGTTGATGCGAACGATATGAAGCGGCAGGAGGAATACAGGAGATGTCGGACCACTATTACTCTCAGAAGCCGGGAGTGAAGCATAACCGTCAAGTTCATCAAGATGAGCTTCGCGGCTACACGCTGAAATTTGTGACGGATGCCGGTGTGTTCTCCAAATCCGGTGTCGATTATGGCAGCCGGGCGCTGTTGAATGCGTTGGAGCTTGCGCCTTCGGCCAATGTGCTCGATGTCGGATGCGGCTATGGACCAATCGGCCTTACAGCAGCCAGACTGGCTCCACAAGGCCGGATCACGATGATAGACATCAATGAAAGAGCAGTAGAGCTATCGAAGGAGAATGCGGCTCTAAACGGCATATCCAATGTCGAGGTGCTGCAGAGCGATCTCTATGAATCGGTAGGAGGCAGAAGCTTTGACGTCATCCTGACGAATCCCCCGATTCGGGCAGGCAAAGCGACCGTGCACCGCATTTTTGAAGAGGGCTATGAGCTTCTAGTGCCTGGCGGAACGATGTGGGTTGTTATTCAGAAGAAGCAAGGAGCTCCCTCTGCGGAAGCGAAATTGCAGTCATTGTTTGAAGAAGTAGAAGAGGTTTCCAAGGACAAAGGCTACCGGATTTATATGGCAAAAAAAGTAGGGATGTCTGTCTTCTTGACTTGACATTCCGGTTATGGTAATATTATAAAATGTCAGCATTAAATTGGGCTCAATCTCTTTAGTCAACTAAAATGTCAAGCGTGAATTTTTAGCGCGAAATGAATAAATAAAACACGTTTGACGTATAATGTTTACATTTTGGGCAAAATTACTTGATATGGAACCATTACGCCCGCGCTGCGTTTGGTTGACTGCCGGAACATGCTCTTTTTTCGAACTATATTCGATAAGGGCTTTTCTTTATTTGAATTGACGCAGTGATATCGATGCTGTGAGACAGACATGAGGGGTGAGGTTAAGTTGGCAGGACAACTTGTTCAGTATGGTCGGCGCACGCGGAGAAGTTACGCCCGGATCAACGAGGTGCTGGAAGTCCCGAACCTGATTGAAATCCAACAAAAATCGTACGAAAAGTTTTTGGACAACGACTTGCTTGAGTTGTTCCAGGACATTTCGCCGATTCAGGACTTTACGGGAAATCTATCGCTTGAGTTTATCGACTATAGCTTGGGCGAACCGAAATATTCGGTCGATGAATCAAAGGAACGCGATGTAACGTATGCGGCTCCGCTGCGCGTTAAAGTACGGCTCTTTAATAAGGAAACCGGCGAAGTGAAAGAGCAGGAAGTGTTTATGGGTGACTTCCCTCTTATGACCGAGACCGGCACCTTTATTATTAATGGTGCGGAACGCGTTATTGTCAGCCAGTTGGTGCGATCCCCAAGTGTGTACTTCAGCACGAAGGTTGATAAGAACGGTAAGAAAACATACACGGCGACGGTTATTCCGAATCGTGGAGCATGGCTGGAGCTCGAGACGGATGCCAAGGACATTATTTACGTTCGGATCGACCGCACCCGGAAAATCCCGGTTACGGTGCTTTTGCGTGCTCTAGGCTTTGGCACTGACGCTGAAATTCTCGAATTGCTAGGGCATGACGAGTATATTCGCAACACGCTGGACAAAGACAATACGGATTCGACAGAGAAAGCGCTGATCGAAATCTACGAGCGTCTTCGTCCGGGCGAGCCGCCAACTTTGGATAATGCGAAGAGCTTGCTGGTAGCTCGTTTCTTCGATCCAAAGCGTTACGATCTGGCGAATGTCGGTCGTTACAAAATCAACAAAAAGCTTCATATCAAAAACCGTTTGTTCAACCAGCGCCTTGCAGAGACGCTTGTTGATCCGGGAACGGGCGAGATTATCGCTGAATCAGGCCAAGTGATCGACCGCCGCCTGTTAGACGATATCCTCGACAAGCTGGAGAAGAACGTCGGCTTCAAGACTTATCATGTTGCCAACGGCGTATTGGATGCAGATAGTATTCCACTGCAAACGATCAGCGTATTCTCACCGCTTGATGATGCGAAGGTGATTAAGGTCATCTCCAACGGCATCATTGACAAAACGGTTAAAAATATTACACCTGCGGACATCATTTCGTCCATTAACTATTTCATCAATCTCTTGCACGGAGTCGGAAGCACGGACGATATCGACCATCTCGGCAACCGCCGTTTGCGTTCGGTAGGCGAGCTTCTGCAGAACCAGTTCCGTATCGGCTTGTCCCGTATGGAGCGCGTTGTACGCGAGAGAATGTCGATTCAGGATGCGAATGCAATCACGCCTCAGGCTTTGATCAATATCCGGCCTGTTATCGCATCGATTAAAGAGTTCTTCGGTTCGTCGCAGCTGTCGCAGTTTATGGACCAAACGAATCCGCTTGCTGAACTGACGCACAAACGTCGTCTGTCCGCACTCGGACCGGGCGGTTTGACGCGTGAGCGCGCCGGCTTTGAAGTCCGTGACGTCCATCACTCCCACTATGGGCGGATGTGTCCGATCGAGACGCCAGAGGGACCGAACATCGGTCTGATCAACTCCTTGTCATCGTTCGCACGAATCAATGAGTATGGCTTCATTGAGGCTCCATACCGTTGGGTTGATCCGAAGACGGGTGTTGTAACCGAGCAGATCTCGTATATGACTGCCGACGAAGAAGACAACTATGTTATCGGTCAGGCAAATGCTAATCTGACAGAAGACAGTCGCTTCGAAGACGAAAGTCAGATCGTTCGTTACAATAAGCAAGCCGATAATATACTGACCATGCCATCGGATCGCGTCGATTACATGGACGTATCGCCGAAACAGGTCGTGTCCGTTGCGACGGCGCTCATTCCGTTCTTGGAAAACGATGACTCCAACCGTGCCCTGATGGGATCGAACATGCAGCGGCAAGCAGTTCCGCTGTTGATTCCTAAGGCGCCGCTTGTCGGCACAGGAATGGAGCACAAGGCTGCGAAAGATTCTGGCGTGTGTATCGTATCCAAGTTCGATGGTGTTATCGAACGCGTATCGGCCAACGAAATTTGGCTGCGTCGCATTGAACTGCTTGACGGAAAACCTGTTACAGGCGACCTTGTCAAACACAAGCTGCACAAATTTACACGTTCCAACCAAGGAACTTGCATCAACCAGCGTCCAATCGTCCGTAAGGGCGACGTTATCCAAAAAAGGCGACATTCTTGCTGACGGTCCATCGACCGAGCAAGGCGAATTGGCTCTTGGCCGCAACGTAGTCGTTGCTTTCATGACTTGGGAAGGCTACAACTACGAGGATGCTATTCTTCTTAGCGAGAAACTGGTTAAAGAAGACGTGTACACTTCTATTCATATTGAAGAATATGAATCTGAAGCTCGTGATACGAAGCTTGGACCGGAAGAAATTACGCGCGACATTCCGAACGTCGGCGAAGAAGCACTCAAAAACCTTGACGAGCGCGGCATTATCCGCGTAGGCGCTGAGATTGGCGCAGGCGATATCCTTGTCGGCAAAGTAACGCCTAAAGGCGTAACAGAGCTGACAGCGGAAGAGCGGCTGCTCCACGCGATCTTCGGCGAGAAGGCCCGCGAGGTTCGCGACACTTCGCTCCGCGTGCCTCACGGTACGGACGGCATTGTCGTTGACGTTAAAGTGTTTACCCGTGAGAATGGCGATGAACTGCCTCCAGGCGTTAATCAGCTCGTTCGTGTATATATTGCTCAAAAACGGAAAATTTCCGAAGGCGACAAAATGGCAGGACGTCACGGCAACAAAGGGGTTATCGCCCGCATTATGCCGGAGGAAGATATGCCATTCCTGCCGGACGGCACCCCTGTTGAAATCGTATTGAACCCGCTGGGCGTACCTTCGCGGATGAACATCGGGCAAGTGCTCGAGGTCCATCTGGGCATGGCCTGCAAACAGCTCGGACTTCATGCCGCAACGCCGGTATTCGACGGCGCGCGCGAGTATGACGTATTCGATACGATGGAAGAAGCCGGCATGCAGCGCAACGGCAAAACGGTCTTGTATGACGGACGTACGGGCGAGTCCTTCGAACGTGAAGTTACGGTCGGCGTCATGTACATGATCAAGCTCGCGCACATGGTTGACGATAAAATCCACGCCCGTTCTACGGGTCCTTACTCACTCGTTACGCAGCAGCCACTCGGCGGTAAAGCCCAGTTCGGCGGCCAGCGCTTCGGGGAGATGGAAGTATGGGCGCTTGAAGCCTACGGCGCAGCCTATACGCTTCAAGAGATTCTTACAGTCAAATCCGATGACGTTGTCGGCCGGGTTAAGACGTATGAATCGATCGTCAAAGGCGAGAACGTGCCGGAGCCAGGCGTTCCGGAATCGTTTAAGGTATTGATCAAAGAGCTTCAATCTCTCGGCATGGACGTTAAGATCTTGACGGAGAATGAAGAAGAGATCGAAATGAAAGAAATGGATGACGAGGATGAGGGTGCAGGCGATAAGCTGAACCTGAATCTTGAAGGCTCAGAAATGGGCGCTGAATAAAAATGACCAAGGCTGCTCGTCCCGCTTGATGCGCGGACGTGCAGCCGCTAATTTGCACGACATAGCCATACATGACGAAGGAGGGTTGCTCCTTGTTGGACGTGAACAACTTCGAGTATATGAAAATCGGGCTTGCCTCGCCGGATAAAATTCGTTCTTGGTCCCGCGGAGAAGTCAAAAAACCGGAGACGATCAACTATAGGACTTTAAAACCGGAGAAGGAAGGCCTCTTCTGCGAAAAAATCTTTGGACCAACCAAAGACTGGGAATGCCATTGCGGCAAGTACAAACGTGTACGTTACAAAGGCGTTGTCTGCGATCGCTGCGGCGTTGAAGTAACTCGCGCGAAAGTACGCCGCGAGCGTATGGGCCATATTGAATTGGCTGCTCCTGTATCGCATATCTGGTATTTTAAAGGGATTCCGAGCCGTATGGGCTTGGCTTTGGATATGTCGCCTCGTTCGCTTGAGGAAATTATCTACTTTGCATCCTATGTTGTAACGGACCCAGGCGAGACGCCTTTGGAGAAGAAACAACTGTTGTCGGAGAAAGAATACCGCAGCTATCGTGAGAAATATGGCTACGGATTCCAAGCCGGCATGGGTGCCGAAGCAGTCAAAAAGCTGCTGCAGGATATCGACGTGGAGAAAGAGCTTGAGACGCTGAAGGAAGAGCTGCGCACTGCACAAGGGCAACGCCGTAACCGTGCGATCAAGCGTCTGGAAGTCATTGAAGCATTCCGTAACTCTGGCAATGAGCCGGAGTGGATGATTCTTGACGTGCTTCCGGTTATTCCTCCGGAGCTTCGTCCAATGGTTCAGCTCGACGGCGGCCGTTTTGCAACGTCCGACTTGAATGACCTGTACCGTCGCGTAATTAACCGGAACAACCGTCTTAAGCGTTTGCTTGATCTTGGCGCTCCTGACATCATCGTACAAAATGAGAAACGGATGCTTCAAGAAGCCGTTGACGCCTTGATCGACAATGGCCGTCGCGGTCGTCCAGTTACAGGACCAGGCAACCGTCCATTGAAATCTCTCAGCCATATGCTGAAGGGTAAACAAGGCCGTTTCCGTCAGAACTTGCTCGGCAAACGGGTTGACTACTCCGGTCGTTCGGTTATCGTTGTTGGACCGAACCTGAAGATGTTCCAATGCGGACTTCCGAAGGAAATGGCGTTGGAGCTGTTCAAGCCATTCGTTATGAAGGAGCTTGTCAACAAAGGTCTTGCTCATAACATTAAAAGTGCGAAGCGCAAGGTTGAGCGCGTAAGCCCTGAAGTTTGGGATGTACTCGAAGAAGTCATCAAGGAGCATCCGGTTCTGCTGAACCGTGCACCGACCCTTCACCGTCTCGGCATCCAGGCGTTTGAGCCGATCCTTGTGGAAGGCCGCGCTATCAAGCTTCACCCGCTCGTATGTACGGCATACAACGCGGACTTTGACGGTGACCAAATGGCCGTTCACGTACCGTTATCTGCTGAGGCTCAAACGGAAGCACGTCTGCTTATGCTTGCATCGGGCAACATTTTGAACCCGAAAGACGGCAAACCGGTCGTTACACCATCGCAGGATATGGTTCTCGGATCATTCTACCTGACGATGGACAACAAAGAGGCGAAAGGAAGCGGTTCTGTATTTGCTTCGGTTAACGAAGCGATCTCCGCTTATCAGCGCAGCATCGTTTCGCTGCATGCCCGCATCTTCATACCGGCTCGCGTCTTGAAGAAAACAAACTTTACGGAAAAACAACAGGATTCGCTCATTTGTACAACTGTTGGTAAAGTTATTTTCAACGAAATTTATCCGGAGGATTTCCCTTACATCAACGAAGCAACTAAAGCTAACTTGTTGTACGGGACGCCTGACAAATATTTCGTCTATGACAAGGGCAGCGATCTGAACAAGTTCATGGATGAGCTTCCAATTGCCGGCGGCGTAGGTAAAGAGTATTTGGGCAACATCATCGGCGAATGCTTCCGTATTTACCATACGACATTGACGTCGGTCATCCTTGACCGTATTAAGCAGCTTGGCTTCACCTATTCGACTCGTGCGGGTATCTCGGTTGCGGTATCAGACGTTATTGTTCCAGAAGAAAAAGTTCAAATTCTGAAGGAATCCGACGCTAAGGTAGCGGTTGTTATGAACCAGTACCGCCGTGGTCTGATTACGAACGAAGAGCGCTATGACCGTGTAATCGAGATCTGGAGTAAATCGAAAGATCAGATTACCGAAATTCTCATGAGATCGATGGATCGTTACAACTCTATCATGCTCATGGTCGACTCCAAAGCGCGGGGTAACAAATCGCAGATCGCTCAACTCGGCGGTATGCGTGGTCTGATGGCCAACCCATCTGGTCGGATTATTGAGTTGCCAATTAAATCGAACTTCCGTGAAGGCCTCACCGTCCTCGAGTACTTTATCTCGACCCACGGTGCCCGTAAAGGTCTGGCCGATACGGCGCTTCGTACTGCTGACTCGGGTTACTTGACCCGTCGTCTCGTAGACGTAGCACAGGACGTAATCGTTCGCGAAGATGATTGTGGAACGGATAAAGGCTTTACCGTCAGCAAAATTCAAGACGGCAAAGAGGTTATCGAGGATCTGTACGACCGTATCGAAGGCCGCTATTCGTTCGAGACGATTCGTCACCCTCAAACAGGTGAGGTTATCGTTAAGAAAAGTGAGCTGATCGACTCGGGCAAAGCGGACGCGATCATCAACGCAGGTATCGAGAAGCTGCAAATTCGTTCCGTCCTTAGCTGCCGCGCCCGTCACGGCGTCTGCAAAATTTGCTATGGCCGCAACCTGGCGACCGGCAAACATGTGGAAATCGGCGAAGCGGTTGGTATTATTGCAGCACAATCGATCGGCGAGCCAGGAACACAGCTCACCATGCGTACGTTCCATACCGGCGGTGTAGCCGGCGACGATATTACGCAAGGTTTGCCGCGTATCCAGGAGTTGTTCGAGGCGCGTAATCCGAAAGGTCAAGCGATCATTACGGAGCTTGACGGCGTCGTGAAAGAAATTCGCGAAGCGAAAGACCGCCGCGAAATTGAAATTCAAGGCGAAGCAGAGTCCAAAGTGTATGCAATCACTTACGGCTCGCGTATCCGCGTTACGGAAGGCCAGCATATTGAAGCCGGCGATGAGCTGACGGATGGTTCGATTGATCCGAAAGACATGCTGCGCATCAAAGGCATCCGCGGCGTACAAAACTATATTTTGCAGGAAGTACAACGCGTATATCGGAACCAAGGCGTAGAAATCAATGATAAACACGTCGAGGTTGTCGTTAAGCAAATGCTCCGCAAAATCCGTATCGTAGATGCTGGCGACACGACGCTGCTTCCTGGCGCGTTCGTTGACATCCATGAATATGAATCTCAGAACCGCGATGCGATTCTTTCCGGACATGAGCCGGCAGTCGCTAAGCCAGTCCTGCTCGGTATTACGAAAGCGTCCCTGGAGACTGACTCCTTCTTGTCGGCAGCATCTTTCCAAGAGACGACTCGCGTATTGACTGATGCAGCGATCAAAGGCAAAGTGGACCAATTGCTCGGTCTGAAAGAGAACGTTATTATCGGTAAGCTGATTCCAGCCGGTACTGGCATGACTCGCTACCGCAACATCAAACTCGTTGGCTTAGAAGACGAGGACGTTGCAGAGCAGGGCGAAGTGGAATCAGAAGCCGTTGCGATTGAATAGGTAAGATAGATTCACCTTTTGTATAAAGCTCTGGATAAAGGGCGAGATATCCGCTGCGAGGGCATGAGCCTAGCTGCGGGTATCCGCTCTTTTTATGAGTGAATGAGCTTTCGGCATGTTCGAAAAAGGCTTAAGAAAAGTTTAACAACTTTCATGAAGCCGTAGTTGCTTGACACAGGCTGTTCAAGGTGATACTATATCGAAGTGTGCCTAATTGTGTGACGTGTCTTCCGATAAGGAAAGGTGATTTCATGCAGTTTAAGGTTGGCGCGAAACAGACGACGAAGATGCTTGAGCAGCATAAAGCAGTCGAAGTCTATATTGCCCGTGATGCAGATCCTCGGATGAAAGAGAAGATTGTTCATCTGTGTGAGAGGTTGGGTGTACCGATTCGGTGGGCCGACACGATGGAGAGCCTTGGGGAAACCTGCGGCATTGACGTCGGTGCTGCAACTGCAGCGCTTGTCCCTGATGGTGAATAAATGAATTATTATTTTTGCTGGTGTAGTTTGCAAGAAGTAGACCGGCAGAAATTTTCTTTTGTTCTTTTACGAACCACCTGGATCTGTGGGCTTAAAGTAGGGTGTAATGTCTTGCCATAAGCGTGACGGCTTTCGTTAACCTTTGGTAAACAAAGTTCGTTTCGCGAAGAAATACAAGTATTTTTTTGTAAGTGAATAGCTTATTGAATTCTTGTATTTTTAAATAAGACATGAATCATGGGAAGGGGGTGGCAACATGCCAACAATTAACCAGCTCGTCCGCAAAGGACGTCAAGCTAAAGTCGTAAAATCGAAATCGCCTGCTTTGCAAAAAGGCTACAATGCCCTGAAACGTGAAGCTACGAACATCAGCGCTCCGCAAAAACGCGGTGTGTGCACTCGTGTAGGTACGATGACTCCGAAAAAACCGAACTCCGCGCTTCGTAAATACGCACGTGTGCGTCTGACGAACAAAGTAGAGGTAACGGCTTACATTCCGGGTATCGGACACAACCTGCAAGAGCACAGTGTCGTACTGATCCGTGGCGGTCGTGTAAAAGACCTTCCGGGCGTACGTTACCATATCGTTCGCGGCGCATTGGATACAGCGGGTGTTAACAACCGCGGTCAATCCCGTTCGAAATACGGTACTAAACGTCCAAAAGTTAAAAAATAAGTTGGATACACCCGCTCGGGTGAGCCAATTGCAAATGCAAGCTAAACGACTATGAAAGAAAGGGGGACTTTCTCATGCCACGCAAAGGTCCTGTAACAAAACGCGATGTATTGCCGGATCCGGTGTACAATAGCAAATTGGTAACTCGTCTGATCAACCGTATTATGATCGACGGCAAACGCGGCGTTGCACAAACGTTGCTGTATGATGCATTCACGCTGATCCAAGAACGCACGGGTAAAGATCCGATGGAAGTGTTCGAAGCAGCATTGAAAAACATCATGCCTGTACTTGAGGTTAAAGCTCGCCGTGTTGGCGGCGCTAACTATCAAGTGCCGATCGAGGTTAAACCAGAGCGTCGTACGTCGCTTGGTCTCCGTTGGCTCGTGAACTACTCACGTAACCGCGGTGAAAAAACGATGGAAGAACGTCTGGCTGCTGAAATCATCGATGCTTCCAATAACACTGGCGCATCTGTGAAGAAACGCGAAGACACGCACAAAATGGCAGAAGCGAACAAAGCGTTTGCTCACTACCGTTGGTAGAATCATAATACAAAGATCGATTGCCGAGATAATCTCGCAATTCGAAAGGAGACAAATTCATGTCAAGAGAGTTCTCCTTGAATAATACGCGTAACATCGGGATTATGGCGCATATTGACGCTGGTAAAACCACGACTACTGAACGGATTCTGTTCTTCACGGGCCGTACCCACAAAATTGGCGAAGTGCATGAAGGCGCTGCGACAATGGACTGGATGGAACAAGAACAAGAACGCGGTATTACGATTACGTCTGCCGCGACGACCGCTCAATGGAAGGGTCACCGCATTAATATTATCGACACCCCGGGACACGTTGACTTCACAGTAGAAGTTGAACGTTCCCTGCGCGTATTGGACGGGGCCGTTGGCGTTTTCAGTGCAAAAGAGGGCGTTGAGCCTCAATCTGAAACCGTATGGCGTCAAGCTGACCGTTACGGCGTTCCTCGGATCGCTTACATCAACAAGATGGATATCATCGGTGCAGACTATCTGAATGTTATTAAAGACATGCGTGAGCGTCTGCAAGCTAATGCAGTTGCCATTCAGCTTCCTATCGGTGCTGAATCCGACTTCGTTGGTGTTATCGACATCGTTGAGCGCGTTGCTTACAAATACGTAGATGATCTCGGGAAAGATCCTGAGAAAATCGAAATTCCTGCTCAATATGCAGACCAAGTTGAAGAACTTCGTCTGGAACTTGTTGAGAAGGTTGCAGAATTGGATGAAGAGCTGACAATGAAGTATCTGGAAGGTGAAGAAATCACTGTTGCAGAACTGAAAGCAGCACTCCGCAAAGGTGTTTGCGAAGTTAAAATCTTCCCGGTTGTTGCAGGTTCCTCTTACCGTAACAAAGGTGTTCAATTGGTATTGGATGCAGTTGTCGATTACCTGCCGTCGCCGCTTGACGTACCAGCAATCAAAGGTACGCTTGAAGACGGTGAAGAAGGCGTACGTCCTTCTTCCGACACAGAGCCGTTCGCAGCTCTTGCATTCAAAATCATGACTGACCCTTATGTTGGTAAGCTGACGTTCTTCCGTGTGTACTCGGGCGTCCTGAAATCCGGTTCGTATGTTCTGAATGCAACAAAGAACAAACGTGAGCGGATTGGCCGGATTCTGCAAATGCACGCGAACAGCCGTCAAGAGATTTCCGAAGTGTATTCCGGCGACATCGCCGCTGCAGTTGGTCTGAAAGATACAACTACAGGTGATACACTTTGCGAAGAGAAGTTCCCGATCGTTCTCGAATCGATGAACTTCCCTGATCCGGTTATCTCGGTTGCTATCGAACCAAAAACGAAAGCAGACCAAGATAAACTCGGTATCGCAATCTCGAAGCTTGCTGAAGAAGATCCAACATTCCGTGCTCATACGGATGAAGAAACGAACCAAACGATCATTTCGGGTATGGGTGAGCTTCACCTTGAAATCCTGGTTGACCGTATGCTTCGCGAATTCAAAGTTGAGACGAACGTTGGTAAACCGCAGGTTGCTTATCGTGAAACATTCCGTGAAGCAGCGAAAGTGGAAGGCAAGTTCGTTCGTCAATCCGGCGGTAAAGGTCAATTTGGCCATTGCTGGGTTGAGTTCATTCCACAAGAGCCAGGCGCCGGATTTGTTTTCGAAAACAAAACAGTGGGCGGATCTATTCCGCGCGAATTTATTGCTCCTATCCAAGCGGGTATCGAGGAATCAATGAAGAACGGCGTTATTGCCGGCTTCCCACTCGTTGACGTGAAAGCAATCGTATTCGACGGATCGTACCATGACGTTGACTCCTCAGAGATGGCGTTCAAAATCGCTGGATCGATGGCGCTTAAAGCAGCTAAAGAAAAGTGTAAACCTGTCCTGCTTGAGCCAATCATGAAAGTTGAAGTTACGGTTCCGGAAGAGTACATGGGCGACGTAATGGGTATGCTGAACTCCCGTCGTGGTCGTATCGAAGGTATGGATACTCGCGCAGGCGCGCAAATTATCCGTGCTAAGGTACCTTTGGCTGAGATGTTTGGTTACTCCACGACTCTTCGTTCGGGTACACAAGGCCGCGGCGTATTCTCCATGGAGCTTTCGCACTATGAAGAAGTACCGCGCAACATCTCTGAAGAAATCATTTCCAAAAGCAAAGGCGCTTAATTCAATAGAATATAGCGTTGCTTGAACCTTCGGGTTGCTTTGGTCGACATCTTCACTTGCCCGGCAAGCGGAGATTCGGCCCACACATAAAACTTTAGTTATATTAAGGAGGATTAAGTTCAATGGCAAAGGCTAAATTTGAACGTAACAAACCGCACGTTAATATCGGTACTATCGGTCACGTCGACCATGGTAAAACGACTCTGACTGCAGCTATCACCACTGTACTTTCCAAAAAATACGGCGGCGCGGCAATCGCATTCGACCAAATCGACAAAGCTCCAGAAGAGCGCGAGCGTGGTATCACAATCTCGACAGCTCACGTTGAGTATGAGACTCCTAACCGTCACTACGCTCACGTTGACTGCCCTGGTCACGCCGACTATGTTAAAAACATGATCACTGGTGCTGCTCAAATGGACGGCGCAATCCTGGTTGTATCCGCAGCTGACGGCCCTATGCCGCAAACTCGCGAGCACATCCTGTTGTCCCGCCAAGTAGGCGTACCTTACATCGTTGTATTCCTGAACAAATGCGACATGGTTGAAGACGAAGAGCTTCTTGAACTGGTTGAGATGGAAGTTCGCGACCTTCTTTCCGAGTATGAGTTCCCAGGCGACGACACTCCAATCATCCGTGGCGCAGCGCGTGAAGCTCTGCAAAACCCAGATGGTCCTTGGGCTGACAAAATCGTTGAGCTGTTCGAGCAAGTGGATGCTTACATCCCAACTCCAGAGCGCGACACTGCTAAGCCTTTCCTGATGCCTGTCGAGGACGTGTTCACAATCACTGGTCGTGGTACAGTTGCAACTGGCCGTATCGATCGTGGTGTGGTTAAAGTCGGCGACGAGATCGAAATCGTTGGTCTGGCTGAAGAAACTCGCAAATCCGTTGTTACGGGCGTAGAAATGTTCCGTAAATTGATGGATTCCGCTCAAGCGGGCGACAACATCGGCGCACTGCTTCGTGGTGTTGACCGTAAAGATATCGAGCGTGGACAAGTATTGGCTAAACCAGCTTCGGTTAAACCACACACTAACTTCACAGCTCAAATCTACGTTCTGACTAAAGAAGAGGGCGGACGTCACAAACCTTTCTTCACAGGTTACCGTCCACAGTTCTACTTCCGTACAACTGACGTTACAGGTATCATCAACCTGCCAGAAGGCACTGAGATGGTTATGCCTGGCGACAACATCACAGTTACAGTTGAACTGATCGCTCCAATCGCGGTTGAAGAAGGCACTCGCTTCTCCATCCGTGAAGGCGGCCGTACTGTAGGCGCTGGCGCTGTAGCAACTATCCAAAAATAATTCCACGCGGCTTTAAGCCGCATTGGAATACAAGAAGGCTATTCCGGGCTTGCTCGGGATAGCCTTTTTTTGTTAATTTTTACTCTAACATAATCATTGACATGACTAAATGACGCATTTACTATAAAACTAATATTGTCGACAATTTTTTAGAGATGACAAGTCTTCCGGATTTACTTTATCGAGATCGGGAAATAATTTCGTCGGCAAAGAGATGAGAGGGGTAATACAATAATGAAGATGAAATGGCTGGTACCGCTTGCGCTGGTCCTGCTGCTGGTTGTCTCGGCATGCGGAAGCAAACCGGAGAATAACACATCGGGCGGAAACAATGGATCCACAGGTACAGAAAATAGCGGTTCAGAAACGCCAACGGATAGCAAAAAGTATAAAGTATCGATCTCCCAAATCGTAGAGCACCCGTCCCTTGATGCAACAAGAGAAGGTTTTCTTGCAGCATTAAAGGATGCAGGCTTTGTTGAAGGCGACAATTTGACTGTAGACTTCAATACGGCTCAAGGCGATATGACGAATAACTCCTCGATTGCTTCTAAAATCGCTGGTGCAAAAGCGGACCTGGCTTTGGGTATCGCAACGCCATCTGCTCAAGCGCTCGTTCAAGCCTATGACAAAGCGGGCAACAAAAGTCCCGTTCTGTTCGCAGCAGTAACAGATCCGCTTGATGCTAAGCTGGTTTCGAACCTTGACGCTCCTGGCGGCAACATTACAGGTGCATCTGACACGAACCCGGACGCGATCGTTCAATTGATGGACTTTATTGCAGCCAATTTCCCGGATGTGAAAAAAGTTGGTATCGTTATTAACAAAGGCGAACCAAATGCTGTTGTTATGACAGCAAATGCAAAGCAGGCGCTGGCTAAACATAATATTGAATTGATTGAAGCTCCTGTTACGAATACATCTGAAGTAAAACAAGCGGGTGAATCGCTAATCGGCAAAGTGGATGCAATGTTCATTACGCTCGATAATGTTGTTGTCTCAGGCGTTGAATCGTTGCTGCAACTTGCGAAGGACAATAAAATTCCATTCTTCTCCAGTGATCGCGATACAGTTGAGAAGGGCGCTTTTGCAACAGTCGGCTTCAAATATTATGATCATGGTTATCAAGTAGGCCAAATGGCTGCTGAGATTTTGAAAGGCAAAAATCCGGGCGAAATGAAAGTTACTGTGCCGGACAAGCTGGATCTTATCCTTAATTTGAAAGCTGCAGCTGGCATGGGCATCACGGTTACTGATGCAATGAAAGCTGGGGTCAAGGATCCTGCTAACAATATTATCGAATAATAAAGATGAGACGGGGTGAACGCTCCTTGTGTTCACCCTTTTTTCTATTCCTTAAGGAGGTGCCCCGGTGCCAGTATGGTTAAATGGCGCGCTCGAGCTTGGCTTGCTTTACTCGCTAATGGCTCTAGGTGTCTATATTACATTTCGCATCCTGGATTTTCCCGATCTTACGGTCGACGCAAGCTTTACGACTGGAGCAGGGGTAGCAGCAGTTCTAATTACGAACGGCACTTCGCCTTGGCTGGCTTGCCTTGCGGCATTTGGCGCCGGAGCTGTCGCAGGCGCAATTACAGGTTTATTGCATACAAAAGGCAAAATTAACGGTCTGCTGTCCGGTATTATTATGATGATTGCTCTATATTCCATTAATATGAGAATTATGGGCAAGCCGAACATCGGTCTTATGGGTACCGATATAACGACTGTTTTCTCCAGTATGAAGGTTCTTGTATTAATGCCGTTTATCGTCGTTCTATTGAAAGTATTGCTGGATCTGTTCTTTAAAACGGATCTGGGGCTTAGTCTGCGTGCAACCGGCGACAATGAACGCATGATTCGGAGCTTCGGAACCAATACCGACAATACGAAAATTCTTGGTATCGCGCTATCGAATGGACTAGTCGCTTTATCCGGATCATTCGTGGCGCAGCAGAGCGGCTATGCAGATATTTCGATGGGGGTCGGTATGATCGTAATCGGTCTGGCATCCGTTATTATCGGGGAAGCGCTGTTTGGTGCAAAATCCGTATTCCGCGCAACGCTGGCGGTTATTCTGGGATCGATCGTCTACCGCATTATTATTGGTCTGGCGTATCAGAGTGATTTCCTCGAAGCTTCCGACTTGAAGCTCATAACAGCGGTAATCGTTATTGTCGCTCTCGTCTTCCCTTCCATGCAGAAATCGTGGAAGCAGAAGAGCTTGGCACGCAAGCGCACCGCTGAAATTCTAGGCGGGAACGGACAGAAAGGGGGAGGACGCTGATG
>NZ_CBVJ010000148.1 GCF_000513275.1 Paenibacillus gorillae | reverse complement strand
CTGGAAATTGCCCAAGTATCAAAGCTCTTCAACCCAGGTACATTAGATGAGAAAACAGCACTCGTCAACATCAACCTCGCTATGAATCCAGGAGATTTCATAACAGTAATCGGAAGTAACGGTGCTGGCAAATCTACGTTAATGAATATCATCTCTGGTGTTATGAAGCCGGATATCGGTGAAGTACGCATTGACGAAAGAAATATTAGCGGATTGCCTGAATATCGCAGAAGCAAATGGATCGGTCGCGTCTTTCAGGATCCAATGGCGGGAACGGCTCCTCGAATGTCCATTGAAGAAAACTTGGCGATGGCATACAAACGTGGTCAACAAAGAGGTTTTGCGCTCAGTATCAACGGGACGCGCCGTACAATCTTTCGTGAACAGCTGTCACGGCTTGGCATTGGCCTTGAGAACCGTCTTAGCGCTAAGGTAGGCATGCTGTCGGGCGGGGAACGCCAAGCGCTTAGCTTGCTGATGGCGACGTTTACGAAGCCGCAAATTTTGCTGCTGGATGAACATACGGCTGCTCTCGATCCTGCGCGTGCCGAACTGATTACGACATTGACGGAATCACTTGTTCGCGAGATGAATCTGACAACGCTGATGGTTACCCACAACATGGAGCAGGCGATTCGTCTCGGCAATCGTTTGATTATGATGGACAAAGGCAAGATCATTCTTGAAGTTAATGAAGACCGGAAGAAGGATCTGACTGTCGAGCGTCTGCTTGGTGAATTCGAGCAAATCAGCGGCAAGAAGATGGCGGATGACCGCGTCGTACTCGGTTGATGATATGATTGGTGAAAATGCAGCTAGGTTTAGCTCAGGGATGCCCGCCCGCTAAACGATATAGCTGCATTTTTTGCGTTCATGTACCTGTTAATAGATCTGTTTCTTCTATTATATAGAGATGCAGATAAGTATCAGGCTAATCTTATAATGCCCTATAGGGCGAAATTGGATTTGAGATTCGATGGACAGGTCAGTTATGCTAGTCAAAGACATTAACGAGCGGAAGCAGCAACGGCTGCGGTAGAAGGCCATTTTAACGATAAAAATGCCGTTTCTGCATCATAATTCAAGTATTGCAGCAATACTGGCGAAGTTATTCAATTTTCCCTTGCAATTGCCCGCCCACTTCGTTATAATATTGACTGTTGGTCTGTGACGTTGCGATGATGTGAGAGGTTGCCGACACACCCGGCCCCTTTGCCATGGGGCATGTGCCGGGTTTTCTCACGGAGTATGTCCGATAATAAATTGGGCGATAGAAGGAGGGACTTATATGGCAAAGCAAAAGATTCGTATTCGCTTGAAAGCATACGATCACAGAATTCTTGACCAGTCTGCAGAGAAAATCGTTGAAACTGCAAAACGTTCCGGTGCAGGCGTATCCGGGCCGATTCCGTTACCTACGGAAAAGCAAATCATCACCATTCTCCGTGCGGTACACAAGTACAAGGATTCCCGGGAGCAATTCGAACAGCGTACACATAAACGCTTGATCGATATTGTAAACCCAACGCCGCAAACGGTTGATGCGTTGATGCGCCTGGATTTACCATCCGGTGTAGATATCGAAATCAAACTGTAATAACAGCATAATTGATCATTGAAGGGAAAAGAGGTGTCAACTATGAAAGGTATCTTAGGGAAAAAGCTTGGAATGACTCAAGTGTTTACCGCTGAAGGTAACGTAATTCCGGTTACGGTTATCGAAGCAGGTCCTTGTGTTGTTCTTCAAAAGAAAGACCAAGAAAATGATGGCTATGAAGCTGTTCAACTCGGTTTCTCCGATAAGAAGGAATCCAGAGTGATCAAGCCGGAAATCGGCCACGCGAAGAAAGCCAATACAACTCCTAAGCGCTACGTTCGTGAAATTCGCGGAATTAACCTGGGTGAGTATGAGGTTGGCCAAACAGTAAGTGCTGACTTGTTCGCTGAGGGCGAATTTGTTGACGTAACGGGTATTTCCAAAGGTAAAGGCTTTGCCGGCGTTATCAAACGTTGGGGACAAAGCACGGGTCCTATGGCTCACGGTTCCCGTTATCACCGTGGTCCTGGTTCCATGGGTTCGATCCAAGCGAACCGCGTACCGAAAGGCAAACGCCTTCCAGGTCACATGGGCAGTGAAACGGTTACGATTCAAAAGCTTGAAATTATCCGTGTAGATGCAGAACGTAACGTGCTGCTCGTTAAAGGCTCCATTCCTGGACCGAAAAACGGATTCGTTAAAGTGAAACAAACAGTTAAGAACTAATTGTTATAAGAAAGGAGGAACAAGAAATGCCTAAAGTAACAGTATACAACGTGAGTGGCGCACAAGTTGGTGAAGTTGAGCTTTCCGATAGCGTATTCGGAATTCAACCTAACGCACACGTGCTGCATAGCGCTGTTGTTCTTCAGCAAGCTGCAGAGCGCGCTGGAACACACAAAACTAAAGGACGCTCCGAAGTACGCGGCGGCGGTCGTAAACCTTGGAAACAAAAAGGTACGGGCCGTGCACGTCAAGGCAGCATTCGCTCCCCGCAATGGGTTGGCGGCGGTACGGTTTTCGGACCTACTCCACGCTCTTACGGGTTCAAGCTTCCTAAGAAGGTTCGCCGTCTGGCGATTAAATCCGCATTGTCTTCCAAAGTGATTGCGAACGAAATTATCGTTCTGGATCAATTGGCACTCGCGGCACCTAAAACGAAGGAATTCGCAGCAATTCTTAACAACCTGAAAGCTGACCGCAAAGCACTTGTTGTTTTGCCTAGCTATGATGATAACGTAGCATTGTCTGCACGTAACATCCCAGGCGTGAAATTCGTCGCAGCTGACGGCATTAATGTTCTGGATGTCTTGGTACATGACAAGCTCATCATCACGAAAGAAGCGGTAGAGAAAGTACAGGAGGTGTTTGCGTAATGAAAAATCCTCGCGATATTATCAAACGCCCTGTTATTACGGAGCGCACGAGCGATTACATGGCTGTCAAACGTTATGTGTTTGAAGTCGATCTTCGTGCTAACAAAACCGAAATTAAAGATGCTATTGAGCAAATCTTTAAAGTAAAAGTGACTGGCGTTAACACAATGCGCGTTGCAGGCAAGCCTAAACGCTATGGTAAACACAGTGGCTATAGACCTGATTGGAAAAAAGCAATCGTTCAACTGAGCGATGACAGCAAAGAACTTGAGTTCTTTGAAACGTCTGTATAGAAAAGGAGGGAATACAAGTGCCAATCAAAAAGTATAAACCGACTTCCCCGGCTCGTCGCGGCATGTCCGTCTCGACTTTTGAAGAGATCACAACAAGCACACCGGAGAAATCGTTGCTTGCTCCGCTTTTCAAAAAAGCTGGCCGCAACAACCAAGGTAAAATTACGGTTCGTCACCACGGCGGCGGACACAAACGTAAATACCGGATCATCGATTTCAAACGTAACAAAGATGGTATCATCGGTAACGTGGCTTCGATCGAATACGATCCAAACCGTACATCGAATATCGCTTTGATTCACTATGTTGACGGTGAGAAAGCTTACATTATTGCACCAAAAGGTCTGAAAGTTGGCGATAAAGTCGTTTCCGGTCCTGATGCAGACATCAAAATTGGTAACGCATTGCCGCTTGTGAACATTCCTGTTGGTACAGTTATCCACAACATCGAGCTGAAACCAGGTAAAGGCGGCCAATTGGTTCGCGCAGCTGGTACAGATGCTCAACTTCTTGGTAAAGAAGAAGACTATGTTTCCATTCGTCTGACTTCTGGTGAAGTACGTCGTATCCTGAACACTTGCCGTGCAACAATCGGTTCTGTTGGTAACGAAGATCACGAACTCGTGAAAATCGGTAAAGCCGGCCGTTCCCGTTGGATGGGCAAACGTCCTGAAGTCCGCGGCGTAGTAATGAACCCGAACGATCACCCACACGGTGGTGGTGAAGGCCGTGCTCCAATCGGTCGTAAATCCCCGATGTCTCCTTGGGGCAAACCGACGCTTGGTTACAAAACGCGTAAGAAGAAAAAATGCATCGAGCCAATATATTATTCGTCGTCGTACGAAGTAATAACCGCTTGATACAAGCTACGTTTCCGCGAAGGGAGGACTCCGAATGGGTCGCAGTTTGAAAAAAGGACCGTTTATTGACGGCCACCTGCTCAAAAAGGTCGAGGAACTGAACGAAAGCAACAAAAAAGTCGTGATCAAAACTTGGTCGCGCCGCTCGACGATTTTCCCGCAATTCATTGGACACACAATTGCGGTGTATGACGGCCGTAAACACGTGCCGGTTTATGTAACAGAAGACATGGTAGGACACAAGTTTGGTGAATTTGCACCAACTCGTACGTACAAAGGCCATGACGATGATAAGAAAACGGGCAGACGTTAATTTGCCCACTATCTTTTATGAATGTTGAGAGGAGGTTCATCCATGCCAGAAGCTAAAGCGCACGTAAATTTCGTACGTATTGCTCCTCGTAAAGCACAGCTAGTTGTCGATTTGATTCGCGGCAAAAAAGTAGGCGAAGCGATCGCTATTTTGCGTCACACGCCGAAATCTGCTTCCCCGATTGTTGAGAAGTTGCTGAACTCTGCTATTGCTAACGCTGAGCACAACTACCAATTGGATGTGAACAAACTGGTTGTCACGCAAGTATTCGTGAACCAAGGTCCGACAATGAAACGTTTCCGCCCACGTGCTATGGGACGTGCAAGCCGGATCAACAAAAGAACCAGCCACATCACTTTGGTGGTATCTGAAAAATAAGGAGGGATAACGTGTGGGTCAAAAGGTAAATCCGGTCGGTTTGCGTGTTGGGATTATCCGCGATTGGGAATCCAAATGGTACGCAGGCAAAGACTTCGGCGATCTTCTTCTTGAAGACGTGAAAATTCGTGAGTACCTCAAGAACAAACTGAAAGATGCGGCAGTATCCCACATCGAGATCGAGCGCGCGGCTAACCGCGTTAACGTGACGATTCAAACGGCTAAGCCGGGTATGGTTATCGGCAAAGGCGGTTCCGAAGTGGAAAACCTGCGCACGGAGCTTGGCAAGATCACTAAAGGCAAAAAAGTACACATTAACATTTCCGAAATCAAACAAGCAGATCTGGACGCTATTCTTGTAGCTGAAAGCATTGCGCAACAACTTGAGCGTCGCGTTTCATTCCGTCGTGCTTTGAAACAAGCGATTCAACGTTCGATGCGTGCAGGTGCTAAAGGGATCAAAACCGCAGTTAGCGGTCGTCTCGGCGGTGCTGAAATTGCTCGTTCGGAAGGCTACAGCGAAGGAACAGTTCCGCTTCATACGCTGCGTGCTGATATTGACTATGGCACAGCTGAAGCGCATACGACTTACGGCCGTATCGGCGTAAAAGTATGGATCTATCGCGGCGAAGTCCTTCCAGCTAAGAAGAAAGCTCCCCAGGAAGGAGGCAACTAATCATGTTGGTACCTAAACGTGTCAAACACCGCAAACAACAACGCGGTCACATGAAGGGTCGCGCTAAAGGCGGCACTGAAGTAGCTTTCGGCGAATACGGCCTTCAAGCTCTTGAGCCTTCATGGATCACTAACCGTCAGATCGAAGCGGCTCGTATTGCTATGACTCGCTACATCAAACGTGGCGGTAAAGTATGGATTAAGATTTTCCCTGATAAACCGATCACTCAAAAGCCTCTCGAGGTTCGTATGGGTAGCGGTAAAGGTAACGTTGAGAAGTGGGTTGCAGTCGTCAAACCTGGCAAAATCATGTTTGAGCTGGCTGGTGTCTCCGAAGAAATCGCTCGTGAAGCGATGCGCCTCGCGTCCCACAAACTCCCGATCAAAACGAAGTTCGTGAAACGCGAAGAAGTGGGTGGTGAAGCAAATGAAGGCTAGTGAATTTCGCAACCTTACCTCTGCTGAGATAGAAGTAAAAATCGCTGGTTTTAAAGAAGAGCTCTTCAACCTTCGTTTCCAATTGGCTACCGGCCAACTGGAAAGCCCGACACGTATTCGTGACGTGCGTAAGAACATTGCTCGCGCTAAAACCATTTTGCATGAAAGAGAACTCGGTATAGCAGCTAACTAAGCTGACCTTGATCATACCAAGGTGTAAGGAAGGAGGAAGAACATGAGCGAACGCAATGCCCGCAAAGTTCAAGTCGGAAAAGTCGTTAGCGATAAAATGGATAAAACAATCGTGGTGGCTGTAGAAACTTACAAAAAACATGATTTGTACCATAAACGCATCAAGTACACGAAAAAGTTCAAAGCGCATGATGAGAACAATCAAGCGAAAATTGGCGACATCGTGAAAATCATGGAGACTCGTCCGCTTTCGAAAGACAAACGCTTCAGACTGGTTGAAGTTGTTGAAGTGGCCGTTGTCCTTTAATGTGTGATGAAGTTAATGAGCATTTGCCCGGAAGGAGGACGTTAAAATGATTCAACCATTTACTCGTTTGCGAGTTGCTGATAACTCTGGTGCGAAAGAACTGATGTGTATTCGTGTTCTTGGCGGTACTGGACGCCGTGTCGGTGCAATCGGCGATCTGATCGTATGCTCCGTCAAACAAGCAACACCAGGCGGCGTTGTCAAAAAAGGTGATGTAGTAAAAGCGGTTATCGTTCGTACGAAACGTGCGGTTCGTCGTAAAGACGGTTCCTACATCGCATTCGACGAGAATGCAGCGGTTATCGTTAAAGAAGATAAGAGCCCTCGCGGCACTCGTATCTTTGGACCAGTTGCCCGTGAGCTTCGCGATAAAGATTTCATGAAAATCGTATCGCTTGCTCCAGAGGTTATCTAATATACACCCCACAAAGTGAAGCGTAGTCTTGAAGATGATTCCGATACTTTGCGGGGGCCCCGATAGAATGCTTAACGCTTAAAGCTTAAGTGAGCAGGAGGTGTAATCAATGCCAAGACTGAAAAAAATTCTTGAATCGCACAACAACAAATTGCACGTCAAAAAAGACGACACGGTCATCGTCATCTCCGGTAAGGACAAAGGCGAAAAAAGGCCGTGTAATCGCTGCGTATCCGCGTGAAAACCGCGTACTCGTAGAAGGCGTCAATATGGTGAAGAAGCATACTCGCCCTTCGCAGGTTAACCCGCAAGGCGGTATTATTGAGCAAGAAGCTCCGATTCACGTATCGAACGTAATGCACATTGATCCGAAGAGCGGCAAAGTAACTCGTATCGGATACAAAGTGCTGGACAACGGCAAAAAAGTCCGGATCGCTAAACGTTCCGGCGAAGTGATCGACTAATCGTTAACCGTAGGAAAGGAGGTCCATGAAAATGGCTGCAAGAATGAAAGATCGTTTTCTTAATGACATTACGCCTGCTCTAATGCAGAAGTTCAACTATACGACTGTAATGCAAGTGCCGAAAATCGAGAAAGTCGTAATCAACATGGGTGTTGGCGAAGCAGTTGCTAACTCCAAAGTGCTTGATGTGGCTGTCGAAGAGCTTCGCATCATTTCTGGTCAAAAACCTGTTGTTACTCGTGCGAAGAAGTCCATTGCCGGCTTTAAACTTCGTGAGAACATGCCGATTGGGGTTAAAGTAACACTGCGCGGTGAGCGCATGTACTACTTCCTTGACAAGCTGTTCAACATTTCGCTCCCACGCGTTCGTGACTTCCGCGGTGTGTCGACGAAAGCATTCGACGGACGCGGTAACTACA
Source organism: Paenibacillus gorillae (assembly GCF_000513275.1). Lineage (GTDB taxonomy): Bacteria > Bacillota > Bacilli > Paenibacillales > Paenibacillaceae > Pristimantibacillus > Pristimantibacillus gorillae. The sequence continues at coordinate 19,011 of NZ_CBVJ010000148.1, read as the reverse complement.
CGCTTGGCTTGAAAGAGCAATTGATCTTCCCAGAGATCGAGTACGATAAGGTCGATAAAGTTCGTGGTATGGACATCGTTATCGTCACTACGGCAAAAACGGACGAAGAATCTCGTGAACTGCTGACCCAATTGGGCATGCCGTTCGCGAAGTAATCCACTTTTAGGAGGTGTAATACCCAGTGGCAAAAACTTCGATGAAAGTGAAGCAACAACGTACACCGAAATTTAAAGTGCGTGCATATACGCGCTGTGAACGTTGTGGCCGTCCGCACTCTGTTTTGCAAAAGTTTAAAATTTGCCGGATTTGTTTCCGCGAGTTAGCATACAAAGGCCAGATTCCTGGCGTTAAAAAAGCAAGCTGGTAATCAGCCTAGTTCGGGAAGGAGGTTAACACAAATGGTTATGTCTGATCCGATTGCAGATATGCTGACGCGCATTCGCAACGCGAATGTCGTTCGTCACGAAACCGTGGAAATGCCCGCTTCGAAAGTTAAGAAGCAAATCGCTGAAATTCTGAAGCGCGAGGGCTTTATCCGCGATGCTGAATATATCGAGGACAACAAACAAGGGATTATCCGTATTTTCTTGAAATACGGCCCTAACCAAGAGCGCGTTATCACTGGTTTGAAACGTATTTCGAAACCAGGTCTGCGTGTATATACAAAATCGACTGAAGTCCCTCGCGTGTTGGGCGGTCTGGGAATTGCTATCATTTCCACGTCCAAAGGGATTATTACCGATAAAGAAGCTCGTCAAAGCAAAGCTGGCGGCGAAGTCGTCTGCTACGTTTGGTAAGTAACAAGTCACAACGATTGGAGGTGTAACAATGTCCCGTATTGGTCGTAAACCAATCCAAGTGCCTAACGGCGTATCCATCAACTTGGACAACACAGTCATTACCGTTAAAGGACCGAAAGGTACGCTGTCCCGCGAACTGCATAAAGACATGAAAATTAATGTTGCGGAGAGCGAGATCCTAGTAGAACGTCCTTCTGACAATAAATTGCATCGTTCCCTGCACGGAACGACACGCAGCGTCATCGCTAACATGGTGAGCGGCGTTACCGAAGGGTTCACGAAAAATTTGGAGCTCGTTGGCGTTGGTTACCGTGCTAACAAGACTGGCGATAAGATCGTTCTTAACGTTGGTTACTCCCACCCTGTGGAGATCACTCCTGAGCAAGGCATTGAGTTCGATGTTCCTGCGAACACGAAAATCACTGTTCGCGGTATCGACAAAGAGCGCGTAGGCGCTGTTGCTGCTCAAATCCGCTCCGTACGTGAGCCTGAGCCTTACAAAGGTAAAGGTATCAAGTATGAAGGCGAACGCATCATCCGCAAAGAAGGTAAAGCTGGTAAGAAGAAATAAGCAGTCTGAATGGGCTGCTTAAAATAGCGGTATAAGGCATAAGGAAAGGAGTGAACCTTGAATGATTACGAAAGGCGATAAAAACAAGGCTCGTCTGAAAAGACACTTGCGTGTTCGTAAAAAAATCACTGGAACGGTTGCTCGTCCGCGTCTCTCGGTGTTCCGTTCTTCCAAACATATCTACGCTCAATTGATCGATGATGTGAATGGCGTAACTGTAGCATCGGCATCCACGCTGGATAAAGAACTGACTGAAGCGATCGGCAACGGAGGCAGCGTAGAGGCTGCTCGTAAAGTCGGCGAATTGGTAGCACAACGCGCAAAAGCGAAAGGTCATACTGCAATCGTATTTGACCGCGGTGGCTACTTGTATCATGGCAGAATTCAGGCGCTTGCTGACGCAGCTCGCGAAGCTGGTCTGGAATTCTAGTCGAATTTACTTAAAAGGAGGTAAACGACTTGCGTATAGATCCGAATACGTTGGGTGAACTGACTGAAAAAGTGGTTCATATCAACCGCGTAGCAAAAGTAGTAAAAGGCGGACGCCGTTTTAGCTTTAGCGCGCTCGTAGTTGTCGGCGACGGCCAAGGTCACGTCGGCGCAGGGATCGGTAAAGCAGGCGAAGTACCAGATGCGATTCGCAAAGGTATTGAAGATGCTAAGAAAAACCTGATCCACGTACCGCTCGTAGGTACAACTATTCCTCACCTTGTGCTTGGTCACTTCGGCGCTGGTGAAGTTCTTCTGAAACCAGCTTCCAAAGGTACTGGTGTTATCGCCGGCGGCCCAGTTCGTGCAGTACTTGAACTGGCTGGTGTAGGCGATATTTTGACGAAATCCCTCGGTTCTTCGAACTCCATGAACATGGTAAACGCAACGCTTGAAGGTCTTTCCCGTCTGAAACGTGCGGAAGACGTTGCGAAGCTTCGCGGTAAAACTGTCGAAGAGCTGTTAGGTTAAGGAGGGAAATAAGATGGCAAAATTGCAAATCACCCTCGTTCGCAGTTTGATCGGCCGCAACGAGAAACAACGTGCAACTGTCGAATCGTTCGGTCTTCGCAAGATTCGTCAATCGGTTGTACTGAATGACAGCCCAGCCGTTCGCGGTATGGTTAGCTCGGTTAGCCATTTGATCAAAGTCGAAGAAGTTTAGTAATAGATGCAAGCAGAAATCTATAAGGAGGTGCAAGAACGATGAAATTGCATGAACTCGCACCAGCACCAGGCTCTAAGCAAGTTAACAAGCGCAAAGGCCGCGGTATTGGCTCCGGTAACGGCAAAACAGCAGGCAGAGGCCACAAAGGTCAAAACGCTCGTTCCGGCGGCGGTGTACGCCCTGGTTTCGAGGGTGGTCAAAACCCATTGTACCGTCGTCTTCCGAAGCGTGGTTTCAACAACCGTTTCCGCAAAGAATATGCCGTAGTCAACATTGAAGAATTGAACAGCTTTGCAGCAGGTACCGAAGTTACTCCACAAGTTCTTCTTGAGCAGGGGATTGTAAAAAATCCACTCGCAGGTATTAAGATTTTGGGTAATGGCGAAATCCAGGTTCAACTGACTGTAAAAGCAAGTAAATTCTCTCAATCTGCGGTAGAGAAGATCCAGGCTGCCGGCGGTAAAACCGAGGTGATCTAATTGTTCAAAACCGTGTCCAACATTTGGAAAGTGGAGGATTTGCGCAAGCGGATCCTGTTCACCCTTTTCATTCTGCTCGTATATCGCATCGGTGCTTTCATTCCGGTGCCAGGTGTTGACAAGAACGTATTCAAACAAGTAGACGCTGCTGGCGCAGATATGTTTGGTTTGCTGAACACTTTTTCCGGCGGTGCGCTATTCCAGTTTTCCATTTTTGCTATCGGCATAACGCCTTACATCACAGCGTCGATTATCGTTCAGCTGTTATCGATGGATGTTATTCCGAAGTTTGCGGAATGGGCGAAGGAAGGCGAGAACGGAAAGAAGAAGCTCGCACAAATTACGCGTTACGGCACGGTTATTCTTGGTTTGGTACAAGGTTTTGCAACAGCTGTTGGCTTCAACCGTCAATATAACAGCCAGATGATCCCAGGTGCTACATTCGTAGATTACCTGCTCATCGCGATCATATTGACTGCGGGTGTGTCCTTCCTGATGTGGCTCGGCGAACAGATTACGGAACGCGGTATCGGCAACGGTATCTCTATCCTGATCTTCGCGGCGATCGCAGCTGGTATTCCAGGACATATTCGTACGATCTACCAAGATCAATTCATTAACGCAGACGGCCAACTGTTCTTGAACATTGGCAAGATGGTTCTGATCCTTATCGCGATCATCGCAATCATCGTAGGCGTTATCTTCGTTCAGCAAGGCATTCGTAAAATCCCGGTTCAATACGCTAAGCGCGTAGTTGGCCGGAAAATGTACGGCGGACAGTCGACGCACATTCCGATGAAAGTGAACGGCGCTGGCGTTATTCCGGTCATTTTCGCGGTATCGCTCATTATGTTCCCGATCACGATTGCCCAGTTCTGGAACGGGGCGGGTTGGGCGAACTGGATTATTAACAATCTGTACTACGACAAGCCGCTTGGCATGGTGTTGTATGTATTGCTGATCATCGGGTTCACCTTCTTCTATACCTTCGTTCAAATTAATCCGGTTCAAATGGCAGATCAAATGAAGAAGAACGGCGGTTACATTCCAGGCATTCGTCCGGGTAAACCAACTTCCTCATATCTGACTCGCGTTATGTCGCGGATTACATTGACAGGTGCAATTTTCCTAGCGGCTATTTCAATTCTTCCAGTGCTCTTCGGAACACTTGCTGGATTGCCGCGTACGGTGCAGCTCGGCGGCACCTCGCTTCTGATTGTTATCGGCGTTGCCCTTGACACGATGAAGCAAGTCGAGAGCCAGTTGATCAAACGCCATTACAAAGGGTTTATCAATAAATAACAATAGGTTCTGATCGGGATTCCGTGTTCGTCGCATGCGATGTGGCGGAACCCGCATGAGCCTATTGTGCTTAAAGCGAGGAAGACGTCAATGAACATCTTATTCATGGGCCCTCCGGGAGCCGGCAAGGGAACGCAAGCTGAGCGTATCGTAGAAGAGTTTGGCATTCCGCATATCTCTACTGGCGATGCATTCCGCCTTGCGATGAAACAAGGGACTCCGCTAGGTCTCAAAGCGAAAGAGTATGTCGATCAAGGGCTGCTCGTTCCCGATGAGATTACGAACGGGATTGTAAAAGAACGTCTCGCACTGGACGACTGCAACAAAGGGTTTTTGCTTGACGGCTTTCCACGCACACTGCAGCAGGCCGAAGCGCTTGATGTAATGCTCGCGGAATTGAACCGGGGCATCGACCACGTTATTAATTTAAAAGTTGACCGCGGCTTTCTGCTCGCTCGTTTGACGGGAAGACGCATCTGCAAAGCATGCGGCTCGACCTACCATGTGATTTTCAATCCGCCGAAGCAAGAAGGCGTCTGCGACAAATGCAGCGGTGAATTGTATCAACGGTCGGACGATACGGAAGAGAAAGTCGGTACGCGGCTTGACGAATATATTTCCAAAACCGCTCCGCTTCTTGACTATTACAGCGGTAAAAGTCTTCTTCGCGAAGTCGACGGCGAGAAAGAAATCGATGCGGTTACGACCGACATCGTGACTCTCTTGCGAGGTTCATTGTAATGATCATTTGCAAATCCGATTCGGAGCTGCAAGTGATGAGGGAAGCCGGCCGCATTGTAGCGGAGACGCATCAGTTAATGAAAGAGGCGGTAAAGCCTGGGGTTACGACACTGGAGCTCGACCAAATCGCTGAAGCGTATATTCGCAGCAAAGGCGCCGTTCCATCCTTTAAAGGTTACAATGGTTTTCCTTCCAGCATTTGCGCTTCTGTGAATGACGAGCTGGTGCACGGCTTTCCGGGAACCCGAACGTTGAACGAAGGCGATATAATAAGCATAGACATCGGCGCGCAGTACAATGGCTATCATGGTGATTCCGCTTGGACCTACAAGGTCGGAGAGGTATCGGATGAAGTTGAGAAGCTGCTCGAGGTGACGGAGCAATCGTTGTACGCAGCGCTTGCACTCATTCGTCCGGATGTTCGATTGTTTACCATATCGCATGCGGTGCAACAGGTGGTCGAAGCGGCCGGCTTCTCGGTCGTACGCGAATTTGTCGGACACGGAATCGGCAGGGACCTCCATGAGGAACCGCAGATACCGAATTACGGCTTACCGGATCGCGGCCCGAAGCTAAAGCCGGGAATGGTGCTTTGCATCGAACCTATGGTCAACATCGGCGAACGATATGTACGCACGCTTGAAGACAATTGGACGGTCGTAACGGAAGACGGTTCATGGTGCGCTCATTACGAGCATACTGTAGCCGTAACGGAGGACGGTTTTGAAATTTTGACGATGCTGCCGAAATCGGGGTAATCCATATGGAGAAACAGCCGCAGGTCGGACAAATCGTTAAGGTGCTTCGGGGTAAAGATGAGAACAGCTATGCAATCATCCTGACTGTCGTAGACGAGCGATTCGTTATGATCGTTGACGGTGATAAGCGGCGGTTTGATCAGCCGAAGAAGAAGAACGTTCTGCATCTCGAGTTACAACCCGTTATAAGCAGCGAAGTAACAGACAGCTTGCTTGAATCGGGCAGAGTGACCAATGCCAAGTTACGTTATGTGATTCAGAAGTACGCACATGCGAAAGGAGAATGACGGTGGCAAAAGAAGACGTCATTGAGGTCGAGGGTACGGTAATTGAACCGCTGCCGAATGCCATGTTCAAGGTGGAGCTGGAGAACGGTCATCAAATTCTCGCACATGTTTCCGGCAAGCTCAGAATGCATTTCATCCGGATTCTGACCGGGGACAAAGTGGTTATACAGTTATCGCCTTATGATTTATCCAGAGGGCGCATCACCTATCGGAAGTAGACCGGCAGCGGTATGCTTGCGAAGGATTCGGGAGGTAATCACAATGAAGGTTAGACCTTCGGTAAAGCCGATCTGCGAAAAATGCAAAGTCATTCGTCGCAAAGGCAACGTTATGGTGATTTGTGAAAATCCGAAACACAAACAAAAACAAGGATAAAGGAGGGACTTAGCCATATGGCACGTATAGCTGGTGTAGACTTGCCGCGTGACAAACGCGTCGTGATCGCCCTGACATACATTTTCGGTATTGGCACAACAACTTCGCAAAAGCTGATCAGCACTGCAGGCGTTAATCCTGACACTCGTGTTCGGGATTTGACTGAAGATGAGCTGGCAAAATTGCGCGAAGCAATTGACAAATCCGTTAAAGTAGAAGGCGACCTGCGTCGTGAAATCTCGCTTAACATTAAACGCCTGATCGAAATCGGTTGCTACCGTGGTGTTCGTCACCGTCGCGGCTTGCCTGTTCGCGGTCAACGCACGAAAACGAATGCGCGTACGCGTAAAGGTCCTCGTCGGACTGTAGCTAACAAGAAGAAATAATAAAGGGGTGAAATAGGACAATGGCAAAACCTAAAAAAGTCGTTCGTACAAAACGTCGTGACCGTAAAAATATTGAATCTGGCGTAGCGCACATTCGCTCGACATTCAATAACACGATCGTAACGATCACTGACCCGCACGGCAACGCAATTTCGTGGGCAAGCTCCGGTAACATGGGCTTTAAGGGTTCCCGTAAAAGCACGCCGTTTGCAGCGCAAATGGCAGCGGAATCCGCAGCTAAAGCAGCTATGGAGCATGGCATGAAAGCTGTAGAGGTAATGGTTAAAGGTCCTGGCGCAGGCCGCGAAGCAGCGATTCGTTCGCTTCAAGCAGCTGGCCTCGAAGTTAACCTGATTAAAGACGTAACGCCAGTTCCTCACAACGGATGCCGTCCGCCGAAACGTCGTCGCGTATAGTTGATTCACTGTGGTATCAAATAACTGCAACTTGTGAATAATGGTTGTGAAGGTTTGGCATACTACGAGATTTGACTAAAAAAACGGTATGGTAACGGAGCGACGTTTGAAGGAGGGTACTATTAGTGATTGAGATCGAAAAGCCGAAAATCGAGACCGTAGATTTGAGCGATGATGGAGCATACGGACGTTTCATCGTTGAGCCGCTGGAGCGCGGATACGGGACGACGCTGGGAAATTCGCTTCGCCGAATTTTACTGTCGTCGCTGCCGGGCGCAGCTGTGACATCCGTTCAAATCGACGGAGTGCTTCACGAGTTCTCTACGGTTCCAGGAGTGATTGAGGACGTTACAGAAATCATTCTGAACCTGAAAGGCCTCTCGTTGAAAATCCACTCTGATGAAGAAAAGGTGTTGGAAATCGACGCTGAAGGCGATGGAATCGTTACGGCTGGCGACATTCGAGCTGATAGCGATGTCGAGATTTTGAACCCTGATCTTCACATCGCGACCTTGGCCTCCGGTGCGCGCCTCCATATGCGTATTTTCGCTAATCGGGGACGCGGATACGTGCAAGCGGACCGCAACAAAAGGGACGATCAACCGATTGGGGTTATTCCCGTTGACTCGATTTATACGCCAATTACGCGTGTGAATTACAGCGTTGAGAATACTCGCGTTGGTCAAGTAACCAACTACGACAAATTAACACTTGAAGTATGGACCGATGGCAGTATTCGACCGGAAGAGGCCGTGAGCCTCGGCGCAAAAATTCTGACGGAACATTTGGATCTCTTCGTTGGTCTGACTGACGAAGCCAAAGACGCAGAAATTATGGTCGAGAAGGAAGAAGACAAAAAAGAGAAAGTTCTGGAGATGACTATCGAGGAACTGGATCTTTCCGTACGTTCTTACAACTGCTTGAAACGCGCTGGCATTAACACCGTTCAAGAGCTGATCACGAAATCCGAAGAGGACATGATGAAGGTTCGTAACTTGGGCCGCAAATCGCTTGAGGAAGTTCAAGAGAAGCTGGAAGAGCTGGGTCTAGGCCTTCGCATGGAAGAGTAGCAAGAACATCTAGTACAGACTTTAGGCAAGGGAGGGGAAATCAAGATGGCATATCAAAAATTGGGCCGTGACGCTAGTGCACGGAAAGCTTTGTTCCGTGACCTCGTTACTGACCTGTTCCTTTATGAGCGTATTCAAACAACGGAAGCGAAAGCGAAAGAAGTTCGTTCGATCGCTGAAAAGCTGATCACGAAAGCAAAGAAAGGTGACTTGCACGCTCGTCGCCAAGTAGCTGCTTTTGTACGTCGCGAGACTATTGATGGAGAGCAAGATGCAATCCAAAAATTGTTCTCCGAGCTGGCCACCCGTTACTCGGAACGTGCGGGCGGATACACGCGGATTCTGAAACTAGGACCCCGCCGTGGCGACTCTGCGCCAATGGTGTATTTGGAACTGGTTGACCGCGCGTAACACAAGCACTTGTAGCTGAAGCCGCCTTAGGGCGGTACAGCTGTTTGGGCTGTGGTAGATAAAGGGTGGACCCTTGCGGCCACCTTTTTTTATTGCCCTTTGCCGAGGGGTGTGAAGCTGCGTGAAAGCATTGAATGGGTTCATGGCAATTCGTTAGATTTTTAAAATATAGCAGTTCGATACTGCATGAAAGGTTTGACTTACGATCGCCATTGCTCGCGGATTTCTTGGATTATAGCCGCGCTGCGGCAGAAATCCGCTCACAAAAGCGAGCGCTGCGCTTCTTCAGTTCAAACCTTTCATTCCGCATTCGATGCTTATTTTAAATTTCACGAAAATGCATACCCTTCAAGGCTTTCACTGCGCTTCGATGCCCGGGCAGGGGAATAAAGAAAGAAGCAGCAAGGGTCTTGTGGGGAAAGAGGTGTCGAGATGAGGAATTTATGCGCGACGGTAAGTTATGAAGGAACAGAGTTCAACGGCTTTCAATCGCAGCCGTACGGTCGGACCGTACAGCAGGAGATTGAAAAGGCGATTCAGGTGCTGACAGGAGAAGATATTCTTATTCTCGGTTCGGGAAGAACAGATGCCGGCGTACATGCGCAGGGACAAGTGTTCAACTTTGCAACGGAATCTACGATTCCTGCAGAACGTTGGGCCATTGCGCTGAATACAAGGCTTCCTAAAGATATCGTGATCCTGGAAGTACATGAAGTATCGCTGTCCTTTCATTCCAGGCGCTCTGCCAAACGGAAGACGTATCGGTATACGATCGATATGGGGAAGTTTCCGAATGTGTTTGAACGCCGCTACGCGTTTCATCATCCGATGCGCCTTCAAGTGGAAGCGATGCAAGAAGGGTTGAAGCATTTGATTGGCGAGCATGACTTCACGTCATTCACATCCATTCATTCAACAAAACCGCATCATATACGGATCGTATATGACGCGTACTTCGAGCAGCAGGGCTCGATGCTTCATATGTACATTACCGGCAACGGATTTCTGTACAATATGGTTCGGGTTATCATGGGTACCTTGCTTCAAGTCGGCCAAGGAAAGCGAAAGCCTGCAGACATGAAACGCATCTTAGAAGGGCGAAGCAGAGCCTTGGCAGGACCAACAGCAATGTCTCATGGACTGATGCTCGTGAACGTGGAATATCCGGCTGAAACTTGAAGAAAAATCGCGTAAACTGCTTGCTTTAGGCTACTTTGTATAGTAGAATATAACTTGTGCTTTCTTAGTGGCTATCCCACAGCCCCGACTGAGAATTCACAAACTTGGCGAGCAACATCAGATTAATAACAAACGTGAAACGTTGTTTATAAAATTAAAACTTTACTGTAAACGAATCAAGGAGGATCATCCATGCGTACCACCTATATGGCTAAGCCAAATGAAGTTGAGCGTAAATGGTACATCATCGATGCGGAAGGCAAAACGCTCGGTCGTCTTGCTTCTGAAGCTGCCAGCCTGATCCGCGGCAAGCACAAACCGCAATTTACGCCTCACGTTGACACAGGCGACTTCGTAGTCGTAGTTAACGCTGACAAAATTGTTTTGACTGGTAAGAAAATGCAAAACAAAAACTACTACCGTCATTCCGGATACTCAGGCGGCCTTAAAGTAACGCCTGCTCACGAAATGATCGCTAAAAAAGCTGACCGCGTAATCGAACTGGCTGTTCACGGCATGTTGCCAAAAACACGTCAAGGTAACGCAATGAAGCTTAGACTTAAAGCATACGCTGGTTCGGAGCATCCGCATCAAGCACAAAATCCAGAAGTTTACGAACTTCGCGGCTAATAAGGGGAGGACAGTTTCATGGCTCAAGTGCAATACTATGGAACGGGTCGTCGTAAACACTCTGTCGCACGTGTACGTCTTGTGCCGGGTGAAGGACGAATCATTGTTAATAAACGCGATCTGAACGAATATTTTGGTCTGGAAACGCTGAAGCTTATCGTTAAGCAACCGCTCGTACTGACTGACACGCTTGCAAAATACGACGTGCTCGTAATTGCAAACGGTGGCGGTATGTCCGGTCAAGCAGGCGCTATCCGTCATGGCATTTCCCGCGCACTTCTGAAAGTTGACGCTGAACTGCGTCCAGCTCTGAAACGTGCAGGATTCCTGACTCGTGACCCACGTATGAAAGAACGTAAAAAATACGGTCTTAAAGCGGCTCGTCGCGCGCCACAATTCTCGAAACGTTAATTCCTTGTTCAAAGGAAAATCAAACCTCTGGCCCTATGGGTCAGAGGTTTTTTTGTTGTATTTAAAGTGATTACTACTAATGCCTTGCAGTCAACGTTTTCCGGTATCCGGAGAGGCGTTTTTTGCTTGAAGAAAGCACTAAAACAACGAATCTGATCCTTTTACAAGGACTTTAATTCATTTTGAACAAAACCTCTTGAACATTTTCCCGGGAGCAAGTATAATTTAATTAATAACATACGAATTTACTAGGAATTAAACCATGGAGGGGCCAACATGAACTTATTCGAAAAAGAAGCGTTAGTGCAGCAAAAGGCGGTAGAGCTTGAAAATGCGACTGCAGAAGAAATATTGGCGTATGCGGTAGAAGCATTCCCTAACATTACCTTTGCCTGCAGCTTTGGCGCGGAGGACGTTGTTCTCGTCGACATGCTGCAAAAAATAAGCCCGACAACTGACATTTTCTACTTGGATACCGATTTCCACTTCAAAGAAACCTATGAGACGCGTGACCGTATGGTGGAGCGCTATCCAGGCATTCCATTTGTTCGTGTACAGCCGGAGATTACGCCGGAGGAGCAAGTAGAGCAATTCGGTCCTGAGCTGTGGAAAAGCGATGCGAATCAATGCTGCAACATTCGGAAAGTTCAGCCCCTTACGAACATCTTAACGAAATATAATGCATGGATTACGGGTATCCGCCGTGATCAGGCACCGACCCGCGCGAATGCTAAGAAAGTAGAATATGATACAAAGTTCGGTCTCATTAAGTTTAACCCGATCGCAGGCTGGACTACCGAGGATGTATGGAACTACATTCGTGAGAATGATGTCATTTACAACCCGCTGCATGACAATTACTACCCGAGTATCGGCTGCGAGTATTGCACGCGTCAAGTTATGCCAGGCGAAGATCCTCGCGCAGGACGCTGGTCGGGTCAAGAAAAAACGGAATGCGGCTTGCATAAATAAGCGTTGAATTATAATCATGATCCCAACTTAGGAGGGATTAACCGAAATGACTCAAATTTCACCTCATGGCGGCATACTCGTTAATCGTGTTGCAGAAGGCTCGCAGCGCGAACAACTGCTGAAAGAATCGGAAGGTCTGCAAAGCATCGTTATTAACTCCTGGACGGTATCCGATCTGGATCTGATTGGCGTAGGCGCATTCTCGCCGCTTACCGGCTTTTTGAACGAAGCGGATTATCATTCTGTAGTTGATCGTATGCGTCTTGGTGATGGTACGGTATGGAGCATTCCGATTACGCTTGCTGTCGAAGAAACGAAAGCAGCTCAATTGCAAGTTGGTACCCGTGCTTCACTGGTTGGCGAAAACGGCGTAACGTACGCGATTATCGATATTGAGAGCATTTACTCGGTTGATCACAAGCATGAAGCGGTTCAAGTATTTAAAACGGATGATCTGGAGCATCCGGGCGTACAGAAGCTGTTGACGCGTCCTTCCACATACGTAGGCGGCGCTATTACCGTATTGAATCGCCCGCAGCCAGAGAAATTCGGGGAGTTCTACTTCGATCCAAGCGAAACTCGCCGGATTTTTGCGGATAAGGGCTGGAAAACGGTCGTTGGCTTCCAGACTCGCAACCCGGTTCACCGGGCGCATGAATATATTCAAAAAGTGGCGATGGAGATCGTCGATGCCCTGTTCCTGAATCCGCTCGTCGGCGAGACGAAATCGGATGATGTGGCAGCTAACGTACGGATGACGAGCTACCTCGCACTGCTGGAGAATTATTATCCGAGCGATCGCGTATTTTTGGGCGTGTTCCCAGCGGCTATGCGTTATGCCGGTCCGCGTGAAGCGATCTTTCATGCGCTTATACGGAAAAACTATGGCTGTAGCCACTTTATTGTCGGCCGCGACCACGCTGGTGTAGGCGACTACTATGGTACCTACGAAGCGCAAGATTTGCTTAAAACGATTCCAGTCGAAGATCTCGGCATTACGCCGCTTTACTTCGAGCATAGCTTCTTCTGTACGAAATGCGGCAATATGGCGACGACAAAAACTTGCCCGCATGGCAAGGAAGATCATCTGACGCTGTCGGGAACGAAGGTTCGCGCATTGCTCCGTGATGGCATTTGTCCGCCGCCGGAGTTCTCTCGTCCGGAAGTTGCTAAAATCTTGATTGAGGGTATGTCGGAACAGTCTGTCGGCTAATTACCGGTTAACCGGAATGAAGCTTGACATGCTTTCCTTCTGTTCGGAACTCATAAAAGACCATCTTGTCCCATATAAATGATATAGAGCTTATCCATTCATGGCTAATGGCTAAGAGAGGTTATCATTTGAAAGGGGACGGGGTGGTTTTTTTTATGCGCCGAATAAGAGGACGGTTTGTCGTATGGATGACCTACAAGGGAGTGCTTCGGCTGACAGCGGGAGCAGTGGCCCTTGTTTTGACATGGTTTATTTTCACACAGGGCAATCCCGTTATTCGAACCTCTACTTACTGGACGCTGCCGCTGTCAGGCAAAACCATTGCTATTGATGCGGGACATGGCGGTGTAGATGGAGGAGCTGTGAGCAAGCAGGGCGTCGTCGAGAAAGATTTAAATCTGGCTATTGCTCTGTACTTGCGGGATTACCTCCAGCAGGCAGGGGCAATTGTCACCATGACACGGGAAGGCGATTACGATCTGGCGAGCGGTGACACGCGGGCGTACAGCAAGCGAAAGACCGAGGACTTGCAGCGCAGAGTAGGTCAAATCAAAGACAGCGGAGCAACGCTTGCAGTAAGCATTCACATGAACAGCATTCCGTCGGCAAAATGGTCAGGCGCACAAACGTTCTACCATCCGGATAATCATCCTGAGAACCAAGGGCTGGCGTTATTGATCCAGGATGAAATCAAACGCAATCTTGAAAATACAAGCCGGGTGGCAGCGACGCAAAAAACGGTCTATTTGCTCAAGGAACTGGATCATATTCCGACGGCACTTGTGGAAGTTGGCTTTTTGTCCAACCCTGGAGAGGCTTCGCAGCTGGCAGATGCTGATTATCAGCGGAAGGTGGCGGCATCGATTTATCAAGGCATATTACGTTATACGTCAGGGGAGAAGATTAGCCCGCCTGTAAACTAATCGCTGGCATTGTGTTATAATCATTACAAACAAGCGAATTAGCAGCACTACATATAAAGGTGGGACATCCCTATGTTAACGCGAGAAGAGGCATTAGAAGCCGTCGGTTCAGTGACGGAAGCATATAGCGCGGATGCAGTGCAATTCCGCGATGTCGTTGTAAAGGACCGTCAAGTTTCATTGACGGTCGTCTTGGCAAGCGCCGAGACGAAGCCGGCGCTGGAATCGGCGCTGCGCGAGGCGCTTACGCAAGCAGGCGCCGAAGCGGTGCACTTCCGCTTCCGCGAGGCACAGCCGGCGCAAGGCAGCGGGGCGGGATCTGCTGCTGCGAACAAGCAGCCCGCAGCGGAATCGGCTCCCGTGCAGGGCCACGGCGCGGGGCTGACTAGCTCGCTGCTTGACCCAGAGAGCAAAGTAGAATTTATTGCGGTTGCCAGCGGTAAGGGCGGGGTCGGCAAATCGACCGTAACGGTCAATCTGGCCGTAGCACTAGCTAGAAAAGGCAAGCGCGTCGGTATTATGGATGCCGACATTTACGGCTTCAGCGTACCGGATATGATGGGTATCGAGACACGCCCAGAGCTGGTGAACGATCGGGTCATTCCGATCGAGCGGTTTGGCGTAAAAGTCATTTCGATGGGCTTCTTCGTTGAAGACAACAGTCCGATCGTATGGCGCGGCCCGATGCTGGGCAAAATGCTGCGGAACTTCTTTTCCGAAATCGAGTGGGGCGAGTTAGACTATCTGTTATTAGACCTGCCTCCGGGAACTGGAGATGTTGCACTTGATGTGCATCAGATCATTCCGCAAAGCAAAGAGATCATCGTGACGACACCACATGCCACAGCAGCTTTCGTAGCAGCGCGTGCAGGTGCGATGGCAATTAAGACGAATCATGAGATCATTGGCGTCGTTGAAAATATGGCCTACTACAAATGCAGCAAATGCGGGGAGCCGGAATATATATTCGGACGCGGAGGCGGCGCGAAGTTAGCAGAGTCACTTCATGCCGACTTGCTTGCACAAATCCCGCTGGGCCAGCCGGACAACCATATTTCCGAGCCTGATTTCTCGCCTTCGGTATACAAAGCCGAGTCGGAAACAGGACAGCTATACCTGGAACTGGCGGATCGGGTTATCGATCGCTGCGGCAAATAATTCGATACAAAAAAAGCCTCGGCTTGCGAAATCGGCATAGGAACTTCCTGCCGATACGCGAAGCTGAGGCTTTTTTATAAGCTTATGTGGATGAATCTTGGCCTTGCGAGTCGCCGGAGCCTGATTCCTCTTCGGAGTCGCCGGAATCATCACCGCCTTGAGATTCACCCGATTGGCCGCCGCTCTTCTGGACTTTCTCGTTCGGTTTAGGCTTGAGCTCCTCTTGGACGGCCTTCTTCATCAGATCCAGCACTTCCAGACGGAATAACGGATTTTGCATAGATTCCTGCATCAAAGACATAACTTGCTTTTTGTATTGCGTACTTTGGAGAACATCAAGAATCATTTTATCCATTTCCGGGCTTTTCATGACCTTAATTAATTGCTCCTGATAGCTCGGGTCTTTGAGCAGCTGTTTATGAATGTCTTTGTTCTGCTTATTGACCGCTTTTGCGAACTCTCCTGCGAAACGGGTGTCCGTCATTAGCGTTTTGAGTACTTTATCATATTCCGGTGCAACCAGTACCTCCTTGACTGCCAGCCGGACCTGCTCTTGATCTTGAACGGATAGAAGCTTCGATGCGCTGGCGTTATACCCGGACATTTGTGACGCGGATTCCTGCAGCGCCTTTTGTGCATCCTCCGTTTTCAGGATGTCGATAACCATCGATTTCATGTCTTTATAGCTTGTCTGCTGGCTTGATCCCGATGATTCGGCACCGCAGCTGGTCAGTACGAATGTTACGGCGCATAGAGCCGTTAATAAAGCCCATTTTCTAAGCATGCTCCGTTTATCTCCCTTCTGTGGCATGACTGTTGTTATTATGAAGTAGTATGCTTTAAAGTTCACCGGATTATCATGCCTGCGGCTTAGCTTTTTCATGGGAACGTGTTAAAATAAAACTTGGTGAAATGGGTAGGTATACCGGTTCACATAAAATTTGGGAGGGTCAGAATCGTGACTTTACGAAAATGGTTTTTTCTTTTTTGGAGCTGTATGGCGGTTGGCGCTGTCGTGACGGCTGTCTTCGGTTCCATTATGCGCGGTTTGGATAGTGAGTTCGGCGTAATGGGTCTGAACGCTGCGAGCATGAATGCTCTGATGATGGCGCTTGTCGGCCTAATGATGGGGGCATTTAGCCAGATGGGCTTCTTTGCTTATTTGACTTTGAACTATATTGCGTTAAGCGTCTTCCGAAAAAGCTATTTATGGAATGCGCTACAAGGCTATACAACGCTATTTGCTTTTGGCGGATTAGGATATCTGTTGTTTGGGCAGCGGACGAATGACTGGTTCTTCTGGGTGCTGCCGTTAGGGCTGGCGATAGGCTCCCTTGCCGTAGCTTATGTAAAAGTAAAGCAAACCAATCGCAGCGCTTTTATTCCTACGCTGTTTCTGATGTTCTTCATTACCTTTATTGAGGCATGGCCAGCTCTGCAAGGCGAGACGAATATGACGGCCATCGTTTTCATGATGATTCCGCTGTTCGCTTGCAATGCGTACCAAATTCTGATGCTGCCGCGCTTGCTGCAAAAAGAAGCAACCAGCTCTGCGCCATCCGCAAAGCCGGTTGCTTAATTGAGGCTTATATCTCCTATTTCATTACTCTTCTGCGGCATTCAATCTTTCCGCCAGTGAAGTTGAGGTCGTTTTGTCTTTAACAGCGCTTCCTTGTGCTTCAGTCTGTGAGATCAATTCCGTAACGGAAACGAAATCATAGCCTTTGGAGCGAAGCTGATCGATGATGGACGGGAGCGCTTCAGCTGTTTGCTTAGCGGAATCGCTTGCATGCATGAGGACAATATCGCCGTTATGCGCGCGGCTGACGACGCGGTTAATGATTTTATCAGTGCCGATACTCATCCAGTCCATGGAATCGGTATCCCATTGGATAACCTTATAGTTGAGCTCTTCGGCGATACGGAGCACCCGCTTGTCGAAATCTCCATTAGGGAGGCGGAGCAGATTTGGCTGTTTTCCGGTAATGTCGGACAAGATGGCATGCGCGGTCTTAATTTGGGTACGAATCTCATCGTCGTTCAGCTTGCTGTAATTGTCATGCTTGTGGCCGTGGCTTCCGATCTCATAGCCGGCATCGAGAATTTTTTTGACGATATCCGGATGGGACTGGCTCCAAGGCGACGATAGGAAGAATGTAGCTTGCGTAATGCCTTTTTCTTTCAGCACTTGCAGGATGGGTTCCGTTCGTTTCTCTCCCCAACTGATATCGAAGGTCAGGGCAATTACTTTTTTCTCGGTCGGCACGCTGTAAATAGCAGCCGGCTGCTGCGGTGAGAAGACGGTGATGTTGTCCCGTTCAGCGTAAATAATACCGACGGAAAAAACCAGGGCCAGCGACAGCAGGAAGTAACGCTTGATTTTACGGCCGTTCAATACATAAAAGAAATTCATCTCAGGCAGGCTCTCCTCTCTTTTGAAAGCTTGTTCTAGTACAATCTATGCTCGTACAACAAAGTTATTCATGCTTGTTCGAATTCTGGTGACGGAAGAGGGGGAGACGACCATATTTAAATGGAACGCCATTAGGGCGCACTTCAAAGCAATGGGGCCATATATTACTTTCGGGTACATACTGTTTGCAGCAGGCATCTTCGTTGGCGGGACGAATACAGCGTTCGCTAATTATTTGGAGCAGCAATTGGCTGCGCTCGGAGGACTGGCCAATACGCTGCAAGAGAGCAGCAATCCGACTCTGGCATTTATGATTTTTATCTTTTTGAACAATGCGATCAAGTCGGTCTTTATCATCTATATAGGTTCGTTCTTCGGACTGATCCCGATGTTCTTCCTTGTACTGAATGGAATGGTTATCGGTTATCTGCTGCAGCACATCGCTGTTACAAACGGCACGGGTGATATGTTCGTTACACTGGTTGGCTTGCTGCCGCACGGTATTATCGAAATACCGGCTATCGTAATCGCAAGTGCATACGGAATGAAGTTCGGTGCTCTCGTGTGGAAAATGCTGCTTGCGGCAATTCTGCCTAATCGTAAGGTAGGGGAAGCGGGAAAGGCGATTGAGTTTTTCGTTATCCGCAGCGTACCGGTAGTCGTTATTCTTACAGTAGGTTTGCTTGTAGCAGCTGTTATTGAAAGTACGGTCAGCATTTGGTTGATGCAAATGATGAGACCTGTGTAATAAAATTCCTGTTTATTGTGCATAACAGTAAAGCGGCGTCGTGATGCGAAAGCGCGGGCGCCGTTTTTGTTGTTAAAAAGCTACGAACTCGGATTGTACCTTAGGAGGGCGCACAATAAACATGCTAGGAATCCTATTCAACGACAAAGAATGCAAAGAACTCGATTACGTCCTGCGTAAAGAATTAGATGAAATGCTGCTTGATCTGAGCGACAATCGATTGGATGGAGATATTAAGCAAGCAATTACCCGGCGCTATAAAATCATCTTCCGGATGTATGCGCGAATTGCTTCCCCAAAAGAGCTGTCCCGTTACGCGCTGAATGTACGAAACTACAGGTAGAAATATCCATTAAAAAAGATTGAAAAAAGTTTAAAAAAAGGGTTGCATTCAGTTGGGCATACATGATATATTATCTAAGTCGCCGCTGAAACACACGCGGATGACACGCAAAAGAAATTGTTCTTTGAAAACTGAACAACGAGCAAAACTGCCCTTATGAATGGTTCGCCATTCGTAAGAAAAAGCGATAAAACAAAGTAATGAGCAATCAAATTTCTGATCGGGCTTTTCGACCAGCTTCGCAGCTGGATTGTCGAAAACCCTATAAT
>NZ_CBVJ010000147.1 GCF_000513275.1 Paenibacillus gorillae | reverse complement strand
AGATTCTTTTTATATAGATAAAAAAGAGACTCGCGCATCCCGCGCAAGCCTCTTTTTCTTACTACTATTAATATACTTTTGCTGTTGTATATTTCGAAGCTTCTTTTACAAGCTCGAATTTCTTATTCGACTTTTTCAGACCGGCATCAACTGTTGTATCGATCGTTACCCACTTGCCGTCCAGGAACACTTCATTCCAAGCGTGGTACTGAGTTACATAAGTCGAGTTACCCATAACCAGCTTAGTCGGAATATCTACGCTGCGAAGCATAGCTGCAAACAGTGCCGAGTAACCGTAGCAAATATCTTTCTTCGTGCTAAGAGTGCGGTCAATGCTTGGCAGGTACTCCGTTGGCAAATTGTTTGCCAAATCATAATCATAGTCGACGGTTTTGATAATGTAATCATAAATAGCTTTTACTTTATCGGCATCGCTCTTTTTGTTAGCTGTCAGTTCTTTAGCTTTTTGGATCGCTTTATTCGTGTTGCTCCATTTAACGTTTTGTACCGAGTTAAGGAAAACAACCTTTGTGTCATTCAATTTCAAGCTAACGACTTCTTTGCTTACTACTTTATATTTGTTGCCGGTTGTGTTCTCAAGAATCGAAATCGTGTAGTCTCCATTACCAAGCTGCAGTGGAAATACTTCTTCGCTCGAGCTTGCCAGCGTGTATGTATAGTTGTCTTTGCCTTTCGCTACCATCACTTTTGTTTTCACATTCGACTTCACATCATATTTAACGCCAACTGTACCATTATTAATGTTAGCAGTATCCAACCATTGTGCATCAGCGCTTGCAGCTGCTGTTGTCACTTGAATCGACGTTGTAATTACAAACACGGCTACGAGCATAAGAATTAGCTTACGCATGGATAAAACTCCCTTCGGTGGCTAGGCTGCCATCTCATTAAGAGAAAAGGCCCTATAGCTTTGCGTCCCTACCTTTCGATAGGTTTGCCATTATCGTATAAAGTTCTCGAACATACGTTCGCTGTTGAACAAAATAAAAAAAGCCTGGTTCTTTCGGTAGCTGGCTGCCATCATACGGAAGGCCCTATAGCTTTGCGTCCCTATCTTTCGATAGGTTTGCCGTTATCGTGATTAGCTTTGTCTAGTACTAGATTACCATATTCTATGAAAAAATCAACTCTATTTTAATAGTATAGTGAAAAAAAATAGGGACCAGTCCTTTATGGACTAGTCCTCTAATGAGTTTAACATTACTTATGCATTATTTTTCTTCTTAAGAAGCAATACTCCACCCAGCAATGCGAGCATAGCACCTGCCAAATAAATCGGCGATGAACTGGACTCACCTGTCTTAGGCAATGCTCCGAGCGGTACTTCTTCATTAACATCTACAGAATCAGAATCACTTCCAACAACTGCAGTAGGAGCCGGTTTATCATTCGATGTCCCCGTATCGCTATCGTTACCCTGATCGACTGGTCCCAATGGGTTCTCATTGTCGTCTATTACTACTTCTTCATCTGGTGTCGAAGAAGGCGTTGGTGCTGGAGTTGACTCCGGCGTTGGTGTCGGAGTTGACTCCGGCGTTGGTGTCGGAGTTGACTCCGGCGTTGGTGTCGGAGTTGACTCCGGCGTTGGTGTCGGAGTTGACTCCGGCGTTGGTGTCGGAGTTGGCTCCGGCGTTGGTGTCGGAGTTGGCTCCGGCGTTGGTGTCGGAGTTGGCTCCGGCGTTGGTGTCGGAGTTGCCTCCGGCGTTGGTGT
>NZ_CBVJ010000146.1 GCF_000513275.1 Paenibacillus gorillae | reverse complement strand
CGTTGGTGTCGGCGTTGGCGTCGGCGTTGGCGTTGGCGTCGGCGTCGGTGTTGACGTCGGTGTTGGCGTCGGCGTTGGCGTCGGCGTTGGCGTCGGCGTTGGCGTCGGCGCTGGTTTTTCCTTTTTATAGAACGTGATTCTATAAATCGATTGATACTCGCCTAACCAAGTTTTATTAGCAGTGAGACCAAGATCGCCTCTCGAACCTCCCTGATATTCGATGATCTTACCATCATCCAACCAAGAGGAAGTTTCAATCTTGACGCAATACACATCATAATTGCCGGTTGCTGACCAATCTAATATTGCATTAGAAACTTTAAACCAGCTTGAACCCTGATCTTTTAACGAACCGCTAATGTCGCCATGGGATGTCGTAAATGTTTTTTTATTACCGACGGTATAACTCACCGTGCCGTAATCCGAACATTTAAACGAATTACTTCCCCCACCATGCGCAAAAACATTACCGGCTATGCTGAACGTCAGAATAACAATCATCGTCAGCACAAGCAACGATTTGAACCGCTTCTTGCCCATTACTCACTCTCCTCCATAAAATAATTCCGGATTCAAGGCAACAAAAAAGACTGCCTCGAATATGGTCATATTCATGGCAGTCGGACGATCATCGCATACACGCAGGCCGTGTAATGCCTTAGACTCCTGACTTTGCGTCCCACCCTTTCAGATGGTTTGCTATTATCATGTCATATGTAGTTGATTCCTACGGAACCTAGTAAATCTACCATTTACACCCGGTTCGCAAGACCTATTCTACAATTAGTAGCAATTGCAAGTCAACGGTTTTCTTACCATTTTTTCAATTATTTTTGTCGCATAAAGACCCACCATTTACTGCCGACAAAATTCAGCACAACTGTTATACAAGTAACGACAAGCTTCGCCAAAAACGGGTTAATTCCCCAGCCTTCTTTGGTCAGATACAGCAACCCAAGCGAGATAAGGAGCACTGCCAAATTAAGAACAATGAAGCGAACCGGCCTGCCCCTATCCTGCGCTCCTCCGCCATCTTCAGCAGAGGCGCCGCGAAACGTAATCAGCGTGTTCATCAAATAGCTGTTGCCCATTCCTGCGGCATAAGACAGTATCTGTCCCGTTATATAATGCAAGCCTGCCCAAATGAGCAGGCTGTACACCGCAAAGTCCACTGCGGTATTTATAACGCCAACCATATTGAATAAAATAAATTGCTTAAACGTCTTTCGGCGAATCTGTTTCACTTGTGCAACGGCATCCGTCCCGCGATCTACTGGCTTTGGCGCTGAGAGCCGATCAAGCGGATCAGCGGACATATTCGCGTTCCTTTTTGGCAGAAGCTTGTTCCAGCCGCTCCTCGTCAAAGCCATGGGCTTCCCGCACAATGTACAGCGGACGGTTTTTCGACTCGTCATAAATACGGCCGATATATTCGCCAATTAAACCAAGAAGCATAAGTATGATGCCGTTGAATAATAAATTAATGGCGACAATCGATGTCCAGCCGACTTGATTATAGGAGGTGAAGAGCTTCTGATATACGACAACCATTAAATACAGAAAGCTGCTGACCGATAGAAAAAAACCGATATACGTTGCGATCTTCAGCGGCTTGTAGGAAAACGAAGTGATGCCGTCCAGTGCGAAGCTGATCATTTTTTTCAAAGGATACTTCGTTTCACCAGCAAAACGCTCTTCACGTACATACTCGACGCTCGTCTGGCGGAAGCCAACCCAGCTCACAAGTCCCCGCACGAATCGGTTCTTCTCCTTCAACCCGCGCAGCACATCGCATACTTTTCGGTCGATCAGCCGGAAGTCTCCGGTATCCATCGGAATATCAAAGTTGGTCATGCTTCGCATGGTCCGGTAGAACATCATCGCTGTTATTTTTTTAAAGATAGTCTCGCCCTTACGCTTCAATCGCTTGCCGTATACAACCTCGAAGCCTTCTTTCCACTTCTCGATCATTTCCAGCATCACTTCCGGCGGGTCCTGCAGATCCGCGTCAATGATAATAATGGCCTCGCCCTGGGCATAGTCCATTCCGGCCGTTATTGCAATCTGATGACCGAAGTTGCGGGAAAAGTTAATGAGCCGAACATTCCGGTCATTGCGGCAAATGCCGTCGACAATCTCAACCGTACGATCCCGGCTGCCGTCATTAACGAATATAAGCTCATAGGACTCTCCGTAGCCGTCCATGACCGCTTTGAGCTGTAAGTACGTATGCCCGATTACTTCTTCTTCATTGAACATCGGCACGATAATGCTGTACTTGGCTTGCATCCGTATCCCTCCTATCATAAATTCCCGAACCGTCTAACCTAACCGTAAAACACCCAAGAATCAAAGATCCGAATGACTGCCGCATACGCTCTAGCGACCTCCATGCCAGACAGCACCGGATAGTACAGAAGGAACAGTACAGCAGCCACAGCTACGTAAAGCCAGCGAAGCCATTGCTGATCGGGACGCTTTTCCTCATAAAGCTTGAACATATAAATAATAGCTAAAATCATGAAAGGTACCATCGCAAAATAATGGTAGATAAACGTAAGACGCGGAACGAGCATCCAAGGCAAGTATTGCGACAGATACGCAATCCAGATGATGTACACCCGCTTGTCCTTCCGTTTGATACTGAAGTAAAGGGTACCGAGTAATGCGAATATTCCCGTCCACCAAATAAGCGGATTGCCGAAAGCCGATATGGTTGAGACGTTCCCCGGATTAGCGAGATCGCTTCCGCTGTAATACCAGACCGGACGCTTCATGAACGGCCACTCCCACCACTGTGAGGAATAAGGATGCGTAGCGACGAGCTCACTGTGGTAATGATACATATTTTTCTGATAGTCTACCAATCTTTCCGCTGTGTATTCATCCCCGGCTACCTTCAGCACCGGAATATAGGACAAACCGTAAATAACAGCCGGGATGGCAACGTAGAAAATCAGGCATATCGCTAAGGTGATAACCGTATTGCGCGGGAACAGCCGGATGATTTTCCGGTACGTATCCTCTTCCTCCGCCTTAACCTTGCCAGCAGCGAGAATTCGTTTGGCCGCCCCGTATTGCCGATACCGCTCGAAGAGCGACAATGCGAGCATAATCGCCAGACCGGCACCGCCATAAATCACGATCCATTTCGAAGCCACGCCGATGCCGAACAACAGCCCTGCCCAAAACAGCGGTACAAGCGTCTTACGCAGCGGTGTGCTGTAAAAGTTCAACGAATAATACTTATACATGAAGTAGAACATCAGCATGATGAAGAAGACACCGTACACGTCAATCGTTGCAATTCGGGTCTGGGTAAAATGCATGAATTCCGCTGCGAGCAGTCCGGCAGCCGCTGCAGCATAACCCGTACGCTTAAACAGCCTGAGCGCAAACAAGTAAAGGATAGGTACCATTGCAATACCGAATAGGGTGCCCATAATGCGCCATCCGAACGGACTGAGCCCAAACAGCTTAATGCCAAGCGCAATAATAATTTTGCCTAACGGCGGGTGCGTATTCTCATAAGCTCTAACGCCTTCGATATTCTCAAGCGCAGTTCTAGCGTGATAGATTTCGTCGAAATAGCTGCCGTTCTTATAACTTGCCTTATAGGCAGCAGCCGACTGTTCATCGAATAAGCGGACGGCTGAGCTTTTTCCCTCCATCTTCTCCTCTTCAACAACTTGGCTAATCGCTAACGGTTCCTCGCTTCCCTTGGCGTAGAAGGCCATCTCTTGTATCGAGTATCCCGTTTGGTTAGTCGTCACCTTCACATAACGGGCGGTAATATTAAGCGGGTGAACCGCCCACTTCAGATCGTCGCCGCCCTTCTGCTCCAGATCCATTGGATTGCTCCAAGCATCCGGAGTATTGCTGAATTCCAGCTTATACTTGCCTTCGCCATAGCCGCCGAAGCTATTCATCCGCTCCAGCTGCCGTGCTTCCCCAAGATCCACATAGAAGCTTTGTCCCGACTTGGCTGGCGTCCAGCCCGAGCCTAAGGTTTGCGTGGAGCCCAGGTTGGACAGAGCAACCACTGCATAGATGAGCGTGATTACGAGCATCGCAATCCAATCGTTCTTCTTCAGCCTCGAAGGGGACTTATCGGACCGCTGCACATTAACGATCTCTGACAACAGCTTCTCATCATTGCGAGCCTGTTCATCCTCCGCGAGACTCGGTACAGACTGCACCCGGCCGCGGATATAAATATCGTAACCGACATACAGCATGTACAGAAGCAGTCCAAGATTAGCGATCGAGGTTACGATGACGATACCGTCTGTTGGCACGTTGGTTGTAAACTTGCTAAACGCCAATACATAACCGACGTTAATAAAGAACGTAATGCTATAGCCTAGTAAGATATGCAAAATCCGTCTGTCTTTTGCTTCAATATAAGCAAATACCCCTAACAGAATAGCCGGGAACAAATAACGTTCATGCATTTTGGTGCCCAAAAGGAACATAACTGAGATCAGAATTAGGCCGATATAATAGGACTTCGATAAATCGGATTTATGTTTCGCATTGACGGACAAGAACACGGACAACGCTACCGCCAATAGAATAGCGATTATGCCCCATGTACTGTATGGAATGAACAAAAAGGTATGATCCAGATCCGTCCAGTTGCCGCCAGTAAGCGCGTAAAGATTGAATACATTAAGCGTAGCATAAGGATATGATGCCAGCGTCGTCTTATAAAGGCTGATCAGGCCGGAAAGCCCGCCATTGCTCCAGAAAAAAGGAATGGCCAGCGCCACGAATAACGCCAATCCGTATACCGCGCTTAGTGCAGTCCGCGTCCACTCGCGCTTATGCGCGATGGCGAGCAAAATAATCGGCGTAAAAATCAGCGCCTGCGGTTTAACCAGAACGGCAATCGCAAACCATAGCGCTCCGCGCTCCAGCTTATTGCCGACTACTGCTTGAACCGCAAGCAGCAGGAACAAGGTAAAGATGGAGTCCACCTGGCCCCATGCAGCAGAATCTACCCATACAGCCGGATTCCACAGATAAAGCATTGCAAGTCCGAACGCAGCCGTCTCGCCAAGCTTTTTACCCGCTGCTTTGTAAATCACCCATCCAGCAGCCAAGTCCGCAATAATCGCCGGAAGTTTGTACAGCAGATAGGCTCCCTTCGAAGCACCATCCAGCCCGAATAGCTGCTGCAGCATCCCAAGTACATACAGTACATAGATATACCCCGGCGGATAGTCAGCAAAAACCCCCTCCTGATAAAATCCTGTAATGCCCTTGTTGTATGCCTCATTACCCCAGAAGATGAAGGTTCGCAAATCCGATTCATAGCCCGTATAGCCGACAGCAATGACAATTCGGAACCCTAACGCAATTAGCAGCCACGCCATTATCTGTGCAGATCTGCTGGCCGTTGCATGTTCTAGCGGAAGCCTCTGTCTGAGCATCCGACTATATAAATAAACAAAAAGCATAGCGAATAGTGTAGAGATCGCAAGTACAGGAAAAGCCGAAACCTTCGGCGGGCTGTCCGCCTTCGCTGCATCACCGCCGCTGACATCGCTTGGGGCAAACGAGATCGCCGTTACGCCCGCTGGCAATTTGTCGACCTGAGTCAGCGCTAGATCATCAAACCATGCCCGGCCGGTATTCAAGCTGCCGTAACCGCCGAGGCTTGCTGCAAGTTGAATCTCTTTCTGACCCTTGCTTGTCTTGCCGTAGAATTCGATAAGCTTCCACTCACCGGCCGTATTATGAATCTGCGGGAACTCACCGCCAACGCCAATGATCAGCAAGTTTGCGCCTGTAGCATTCTCATCCGTTCCGGCTACATTCACCCAGCCGTTTATCCGATAGTAGGTATTTGGGTCAACCTTAATCTTCTGCACCCATTTGGCATGATTCGGCTGCGTGTTCTCAATCACTGCAGCGGTTCCGCCCGAATGCGTATTCAACGTATCTACTGTAAACCGGGTAACCTCACTTCCCTGCACCCATACATCCTGAGTCCATGACGAAGGAACTCCTGATTCCGTCTCCTCGAATCCAGGGTTCAACAATAAATTCGGATGCTCCCCGCCCTCAGCTGCATGTCCAACCGACAAAGGAATGGACATAAAAACGAAAAGGATAGCAACAATCAGTTTATACCAGCCAGAATTCCGCATATTCGGACCTCTCACCTCTACATTTTTTATTTTATCAACAGCAATTTAGCCTATTTTTTCCTAAAAATACATTTCAACTTTAAAGGAAAAGCTATCGACGGTCAATGACTGCCCACAAAAAAATCCGCTTGGGATTGTTTCCCAAGCGGTATGAAGGCCTATTTTATTCGCCGCCGCGATCACGCATATGCGGAAACAGCAGTACATCGCGAATGGATGGAGCGTCAGTAAGCAGCATAACCAGACGGTCAATGCCGATACCCAAGCCGCCAGTAGGCGGCATGCCGTATTCCAGCGCACGGATGAAATCATCATCCATTTCATGAGCTTCATCATTGCCCTGCTCGCGTTCAACCAGCTGGGACTCAAAACGCTGGCGCTGATCGATGGGATCGTTCAGCTCCGTAAACGCGTTGGCATGCTCACGCGCTACGATGAACAGCTCGAAGCGGTCTGTGAAGCGCGGATCTTCGGCATTCTTCTTCGCCAGCGGCGAGATCGCAACCGGGTGGCCCGTTACGAATGTCGGCTGGATAAGCGTATGCTCGCAGAATTGCTCGAAGAAAGCATTGAGAATGTGGCCGAACGTCATGTGCTGTTCAACCGGCACTTTATGCTCCTTCGCCAGAGCATGCGCCTCTTCGTCGCTCATTTGCACGCCGAAGTCTACACCCGTCGTTTCTTTAACCAGGTCAACCATCGATACACGGCGCCATTGCGGCGTCAGGTCGATCTCTTCGCCCTGATACGTAATCTTGGTCGTGCCGAACACTTCTTGCGCAATATGCGCAATCAGATTTTCGGTCAACGCCATAATATCTTTATAATCGGCATAAGCCTCGTATAGCTCGATCATTGTGAATTCAGGATTATGGCGAGTCGAAATGCCTTCATTCCGGTATACACGGCCGATCTCGTAGACTTTCTCCAGGCCGCCAACAATGAGACGTTTCAAGTGCAGCTCAATAGCGATCCGCATATACAGCTGCATATCAAGCGCATTGTGATGCGTTTCGAACGGACGGGCAGCCGCACCGCCTGCAATAGAATGCAGCGTCGGTGTTTCGACTTCCAGATAACCGAGCGAATCCAAGTAACGGCGCATCGATTGAATAATGCGGGAACGGGAGATGAACGTCTGTTGAACGTCCTGGTTCATGATCAGATCGACATAGCGCTGGCGGTAGCGCAGCTCCACATCTTTCAGTCCATGATACTTGTCCGGCAGCGGAAGCAGCGACTTGGTCAACACTTCAACTTCCTTCGCTTTCACGGATACCTCACCCGTATTCGTCTTGAATACGACGCCATGAACGCCAACGATATCGCCGATATCGAGCAATTCGAACGCTGCGTATTTATTCGCTTCTACCGAATCCTTACGCACGTAAATTTGAATTTTGCCGCTCAGATCCTGAATGTGGGCGAATGCCGCCTTACCCATACCGCGCTTCTGCATAATGCGTCCCGCAATGCTTACCGTGACCGCCTTCTCCTCCAGCTCTTCCTTGCTGAAAGCCTCGTATGCAGATACAATCTCCTTCGCCGCATGCGTACGTTCAAATTTACCGCCGAATGGATCGACGCCCAGACCGCGAAGCTCGTCCAGCTTGTCTCTGCGAATTTGCAGCAGCTCGCTAAGCTCCTGTTCCTCTACTACACCGTTATTTTCTTCGTTCAATTCTGTCATCTCCTCGACACCGCCGAAACGTTCAAAAAGCTTCCGCTAAGGAAGCTTTCTGAAATAACACAGTGCAAACCTTATTTTTTGATATCTACAATTTTATATTGAATGATGCCGGCAGGTACGCTGACGTCAACAACAGTTCCTCTTTTTTTGCCCAAAATCGCTTTGCCGACAGGGCTCTCATTCGAGATTTTGTTCTGAAGCGGATCGGATTCTGCCGAGCCTACAATCGCGTATTCCATCGTATCGCCATATTCCAAGTCTTCAACCGTTACCGTAGAGCCGATGCTCACCGTTTCGGTATCAATATCATCATTATTGATAATCCGCGCATTGCGCAGCATTTTTTCAAGGGTAATAACGCGTCCTTCAATAAAGGCCTGCTCGTTCTTTGCATCTTCGTATTCCGAGTTTTCACTAATATCGCCGTACCCAATCGCAACCTTAATCCGTTCTGCAACTTCACGACGTTTAACCGACTTCAGGTTTTCCAGTTCTTCTTCAAGCTTCTTCAATCCGTCCTGAGTCAGAATGATTTCCTTATCGCTCATCTTTCCGATTCTCCTGTCGTGTGACAAATTTTCATACGGTGTATGAATGCACTGGTATTTAATATATTACGTTCCCCAGCCGTCATGCCTTCGGCAAGCGCTGCAACTGCGTCATTGATGTATATTGCAAGATTATATTTCAAAGATACCCCGAATGTCAATCAAAGGGAATTGCCCCTGTAACCGCTTTATTCGATTGATCTCCGCCCTGACAGGACAAGGAGAGAATATACGAAAAGCGGACATCTGGCGAATGCCGCCGGATTATCCGCTTACGGTATTAATGAACGGCCTGTGAGTTTGCTTTGTCAGCCGCTTCCGCCAGCGCATCCGCATCCAGAGATGAAATAAATTTCTCCAATATTTCCACAACGCCTTCGCGTCCTGTTTCTTCCATAATGACATCCTTCACGCGGGCTGCGCCAGGAAGTCCCTTGAGATACCATGCCAGATGCTTGCGCATTTCGCGAACCGCTGCCGCTTCGCCTCTCAGCGCCGCAAGCCGGTCGAGATGGAGCATAGCCACATCCATTTTCTCACGCGGCAATGGATCAGCCATTAGCTCACCAGACGCCAGATATTGAATCGTCCGATACAGCATCCATGGATTGCCTAATGCGCCCCGTCCGATCATAACGCCGTCGCAGCCGGTATGCTCGAGAAGCCGTTTGGCATCTTCCGGCGAGAATACGTCGCCATTGCCTATAACGGGAATCGCTACCGCTTGCTTAACATCCCTTATAATATCCCAATTGGCCTTTCCCGTATACTGCTGCTCACGCGTGCGCCCATGCACGCTGACGGCGCTGCCGCCTGCGCTTTCAACCGCTTTGGCGTTATCTACCGCGAAGATATGCTCGTCATCCCAGCCGATCCGCATTTTGACCGTTACGGGCTTGCTCACCGCTCCAACGACGGCTGATACCATTTCATAGATCTTGTCCGGGTCCAGCAGCCAGCGCGCGCCTGCATCACAACTGGTCACCTTCGGTACCGGACAACCCATATTGATATCGATAATATCCGCATTCGTCTGCTGATCGACAACTTTCGCAGCTTCGACAAGCGTCTCGCGGTCGCCTCCGAAAATCTGCAGGCTAAGCGGCTTCTCCCGCTCGTCGACAAACAGCATTTCCATCGTTCTTTTGTTGCCATGCAGAATAGCTTTGTCGCTTACCATCTCCGCACAGACAAGTCCTGTGCCAAATTCCTTTGCAATGAGTCGGAAAGCCGGGTTACACACGCCTGCCATCGGTGCCAGCACGACTCTGTTTTTCATCTCGATGTCTCCGATTTTCAGCATGCCGCCTCGGACTCCTCCTTAATTCAGTTCTATTGCAAAATGCTTCGCACCAGCGTCCGCTATTGCTTCGCATCCGTTAATTCATCGTAAGTGACGCCTAGCGTGCTTGCAATGTTGTTCAACAGCTTCGTATCTGCTTTCCGAGTGCCTCTTTCGAGAGATCCAAGTACCGCTACCGAGACGCCAAGCTGCTTGGCGAGTTCCTGCTGGGTATATCCTTTCAGCTTCCGGAAAGCCCGGACGCGCTGAGCCAGTTGATCGTTTTCCATTGGGCAATGCCTTCCTTTCCATCCTGAAGCGCCGCTGCCGCAGCTGCTGCAACTCGATTCCGCAATGGATTCTCGCCCGCAATGACATCGCTCAGCGGAACGAGCACGAATGCGCGTTCCATCATACGGGGATGCGGGAGCGTCAGCTCCTCATCGTCCATCGCAACGTCTTCATACAGCAACAGATCTAGGTCTATGGTGCGCGGCCCCCATCTAATGTCGCGAACGCGGCCAAGCAGCCGCTCCACATCTTGCTGTACATGCAGCAATTCAAGGGGCTTAAGCGTCGTTTGTACGGCAATAACCATGTTGAGAAAAGCGGGCTGATCCGTATAACCGACAGGATCAGTCTCATAAAGCGCGGACACCCGCAGCACATCAATGTCAGGCCGTTCACTCAGACAGATAACGGCTTGCTGCAGCAATTGCTCCCGGTCTCCCATGTTGGACCCCAGTGCAATATACGCCGCAGACCGCCCTGAATTAGACGGGAACAATTCGGCCATGAGCATCCCGCTTTCTGCGCAACTCGACCGTCACGCCTTCGAAATAGATCTCGAACGGCGGATTAGGCTTCGTTACGCGAACCGTCAGTTCATTTATCATAGTATAAGCTTCTAAAACCCGCGTTGCAATGCCGCCAGCTAAAGCTTCGATCAATTTGTAAGGCGTGCCCTCTACAACTTCCTTCGTTAGAGCATGGAGCTGGGAGTAGTCAATGGAGTGCGACAACTCATCTGTTTGTGCAGCCTGCTCCAGATCGATCTTCAACTCCAGATCAACGCCGAATTTTTGACCCAATCGGTTTTCTTCGGGAAAAACACCATGATAGCCAAAAAACTGCATTCCTTTTAACGTCATTTTATCCATGCGAATCCGACTTCCTTTCAAGTATGAACAATCATTAATATACGATGGCATCAGCCATTTTCGCCGTACGGGCGTTGGTACGGACATCATGAACACGTACAATCTGACACCCTTGAGCGATACCAAGTGCAGTCGTTGCTGCTGTTCCTTCGTCCAATTCGGTCACCGGCAAATCAAGCGTCTGACGGATGACCCGTTTTCTGGAGGTGCCCAGCAGAACAGGATAACCCAGCGCGTGAATCTCCCTCAAGCTGCCGAGCAGCTGCAAATTCTGCTCATAGCTTTTGGCAAAGCCTATGCCGGGATCGAGCCAAATATTGGACTCCCGGACGCCAGCTTGCCTCGCGATATCCACACTTGTTCGCAGATCGTCCAGCACATCGGCTAGAAAATCACCGTATTCTGCTTCCGCCCGGTTATGAGTCAGAATGACCGGACAATCATATTCAGCGGCAACAGCAGCCATCAGCGGATCATATTTCAATCCCCATACATCGTTGAGGATATGCGCGCCTGCCTCCAAGGCTTGCTTTGCCGTCTCCGCTTTATAGGTATCAACGGATATTGGAATATGCGGCAGCGCGCTCCTAACCGCTCGAATGACGGGCAGCAGCCGCTCCAGCTCTTCCTCGGCGCTAATCGGTATAAAGCCCGGCCGTGTGGATTCTGCTCCGATGTCAATCAGATCTGCCCCGTCTGCCACCATCGCAGCTGCGTGGGCGACAGCCGCTTCTCCCGTATGATGGCGGCCTCCATCTGAGAAGGAATCGGGAGTAGCGTTAAGAATGCCCATAATGAGCGTCCGTTTTCCAAGCTCCAGCTGTATTTCATTCGAACCTCCGCCGAACTGATAGGAACGGCTCCAAAAAGACGGTGCGCCGCCGTTATTCATATTCTGTGTCATCGTAAGCCGTCCTTTCCTTCTCAAGGGCAATTTTGCGATCGGTCTACACAGCACTCCCCGTATCTCTCCGGTAAGCTTGCAGCAGCTTATCCGTTATCGGACCGATAGCTCCATCGCCAACGGTTATTTGGTCCTTCCCAGGAATCCCGCTTACCGAAGTAATCGGCACAAGCTCTTGAATCGAGTTTGTCATCCATATCTCATCCGCTTCTAACAGCTCGGCAAATCGATAATGCCCTTCCTCCGTCTCAAAACCCGCTTCAAGCGCCAGCTCCAGCACTCTCGCCCGGGTAATGCCCGGCAATATGCCTGTATCAATAGAAGGAGTATGTATCTTGCCATTCTTCGTGAAAAACAAATTACTGACGATCCCTTCAGCAAGTTTGCCGTCTCCGGTCAGCATCAGTCCCTCGGCGTTCGCAGCAGCCCCGCTGGCCGCAAGTTCCCGCTTCGCTATCATATTATTCATATAATGGAGAGACTTTAACCGTACAGCCCCCTCCGGCGAGTTTCTGGCGGTGCTCAACAGGCGCAGCTCCTTGCCTGAACGATAGAGCGCTTCGTTCACAGGCGGCAGTGCCTTCATCAGCAGAAGCTCATTCGGCTGTTCATAGTCACCGGTTTGCAGCCCAAGCTCGCCTACCCCGGATGAAACCGTAAGCCGTATATAAGCTTCGTTGAGGCCATTACCTTGAAGCAGCTCGGCAATTAATGACTGCAATGCTTCCTGATCCGCCGTATAGCGTATACCTAGCTGCTCGCAGCCCTCCGCAAGCCGCTGCAAATGCCGTTCAAGCATATACGGCCTTCCACTGTAGGTGCGGAACGTCTCGAACAACCCCATTCCGTACAAAAAGCCGTGATCATAAATTGAGATCACAGCTTCCTCCGCCTTCTTCACCTCACCATTGAATCCGATCTTCATTGTGCTGCGCCAACCCGGATCTGCAAGAAGTTGCGAAGCAGCGTCAAGCCGTGCTCCGTAATGATCGATTCCGGATGGAATTGTACGCCTTCAATGGGATAATGCTTATGCCGCAGCCCCATGATCTCACCCTCAGCCGTTTCTGCGCTGATCTCCAGGCAATCGGGCAGCGTCTCGCGCTTCACGATAAGCGAATGGTAGCGTGTAGCCGTATAAGGGGAAGGAATGCCTTCGAAAATCGTCTTGCCGTCATGGATAATTTCCGACGTTTTGCCGTGCATCAGCTTCTCTGCCCGCACAACATCGCCGCCAAATGCTTGACCGATCGACTGATGGCCGAGGCAGACGCCAAATATCGGAATAATCCCTTTGAAATGATCGATCAGTGACAGGCTGATG
This sequence comes from Paenibacillus gorillae, assembly GCF_000513275.1. Lineage (GTDB taxonomy): Bacteria > Bacillota > Bacilli > Paenibacillales > Paenibacillaceae > Pristimantibacillus > Pristimantibacillus gorillae. Next base: position 10,681 of record NZ_CBVJ010000146.1, on the reverse strand, counting down.
CCTGCTTCATTAGGGGAGCATGGTCCCGGCGAAATGAGAATATGGTCAGGCTTCAGCGCCTCAATTCCGGCAAGGTCGATTTCGTCGTTGCGCTTGACGACAACCTCCTCGCCCAGCTTGCCCAAATACTGCACCAAATTGTACGTAAACGAATCATAGTTATCAATTACGAGAATCATCGTCCCAGTCCCCCTTATTCCATTCTGCGCCGGACCCCGCGGTCCAGCGTGGCGCGCCGGGAATGCCCCTAAGCGCGGCTTGTCCGCTCGGCAAACTGCTCGCTGAACTGAACCGCTTTCCACAGTGCCTTCGCCTTGCTAAGCGACTCGTAATATTCCCGCTCCGGATCGGAATCGATGACGATTCCCGCTCCGGCCTGAACATGTACGAGGCCGTCCTTCACTGCCATCGTTCTTATAATAATATTAAATTCCATATCGCCATTATAGTCAATCCATCCAAGGGAACCTGTATAGGAGCCGCGGCGTGTCGGCTCAAGCTCCTCGATGATTTCCATCGTACGGATTTTCGGCGCGCCAGTGATCGTGCCACCCGGGAATGTAGCGGCGATAACATCATAGGCGTCCTTGCCCTCTGCCAGCTTTCCTTCCACTTGAGACACGAGATGCATGACATGGGAGTAGCGCTCGATCACCATCAGCTCCTCCACATGAACGGACCCGTAGGCGGCGATCCTTCCAAGGTCATTGCGTTCCAGGTCGACGAGCATAATATGCTCCGCCCGTTCTTTCTCGTTCGATAGCAGCTCATCCGCCAGCATGCGGTCTTCTTCCTCCGTCTTGCCCCGGCGGCGTGTGCCCGCTATCGGCCGGGTGGCCAGCAGACCGTCCCGCTGCTCCACCAGCAGCTCCGGCGAAGCAGACACCAACTGGAAGTCTGGCGTCCGCAGAAAGCCCATATAAGGAGATGGATTAACGATCCGCAGCCATTCATACAATTCCTCAGGCGAAGCACTAACCTCGCGGCTCTGGCGAAGCGACAAATTCACCTGGAAGACGTCACCCTGAGCGATATAAGCCCGTATCCGCTCCACAGCCGCCATATAAGCCGCTTTAGAGAACGGCGAAGTCATTCCCTCCATCAACTCTACATCGATATGGAGGCTTCCATCCTGCGTCCGTCCGAGCCAATCATAGCGCAGTTCAGCGGCAGCAGCCGTGTTGCCGCTTTGCACTTTGTCATTCCAATAGGCCGCCATGTCTTCCGCCCTTGCTGCTGCCGCCTCATAGAGGTTGCGCAGCTGCGCTGGATCGGCATCCAGCTCCGCCTTGGAGTGAACCGCACAATATAGTGCCTGCTCCTCCTTATCAACGATCCACAGCTCGTCCATTCGCATGAACAAATAGTCGGGCATACCGAGATCATCAGCAGCTACCTCCGGCAGCCGTTCAATGGAGCGAATAATATCATAGCTCCAGTAGCCAACGCAGCCTCCGGTCCATTTCGGCCCTTCGCTTAGCTTAGGGGCCGTGTGTCCGCTCATCCAGCGGCGGACGAGCTCCAGCGGCTTCCCTTCCCATTCTTCGCATGCACCTGCAAGCGGCGGCTTGCCTACGCCGTCCAGTTCCGTGCACACAGCCTTCAGCCCTTTGCCGCGGATGACGCTCGCCGGATGCAAGCCCAGATACGTATACCGGCCGTCCTTGCCGCTCTCCAAGACGAAGGCGTAAGGCGAAGCGTCCTGCCAGGCTCTCTCCCATGAATCAACGGCAAGCTTCGCCAGCGGCACCCTTTTCAATAACGGCAGCGTTGTGTATTGCCGTTCGGCGTGCCACCCGTTCCATTGCTCCCAAGCGGTGAACATCACCTTTTACCCCCGATCAGTTGCGTATTATGATTTGCTAAGTATACAGAAAGGCAGGACAAAAGAAAAGACTGACATGTCCCAACAAAAAAAAGAGCCCTCCACCCGCAGCAAGCGGCATGGAGGACCCGGCAATCCGTATCGATTAGTTCTCGAAATTGAACAGTGGCGTGGACAGGTAACGTTCGCCGTTGCTCGGAACGATTGCAACAACACGTTTGCCTTTGCCCAGCTCTTTCGCTACTTTCAGAGCCGCATAAATTGCAGCACCGGAAGAAATGCCGACAAGAATGCCTTCTTCTTTCGCAGCGCGGCGTGCATATTCGAATGCTTCCTCGTTCTCAACAGGAATAACGCCGTCATAAATTTCACGGTTCAAAATATCAGGCACGAAGTTCGCGCCGATGCCTTGAATTTTGTGAGGACCTGGTTGGCCGCCCGACAAAATTGGCGATGCAGCCGGTTCAACGGCATAGATCTTGATACCTTCGAAGTTTTGCTTCAGCACTTCACCAGCGCCGGAGATCGTGCCGCCCGTACCGATACCAGCAATGAATGCATCCAGCTTGCCGTCAAGGGAGTTAATCGCCTCTACGATTTCTGGACCCGTCGTTTCACGGTGGATTTTCACATTGGCTTGGTTTTTGAATTGTTGCGGGATGAAGTAGCTAGGGTTTTCTTTCGCAAGCTCTTCCGCTTTGCGTACTGCGCCGTTCATGCCTTCTGATCCAGGCGTCAATACAAGCTCTGCGCCGTAAGCGCGAAGCAGGTTGCGACGCTCAATGCTCATCGTCTCTGGCATAACGAGAATGGCTTTATAGCCTTTCGCAGCTGCTACCAGAGCAAGGCCGATACCCGTGTTGCCGCTCGTAGGCTCAACAATCGTGTCACCCGGCTTCAAAACGCCTTCTTTCTCCGCCACTTCGATCATGCTGATTGCAATCCGGTCTTTCACGCTGGAGCCCGGGTTTTGATATTCAAGCTTTACATAGATTTCCGCGCTATCCTCAGGCACCAAACGATTCAAGCGAACAAGCGGAGTATCACCGATAAGTTCAGTAACGCTTTGTACAATTCTAGCCATGATAGAAAAGCCTCCTTATTCCGACTAATTCAGTTGGTTTTTTAACTAATTCCATATTAACAATGCTGGTATTCGTTGTCAATAGCTTTTCTATGTAATTTGCCCTATGAAAGGAAAACGATTACAGCTATTCCCCTTTATCAATGATATAACGGCCTGTATAAAAAAATGATGCTGGCCAGCCGGAATATTATTTCCGTTTGACAGCATCATATTTCGTCAATAACTCATCCTCGATATCATGCAGAGGCTTTGCCTTGGAAAGCGCAAGCTGCTTGCGTGCCGCATCCATCAGCCTCTTGCCGGTCAGCCCCTCGGTCTTCTGACGCTCAACAAGCCGAATAACGGCGTAGCCGTCAGCTGTTTTAAGGGGACCCGCCATCTCACCGGTCTGCAGCCGGCTTGCGGAATCCAGCAGCTCCGCATCGTAAAAAGGATCGTCAGCATCGATCAAGCCCAGATCCCCGCCTGCTTCCGCAGTAAAGTCATCAACGGAATACGTTCTGGCAATCCGCTCGAAATCCTCACCGTCGGATAGCATATCGAGCACATCTCCCGCATCCTTTTCCGTTTTCGTCACAATCCACTGCAGATGCAGCTGAAGCCGGTCGCCATACAGCTCGGCATGCTCGCCTATGTAGCGATTCACATCCCCATCGGATATCTCAACGGACAGCATTGCGATTTGTTCCAGCAGCAGCTTGTACTTTACATCCTCACGCACGTCGTCCCGCTCCATGCCAAGCTGCTCTTTCATAACCCGGTAGTATTCGTCTTCGTTCTGATAGCCTTCCATCATGGCAGCCAGCTCCCGGTCTTGCTCCTCCACGGTGACCTTCAACTGCCGCGCGCTGGCTTCGAGGTTCAACGCCTTGCGCACCATCATCGTTCTCAGCACGGTATCGCCATATTGCTTCAAAAGCTGCGCTTCCAGCTCACCGACCGTTATCGGCTCTCCTCCGACGGCTGCCGCCTCGTCGCCTCCGTCGTTGCCGGTATGGGCTTCATTGCCCGTACCCGGCTCCAGCTCGGAGGGGTCGCTGCCGAATGGCGAAAGCTTAACCACTACGGCAACGCTAAGCACGATCATACAAACCGCCTGCAGAAGAACGACTGTCTTCAATACCCCGAATTTTTTCATTCCCCCACTGCCTCCGTTTTATTGGAGCGGCTCCGGTCTCGCCTGTTCGAGCAGCTTCTCCAGCTGTTCACGATCAAAGGTATACGCCTCGTTGCAAAAGTGACACACGATTTCCGCTTCTCCGTCATCATCAATAAGTTGTTGTAACTCCGCTTCGCCCAAGCTGACCAGCGTCTGTGCGACACGATCCTTCGAGCATTTGCATTGGAACACGATATCCATCGTATCGTGAATCTGCAGATCATCGCCAACGAGCCAGCGCAGGATTTCCTCCGGCGTCTCGCCTTGATCCAGCAGCGCCGTTACATGCGGCATTGTACCGACCGCCTGCTCCAGACGCGTAATTTCGGCGTCAGTCAGACCCGGCATCAATTGAACGATGAAGCCGCCGGCATGCAGGACGGTTCCGTCCGCTTCAACCAGTACGCCAAGGCCAACAGCCGAAGGCGTCTGCTCTGATAACGCGAAATAATAAGTGAAGTCCTCGGCAAGCTCCCCGGAAATGAGCGGCACGCTGCCGCGATACGGTTCCTTCAAGCCCAGATCTTTAATAATATGGAGAAAACCTTCGCGTCCCACGCCGCCGGCAACATCGATCTTCCCATGCTCATTGCTAGGGAGCAGCACGTCGGGATTGTCGACATAGCCGCGAACCTCGCCGTGCGCATTGGCGTCGATTACGATTTGACCGATTGGACCGTCGCCTTTCACCTGAACGGTCAGCTTTTCCTCACCTTTCAGCATCGAGCCCATAATAGCTCCTGCAGTCGCCCCGCGCCCCAGAGCTGCGGTTGCAGTAGGGAGCGTCCTATGACGGCGTTGAAGCTCGCTGACCAGCTGCGTTGTACGAACGGCGAATACGCGGATTTTACCGCCCCATGCTGTGCCTCGTACAAGCACATCTTTCAATTGTTCCATGCTTTAAACCTCCTGATTCCGTTCATAAATGATACGCAGTCCTTCTAATGTAAGAAGAGGATCAACTTCCTCTATCGTTTCCGATTCCGCGCTGATTAACTCCGCAAGTCCGCCTGTCGCAATGACGCGCGGCGATACCTTGAACTCGCTGCGGATGCGTTTCACTATACCATCTACTTGACCCGCATAGCCGAAAATAATGCCAGCCTGCATCGAAGTAATGGGATTCCGGCCAATTACGCTCTTCGGCCGCACCAGCTCGATGCGCGGCAGCTTGGCCGCCCGCTGATACAGTGCCTCCGTGGAAATGCCGATGCCCGGTACGATAGCTCCGCCTAGGTAATTGCTGTCCCCGTCGATATAATCGAAAGTCGTCGCTGTTCCGAAATCGACGATGATGAGCGGCGAGCCATATTTCTCAATGCCTGCTACCGAGTTGACGATGCGGTCGGCTCCCACCTCCCGCGGATTCTCATAGCGTATATTTAGGCCAGTCTTAATTCCAGGCCCTACGATCAGCGGCGTTTTGCGTAAATATTTCAAACATAGCTGCTCCAATGCCCGCATAAGCGGAGGAACGACAGAAGAGATAATGACGCCTTCCATCTGATCCAGCTTCAGGCCGGCATAATGAAACAGATTATGAATATTGATGCCATATTCGTCCACGGTAGCAGATCGGTTGGTGCTCAACCGCCAATGATGCAGCAGTTCCTTGCCCTTATAGACGCCAAGCACGATATTGGTGTTGCCAACGTCAATAACGAGAATCATGAGGCCGATCCTCCTTTTTTCGCGTTCAGATCCAAGCTGATATCCAGCGCGTTGAAGGAATAGGTCAGTCCCCCAACCGATATGACGTCAACTCCGGATAATGCGATGCCATGAATGGTATCGAGCCGGACGTTACCGGAAGCCTCGACGATAACCTGCGGGGAATGGCTCTTGATGCGGGCTACCGCTTCCTTCATTAGAGAAGGGCTCATATTGTCTAGCATAATAATATCGGCGCCGCAGGCAAGCGCTTCTTCAACCTGTTCCATCGACTCCGTCTCCACTTCGATCTTCATCGTATGCGGAATGCTCGCTCTGGACGCTTCGACTGCCTCGCGAATGCCTCCAGCCCCTTTAATATGATTATCCTTGATCATCACTGCATCATACAAGCCAAAGCGGTGGTTGGCACCCCCGCCGACACGGACCGCATATTTCTCCAGCAGCCTATGACCCGGTGTTGTCTTCCGCGTGTCCACCAGCCGGACAGGCAGCCCTTCAAGAGCGGCGACAAAAGCATTGGTCTTGGTTGCAATGCCCGACAACCGCTGCATAAGATTAAGAGCAAGACGCTCACCCGTAAGCAGGCTATGCGTGCTGCCTTCTACGACTGCAATAACAGTCCCCTTCTCTACGTAATCCCCATCTGCCACTTTAGCATCAAAAACCAGACTTGGGTCGACGACCTCGAATACAAGCTGAGCTACGGGAAGACCGGCGATGATGCCGCTCTCCTTGACGTGAATGACCGCTTTCGACTGCGATTCTGCCGGAATCGTTGTCGCCGTCGTTACGTCGCCGCTGCCAACATCCTCAGCGAGCCAGCCGTTTATTTGGTTTTTCAACGTTTGCCGATAGCCGAAGCCGTTGAAATTCGTCTCAAGCATGAACAATTCGCTCCTCTGTCATTCCATGTAGGCGGTGCAAGACGGTATGCTTGCGCCATACCTCATCGTTACGCTCCGGAAAGTCTTCACGGGCATGCGCACCGCGGCTTTCCTCGCGCTGAAGCGCCGCTTCTGTCGTCAGCAAAGCGCAGGTGAGCAGGTTGGCAAATTCGAACTCTTCGCTTTTCGTCAGCACCGACTGAAAGATCGGCAGCTGCCTCTTAAGCTCCTCAAGTCCGCGCTCCAGCCCTTTCGCATCCCGCCGCAGTCCAACGTATCTCACCATAATCTTTTGCAGCTTCAGCCGCTTCTCAACAACAGCCTGCATCGGAGCGTCCACGCGCAGCTCCTCCGGCTTAATCGACGGCTTCGTCTCCAGCTTCGGAAGCTTATTAATCGCATCGACAATACGCTTGCCGAATACAATCGCCTCTGATAGTGAGTTGCTGGCCAACCGGTTGGCACCATGAACGCCAGTCGACGATACTTCTCCGCAAGCAAACAATCTGCCAATATTGGTTTCCCCGTTCAGGTCGGTTTTGACTCCCCCCATCATATAATGGGCGGCAGGCGCCACCGGAATCCAGTCGGTCGTCAGATCAAGCCCGTATTTCAGGCAGAATTCATATATATTCGGAAAACGATGCGTAATCATTTCAGCAGACTCATGGGTCACGTCGAGATAGACGAAGGTCGACTTCGTTTCTTCCATCTCCGAGACAATCGCCCGCGCAACGACATCGCGAGGGGCAAGCTCCAACTGCGGGTGATACCGCTCCATGAAGCGCTCGCCTCGGATGTTGCGAAGCACCGCACCTTCGCCGCGAACCGCCTCCGAGATGAGGAAACGGGGCGCACCCGGATAACAAAGCGAAGTCGGATGGAATTGAATGAACTCCACGTCTTGAATGTAAGCACCTGCACGGTATGCCATTGCAATGCCGTCGCCTGTAGCAACTTCCGGGTTCGTCGTATAGCGGTACAGCTGGCCTGCTCCGCCGGAGCATAGAACCGTAGCCTTCCCGCGAATGAACAGACGCTGGCCGTCCGGCTTCTGTACAAGAACGCCGCAGCATTCGCCTTCCTCCGTAATCAGATCGATGACGAAATGGTCGTCCCACACCTCGATCTGAGGATCGGCGACCGCTTTCTCCGAAAGCGCGCGTACGATTTCATAGCCGGTCGCATCGCCATTTGCATGCAGAATACGGCGCTGACTATGTGCCCCTTCCTTCGTAAGAGCGAACTCCCCGTTCTCCAGATCGAACTGGGTTCCCATCTTAATAAGACGGTTCACACCACTTGGTCCTTCATGAACGAGCGCGTTAACAGCATCATCAGAGCACAGCCCTGCCCCGGCAATCAGCGTATCCTGGCGATGGTATTCCGGCGAATCATCCTCGGAAATAACGGCAGCAATGCCGCCCTGCGCGTACCGGGTGTTGCTGTCGAGCAGCGATTTTTTCGTAAGCATCAGCACCGAATTGCCGCTGGCACTGGCGCGCAATGCGGTAAAAAGACCGGCAATGCCGGCCCCGATTACGATAACGTCTTTATCGATAACTGGAAGATCATCCAGTTGAACATCTACTAAGTATCTAGGAATCATACGTTGGCGCCTCCAGGCATAGGAGTAGCGCATGCTCCTCCTATTTCACGAGTAACATGCGCTCCAGGGAAAGACGAGCTTGATCGGCTACATGCGGCGGAACGTAGATTTGAGGCTGCATCGTCTCGAGACATTTAACCAGCTTCTTCAAATTGTTCACCTTCATGTTCGGGCAAACCAAATATTTCGATGCAAAATGGAAGGATTTATCCGGGCTGTCCAGACGCAGCTGGTATCCCGTGCCGTCTTCCGTTCCGACGATGAATTCCTGGCAATCGGATTCTTTGCAATATTTAATGATCGCAGTCGTGCTGCCCACGAAATCGCCGAGCGCAACAACCTCTGGGCGGCATTCCGGGTGAACGACGAATTGCGCGTTCGGATGCTTCGCTTTCATTTCCTCAACGTCTTTCACCGTCAGCATGTCATGGGTATTGCAATAGCCTTCCCAAATGATCATCTTTTTGTCGGTGTTTTGCTGTACGTAATGACCAAGGTTTTTGTCAGGTACCCAAATAACCTCGTCGCCTTCAACGGAATTCACAACATTGAGTGCATTGGCCGAAGTACAGCAAATGTCGGTCTCCGCCTTAATTTCCGCCGAAGAGTTGATATACGTAACGACCGTCGCGTTCGGATGCTGCGCTTTCAGCTTCCGCAGGCCGTCCACGTTAACCATGTCTGCCATCGGACAGCCCGCGCGCTCGTCCGGTATAATAACCGTTTTATTAGGAGCCAGTATCTTTGCGCTCTCGCCCATAAAATGAACGCCGCAAAAAACGATGACATCAGCATCTGTCTGAGCCGCTTTCTGAGCCAGCAGGAAGGAATCCCCGCGGAAATCGGCTACCTCTTGTATTTCATCCCGTTGGTAATAGTGAGCAAGAATAATGGCATTCCGTTCTTTCTTCAGCTGCAATAGCCGTTCCCGCAGCTCGCGGTTTTGTTCCGCTTTGCGTTCCAGCACCAATGCTTCCACAGTTGATCCTCTCCTCTTATGAGGGATGGGCGATGAGTCCCATTCCGAGTTACGGCCGACCGACTTTGTGAATTGATGCACAAACATTGTCGAGTCAAGAGCCTGATGATTAGAATGTTTATAATAATACATTTGTTAAGGTTTAATTTACTCCAGGCAGAAGGCGCTGTCAATGCGTGAATCGCCAAACTTCCGTCACAATTTATATTTTTTATTTCCATCGGCGTTATCAACCTCGAAATCACGTGATTGCCTGTCTTAAATATAAGTAAAGCTATTGATTAACGTTTAAAACTGTTATATTTTCACCCTATCGGCACAAACCTAGATGAAGTCACATCTCTATGAGATTAGACCGTAAAGAAAAGCCCGCTTGGCACATGGCCTTGCGGGCTTCTCTCGTTCATTAAGACTTAGTCGGTTCTCCGTCGCCTTCAGACGGATCTTCCTTATCCAGCACTGGAGGCGTAATATCGCCAGCTTCGCGGGTTTGGATCCGTACTTTGACGCCGCCAATCGTATCGACAATCGGTTCGGAAGCTGTTTCTCCGTCGGCGCTGCCGCTTTCGGATACTGAGCCATCGCCCGTAAGCGATCCCGTCTCGATCAGGTTCTTGATTTGTTCCAGCTCCAGCGTCTCTTCGTTGAGCAACGTTTGTGCAATGATATGCACTTCTTTGCTCTTCTCAGTCAAGAGGTTCTTCGCAATGGTGTAACAATCATTCACCATACGCTGCATCTCTTGGTCGATCTCGTAAGCGATCGCATCGGAGTAGTTCTGCTCATGCCCCAGATCCCGTCCAAGGAATACTTGGCCTTGGGATTGGCCGAACTGCATTGGACCAAGCTTGTCGCTCATACCGTACTCCATAATCATGCTGCGAACAATGCTCGTAGCCTGTTTGAAGTCGCTGTACGCGCCAGTACCGATCTCGCCGATAAACAATTCCTCGGCAACCCGTCCGCCCAGCAAGCCGGTAACGCGGTCGAGCAATTCTTGCTTCGTTACGAGCATCCGGTCTTCCTTAGGAAGCATGATGACATAACCGCCGGCTTTGCCGCGTGGAATGATCGTAACCTTGTGTACTTGGTCGGCATGCTCCAGGAAGTAGCCGATAATCGTGTGGCCAGCTTCGTGGTAAGCGACAATCCGCTTCTCACGTTCGCTGATGACGCGGCTTTTCTTCTCTGTGCCGACAATAACACGGTCGATCGCTTCGTCAACCTCACGCATTGCGATATCCTTCTTGTTACGGCGGGCTGCAAGCAGTGCCGCTTCGTTCAACAGGTTCTCCAGATCAGCACCGGTAAAGCCTGTCGTACGTTTCGCGATAATGTCCAGCTTGACATCTTTATCAAGCGGCTTGTTGCGGGCATGAACCTTCAGCACCGCTTCGCGGCCTTTCACATCCGGACGGTCAACCGTAATTTGACGGTCAAAGCGTCCAGGACGGAGCAGCGCAG
>NZ_CBVJ010000145.1 GCF_000513275.1 Paenibacillus gorillae | reverse complement strand
CCATCTCAACGAGCAATTGGTTGAGCGTTTGCTCGCGTTCGTCATGTCCGCCGCCGAGTCCGGCGCCGCGCTGACGGCCAACTGCGTCAATCTCATCGATAAAGATGATACAAGGTGCATTTTTCTTCGCATTCTCAAACAAATCACGGACGCGGGATGCGCCTACGCCGACGAACATCTCAACGAAGTCCGAACCCGAGATGCTGAAGAATGGTACCCCAGCTTCGCCTGCAACTGCACGGGCGAGCAATGTTTTACCAGTACCTGGAGGGCCTACAAGCAAGACGCCTTTCGGTATGCGTGCACCAACCAGATTAAACTTGCGAGGGTCTTTCAAGAAATCGACGACTTCGACAAGCTCTTGCTTCTCTTCGTCGGCACCTGCGACATCCTCGAACGTAATCCGCTTCTTCTCCTCGTTGTACAGCCGCGCCCGGCTTTTGCCAAAGTTCATCACTTTGCCGCCGCCGCCTTGCGCCTGATTCATAAGGAAGAAGAATAATACGAAAATGATGACGAATGGAATAATGGAGGTCAGGAGCGTAAGCCATACGCTTGGCGTATCCATTTTCCTGTAATCCAATTCGAACCTATTCTGCCCCTGTGCGTCAATGATCTCTTTCCCAGCATCCAGGCCGATTCTTGTCGTGAACGAAAGCTCTTCGCTTTTCGCGCCGACAGGCGGTTTTTTATATTTACCAGCTACAAAATAAGTATACCCCTCATACTTGACGGTGAGCTTCTCGATGTTGTTCTCGCTGATGGCGGTACGAAGCTCATCGTATCGTATTCCAACGGTAGTGTCATTCTGCTTACTGATAAACTGGATAATCCCGACAGTTACCAAAAAGATGATCAAATAAAATCCAGTATTACGGATGATCCGATTCATCCCCTACCTCCTCTCAAGACGCTTCTAATATTTTACCATAGCATGACTTTCCATCTCAATAGAGCTTGATCCTTAGGAAAGCTTGCCCCTGAAACGCTTATTAGAACTGCTATTTCTGGTATACTTCCGGCTTGAGTATGCCGATAAAAGGCAGATTCCGGTATTGCTCCGCATAATCGAGGCCATATCCGACGACAAATTCGTCAGGCAGAGAGAAGCCGGTGTAGTCCGCTTCCAGATCAACCGCACGTCTAGCCGGTTTGTCAAACAGCGTAGCGACAGTAACCGATTTGGCATTGCGGCGTTCGAGCACGTCGATCAAATAGCTGAGCGTCAGCCCGCTATCGATAATATCCTCAACGATCAGAACGTCCCGTCCTTCGACCGAAGCGTCAAGATCCTTAATGATTTTCACGACGCCCGACGATTTCGTGGATTGTCCGTAGCTGGACACGGCCATGAAATCAATCTCAAGCGGAATAGACATTTTCTTCACCAGGTCGGACATAAAAACGAATGCGCCTTTGAGGACGCAAATAACGAGCGGATTCCGCCCGCCAAAATCCCGGCTCAATGTCTCGCCAAGCTCTTTGACCTTGGCCTGAATCTGCCCTTCGTCGTACAACACCTCTTGAATATCGTTAAGCAAAATAAATATCCCCCTACACTTCCTTATATTTATGAGTATAACAGCGTTTCTTATTCGTTTTCCAATCGGATGAACAGGAACTCCGTCGTCGCCTCGTCAACCAGCGCATGACCGGACCTTCGAATACCCGGAATCCAGAGCAGCCTGCCCTCCGCATCAAATAGAAGCGGATACCTCTCCCTTACGGATGGAGCAATCTTTTCGTCAACGAACATATCTTGCACTTTTTTGGAGCCGTTTAATCCTAATACGGAAATTCGGTCTCCAGGACGCCTATTGCGCACCACCAACGGAAAAACAACCTTCTCCGCATCGAAGCAGGCTTCGTTTCGACCCTTGGCTTTCACCTGACCGTTATGCAGAGCAACAAGCGTCAGCCCGCCTTCCGACACTTGCCAGCTTTCGGCGGAACGGTCAAGCTCGTACTCGTAATCGCTGTTTTCCGCTGATCCAGAAGCAAAGCTTACGGAGCGGATCCAGCGCAAAACCTCGTACTCGCGCATGCATCGTATTCCGGCTCCGGCATCGAAGCGCCAGGTGCTCGGAGCATCGGTTCGGGCGGCGAGCCGCATCGCTTCGATGTGCTCGAACGCGGCCGAAACCGTATTATTAGAAAGATAATTTAATATTAGTTTAATCAATCTCCTTTGTAAAGCGACGGGGAGACTGGTCAAATCACTGCTGCGAACCTTGCATTCGCCGGGGGAGGACGCTACAAGTTCTGCAAACCGCTCTTCCGCCTGCTGTTCCATCCAATCATCCTCAGCTCCTGCTACATCAGCAAGCTTCCGGAGCGATTGGGACAACTGCGGATTAAACTGTGTTAAATACGGAAGGACATCAAGCCGAATGACATTCCGGAAATAGTATCGCTCATTATTGCTGCTATCCAAGCAATAAGGCACCTCATGCTCGGAGCAGTATTGCATAAGGTCTGACTTGTTCATACGAAGCAGAGGGCGAATGAGTTGCACGTTTTTTTCGCGGCGCTTTATTGCCATCCCTGACAGACCTGTCAGACCCGTCCCGCGCAACAGCCGCATCATGACCGTCTCCGCTTGATCATCGCCATGATGGGCTAGTGCAATAGTCGCGGCCCCGCGCCGTTCTGCCGTTTCCAACAGATAAGCATAACGCTTCTCCCGTGAAGCGGCCGAAGGATTCATTCCCGTCTCTTCTATATATGCGGGCATATCAAGCTCCGTCATCTCGAAGGCAAGCCCTAATTGTGCCGCATACTGCTCCACCATCTTCGCTTCCGCTGCCGACTCCGCCTTGCGAAACCCATGGTTCACATGAGCGACAGTAACCGTCAGATCCTGCTCGGCCGCCAACCGGCTAAGCAGATGGAGCAGCGCCATTGAGTCGGGTCCTCCCGAGACTGCGGCGATCAGAGCGTCTCCCTTCGCCCATAGCCCTTCTTGCTCCGCTGTGCTGCGCACTTGCTGCAGCAGCCGATCTTCTCCGCTTCCCATTCTGTTATGTATCTCTCCTTTAAAAAAGGTTACAAACCGCCTCTCAGCAGCCAATAGACGGAGACGCCCAGAAGCACCGCCGAGACGGCAGCGAGTCCCTTCAGCCAGCCCGGCGTATCAGAGCGCCGTCTTAATTGGCGCCGGTGCATCAACAGCCGCCAAGCCTCCGCACCCTCGGCAGCATCCCAGAAATCTCCGGTCAATGCCCGATGCAGCCATTCTGATACAGGCTTCAGCGTTTCGTTTTCCTTGGAAAGCTGCAGCAGTTCCTCAATTGACCGGTTCTGCGGCAAGCCTGTTGTTAACTGCTGCAGCCGCTTCGGTTCAAGCAGCTGCAGGCAAAGAACGCCAAACGAGAACAGGTCATATTTCGCATCTGCCGAACGCGATCCCGCATTCCAGTAGCCCCGGTCGTAAATTTCAGTAAATTGCCTTATGCCTCTGCCCGCTGCAGTTGCCCCGCCGTAATCGACCAATTCGACGTAGCCGTAATCGGCCACCAGCACATTCTCCACTTTCAAATCGCCGAACACCCAGCCCTTGGAGTGGAGTGCAGCCAGCTTATTTAATAAATTCAGCCCTACAAGCGGAAACCATTCCTTGCCGTTCTGCGATAAATACTCCGAGAGCGTCACACCTCTGACATATCTCATTATATAGAAAGAATATTCGCGGCCGTCCGGACCGTAAAGATCATCAACGTCGATCAGAAACGGTTCGCCGTTTGCACCGCCTGGCAATGTGTCCTGCCTGCTCCGGCCACCAGGCTTCTCCTGCTTCGCCAGCGCCTGGAGCACATTGATCTCGGATTGAAGGTCTACCGCATCCGCGCCGACTTTCATGGCATACCAGCTGCGGTCCCGCTGAACCAAATAAACTTTGCCGTTCGCCCCTTCTCCCAGCAGGCGCTCGACCTGGTAACGGTTCCGCTTCCACTTGCCCGTCACCGCCATCCCGCGACGGAGGTTGATCTTAAACGACGTAGTCACTCATCATCCCATCCGTTTCATCTCTGCTCTTCCTACCATAATCCCCGCGTCTGTAAAAATCAATAACATGCATAATCGCCGGCCCTGTCGGCGTCGTTCCATTCATCTGCAGCTTCGGAAATAAGGATGAAACCCCGGACAAGTTATCTGTCCAATCCAAATCCATCATACAATCGTCTCCGTACTTCGAGCTTGGAAAATGAAACACAGCAATCTCGCTTCCGCCCTGTCTGGCCTGCAGGCTCAGCATCAAATCATGGATCGCTTCCTCTACCGCCCGCAGCTTCGGCTTCATGCTTGCACTTGCATCGATCAGCAGCGCCACCTGCAGCTTCGTCGTCTCGCCAAGCTCATCGATCACTCGCACCACTTCGCTCCGCTTATCCGGCGGCAGCGCTTCGATCGAGCCGTTGCCCAGCACGTTCTTCAGCTCTTTCTGCACGGCCAGCTGAATAGACTGCATCGCTGTTTTACGCGTAATCATCTGTACCGTCTGCGAGAGCTGTCTCGTATTGACCAGGCGGCTCAGGCCTCCGCCGGCTCTAGCAATCTCTTCAATCTCCGCTGCGCCCAGCTCTCCCACATCTCCATAATCGAGAACGCCTACGATATTTACGGCAATGCCTTCCGCTTTGGCATGCGCCGCCGCTACCACCGGACTAACGCCGACATTGGAACAGCCATCGGTAATTAACAAAATTTGTTTCATTTTCGTTCATCCTCCTAACGATCGTTTCTATCAGTTTTGCCTTTTGTTTAGGAGGATAAACGAATAGATTTGTAAAAATTATGTACAGCCTGTAAGGAGAACGGTATTTCTTCGCTCTCTCTTATTTTCGGATTCTATGGAACCTTCTATAATACATGACTGCTAAGAGGACAAAAAAAAGCTCTTCCGGCATCCCGAGCGCCCCTCGCACCCAACATGCCGAAAGAGTTGTATCTTTTTTCAGGTTATCCGTTTAACTTACTGTGCGCGGCCGCTCCAGACGAGTCAGGCCCGGCCAGCGGAACGACGCCCATTCAGGCAGATGCTTATCTACCCGGGCGACCAGCACGGTCATATCGTCCGCAATATCGCCCTCATGATGCCGGACGACGGTCTCCAGCAGTGCATCCGCCATCTCCTGCGGATCACTTGTCTTCAGCTCCGTGATCATCCGCTTCATCCACATCTCTTTGTTGACCGCATGACCTGGCGCATCATAGATGCCGTCGCTCATCATGATGAGCGCATCGCCAGGCTGCAGTTGCATCGAGATCGTATCGACATCGATTTCCTGCAGAATGCCGATTGGCAAATTATTGGCCGTTACCAGAATAACCTCGTTCCCCCGTTTGATAAAGCTTGGCGTAGAACCAATCTTCATGAACATCGTCTTTGCTGTATACAAATCAATGATAGCCAAATCAACAGTTGCGAACACCTCGTCAGAGGAACGAAGCAGCAGAATGGAATTGACGGATTTGACCGCCAGCTGCTCGTCCATTCCAGATTGTAAAAGCTGTTGTAGTATGGAGAGAGCTGCGCTGCTTTCCTCACGGGCCCTCTCTCCGTTGCCCATGCCGTCGCTTATCGCTACCGCGAATTTGCCGTTGCCCAGCTCCAGCATACTGAAGCTGTCGCCTGACAGCAAATCGCCTCCTTTCGCCGCGCCGGCAATGCCCGTCTCAATCTCATACTCCTTGGCTGAACCGAAGATGACGAGCGTTGGCTCACCGCTTTTACCAGAAGCACGCTCCGACTTGACTGCTACGTGCTCACCCAATATATCAGTGAGCAGCGGCGCGATGATTTTGCGGCACTCGTCATAGCCTTGAGAGAAATGATGATAGAGCTCAATCTCGATATTTCCCTCCTCCAAATTGATCACTTCAATCTCCTGAATGGAAAGTCCCAGTCCCTCCAATGCTTCCCGGATCTGCTCCTCCTGCAAGTGAAGCGTTTGACCCTCCCGCTTAATCTCGCCGGCCAAGTCCTCCATGACTTTAGACACACCCGACAACTGCTCCGCTACAAGTTGACGGGAATCGAATATTTGCTTTTTCCAATGCATATTATTTTTATAAAGCTCGTACTGCTGCTCCATCACTCCAATGACTTGAGCCGGCTTAACGCAGTGACTGGTCCACTGACGGGGCATCGACTTGGCAGAAGGCGTCCTTCCTTCCTCCACACTCGTAATCATATCCGTCATCATCTGATGAGTATGGTAAAACTTCGTCTCCCAGCACGAATTCTGGCGATGGCAGTTAAGACAGCTTCGCTCCGCTACAGCATTCATGAAATGGCCAAGCTCCTCCTCCCGCTTTAACGCGGAAGAAGCACCGCTGAACTGCCCAAAGCTACGGGAAAGCTGGCGGAACACCTCAGAATATTGCGACACACGCTCCGCTGTCACTTCCCGCACCCGTTTCGCATAGTCATGCTGGGACTTCGCATGCTCGTTCGTACCCGGCACATAGCGGGCAATCGTCCGAATCATCACCTTCGGCGTCAGCATGAGCAGAATGGCGGCGGCAGCTGATTCCCAAGTGGAGGACATGACGTCAGATTGGCTGCCTACATAAATGGCCAGAATTGAGGTTCCAAGCAGCATCCCGAAGGCGACCGCCATCTTCCCGCCATCCCGCAGCAGGCCGGCAAGCAGACCTGCGAAGGCGAGAAGGCTCATCTGCACAATAGCCGTCAGATCGGCCAAACTCAGAATCAATCCGGCGACGACGCCAACCGAAGCTCCGAGAGGTGCACCGCCCGCCAAAGCGAACAGCAGCAGCATATAGCGAGACATCACATGCTCGACAGACATGCCGTAGACGACCCAGCCTACCGCTCCCGTCATGACCGAGGCAAGCATTATCATCAGGCATATAATTTCTTCATTTTTCAGCGTGGCCGTCTTCTTCGACATCGTAAGCACCGGAATAGCCTGAATGAACACTAGCGTCAGAACGAAACCAAGCCCCGCTTCTACGACGACCATCATAAAGTTGTACCAGCTTAGAGAATCACCGATAAATACGGAAAATAGCTGAACGATTAGCATGGCGGCGAATACAAGCAGCGGCGCTGACGACAACTCTGCTTTTTCATAAGCTTCCAGTCCTTTGAATAAAAGAAACAGTACGGCAATTTCCATTGCAATCCACATCGGAGAAGGAACGGCCGCAAACCAGCTTCCGGCAATTAGCGAGACCGCTACCCATGCATGCACGTCTCTGCGCATAAAGTAAATGACAGCGAAATAAGCGGCGGCAAACGGCATCAGCGACTCCAGAATAACAGCCCGTCCAAGCAAGAAACCGACAAGCACCAGCAGGAACGTCCACTTCTTGGCCAGCAGCAATTGTACGAACCGAAGCGAAGATGCCCATTCCCCGCCCCTGCGCAGCCACGCTCGTCCCCAACCCGCCTTCTTGCTCTCTCCACCCGGAAATACTACTACGTTCTCCTTGTACACTTCCCGACACCACCATTCCGACTTTATTGTGTTTCTCATTATAGGAGGTTGTCCGTATGAAGTTTGTCAGTTTAACGTAGCCTGTTCAAAAGTTTTTTCCGACAAAATGGTCTACCTGCGCATTGCTTGTCGCCAGCGTGGAAACGCTTGCCCCGCGCGGAGTTGAACGGCGATCACTGACTGTTTGCACCTGGCCCGCTTCAACAAAAACCGTCGATGGCACCTCTTTTTCGTTGACGAATGATGACTTCACGCTGTCGGTAATAGCGAAGTTCCTCAGAAAATTTTCCCATATTTTCTAGACTTGAGACTCTTATTCTGCCAAAATCGTACGGCAATGCCTCTGAAGACAGTAAAAAAGCAGAACCACTTGGGTTCTGCTTTCCATAGGATTGTATAAAAAACCGATCTATACCCGTTTGGCTCCGCGTCCGCCGCGTTTGCCTTCGGTGTTTTTCTTCAAGGAAGAGATGCGCTCTTCGCTATCTTTCAAGAAGCGCGACATTTTATCTTCGAATGACGGTTTTCCGTAAGACGGTCTGCCAGAAGATGGCTTATTGAAGGGACGTCCGCCTCGATCTTGCCCGCCGCCGCCGCCTCCGCGGTTGAAACGTTCTCCGCCGCCTCCACCACTTGGACGCGGTTCGCGTTGCGGCGGTTGTTGGCCCTCCGGCCGGTCAACTGCCTGTTTAATGGAAAGTCCGATTTTACCGTCTTTATCGACGTTGATCACTTTAACTTTGACGATGTCATCAATTTTCAGGTGATCCTTCACGTCTTTGACGTAATTATCGGCAATCTCCGAGATGTGAACGAGCCCTGTGACACCTCCCGACAAATCGACGAATGCCCCGAAATGCGTAATGCCTGTCACTTTGCCCTCTAACTTGGCGCCCACTTCAATTGCCATAAAATAAAATGTTCCTCCCTAAGATATTTGCTAATTAGCCTCACACCGTGATTATAACCGAACGGTTGAAGGCAGGTCAACAGACGTTCACCCGTTTACAGCGTCTATTTCGATACAGCCGCTCTACTTGACGACTTGAATCTGCCGTTCGCCGTCCTTAACCATCCCTTGATCCTTTGTTGCGAGTTGTTCAATATATTCAGGATCGTTCAGCCTTTCGATCTGCTGCTGAAGCCCTTTGGTCTGCACAGTCGTTTCTTCCAATTGCTTCTGGGCCGCGGAAAGCTTCGTCTCCATCACCTTCTGCTCGTTCCATTGCCCTATGAAAGTATAAGCTGCCCAGCACATAAATAGAACACAGGCCATCCCCCAGATCCGAATACGGCGTCTGGAACCGGCGCTGATTATCGTCTTGCCCGTCGCTGCGGCTGCTGCCATTTGCTTACACCCTCCTTCAGGTCGGTCCGAAAAGCTTGAGGCCATCACTCCCGCTTGAACCATCTTTTCCATACATTCGTTAATCGTACCCTAAATTCCTTCCATCTCGAAGGAATTTGCCAGCTTTCGACGATCGGCCCCAGCCAGCGTCCCAGCAGACGAGTAAGCGGGCGAGTCATCCAGCGAAGCAAAAGCCAAAATGGACGAAGTAATTGTAACACAATTTTGAAGACGAAAATAGTGATCGCAGTCCCAATTCCAACAATTACCTTGACTAACTTGTACAGTAGAATAATAGGCTTCACAATGAGCAAATCCAAGCATCTGAGCACGAAGCGGATAAGCTTACGGAATGCCTCAATCACCCATTTGACGATGGCAATGACAGCTTTGCTGAAGAGCCAATAGTAGCTCAGAACGCCGACAAGCAAGCCAACAAACACATACGCCCGCACCTCGCCGTAGTTGCTGGCGTACAAGACACGGAAGATAATAAGAGCCGCGGCCAGCCAATACACCATGTCGAGCACGGGAAGCCACCACTTCGGAAAGCGAAGCTCGTTCGATACGACTCTGTAGCCGTCGAACACCGCCCCCATGCCGATGCCGGAGAGCAGCATCATCGCCATGGTGAACCATTGCATGCTCAGCGTCACTTAAATAACTTCCCGAAAAGCCCTTTGGATTTCGAAGTGCCGGTTCCGTCCAAATAGGCGAGTGAATGGACGTAGCCTTCGATAGCTACAAGACCCTGTTCCAGGTTGAGATGCTTAATATGCAGATTCTGCCCTTTAATCGTCAGGAAACCAAGCTCCGTATCCAGCAAAAATTCCTCACTGTCGAAGCTTTCTACGTTCAATACGCCGGTTAGTTCAAGCAGCTTGCGGTTCAGCATCTTTACTTCCTGACGCTTCTGCCCTTTGACTTGATCATTCATTCGACTTGTCCCTCCATCCGCTTCGAAAGCTTCGAAACATCGCTTGAGACTAGCCTATGAACAAGGGACAACCATTAGAACTATTTTTGCTGGTATAGCCTCGTCTAGTCCAAGTGTCTGGAGCAATTGAACAGCTCGCAAGCCCAGCCTGCTTCGTCCCCGTCATTCCTGCAGATTGTCGTTATGGATGTATTGACGAGCGACTCGCCGGTATAGGCTTCTGGAATCCACGTCTCCATCGCCCGGCCGATCAGAGCGCCGTGACTGACGACAAGCACGTTTTGCCCCGGGTGGCGTTCTGTGATTTCATCCAGCACCGCAGTTGCCCTCTCCAGCAGCGATTCTCTTGTCTCCCGGTCCAGCTCCAGCTCTCGCCAATTGGCGCCCCACTTCACGACTCGTTCTGCCTCCGTCGTCCCTTCGGTTTGTCCGCCGTTCGCTTCACGCAGTCTTTCGTCGAGCCTCACTTCGCCCAGCTGCAGCCTCCTCGCTACAGCCTCCGCCGTTGCGCGCGCCCGCATCAAGTCGCTGGAGTAGATCACATCCCACTTCTCGCCGCTGAGCCGCTCAGCCAGACGTTCCGCCTGCTGCACACCCTCTGCATCAAGAGGTATGTCTGACTGCCCTTGCGCCCGTCCTTCTTTATTCCACGCCGTGCTTCCGTGCCGAATCCAGCCCATTCTAGTCAATGCCATTCCAATTCCCTCCTTATGCCCCTCTTCATTATTCTTCGCTAGATGCTCAACCATGCCCTCTAAAAAGCAAAAAAGCTGTCCGGCAAGCCTAAGCTTGCGGAACAGCCCTTCCAGCTACCAGCCGAGATCGTTCTCGCGCGGGCGCTGCTCTTCTCTCACTAGCGTGTAAAGCTCACCGGCTTCATCCTTACGGGTCGTATCCGCTATCCGTTCTACACGAACGGTTACGTTCTTCTGACCGTACTGAATTGTGAGCTCGTCCCCGACCTTAACGGTGCTGCTCGCTTTCGCTTCGCGGCCGTTGATCCAGACGCGCCCTTGCTCGGACACATCCTTTGCGACAGTACGACGCTTGATCAACCGGGACACTTTGAGAAATTTATCCAATCTCATGAACTACTTAATAGCGTCCTTGAGTTTGTTGCCTGCTTTGAATGCAGGAACTTTGGATTCTGGAATCGTGATTTCTTTACCCGTTTGCGGGTTGCGGCCCACGCGGCCGGAACGTTTGCGAGTTTCGAAAGTACCGAAGCCGATCAGTTGTACTTTATCTCCACCGGCAAGAGCGTCAGTTACTTCGCCCAGGAAACCGTTAAGAACGGCTTCTACGTCACGTTTAGTTAAACCGCTTTTTGTTGCAATGTTGTTGATCAGGTCTGTTTTGTTCATTATTAAAATCCTCCTAATTTGAAATTGCCCTCAGTTCAGTATCGGCGGTCGGCATAGGCTAGGCCGTCTATTATCTGAGTGGTAATTTTTACTGTTAAATCCTTTATACGAAGAATACATATTCTGCTCGGCTGCAAGAAATCCTGCTGTTATTAAAAATTTTTTACCGAATCGTAGCGGAAAACTTCGATTGTTGACGAATAGCGGCTGCTATTGTCGCTTCGCCTCTTCCCACCAGCGATCCATTTCTGTTAGATCAGTCTGGTCAAAACTTTTACCGTTTATACGAAGCTGCTCCTCAATATACGAGAATCGTTTCTTGAACTTCGCATTCGTGCGGGAAAGTGCCTCCTCCGGGTCGGCCTTGATGAAACGTGAAGCATTCACCACGGCAAAAAGCAGATCGCCAAGCTCTCCTGCCTGCTCCTCCGCATCGCCTGTGCCAACCGCTTCGCGCAGCTCCGCCAGCTCTTCTTCGACTTTGCTAAGCACCGGACCAAGCTCGTCCCAGTCAAACCCGACCTTCGCCGCCTTCTTCTGCAGCGCGTAGGCTTTCATAAGCGCGGGCAAATCCGCAGGTATGCCGTCAAGCTGAGACTTGCGGCTCTGATCCGAGCCGTTGCGCTTCTTCTCCTCCGCCTTCATCTGCTCCCAGTTGCCTAGCGCCTCATCAGCATCATTGGCATCCCGGTCACCGAATACATGCGGGTGGCGGAAAATAAGCTTTTCGTTCAATGACTCTATAACGTCATAGACGGAGAACGCTCCATTCTCCTCCTCCATCTGGCTGTGCAGCATCACTTGCAGAACGACGTCGCCAAACTCCTCGCGCATACCGTCAGGATCGTCGTTATCAATAGCTTCGAGCGCTTCGTAAAGCTCCTCGATGAAGTTTTTGCGGATCGATTGATGCGTTTGCTCGCGATCCCAAGGACAGCCCTCCGGACTGCGAAGAATCGCAACAATCTCATGCAGCCGGTCGAAGGAGCGGTTGAGCACGGCAGCTTGCTCCGTGCGCGGCACCCAGATCAGCGACAGATTGCCGAAGCCTTCGGTCCGGTCCAATTCATAGAGTGGAACCTTGACGATTGTTTCTTCCCCCGCCACACCCAGCGCGTGACCCACCACGACTTCGAAATCGTCAGGGTAACGCTCCATCAGTGCGAGCTTCACATCGGAGGCGGTGAAAGCATCATAAACCTGGCCAATGAGCGTATGAACGCGCGGCTGAAGCTGAGAAGCTTGCAGCTCGGCTGCATCAAGCAAGGCGAAGCCTTCGATCGGATCGAAGCCCAGCCGGACAAAAGCTTGATCCAGAAAGCTCTCGCCGCCGAGGATCTCAAGCGTTATGCCAGCTTGCAGACAACGCTCGCGGAGCAGCTGAACTGTACGTTCAGCCACCATCGGATGGCCGGGAACGGCGTATAGCACCGATTCGCCAGTGCTTGCTTCGTCGATCAGCTGTTGAGCAATCGCTTCATACACCTCTGGGAACGTAGCATGCTGTTCATACACACCGTCGAAGGAAGTGAATGCAAGATTCTCCTCCCGCAGCAGTGCCATTACCGGATGATGCTCTGTGCGTACATACAGACGCTCAGCAGACTGCAGCCGGCGCCATACGCCTAATGTCAATTGATCGGAATCGCCGGAACCGAGGCCGACGACTGTAATCGAATGTGTCAATGTCATACTCCTCCTTGCCTGATGGCAAAATTACGCTACAGGTAGTATACCATTGCTTGCGGCCCAACTCTAAATTTGGAATACTGAGAATACCATAATGCAAACAAAATTGCGAGAAAAGGCGGTGTTCCGGATGAAAATAATAGCTGCACCCGACTCCTTCAAAGGCAGCCTGTCCGCCGTCGAAGCTGCGGCCGCCATCGCCCGCGGCGTGCGGCGCGCCTTGCCGCAGGCTGACGTCATAGAAGTGCCCGTCGCCGACGGCGGCGAAGGCACGCTTAGCTGCCTGCTAGCGGCTACCGGCGGGCAGCGGGTGGAGGCCGAGGTGACCGGCCCCATGGGCAAGCCCGTGCACGCCACTTACGGACTGCTGGGAAGGGCGGAGTATGAGAGCCAGGATGAAAGCAGAAAACAGGACTCGGGTGAGGACGCACATAGAAACCCAGACACGGGCGAGAACTACGGTGGGAGCTTAGTTGCTTACGGGGAAGGTGACTTGGGTGAGAATGCAAACAGAAGCCTAGGAGCAGTCGGGAACCATAATGGAAGTTTAGCTTCTTGCGGGGAAGATGATTTGGGTGAGGATGCACAGGCACGTCTAGGTGAGGGCTGGGGCGTGGACGACGAGCAGCCTGTAGCAGCGGAAATGACTGGGCATGTTGCAAATCGCAGTGGCATTGCCGTAGTTGAGATGGCTGAAGCGTCCGGCTTGATGCTCGTTCCCCTTCATGACCGTAATCCGTTGCTCGCATCCACTTACGGCACAGGGCAACTGCTTCGCCATGCACTAGATGCAGGATGCCGTCAATTCGTATTGGCGCTTGGCGGCAGCGCGACGAATGACGGCGGCGCAGGCATGCTGCAAGCACTGGGCATGAAGCTGTTGGGCCATGAGGGTAAACCCATCGCCGAGGGAATCGGGGGCGGCTCATTAATCGATATCGCTGCCATCGATGACAGCGAATTCGATTCGCGAATTGCTGAATCCCGCTTCATTATCGCAACTGACGTTGGCAGTCCGTTTGTCGGTCCAAACGGCGCATCGCAAGTATTCGGCCCGCAAAAAGGAGCCGATCCGGCCATGGTTCAACAACTCGAGGAGGGCATGACCGCCTGGGCCGATCTGATCGCCGGGAAAACCGGCGTCAGCTTGCACGAGCTTCCCGGCGCGGGAGCGGCCGGCGGTCTAGGCGGCGCCTTCCTCGCCTTCTTCCCCGCAGCAGTACGACGCGGCATCGACGTCATCATGGACTATACGGGCCTTCGCCGCCAGTTGGATGGTGCTGCGCTTGTATTGGTCGGCGAAGGCCGGATGGACGGCCAGACCGCCGCTGGAAAAGCGCCTATGGGGGTGGCGCTGGAAGCGAAGCGGCTCGGCATCCCGGCCATCGCTCTGGCGGGATCGGTCGGCTCAGGCATCGAGCCGCTGTACGATGCAGGTATTGTGAGCGCCCATAGTATCGTCAATGGTCCCATGTCGCTGGAGGAGGCCATGTCGCGCACGGCCGAGCTGCTGGAGCAGGCGGCAGAGCAAGTCGTGCGGACTTTTGCTGCTAACCGGCCATCCTCATCTAGCCTCCCTACTCAAACTAACTAAAACGCGCAACTTCCTAAACCGATAATTGAACCATTACGCTCAACGTGATGCCCATCAGCCGCTATCTAAACCAAATAAGGCCTGGCAGCAGCGCCAAACCCAAAAAAAACAGACCCATTACGCTCAACATGATGCCCCACGACCGCTCTCTAAACCAAAAAAGGCCTCACAGCAGCACCAAACCCAAAGAAACAGACCTATTACGCTCAACATGATGCACCACGACCGCTCTCTAAACTAAATAGGGCCAGGCAGCAGCACCAAACCAAAAAAAGCGAATCTCCTTCGCAAAATAACGAAGGGAAGTTCGCTCAAGACCACGTGAGGCACCAGCACATTCAGTTATAACGAACCTTTCTTCGCTACTCGAGAACCTAGGTTCATGAGTTGCGAAGAAAGGTTCGCTATTTCGTTCTACATCCCCTCAGCTAGGCTGATTAGCGAAAATTGGTTCGTTCTTTTGCGAACCTGCTTCACTAATCAGTACGAACCGAGCACAAGTGCCCATACGTCAGGGAAACAGAAAAAAAGGCCCTATATTTAACAAATCGGCTTCTCCATTTGCTTGTAACAGACCTATTACGCTCAACATGATGCCCCAAGACCGCTCTCTAAACTAAATAGGGCCAGACAGCAGCGCCAAACCCAAAAAAGCGAACCTCCTTCGCAAAATAACGAAGGGAAGTTCGCTCAAGACCACGTGAGGCACCAGCACATTCAGTTATAACGAACCTTTCTTCGCTACTCGAGAACCTAGGTTCATGTTTTGCGAAAAATGATTCGTTATCTCGTTCTACATCCCCTCAGCGAGGCTATTAGCGAAAATTGGTTCGTTCTTTTGCGAACCTGCTTCGCTAATCAACTCCAACCGAGGACAAGTGCCTACCCTTCAGGGAAATAGCGCACCCGCTTCGCTAATGAACCCTAACTCCACACAAAGGTAACATAAGGTTACGCAGTAGGTTAGCGAGAGTTGACCCAACCGAGCGGCGGATCACACGCAAGGAAAAGCCTTTGCCTGGCGTGCTTGTCCCGCCCAGAGCAGCCTGAGAAAATCATGTTACTTAAAGGATGGCAGCCAATTGCCATGTGCTTCGATCAAATCGTCGCAGAGCGATACGATATCGTCGAGCGACAATTCAGCCGCAGTATGCGGATCGAACATCGCCGCGTGGTAGATATGTTCTTTTTTGCCCGTTATAGCGGCTTCGATGGTCAACAGCTGCGTGTTAATGTTCGTGCGGTTAAGCGCAGCAAGCTGTGGCGGCAAATCGCCGATAAAAGTCGGCTGGATGCCGGAGCGGTCCACCAGACACGGCACTTCAACGCATGCTTCTTTAGGAAGATTGGTAATGAGCCCTGTATTCATGACGTTGCCTCCGATTTTGTACGGAATGTCCGTCTCCATGGCTTCCATAATGTGCGAAGCATACTCTTCACTACGCTTGTGTTCAACTTTCTTGTCGGCAAGCATTGCATCACGCTGTGCTTCCCAGCCCTTGATCTGCTCGATACAGCGGCGCGGGTATTCGTCGAGCGGAATGTTGAACCGGTCCACAAGCTCCGGATAGTTACGCTTAATGAAGTATGGGTGGTATTCGGCATTATGCTCGGAAGATTCTGTCACGTAGTAGCCAAACTTCTGCATCAGCTCGAAACGCACCATGTCATGATGCTTCTCCTTCTGCAATTCAGCAGCACGGCGCTTCATTTCCGGATACAGGTCGACGCCGTCCTTCGTGGCTTCCAGCAGCCAAGCCATATGGTTGATGCCGGCGATTTTCGTCTTCACACCCGCAGTATCCATACCCAAGTGCTCAAATAGATGCGGTACGCAGCCTTGCACGCTGTGGCAAAGACCAACTGTATTCAAGCCGCCATGTGTAGTCAACACATTAGTCAATACAGCCATTGGATTCGTGTAGTTCATGAACAGCGCATCCGGGCATACTTCTTGAATATCTTTAGCAAAATCAAGCACAACCGGAATCGTGCGCAAATTGCGGAAAATGCCGCCAATGCCAACGGTGTCAGCAATTGTCTGACGCAAGCCGTATTTTTTCGGAATTTCAAAATCCGTAATGGTACAAGGATCGTAGCCGCCTACTTGAATGGCGTTAACGACATATTTTGCACCACGCAGTGCCTCTTTACGGTTCGTGTAGGCTTTGATGACACAAGTGCTGCCAATCGATTCCTTCATATTAAGAAGCAATTGCTCCGACTCGCGCAGCCGGTTGTCGTTGATATCGAATAATGCCAGCTCGAAGCCTTGAAGCGCTTCCGTCAGCATAACGTCACCGAGAACGTTTTTAACAAAAATCGTGCTGCCTGCGCCTAGAAACGTAATTTTGGACATTTCATTCGCCTCCGTCTTATCGTTGAATTTAATACCTTAACTATAAGGCGGAGAGGCATTCGCGAACATGGGTTAAATCCCGAATTACCTGTCATAATTCCTTTTCATTGCGTGATTTCACGCATAATACTATAATAATCCATGTCATAATATTGATTATTCGAAAGGGGTCCCGGCAATGGAAATTTATCAGAAAAAAGAGCCTCCCCAGCGGCAAATGGAGCTGCGCCTGCGCTTCTTCGGAGAAGAGCATTGCCAACCCCTTCATAGCTGGGGACCCGGTCTGAGGGACCTATACATTATCCACTACGTTCACAGCGGCAAAGGGCAATTCTCCACAGGGGGAGAAACCTATAAGCTCTCCGCAGGGTCCGGTTTTCTAATTATTCCAGGGACACTCGTTCATTACACGGCCGACGATACTGACCCGTGGAGCTATAGCTGGATCGGATTCGACGGCCTCCACGCCAGAGCTTTCATGCAGCGTGCAGGACTAAGCGTGTCGCAACCGATTTTCCACGCCAATAACAGAAACGATGCGGAGACCAACTGGTTCGAGGAGGCTCATCGTCTTCTGATGGATGCTTACCAGCGTGAATCAAACGATATATTAGAACAAAGCCTCCTATACCGGTATATAGCAGAGCTTGTTGAATGCTCGGGATCCCGCTCCCATGAGCCCAAGCGGGCAAATTCGAAAGAAGTGTATATGGGCCAAGCCATTACCTTTATCGAAAACAACTATAGCCAAAAAACGACTGTGCAAGACATCGCACAAGCTGTCGGCCTGGATTCGACTTATTTGTCGGGTCTCTTCAAACAGCAATACGGACTGTCGCTGCAATTATTTTTGCTGCAATTCCGGATGAACCGCGCCATAGAGCTGCTCGCTAACCCCGATCTTACGGTCAGTGACATTGCCCGGTCTGTCGGGTACACTGATCCATTCCTGTTCAGCAAAATGTTCAAAAAAACGATCGGAAGCCCTCCCCGCACATATCGGGAACAGCTGGACAAGCCATAAATAAATCTCCAGCCGGATTTAGCTATGCAAAAAAAAGACCCGGCTCCCGATATGCCGCATCGCCGCGCACCGAAAGCCAAGTCTTCGTCCATTCTCTTCAACTTATTGTTCCATTTGTTTCGCTAAAAAGCCTGCAGCCGTCTCGGCCATCTTCGTCTCCATCTGAGACATTTTCACACTATCGTCTTTGCTCAGCAGCACTACTGTGCCGATTGGATCTCCGCCAGCCACGATTGGCGCAGCCACATAAGCGGAGTAAGCATCTTGCACGTCCTTAACGATTTCATAGGTGCCTGCCGCGCCTTCGGCCGTCTTGCGGTTTTCCATACAAGTCTCCAAGAGCGAGCCGATCTGCTTGTCCAGCAGCTCTTTCTTGGAAGCTCCTGCAACGGCGATAACCGTATCGCGATCGGTAATAAGCGTGACATGGTTCGTGCTTTCAAATAAAGACTCGGCATATTCCTTCGCAAAGTCGCCAAGCTCGCCGATTGGGGAATATTTCTTGAGTATAACTTCACCGTCGCGGTCTACGAAGATCTCGAGTGGATCGCCTTCACGGATACGCAATGTGCGGCGAATCTCCTTCGGAATCACCACACGCCCGAGATCATCGATGCGACGTACAATTCCAGTTGCTTTCATTTCATGTTGCCCCACTTTCCTAGAGGATTTTGAGTCGACTGGATATTCCGGCTAGATACAAGCCTTTAATGACTTGCCTGCCCCTTGCGGTAAAAATATTTAGCGTACGGCTAACGGATACGTTCGGGCGATGAACAGCTTATTTGAACATCAGGCGATGCGGGCTGTCCTCGAGATCGAGCGAGTTCGATAACGAATTCGTTGTGAATCTGACCATAGTATTCATCGGCTCCCATTTTCTTATACACAATTCCATGGCAGCAGTTGCGCAACTTGCAGTCTCGCTTCCAAACCGGCCGTTCTTCCAGCATTCCCCGAAAATCTGCAGAGCTTACATGTCTTTTATGAAGTGATCGCATTTTTTAATCGCGTTTATCAGCTTGTTCATACCAAAAACATCCTGCCTCTCTGGAAAGAGCGGCAGGATGTCTGGCGAGCAGTATTCTGGCAGTAATGCCTAACACTTTAAGCAAAACCGGACGCCACCCGCGGGATGGCGGGACGGGGAGTAAAGCAGTCTCAGTCGTATTGAAACCAGATGACGTTTCATTAATGTTTTCCAATTCATTGATTGATTCCAATTTCGTTCCATTAGCTTCCATACTTCCCCTCCTCCTCAATCATGCTTCAGCAACCCGGCCAATTCACGCTTTAGTCCGAGAAACTCCGGAGTCTCTCGCACATCCGGCGCAAGCCGATCCGGCAGCTGCACCTTGAATTCCTTCAATATCCGGCCCGGTCCCGCGCCCATTACAACGATGCGCTGCGACAGAAAAATCGCTTCATCAATATCATGGGTGATGAACAGCACCGTCGTCCGCTCCTTTTCCCAAACTTCCAGCAGCATCTCCTGCATCTCCAGCTTCGTCTGCGCATCAAGCGCGCCAAACGGCTCATCCATCAGCAGCACCTTCGGCTTGTTGGCCAGCGCTCTTGCAATCGCTACCCGCTGCTTCATCCCGCCCGATAGCTGCTTCGGAAATGCTTTATCGAATGACTCCAGCCGAATCGTTCTCAGCCACTCATTGGATATTTTTCTGCGCTCCAGCGTGGGAATACCCTTCAGTTTCGGGCCATATTCGATGTTCTCTCTTACGGTCAGCCATGGAAAGAGCGTATACCCTTGAAAAACCATGCCCCTGTCGGCACATGGACCGATAATCGGTTCGCCATCGAGCATCAATTCCCCTTCGGTTGGCTCATCGAGACCAGCCACCATACGAAGCAGCGTCGATTTGCCGCAGCCTGAAGGACCCAGAATCGTCAGAAATTCATTAGAATCAATCGTCAATTGAATGTCTCGAAGCGCCTCGAACCGGGATTTCTTCGTCTCATACACTTTTTGAATCCCTGAAATCTCAATTCTGCCCCGTTCAGCCACGGTGTCTGCAAGCTTTACTTCCCCCATTTGTACAGCTGTACCTGTATTCACATCAAGCTTCTTGGCTGCCTGCATGGTTCATGCCCCCATCCTCGTCGTAGAGTTGCATTATTCGAATAGCAAAAAACCCGGGAGAAAGTGATCTCCCAGGCTTTTATCCTTCCGTGTATATAGAAGGGCCTCCGCTTGCGGGTGATCGCCTGCTATACGTCATCTCTCGGACCAGACTTGAGCAGCTCAGCTCAACGGAACCCTAGACAACTTTGCTGTTCCCGATTCATCAATCACCGGCAACCTTTATTTTATTATTCCTGTCAGCTAAGTTAACCTTCTTTATCCTTAGATTAAAGCAGACCCGCCGCTTCGTCAATATTAATGTTAGGTATTCTTACATATGAATCAAAATTAACTCTTATCATAGAAGATTACCCCACACTTTCACACGTAACGCCAACCGCCAGCAGCCGTAATATCCTCCGCTCCTTGAGCAGCGTACCCTTCACATATAAAGCCCGGCACTACCGATCCGTCCTCAAGCTCTATCTTGCCGATACCGAGCGGTGCTGGAATGGATGCCACAAACTCGCCAAATCTGTTGAGCGGCATTTCCCATAATTCCACTTCAATTGAAGCTCCCCCGCCTTCCACCTTGATCATCCCCGGTTTCACAGGCACCGTTGGCAGCGTGAACAACTTATACTTAGCAGCCGATCTCGCAGTACGAATATAAACCCCTTCACAGCCAAGCATCTGCTTCTCCAACGGAAAACCTCGCATGTGAAGGCCACATACAGCAATAAGCGTAGTCGCCATTTCCCCGCCCGGCAGACCAAGTTCACGATCTACAACAACCGAATCAGCACCCTCAACATGCACAGGCACCTCTACTTCCATAGCACGCGCTGCCGCCCCAACGATTAAACCTTCGTTCTCCGCCAAGGCAAACATCGTAATGCCGAACGGCAAGTCCGCTTCCGCTTCGCCTGCCGGAATAGCAACAGCACATAGATCGAGCAGATTGCAATGATTCGTATACAGCCCCATCGCGCTGTTAGTCGCAACGGGGTTCAGACGCACCTCTTCACGCGTCCACGTGCCTCCGCACGTTGGCATCACCAGCACGGCATCCGCCAACAATTGGCGCACCTCCAGCTTGAAGCCCGCCAGCTTGTGCATCACCCGGAAGGTAGCAGCAGCCGTCATAGCATCAGAACCACCCGAGCGCAGCACCTGCTCCGTCACCGGAAACACCGTTCCTGACGGACTCGCCTCGACGAAGCCCTCCATTTCTGCCCACCGCTCTGCAATCCATGGCCCATCGTATAAAATCGCCGCAGCCTCTGAGAACAGCGCATCATCAATATACTCGATTATCATGCCGAGCCGGCCCCGCTCCTCCAGCCTAACGAACCGCGCAACCTCCGCATCCCAAGCTTTGCCGTACACATCTGCGAATGGACCGTAAAAACTAGGCCGATTCTTCGGCAAATAAAGCTTTGAAGGCAACTTGGCAGCCGGTTGAGGCAGACTGCGCGACCAAGGATCGGAGGGGTGGGCGCCGCGTGCCACTTGATCCACCGCAAGCACATCCTCCAGGCTATGGGCGAATACAGTCACGCAATCCAAGCTTTCACAAGCCGGAACTACCCCTTTGACTGGCCAAGCGCCAAGGCTGGGCTTGAAGCCAATTAAGCCATTCAACGCAGCCGGCACGCGGCCGGAGCCTGCCGTATCCGTACCTAGAGAAAATGCCGCATGACCAAGTGCAACTGCTACCGCCGAGCCCGAGCTCGAACCGCCGCTAATCAATTCAGGACGAAGGGAGTTAACCGTTTCCCCATACGGACTTCTCGTTCCGACAAGCCCCGTCGCGAATTGATCAAGATTCGTTTTGCCAACCGGTATAGCCCCCGCTTCTACCAGCCGCTCCACGACAGCCGCATGATGGGCAGGTATATAGGCATACTCGGCACAGCCCGCCGTAGTGGGCAGGCCAGCCACATCCATATTGTCCTTAACCGCGAATGGAATACCCCAAAGCGGTGCATCAGCGGGAGCTAGACTAGCCAACCGGTCCAAATACAGCTGGATGTGCTCGTAAGACGGCGGGGTGATCCATATATTTTTAGCGTCGTCGGCCTTAGCTCGTTCCACAATACTAGCAATCACAACTTCTGGCGAAAGATGCCCTGCTGCATACTGTTCCTTCAACCATCCGATAGATAAAACGATTGGCATATTCAAAACCGTCATCCTGCCACCACCCCAATTTCTGTCGTAATGCCGACGATTAGCTGCCCCGTATGCACTTCATCGCCCGGCTTGACGAAGACGGAAGCCACAACGCCATCACAGGAAGCCTGCTGCGAGAATTCCATCTTCATACTCTCAATAATAAGCAGCGTGTCACCTTTCTTAACCGCTTCACCCGGCGAGACAAGCACCTTCCATACACTTCCCGGCATATTGCAGCGCACCGCTTCCGTTCCGGGTGGAAGCGTCTCTTCCTCATCCAATTGTCCCGAATCGCTTTCCGACACATATTCAGCCAGACCAAGCGCCTTCCAGCTCTCTCTTTCCGCAGTAAAAGCCGCACGCTGCTTCACGCGGAATTGCTCCACACTGTCCCCGATCTCTTCTAAGAAAGCCAGATACTCTCCCAAATCAAAAGTCGTCTCTACGATCTCAGCTTCATAGCGGCCGCGCGGAAAATCTTCGCGAAGACGAAGCAGCTCGTCGGCGCTTACCGGGAAAAACTGAATCTGATCGAAGAACCGGAGCAGCCAAGGCTTACCTGGCTGAAAGCTTTCCGTCGTACGGAGCTTGTTCCACATCTGGATTGTCCGGCCGACAAATTGATAGCCGCCAGGCCCTTCCATCCCATACACGCACATGTAGGCGCCGCCTATGCCAACCGCATTCTCCGGCGTCCAGGTGCGGGCCGGATTGTACTTCGTCGTTACGAGACGATGACGCGGATCCATCGGTGTTGCCACAGGCGCGCCCAGATAAACGTCACCAAGTCCCAGTACCAGATAACTTGCGTCATACACAATGCTCTGCACCTCATCGATACTGCCCAGCCCGTTAATTCGGCGGATAAACTCGATGTTGCTCGGACACCAAGGCGCATCGGACCGTACCGTCTGCTGATAGCGGTCAATCGCTTGCTGAGTAGCCGGATCATCCCACGAGAGCGGGAGCCGGACGATTCGCGAAGGCACTTGGATTGACTCCAGCGGCGGAAGCTTACGATCGAGTTCAAGAATAAGACGGCAGGCCTCGCCCACCGTTATTCGCGAGCGATCCACATGCACTTGCAGCGAGCGGATGCCCGGCGTCAAATCCAGCACAGGAAGGTCCGCACAGTCGCGAATGGCATCCATTAAGACATGCACTTGGAAACGCAGCAGCAGATCAAGCTCCAACGCGCCATATTCCACGAGCAGATTCTCATCGCCGCTGCAGCGAATCGTAATTGGAAAACGCCGCCCCACAGATTCGCTCACTAACAGCGGGTAAGATGGCGCCAACAAACGATCCGGCTTGGGCGGCAAGCTTAATTCAGCAAGTGCCTGCACATCTCCACGACCAATCGCTTGCAGATTTGCTTCTTGAGCCTCACGCAGCGCATCTGCCTCCTCCAGCGTCAGCAGACGGAAGCTCACTTTGTCGCCGGGATGCAATTGGCCCAGCTTCCAGAACTCCGCGGAGGCTGTCGTTACCGGACAGACGAAACCGCCAAGACTTGGCCCGTCCGGACCGAGCAAAATCGGCATATCGCCGGTCAGATCCAGCGTCCCAATTGCATACGCATTGTCATGAATATTAGAAGGATGAAGCCCCGCTTCACCTCCATCCTCTCGGGTCCACAGCGGAGCCGGTCCAATTAATCGCACGCCGGTCCGGGAGCTGTTGAAATGCACCTCCCATATCGTCTCGGTAAGCTGCGTCAAATACTCCGCCCGCAAAAACTCCTCCGTGCAATGCGGACCCGGAATAACGCCAATCGTCCACTCCCGGACAACAGCTGGAAGAAATGCTTCATCGATATACCCGCTCCATGGCGGCGGCTGATGACCGCCATTCACCCGCAGCACGTCGCCCGCGCGAAGCGCCCGTCCGCCGTGGCCACCAAAGCCGCCTAACGTAAAGGTTGCAGAACTGCCCAATATGCGGGGCATATCCAACCCTCCTGCGAGCAGCAAGTACGTCCGCAGCCCAGCAGAAGTCTCACCGAAGCGAAGCACCTGACCACGATCAGCGCGCAACGGCCGGTGGAGCGGAACAGGCTCCCCATCCAGCTCTGCCCCCATATCCGCGCCAGTGAGACAAAACCAAATATCGTCGCGAAACTTATAAGCGCCGCCGCGCAGCGTCAGTTCGAGACCTGCCGCATCGTCGGCATTGCCAAGCAGCTTGTTGCCAATCCGGAATGAGTACGGGTCCATCGGTCCGCATGGCGGCACCCCTACATCCCAGTGTCCAACCCGTCCAGGAAAATCCTGTACCGTCGTCTGGATCCCTCCGTCCAGCACCTCAAGCGCAGCCTCAGCCGGAGCAAACCCCTCCAGCATTCGCGTGTAGACCAGACCGTCTCGGCATTCTGCCTCCTGAAGCAGCGCCTGCAAATATTGCAGATTGGTTGTAATGCCGAACATCCTGGTTTCACCCAGCGCGGCTAGGAGCTTCGCGATAGCCTCTTCGCGATCCTTGCCGTGTACGATGATTTTCGCCAGCATCGGATCGTAAAGCGTCGTAATTTGAATGCCATCCCTCACCCAGCTCTCATTACGGGCATTCTCGGAAAATACCGCCCGGTCCAGCTGACCGGCGCTCGGACGGAAGTTCTGCAAGCAATCCTCGGCATAGATTCGAGCTTGTATGCTATGTCCTTGGGGTTCGGGAACCAAAGTCTCCAGCCCCCGCAATTCTCCCGCAGCTTCGCGAACCATCCACTCGACAAGGTCGATGCCCAGCACTTCCTCCGTCACACCGTGCTCCACTTGCAGCCTTGTATTCACTTCGAGGAAATAGAAGGCGCAGCTCTCCGGATCATATAGATATTCCACCGTCCCGGCGCTGCGGTAGCCTACTTCAGCAGCAAGCCGAGTAGCGGAAGCAAGCAGACCGGCACGCACGGCTTCCGGCAGATTCGGCGCCGGACTTTCCTCAACTACCTTCTGATTGCGGCGCTGGATGGAGCAGTCGCGCTCTCCAAGCGCAACGACCTCACCGAATTCATTGCCGAAAATTTGCACCTCGACATGACGGGCTCTGGCGATATATTTCTCCAAAAACAAGCCGCCGTTTTTGAAATTCGTTTCGGCCAGATGACGCACGCCGTCATAAGCGGCGATCAGCGCTCCCTCATCGTCGCACACTCTCATCCCAATACCGCCGCCGCCAGCAGTACTTTTCAAGATGACCGGGTAGCCGATTCGATCGGCCTCACTCAAAGCTTCCGCAAGTTCCGTAATGAGCGGTGTACCCGGCAGCATCGGGACTCCCGCCTTTTCCGCCAGCTCCCGCGCGGAATGCTTCAGCCCGAACTGCTCCATCTGCTCCGGCGTCGGACCGATGAACACAATGCCTTGCTCACGGCAGGCTCGCGCAAAATCTGCATTTTCACTTAAAAATCCATAGCCAGGATGGATCGCCTGCGCCCCGGTCTCCATAGCCGTCTTGAGGATGAGCTCCGCATTCAAATAACTTTCCTTAGCCGGGCCATCACCAATCAACACCGCTTCATCCGCCTCATCGACATGCCGACTGTCTTGATCCGCTTGTGTATAGACAGCAACGGACCGGATGCCGAGCCGGCGCAGCGTCCGCTCTATACGTACAGCGATAGCACCGCGGTTAGCAATTAGCACTTTTGTAAACATCATGTATTCCCCCTTAGCGAGCGTCCGTTTCAATTCTCCCAGATCAAGACGCGAATCGGCGTCGGATTATAGCCATTACAAGGATTGTTCAATTGCGGGCAATTGCTGATCAAGACTGTCGTTCGGCCAAGCGATTCAAGCTCCACGTACGCCCCTGGCGACGATACACCGTCGTCAAACTTTAAACCGCCATTGCTCGTTACCGGGACATTCATGAAGAAATTGATGTTTGGCGCCAGATCACGCTTCGAATACGACCCGCCCCGCTTCGCCAGCTGCAGCATAAACGTATCCCGGCAGTTATGCATATGAAGCTTCTCATGGGCGTAGCGGACGGTGTTGCTCTGAGCCGAGCAAGAACCGCCCACCGTATCATGACGGCCGCAGGTATCAGCAACAATCCGAAGAAGCGCCTTTCCCGACTCAGCAAGCAAGACGGACCCCGCCGTCAAATAAATATTTTTTTGCCCGGCTATTGTCGCCACGGCACTATAGTGATCCTCCGGATCATCCGCAGCGTAAAATATCGTGTCCGCCGCTTGATTGCCTTCCATATCCACGATCCGCAGCACCTGTCCTGGCTTCAGGTCATACATCCAGCCGTCCCCCGCCAGTACCGTTGCCTCATAGACTGCATCTGCCTCATCTCTCACGCTTTCTACCCGATTAAATACCGTCATCGCAAACTTCCTCCCTCGTAAAATGATCGTTTCCCGCTAAATGCCGAGCAGCAGCTGGTACTCCCAAGTATTTTCGAACGCCCTTACGTTCTCAGGGCGATAATGGACACAATAGTCGCTGTCCCGATCAACCGCGGCCGCTTCCGACACTTCGAGCAGCACAGGAACAGAAGGATAGACGACGCGGGAATCCAGCGGATTCGGCGTGTTCGACAGAAGCAGCAGCACATCCATCTCCGTGCGGAGCGTGACCGTCGCCCCCGCCGGACAATGAAGCTCGTCATAATGCATGTCGCCTTCATTATCACAGCTGACTTTGGCAAACAAATTGACGACAGGCATCATATCCCGCACCCCCAGTCCGCTGCGCACCAGCTCAACTGCGAAATTTTCCTGACCGCTCCTCAGCCAATCATTGCGCTGCTGCTGGTAATTTGTCAGCCCGTATTTGTGATCCGTCAGCGACCGGCTCATGTAACCGGCTATCGGATCATGCCAGCCCAGGCTATCCTCCACAATACTGGCCAGAACACGGCCGTTGTCGCTCATTAGTGTATGCCCCCGCGTCAAACGCGCTGTATATTGCGCCTTCAACGTATCCGGCATGTTGTAACGCTCTGTCAAATCTCTCGCATTGAACAACAGAATTGATA
Source organism: Paenibacillus gorillae (assembly GCF_000513275.1). GTDB lineage: Bacteria > Bacillota > Bacilli > Paenibacillales > Paenibacillaceae > Pristimantibacillus > Pristimantibacillus gorillae. The sequence goes on along the minus strand of NZ_CBVJ010000145.1, from coordinate 37,295 downwards.
AGTTCGCCCCGGCCTCTTGAGCCGTAAAGCGAACCAGCCTCCCTTTGCCGATACTTCCCGACCACTTGCCGCCCGCTTCTATCGTTTTGCTCCACATCATGCCGCGTTCCTCCCGCTTGTTTAAAATAGAAAAAGCCAAGGAGCTGTTCTCCCAGGCTTTTATCCTTCCGTGTTATATGGCGAAGCGCCATACGCCGTCTCTCGGTCCAGCCCTGTTAGAATGACTACACGCATCCCATCAGCGGAACCCTAGACAACTTTTTTCGTCCCCATTTGCTGCTTAACCGGGAACCTTTATTTAACTGTTCAATCAGCCGCTAGGCCCAAGGGAAAAACCGCTTGTTCATGAAGGCGAATATCCGATCACTTATGAGACCAAGCAAACCAATAACGATGATGCCGACAAAGATTTGATCCGTATTCAAAAATCGCTGTGCCTTCATAATCGCATACCCCAAACCGCTGTTGACGGCCACAAGCTCAGCCACTACCAGATACGTCCATGCCCAGCCGAGAATGAGACGAAGCGTATGCATTAATTGCGGCTGCATGGCCGGGATCAACACCGTCTCAATGGCCTTCCAGCGGCTTGCTCCCAGCGTGAAGGAGGCTTGCAGCAGGTCATGCGACACCCGGCGCGTGTTGTCGGCAACCATCAGAACGAGCTGGAAAAAGCAGCCGATGAAGATGAGCAATATTTTCGCCCATTCACCGATACCCGCCCACACCATAATGAGCGGAATGAAAGCAACCGCCGGCATGTAACGGATGAACTCCATAGGCGGTTCCACCACAGCTTCGCCGTATTTGAACGTCCCGGCAAACAGGCCGATCGGAATGCCGACGATGCAAGCAAGCAGGAAGCCGGCCGAGACGCGGAACACGCTAATGCCGATATGATGCCAGTAGGCCTCCGTACCAAGCTGCCTGAACAATTCCATTAGCACTTGATGCGGCTCCGGCAGAAAAACCGGATTGACGAGCTTCATATAACTAAGCACCGACCAGATCAACAGCAGGGCTAGGAAGGAAGCTCCTGCTGTCAGGGCAAATGGCTTTGCTCCTATTTCTTTGAAGATTTGCATACGATACGGCTTGCGTCTGTTGACCGGTTTCATCTCGCATCACTTCCTTGCTGCCGTATTTTTAACGAATTGCGAGTCGAACATGACGCTTACGTCTTTAATCTCATCGACCATATCGAGCCCCTTCAAGAAAGCCGCCGTTTTTCCTGCCGTATATTCAAGCGACGTATATTCATCCCGCTTCTCAAACGCATGAAGATTATCCTCTACCGAGAACAGCTTGATACTGTCCATACCAAGCTTGAAATCTTCGGGAGACGTCTCCGCCTTCCCCGCAAGCAAGGAGATGGCCTCCTCCTGATTTTCCTGGAAGTAAGCGACCGCATCGAACCAGGCATCTACGATTTTCTGGATCTCTTCCGGCCTTTCCTTTACCATCTTCTCCCGGAATACGAGCAAGTCAGGAATAAGCCCCGGCGTATCCTTCGATGAGAACAATACCTTGCCCTTCCCTTCCTTCACCGCAATCGTCTGGAAAGGCTCCCACAGCACCGATGCATCGGTTTTGCCGGATATAAAAGCAGGACCCGCGTCGTTGACAGTCATATTGACGTAATTAATATCCGTTTCTTTCATGCTATTCTCCGCGAGAGCAGTGAGCAGCAGCAGATGATCTACCGTCCCCAGCTCGGTCGCAACGGTTTTACCTTTCAATTCCGCAATGGAGTTGATGTTCGCTTTGCTGACAATCGCATCGCCGCCAAAAGAATTATCATTCACAAGCACTGCTTTGAGCGGGATTCCTTTGGAGATCGGAGCTAGCGTATCGCTAAGTGTCTGGCTGTTAGCGTCAACCTTGCCCGTCGCGAGAGCTTGAAGCGAGTCACTGTAGACAGGGAAAAACTCCAGCTTAACTTGAACCCCGTGCTTTTCGAAAAAGCCCTTTTCCTCCGCCAAATACCACATATACCAGCCGGGCCAAGGACTGAGCGCAATTGTAACCGGACTTCCCGCTCCTCCAGAAGCTTTAGAGCCGCCTCCGCAGCCTGCAATGGTGAACATCGCGATCACAAGCAACAGGCTGCACAGTCTCTTCATCGTCAACTTTTCCATTCTCCCCACTCCTTGTCTATTTCGCTCCGAACAGCCAATCGTGCTGCCCTCCGGGCTCTAAAATAAACAAAAGCCTGAGAGAATGTAATCTCCCAGGCTTTTATCCTTCCGTGTTATACAGCCCGATCAGACTGTACGCCGTCTCTTGGACCAGACTTGATTCTCTGCATATGCAAAGCCTCAACGGAACCCTAGACAGCATTTTCGCTCTCATCCTCATCAATTAGAAGGACAGAACCTTTATTTAATTGTCAGAAAACCTAACGTTTAATCGTAGTATAGTAGGGAGCGTATGGATTTGTCAATATTAATGTTAGATTATATAACATAAATAAAAAATGGCCGAATCATTCCCGTATCGGAACAATCGGCCATCCCTTTATTCTTCTTGTGATTGCGGTTTGCTGGAGGAAGGCTTCGGCAGCCTTCCCGCTTTCCCGAGCACTTCCCTGAGCAAAAACTCGATATGGCCGTTGACGCTGCGGAATTCGTCATTTGCCCATTGCTCCAGCGCACGGTGAATATCAGGATCAAGGCGCAGCGCGAAAGCTTTCTTTTCTTTCCCCATCAGGAGTCTCCTTTAGGTATAAAGAGATCCAGTATTGATGACCGGCGTTGCCGCGCGGTCCGAAACGATGGCTACCATCAAATTGTTCACCATCGCCGCACGCCTCTCCGCATCAAGCTCGATCCCATTCTCGATTAATTGCTTCAAAGCAGAGTCCACCATACCAACCGCGCCTTCAACAATCTTTTGCCTAGCGGACACGATTGCAATTGCCTGCTGCCGCTGGAGCATTGCACTTGCAATTTCCGGGGCATAAGCCAGGTGCGTCAGTCTCGTCTCTATCACTTTCACACCCGCCACGGACAAACGTGTCTGCAGCTCCTTCATCAGCTCATTCGCCACTTCATCCGCATTGCCTCTTAATGACAACGCATCTTCGTTCTCGAACGTATCATAGGCGTATTGAGCCGCTGTATGCCGAACCGCCGTTTCGCTTTGAATCGCAACAAATTTCTCATAATTATCGACATCAAAGCTTGCTTTAGCCGAGTCCGTTACTTTGAAAACGACAACTGCTCCGATTTCGATAGGGTTGCCCTCCGCATCATTAACCTTCAGCGTCTGGCTATTGAAGTTGCGCACCTTTAACGAAACCGTGCTCTTGTTCGTGAACGGCAGCACCATCCACATTCCGCTTCTTGAGACGGTCCCTACATACGAACCGAAAAACGTAATGACCTTGGAGTCATTCGGCTGCACGATCGTCAGCGACGACACCGCTACAACAAATACAGCACCAAGAACAATCCCTAACACAATGAAGACTGCATTCGTTTCCGTTGATGTCGAACCGGCTACAATGAGTGCTATCCCGCCAGCAATTGACGCCAATGCAATGAGCAGCGCCAGAAACCCGTTAACATGCCATGCTTGTTTTTCCTTCATAGAACCAGCCCCTTATATTATTTTGATATGATCATGATATCACTTTTTACATTATAAGTAAACCACAAATAAATAAGCCGCCCTTCCGATCCCGTGCTGCGATCTTCAGGACGACCTGTTATTCAGCTCCATAATTATTGTCTGGCCAACTTCTCCTGCGCCAGCCGGATCATCTCGCGCACCATAGAGCCCCCGATTTTCCCGCCGATCTGACCGGCATCCTCCGTCTTCAAATCCCCGTTATCTCCCGGCTTGAGCGGAATACCCAATTCACTCGCCACCTCATACTTCACTCCATCAGGATTATTGGGATCAACCGTATATCCTTCTTGCCGCATCACATCGGCTTTGAAGTTCTGCATCGCCGCTCTAGCCCCCGGCACCAGCAGCCTTCGATTTCTTCTAGCCACATTGTCACCACCCTTCACCCTATTTATCGTTTATCACGCCAACTACCTCCATACTTTTCCCTACCTCCTTGCATTTATGAACAACAATAGCCGGCCTTTTCGCGAAAACGTCTTTTAACGCTTCCACAAAGAGGCCGGCTATCACTTACCACTCGCCGTCTACACCGTCAGATACTTTTTAATAACATCATCCGTCAACGATTCCAAGCCGCCTTCCCAAGCGACCGCACCCTTCTCTAGGACATAAAAATAATCGCCAACGCTTTTCACAAACTCCAAGCTTTGCTCCACCAGCAAAATCGCCGTCTTGCCATCTGCCTTAATAGATCGAATGACATCCCGAATATCGTCGACAATAGATGGTTGGATACCTTCGCACGGCTCATCAAGCAGAAGCACCTCCGGCTTCGATGCCAGCGCTCGCGCGAATGCCAGCTGTTGCTGCTGCCCGCCGCTCAAGTCGCCGCCGCGTCTAGCGTACATTGTCGGCAGCACGGGAAAATTAGCAATCGCCTCCTGCGGAATGGATTTCGCAGATTTGTCGCGGGAAGCCTCTAATCCAATCAATATATTCTCGTAAACGGTCAGCTGCCCGAATATTTCACGGCCCTGCGGCACATAGCCAATGCCGCTCTTTGCGCGCCGCCCCGGCGCTTGCTTCGTCAATTCCTGCCCGTTGTAGGAAACCACGCCTCCTCGAGCCTTAAGCAGCCCCATAATGCTTTTCATAAGCGTCGTTTTGCCAACTCCGTTACGGCCGAGCAGACACACGACCTGTCCTGGCTTCACCTTCAGTGACACATTGCGAAGGATAACACTTTCACCATAACCCGCTTCAAGCTGTTGAACGGCTAACATCCGCATCCCGCCTTTTTCCCAAGTAGACTTCAGCCACACGATCATCCCGCTGCACTTCCTCCATCGTCCCTTCCTTGAGCAGCTTCCCCTCATGCATGACCGTCACCTTGCTCGCAAAATTACGGACAAATTCCATGTCGTGCTCCACAACAACGATAGAGCGCTGGCGTGAAATCTCAATCAGCAGCTCACCCGTTTTATCCGTTTCCTTATCCGTCATACCGGCGACCGGTTCATCAAGAAGCAGCACTTCCGGCTCCTGCAGCAGCATCATACCGATCTCCAGCCATTGCTTCTCGCCATGAGACAGACCTCCCGCGCGCCAATCCGCCTTATCCTGCAGCCCGATCATCTCCAACTGATACTCTATTCGAGCAGCATCCTCCGCCTTCATTCTCGCGAACAGCACGGTGAATACACCACGCCGCTGGCGCATTGCGATCTCCAGATTCTCAGCTACTGTCATCGACGGAAATATCGAAGGCGCCTGAAATTTGCGTCCGATGCCGAGCTCGGCGATCTGATGCTCTTTTTTCTTCGCGATATCGACAGATTCCTTGAACGTAACACGGCCGGACGCCGGACGCACTTTGCCGCAGATGACATCAAGCATCGTCGTTTTCCCGGCGCCGTTAGGCCCGATTAGGAAGCGCAGCTCCCCTTTCTTAAGCTGTAAACTCATCCCTTGCACCGCCTTGAAGCCGTCAAACTCCACCGTCACTTCATCACACCGCAGGATACTCGACTCCATCATGCTTTGGCTCACTCCTTTTTTTGCCTTTGCCTAGCTTAAACTTGCTAGCAAGCCCCATCAGCCCGTTTGGCAGGAATACGACCACCACAATAAATACCGCTCCAAGAAAATACGTCCAGCCCTCCGGATACGTCGTGCTGAACTCACTCTTCGCCCAGTTCATCAGCACCGCGCCGAGCGCTGCGCCAATTAACGTGCCGCGACCCCCGATCGCAACCCACAGCACCATCTCAATAGAAGGAACGATCCCCATCATCGACGGGGAAATGATTCCGACATGGAGTACAAACAACATGCCAGCGATGCCAGCCAACGCAGCAGAAATCGTGAAAATGACCATTTGATAGACAGCCGGATTGTAGCCAATGAAGCGCACCCGGTTCTCACCGTCTCGAATGGCGCACAGCACCTTGCCAAACCGGCTCTTGACGATATAGCGGCAAAGGATAAAAACAGCGATCAGCACCGCCGCAGTAATCCAATACAGCATCCGCTTCGTATCGGAGGATGCAATAGACTGGCCGAGGATCTTGCTATAGCCGGTAACACCGTTCGTCCCGCCTGTATAAGCTTGCTGGCCGACGAGCAGTGTCGTCGTAATAATGACCAAAGCCTGCGTCAGAATCGTAAAGTAAACACCCCGAATGCGGTTGCGGAACGTGAAGAAGCCTAGGAGAAGCGCCAGTGAAGCGGGTATGAGAATGCCCATTAGCACTGTAAATCCAAAGTTTTCGAACGGCTTCCAGAACCAAGGCAGCTGATTCAGGCCGCTCCAGCCCATAAAGTCCGGCAGCTTGCCGCCGCCCGCCTCCAGCTTCAAATACATCGCCATCGCATAGGCACCAAGACCGAAGAAGATGCCATGACCCAAGCTTAGAATACCGGTAAAACCCCAGATCAGATCAAGCCCAAGCGCCACAATAGCGAATGCGAGAAATTTCGCAAGCAGATTCAATCGAAAATCACTTAGAAATAGCGGAGCCGAGAATAGAGCAGCAGCCGCGGCAGCATATCCAATCAACAGCCAGATCCGCCCTGGCGTTAATTTTTTCAGCGTCAACATCCGTCTCTCCACCTCTCTCTATGAATCAAGCGAACGCGAGCGCATCGCCACGAACCCCATCGGTTTCCATTGCAAAAAAGCAACGATACAGAGGAATACGAGCACCTTGCCGAGCGAAGCATTCGTCCAATATTCGAACATTGTATTAAATACGCCGATTCCCATTGCGCCAAGCACTGTGCCGACCAGCTTGCCGACACCGCCAAGAACGACTACCATAAACGCATCGACGATATAGTAGGTACCAAGGGACGGCCCAATAGGACCCAACAGCGTAAGCGCACACCCTGCGATACCCGCTATGCCTGAGCCGATCGCAAAGGTCATGGCATCAACGCGTCTGGTAGATACACCAAGACAAGCAGCCATATCGCGATTCTGCATCACAGCACGCATTCTGCGCCCCTCTAGGCTGCGGTAAATGTAGAAGTACATGGCAAGCAAGCATAGGGCAACAAGCCCAATAATGAACAATCGCTTATAAGGCAGCACGGCACCTAACACCTCTACACCGCCGTTAAACCAAGACGGGCTCGTAACCGCAACATTTGGCGCCCCGAAGATCGATCTCGCCAGCTGCTGCAGCACCAATCCAACGCCCCAGGTGGCCAACAAACTGTCGAGCGGCCTGCCATACAGGAAGCGAATGAGGCTCATTTCTAAAATAAGGCCAAGCACAAAAGCAATAAGGAAGCTGACCGGAATCGCCAGCACAAAATACCAGTCGAAAAGCGATGGCGGCAATATGTCTTTAAAAATATTTTGCGTTAAATAGGTGGAGTAGGCGCCGATCATTATAAGCTCACCATGCGCCATGTTGATGACCTTCATCAATCCGAACGTAATAGCGAGACCTAATGCAATGAGAAGCAGAATCGAGCTAACGCTCAGCCCGTTGAATAACTGCAGCGTAAATACTTCCATATGCCTTCAACTCCTTCATGATTTGCGCGTCGCCGCCCACTGCAACAACAGAGGGAGTATCTATCTATTGCCCTAGAATACTCCCTCCGCCTGTTACCGTTTATGTGACGCCGAGCGCTGCCGCTTAGCCCGCTATTCCGTAGGCTTGATGCTTGCCGCCCAATCATAGCCTTTCAAGTACGGATCCGGCTTCACCGCTTCACCGGAATTCCACAGCTCCTTGAACTGCCCGTCAGCCTGCACCTCTCCGATCCGCACCGTTTTGTAAATATGCTGCGTTTCGCCGTCGATCTTCACTTTGCCCTCCGGCGCATCCCACTCCAGTCCCTTCGCCGCTTCCTTGACCTTGTCGACATCAGTGGAGCCCGCTTTCTCTACAGCCGCTTTCCAGAGGTAGACTGCCGTATAGCCCGCTTCAATCGGGTCAGCCGTCACTCTATTCTCGCCGTACTTCTTCTTATAGTTGGCAACGAAGCTTTTGTTCGCCGGTGTGTCTGTCGTTTGATAGTAATTCCAAGCTGCCAAATGGCCTTGGAGCACGTCGACGCCGATGCCGCGGATTTCTTCCTCCGCTACAGACACAGACAATGTCGTCATGTCCTGCACGGTAATGCCTGCATCCTTCAACTGCTTGAAGAAAGCGACGTTGCTGTCGCCGTTCAACGTGTTGAACACGACATCCGGCTTCGCAGCTTTGATTTTACTAATAATCGTACTGTAATCCGTATGGCCAAGTGGTGTATATTCCTCGCCAGCCAATTCTCCGCCCTTAGCCTTCAGCTGTTCCTTAATGATTAAGTTAGCTGTACGCGGGAAAACGTAGTCCGAGCCAAGCAGGTAAAACTTTTTGCCGCGATTTTCTAACAACCAGTCAACTGCGGGCACGATCTGCTGATTCGTTGTGGCTCCTGTATAAAAAATATTTGGAGAGGATTCAAGTCCTTCATATTGAACCGGGTACCAGAGCAGGCCGTTCAACTCTTCAAATACGGGCTTCATCGCCTTACGGCTGGAGGACGTCCATCCGCCAAACACGGTCGCGACTTTATCTTCAGAAATAAGCTTGCGCGCTTTCTCAGCGAAGGTCGGCCAATCCGATGCGCCATCCTCTTCTACGGCTACAAGCTTCTTCCCAAGCACGCCGCCTGCGGCATTAATTTCTTCGATCGCCATAATCTCGGCATCACGCACCGACACCTCACTAATGGCCATCGTACCGCTCAAAGAATGAAGCACCCCTACCTTAATCGTATCGCCCGATGCTGCCTCTGAATTGCCTCCTGATGTAGTGGATACAGGTTCTTCATTGTTGCCACAAGCAGCCAGCACCATGCTAAGCACTACCGCAGTGAGTCCCATCTGATAAAACCATTTCTTTCTCATCTCTCCACTCCCCAATTCTTCTATAAATTTAATCTAATGACGAACATTTACATGGAATGCATTTCCAATGTTCGCATCCTTATTATAGGGGGCGGTCAGATTGTATGTCAATATATATAACATTAAATTTTTAAAAAAGGGGGGACGTTTGTCTCACGAAACTGTTATTCGGGGCATTTTCCGCTTATTTTCACCATAAAACCTGCCGCAATACCTCTTAAAGCTTATTTATATATTACATATATATTACACAAAAATTGAAATCTGAGGAAAGAAGCCAACAAAAAAATGGACTGCCCGCATGGGGCAGTCCTTTTCAATCCGTTATTACTTTGCGTCTTCAGGTTTTTTACGTAGCTTCAGGTGAAGGCGAAGCCGATGCATCCGGAGATGCAGACGGCTTAGGAAGCGTAATTTTCAAATCCTGCTTCGGCATTTCATCCTTCATGAACGTGTTCATATGCTCGTAAGCAACCGCGCTCTTCACGGATTCTTTCGTTTTCTCGTCGAGGTCAGCGTAAGCTTTCACGTCGCGTTTCTCAACCTTGATGACATGATAGCCATATTCGGTTTCAACCGGATCGCCAATTACGCCTACTTTTTGCTCAAGTGCCGCTTTCTTGAAGCCTTCTACCCAATCCCCTGCATTGGCATTCTCATAGAGGCCGCCTTTGTCTTTGGAGCCCCCGTCCTCGGAGTATTTCTTCGCGACTTCATCCCAGCTCTTGCCGGCTTCCAATTCCGCTTTCGCTTCCTTGGCAAGCTTCAGCGCCTCTTCTGGCTTATGCTTCTCTTGACCCGTAGAAGGATCAGTAGTTGTCACCAATACGTGGCGAACGGTTACCGGGTTGTAATTGCCGCCGTTTTTCTCATACTCGGCTTTAATTTGATCCTCGGTTACTTGGGAATTCATATGCTCTACAACGACGAGCATCAAGCTCAAGTATGTCTTAACGTCGGCGTTTGTCACTTTTTTATCATCAAGCGATTTTTTCAAATCGGCATTTTCTTTAAGCGCCTTTTCGAAATCCTTCATTTGCTTGTCTGTTTCTTCGCCAGCTTTCTTCACGTTCTCTTCAGTAGCTTGTCCAGCAAGCACTTTGTAGGACACGAACTGCTGAAGCAATTGTTCCTTGAATTGCGGAATCGCCAAGACTTGCTCATATCCAGGCTGCATAATGTTGAATACGCCCAAATATCTGTCGAACTCAGGCTCCGTTACCTTACCGTCTTTATAAGTGGCGATTACTGTACCTTCTCCCGCCCCTTTAAACGTGGTGCCTGTCCCTTCATCCTTCTTGCCGCAAGCCGCCATAACCGTCATGACGAGCACTGCCGCGATTACAAGCAGCGCGCTTCTGCGCCATGCCGATTTGCGTGTACCATGCAACATGCTGAATCCCCTTTCAAAATAGGAAGTTGTTAGTATTGTAACAGAAAACATCATCGCAATGCGAATTTTCTATCCGGATGTCGCATCCTGCAGTGCTTCCGCGCCAATCTGAGCCTCTTGGAAAGATTTCAGGAACCTTTCCAGCAATTGCAGCTTCTGATCCATCTCCAGCCCTTTGCCGCGCAGCAGCAGGGAAGGGTAATCATCCTGCACGCCATTGCTTAGACGGAAACGGTTCTCGAAGGCCACACAAAGCTGATCGACCTTTTTCGAATCGATCCGTTTTTTCTCGCGCGCCGCAAATTTGACGATCAGATCGTCAGCCTTTTGACTAATCTGCTCGATGCCATACATAGCGCCGTACACCTTCAAGCGGGCAACCGACAGCAAATTATCGACAGCTTGCGGCAGATTGCCGAACCGGTCCATAATCTCCTCCGTTAGATCATCCGCTTCGTCGAATGAACGGACAGTCACGACCTTCTTGTAGATCTCGATCTTCTGAATGCTGTCGTAGATGTAATCGGACGGCAAGTACGCGTCGATGCTCACATCGATTAGCGTGCTGACCGAACGCTCTTCCTTCACTTCAACGCCTTCCATCTCCGCTTTCCGCTTCGTAATCTCATCAGCCAGCATTTGCGAATACAGATCGAAGCCGACCGAAGCGATATAGCCGTGCTGCTCCGCTCCGAGCAGATTGCCCGCTCCGCGAATAGCGAGGTCCCGCATCGCAATCTTGAAGCCGGAGCCCAGCTCGGTAAATTCCTTGATGGACTGAAGCCGCTTCTCCGCCACCTCCGTCAGCACTTTGTCGCGCTGATACGTGAAATAAGCATAGGCAATCCGGTTGGAACGTCCAACCCTGCCCCGCAGCTGATAGAGCTGGGAGAGACCCATTTTATCCGCATCATGCACGATTAACGTATTTACGTTCGGAATATCGACGCCCGTCTCGATGATGCTCGTACTGACGAGCACGTCCGACTCCCCGTCTAGGAAGTCCAGAATCGTTTTTTCGAGCTCCTGCTCCGACATTTGCCCGTGGCCTACCGCGACCTTCGCATCCGGAACTAGCGAATTGATCAGCTCCGCCATCTGGTAGATACCCTGCACCCGGTTGTACAAATAGTAGACTTGGCCGCCGCGGGCGAGCTCGCGCTCAATCGCCTCGCGGACAAGCGACATATTGTACTCCACAACATACGTCTGAACCGGGAACCGGTTCTCTGGCGGCGTCTCAATGACAGACAGATCCCGCACCCCAAGCATCGACATATGCAGTGTCCGGGGAATCGGTGTCGCAGTCAGCGTCAGCACATCGACATTCGTCTTCAGCTTCTTGAGCTTCTCCTTATGCGATACGCCAAACCGCTGCTCCTCGTCTACGATAAGCAGTCCCAAATCCTTAAAGATAACATCCTGCGACAACAGACGATGTGTGCCAATTACGACATCGACCGTGCCTGCCTTCAAGCCCTTCATCGTCTCATTCTGCTCTTTGCGGGAGCGGAAACGGCTGAGCACTTGAATGTTGAACGGATAGCCGGAGAACCGCTCGCGGAACGTTTCGTAATGCTGCTGAGCCAGAATCGTCGTTGGCACGAGGATCGCTACCTGCTTGCCCTCGATTGCCGCTTTGAATGCTGCACGCACCGCGACCTCCGTCTTGCCATAACCAACGTCGCCGCAAAGAAGCCGGTCCATCGGCTGCGACTTCTCCATATCCTTCTTGATCTCTTCAATCGCCCGCAGCTGATCCCGCGTCTCATCGTAAGGGAACATCGCTTCGAACTCGTTCTGATAGGCCGTATCCAGTCCAAAAGCGAAGCCTGGTGCAGATTGACGCTCCGCATACAGCTTAATCAAGTCGTCAGCGATATCCTGAACGGACGAACGAACCTTATTCTTCGCCCTTGTCCATTCGCTTCCGCCGAGCTTATTGATCTTCGGTTCCTTCTCTTCGGAGCCGACGTACTTCTGAATCATATCGACCTGCTCGATCGGCACAGACAGCTTATCGCCGCCCGCATAGAGAACATGCAGGTAATCCTTGTGTATGCCGCCGATTTCCAGCGTTCCGATACCAACGTACTTGCCGATGCCGTGATTCTGATGCACGACGTAGTCGCCGACCTTCAGCTCGGTATAGCTTTTTATCCGTTCCGCATTGTCGATTTTCTTATCGACGCGGCGAGCCTTCCGCTGCTTCTGTGTGAACATCTCGCCTTCTGTAATGACAACCAGATGCGAAGAAGGCAGCTCAAAGCCAGACTGCAGGTTGCCCTCAATCAGCTTAGGCGGCTCAATATTGTAGTCCTGAAGCACACGGCGCATCCGATCCATCCGTTCAGCATTGCCGGCAAGCATCATGACATTAGCGCCCGTCTTGCGCCAGCGGTCCATCTCAGCCTTGAGCACATTCATCTGACCATGGAAATTCTGCATGGCCCGGCTCGTCATATTCAGGATGTTCTGCGGCTGCGTATGCGGAATCTGGCGCAGGAACAGCGACAGGAACAACGTCTGGAACGAGCGGTGATGCAAGATTTCATCCGAAGCGCGCGCAAGCGTAAAGCCTGGCAGCGACTTGCCATTGGAGAGCAAATGCGTCGCCCACTCCGCTTCATCGCGTTCGAGCTGTTTGCCTGTCTCGATCAGACGAGTAGGCTCATCCATTATGAGCAGTGTATCCTCCGGAACATAGTCCAATATCGTCTGGCGCTCCGGGTACAGCAAAGAAATATATTTATAAATTTCCGGAAAATAAACCTGTTCCCGCAGCTTCTCGATCTCGCCGCCAATTTCACTGCGAAGCCGATCCTTGGCCGTCCGGTCCGTCATCTTCTCAAGCTGCTGCTCCAGCAGCGATGCCGCATGATCGGCAGCCGCCTTGAAGCGGCGCTCATCCGCCAAAATTTCCTGGCACGGAGGAACGGTCAGCTCCTGCAAGTTATCGAGCGACCGTTGGTCGCCAGGATCAAAGGTACGAATCGAATCGACATCGTCGCCAAACCATTCGATCCGGTACGCCGTTGCCGACGTCAGCGGATAGAAATCGACGATACCGCCGCGAACGCTCATTTCCCCCTTGGACTCCACCCGGTCTACGCGTGTATAGCCAATGCCGGCCATTTGGCGCAAAAATTGCTCAATAGCGAGTTCGTCTCCGACTCGCACCTGGATTTTCGCTTGTGCCATTACACCTGGGACAGGCAAATAGCGGCGAACCCCGGAGAAAGGCACGACAACGATCCCGCGGAAGCCTTCGGACAGCTTGATTAGCGCGTCCATGCGCTGCGCCAGCGTCTCAGGACTCGAGATCGCCGCTTCGGCAGCTACCAGCTCATTGGCGGGATATAGCAATACTTCATTGGGAGAAAAGCATTCCTGCAAATCCTCCGCTATTTTTTGTGCGGCGTACATATTGTGCGTCACGACAAGCATCGGACGCTCCACGTCCAATTTCACGGCTGCGACGAGCACTTGTCTGGAGGAGCCTGCGAGCCCCGACACCATCTGCTCCCGCATCCCTTTGCGGACACCGGCGATAATGGACTGAACGTCCGGATCCGCAGCAAAAGCCTGTACTAATGCTTCCAATCGTTAAGGCACCTCGTTTCTAAACCGTCCATTGGCGACAAAAGCCCGTTCGCAAATTTCCGTCTCCTTCAATTTGCCAAGCCTTTTATTCCAATCAAACAAGCTTTCTGCAAACAATCGAAAAGAAGCCTCAGCGTTCGCTAAGGCCTTGCCATACCATTCATTTCCCCGCTTATTGCAGCGGGCTTGCGACCAAAACCAGCTCGGGATTGGCATCAAGCGCTTCCCTGCAGTAGTCGCAAATGACTTTAACCGTCACATCTCCGTTTGGGTTATACGCTATTATATCGCTGCGTTCTTCGGGGGTCAAGAAATGGAAACCGAGCTGCTGCTCCGTTATTCCGCTTTGCTCGATAGTCCCCATTGATGTGCGGCAGTGCCTGCAAATATAGTTTACAGCCATATGTATGCCTCCTGAAGAATTGTTATACCCTTCAGTATGCCCGGCTTTGGCGTAAATTAACGGCTTAGCGGTTAAACTTTGCCATCGTGTTGTCAAATGAATTGCTGAGCGAGTATTCAATCGCATCGCATGCCTGCTCAACCATCGTCTTCAGCAGCTCATGCTCGCTCTTCGGAAAGTTATCAAGCACATAATCTACGATGCTGCGTCCCGGCTGCGGCCGTGAGACGCCCATACGCACCCGATTGAACTGCTGGGTGCCCAAATGCTGAATGAGCGATTTAATGCCATTGTGGCCGCCGGCACTGCCTTGATAGCGCAGCCGGATCTTGCCTATTTCCGTATCCATATCGTCATAGACGATAATGCCGTCCTCGCGGTCCGCCTTGAAATAATCCAAGAAGCCGCGAACCGACTCACCCGATAGATTCATATACGTCATTGGCTTAATAAGAACAACCTTCGTCCCCTTCACATTGCCTTCGCCAATGAGCGCCTTGCATTTATTTTGCGTGACAGAGATGTCCCAGCGTCTTGCCAACTCGTCGACTACCATGAAACCGACATTATGCCTCGTATTCTGATAAGCGGCGCCGGGATTCCCCAGCCCTGCAATCCACTTCATACCTTCGTCCCCATTCTTGCTAGTTGTTGTCCTTCTTCATTCTACACGAATAGCAGTTATCCCTGCCTGCCCTTGTATAAAACAGAAAACGGCATCTGCCCCACGCCTGTAACCAAGGCCGTAGGGCGATACCGCTTGTTAAGCGAAATTAAGCGAAATCCACCTCGTGCATTTGAGCTTCCTCGGATCTCGACTCCGCTTCAACCCGTTCAACTTCAGCCGCTTCTGCCTCTTCCTCCGTCAGTTCCTTCTGCGGCGCCAGCACAGTCACGACGACTTGTTCTGGGTCCGACAGCACCTCAACGCCGGAAGGTGGACGTACATCGCGAACAAGCAGGCTATGCCCAAGCTCCAGATCGGCCACA
This sequence comes from Paenibacillus gorillae, assembly GCF_000513275.1. GTDB lineage: Bacteria > Bacillota > Bacilli > Paenibacillales > Paenibacillaceae > Pristimantibacillus > Pristimantibacillus gorillae. The sequence goes on along the minus strand of NZ_CBVJ010000145.1, from coordinate 21,923 downwards.
TTGATCTCCAGCGCCTCCGGAATGCTGCCCGGCAAACATTCGACCTCAAGCTCATGCAGCAGCACTTGCAGGATACCGCCTTGGCCTACGCCATTGGCTTCGCCAACAAAGTCAATCCGCACCTGCGTCCTTACTTCCTCGTTCATATTGATCTGGCGCATGTCGATATGAAGCAAGCGGCGCGACAGCGGTTCGCGCTGCACTTCGCTGATCATGACCGGCTGCTTCCCGGCACCGGGAATATCAAGGTCCAACACTGCGTTCGGATGAGTTCGCAGCAGTGCCAGCACCTGCTTCTCTTCCAATGCAACGGCAGCCGGCGCTGCAAGCTGTTTGCCGTATATGACACCCGGTACTTTGCCGCTTTCCCTCAACAGGCGAAGCGCGCCTTTCGTTCCAATTGTTCTCTGCTCAACATTCATCGGTATGGTCATCTATCGGAACCTCCTAGTAAAGTCATATTCCGTATAACTGTACCCAAACCGGCAGAGAATTAATCATAGCATTTGATTCTACTAGCAAAAGCTAGACGCTATTCGGACTTTGCCTTCTTCGCATTTTCTTTTTTCACTTTAGCCCGGGCCCGGATTTTATCCGCATAACCCGGCTTATTCACTTGGCGTTCACGCGCAATCGAAAGGTCGCCAGCAGGCACGTCATGCGTAATCGTGGAGCCAGCTACCACATAAGCGCCGTCCCCGATTTTCACAGGTGCAATCAGATTGACGTTGCTGCCTACAAAGGCATTGTCGCCAATCTCCGTGACGAACTTATTGAAACCGTCATAATTAACGGTAATGGCGCCGCAGCCGATATTGACGTCCTTGCCAACCTTGGCGTCGCCAACATAGCTCAGATGGGAGACTTTACTGCCGTCGTCAAGCGTTGCGTTTTTCAATTCAACGAAATCGCCGATCTTGCAGCCGACGCCAAGCTTGGAGCCCGGGCGAAGATTCGCATATGGCCCTACAGTGCTCTCGTTGCCGATGACGGATTGATCCGCTACCGAATATTTCACCGTAACACCATTCCCGATAACGGAATCTTGAATATCGGCATTAGGTCCGATGACGCAATCTTCCCCAATAACGGTCGAGCCGCGCAGAACCGTACCCGGATAAATAATCGTATCCGATCCAATACGTACGTCAGCCTCAATATAAGTGGACGACGCGTCGATAAGCGTCACGCCCTCCAGCAGATGCTTGCGGTTAATCCGCTCCCGCATATAGCCCTCTGCTTCCGCAAGAGCGACACGGTCGTTGACGCCGATTGCTTCCGCCAGATCAGATGTACAGTAGCCCTGAACGACCTCGCCTGCCCCGCGGAAAATGCCGATGACGTCCGTCAAATAAAATTCGCCCTGGGCGTTGTCGTTCTTCACTTGAGCCAGTGCCGCGAACAGCTTTTTATTATCGAAGCAGTAGGTGCCCGTATTGATCTCTTTCACAGCCGCTTCTTCCGGCGTGCAGTCTTTCTGCTCTACAATCCGCTCTACAACATCGCCGCCGCGAATGACGCGACCATAGCCAGTCGGGTTATCAAAGGACGCTGTCAGCACCGTTGCCGCCGCGCCTGTAGAGCTGTGCAGCTCCAGCATCGACTGAATCGTCTCTGCCCGCACAAGCGGCGTATCCCCGCAAATGACGATTGTCGTGCCTTCCTCTGAGCCCAGCAAGGCTTCCGCCTGCTGAACGGCATGGCCAGTTCCAAGCTGCTGCTCTTGCAGCACATATTCAGCTCCGTCGCCAAGATAGCCCTTCACAGCATCCGCGCCATGCCCTACAACGACAACTGTGCGCTCACTGCGAGCCTCCTTCACCGTATTCCATACGTGGCCTACCATCGGCTTGCCTGATACCTGATGCAAAACTTTATATAATTTCGATTTCATCCGCTTGCCCTGTCCAGCCGCAAGCACAATCGCCATCACTTTCAACCGTAATTCCTCCCACTCATCATGCGCTTTGTTCTTTTGAATATATCCCATTACAGACAAAAAAGAAAGAGAGCCTTCCGGCTCTCCCTCCTGTGACCCCCCAAGCAACAATCGGCCTAAACCGCATGCCCGGGCATTATTCATAAATCGATTTGAAATAGGTTACGCGCCTTCTTCGATTGCTACTTCTTCCGTAGCAGCACGCTCGTATTCTGCGAGCACTGCAGCTTGGATTTTCTCGCGGGTAGTCGAAGAAATCGGATGCGCGATATCCCGGAATTCTCCATCAGGAGTCCGCTTGCTAGGCATTGCAACAAACATACCATTGTTACCGTCAATGACACGAATATCGTGAACGACGAATTCATTATCAATGGTAATGGAAGCAATAGCTTTCATGCGTCCTTCCGAATTTACACGGCGGAGTCTTACATCAGTAATTTGCACTTGTGTTCACCACCTTTGCCTATCTGAGACTTGGTGTATACTTCCACGTTTTTGTGCAAATTCCTTCTAAAAATTTGGCAAAATAATGCACTATTTAAAATATTTTTTTTAGTTTGAATCTTTTTCGTTTCTATTCGACAATTGTCGATGCAATGACCTCTATTTCGACAAGAACATCCTTCGGAAGCCTTGCCACCTCTACAGCTGAGCGAGCCGGTTTATGATCTCCGAAATAGGAAGCATAGATGCCATTAATCGTTGCAAATTGATTCATATCTTTCAGAAAAACGGTCGCTTTCACAACGTCTTGAAATGTCGCTCCCGCTTCAGCCAAAACTTCTTTTAAATTTTGGAAAACCTGATGCGTTTGTTCTTCAATTCCGCCTGCCACTAATTGACCGGATGCATCCAGCGGGATTTGTCCCGATGTGAACAGCAATCCGCCCAGCTTGATCGCTTGCGAATAAGGTCCAATCGCTGCAGGCGCTTTATCGGTGGATACGACTTGCGGAATAGGTTTCTGTGTCACTTCAATTCCCAGCCTTTCATAGTTAGCTTGAACAATAGCATCAGCGCCCGTTTATTTGAAATAATTGCCCAGCACTACTGTCGCTTGCTTCGTCTTCATATCGACTGCCGTCAATTTGGCTAGCGATACATAATCCTCTAATAGACGTTCTTCCAGCTCCACTTCACCGGACTCGACGAACACGCCAACTCCCGCTACGGTAGCTTTGAATTCATAGAGCAAATCCATCATGCCTTGAATCGTTCCGCCAGCCTTCATGAAGTCGTCGATAATAAGCACCCTCGACTGCTCCTTCAATGCGCGTCTGGCCAGCGACATCGTCTGAATCCGCTTGTTGGAGCCAGATACATAGTTGATGCTAACCGCAGAGCCTTCCGTCACCTTGTTGTCCCTGCGTACGATAACGACAGGCAGATTCAAGCAGGAAGCTACCGCATACGCGAGCGGAATCCCTTTGGTCTCTACCGTCATGACCACATCAATATTGCGGCTTGCAAAAGAAGTCGCGAACATCCGCCCCACATCAGCAAGAAGATCCGGCTGACCCAGCATATCCGTCATATACAAATAACCGCCTGGCAGCACCCGTTCTGGCTGCTCCAATTGGCGGCAAATATTGTTCATAATCGAAAGGGCGGTGTCAGTGTGCATCTTAGGCGTATATCTAACGCCACCCGCTGCGCCCGCCAGCGTGTTCAATTCGCCAAAGCCCTCTTCCTCGAACACTTCTTTTATGATAGCTAAATCTTCACTAATAGATGATTTCGCAGACTGATAACGATCAGCAAAAGCTGTCAACGATATTAACGTGTGAGGACGACTAAGCAAGTATTGCGTCATTTCTACTAGTCGCGCACTGCGCTTTAATTTTTTCAAAGCCATCTCCCTCCCACCTAAACCCGAATAATATATAGACAATATAACATTTTTATACGGATTTAATCAAGATGAACGTCATCGTCATGTAAGCATTCTTACCACGTATACCTCTTTGCAAAATCCTCTAAGCCCATTATAGATCCGGGCAAGCTTGGCTTCCTTCGACACCAGGCCAAATACAGTCGGCCCGCTGCCTGACATCAGCACGCCATCGGCTCCCAGCCGCTGCATGCTTTCCTTCAATTGCAGCACTTCGGGATGCAGCTCCAGCGTCACGTTCTCCAGCACGTTGCCTAGACCTTCGCATACGTCGTTGAACGAACCCCGCTCGATCGCCGATATCATATCCGCAGCTGACGGATGTGTCTTCAGCTCATTCGCTCTGAACTTGCCGTACACGTCAGCCGTCGATACATTGATTGGAGGCTTGGCCAACACAACCCAGCACTGAGGCGGCGCCGCAATCGGTTCCAGCTTCTCTCCGCGGCCAGTGGCTAGAGCAGTGCCTCCCGTTACACAGAACGGCACGTCAGAGCCCAGCTCCGCGCCAAGCTTGCACAGCTCGTCCTCCGATATCTGAAGCCCCCATAGCCGGTTCAATCCCCGCAGCGCGGCGGCGGCGTCGCTGCTGCCGCCTGCAAGGCCTGCGGCTACCGGTATTTTTTTATCCAAATGAATATATACGCCTTTACGTACATCATAGCGGTCTTTAATGAGCTTAGCGGCCTGGAAGGCTAAATTTTTCTCGTCCAGCGGTATGTATCCGGCCTGACTCGAAATAATAATCGTATCCCGCGGCAGCTCCTCCATCTCCAGGCGATCTGCCAGATCGACCATGGTCATAATCATCTCGACTTCGTGGAAGCCGTCCTCGCGCTTTCTCAGCACATCGAGCAGCAGATTGATTTTAGCCGGCGCTTTCTCATATATTTTCATCATAAGCTCTCCCGTTCGTATCGTTAGCTTAAGCAACATTATAACAAACGGACACAAGAAAAGCTAAGAGACTGCGGCTGCTTTCCTGCACCGTGTCCTTAGCTTGTGAATTACAGCTTTCCTCGCCCTTACGGACGGCCCGCTTTATTCGCGGCAGCTTGCTCGGCAAGCTGTATGGCGCGCTTGACCATATTGCCCGCTTCCTTCGTCGTAATCCCGCCCCAGCCCTCTTGATCCACTTTATTCGCGAAACCAAGGTCTTTGGCAAGCTCATATTTCAACTGCTCTGACATGACGGATCTTCTGCGGCTCATTGTTTCTGTCGCCCTCCTTAGGAATGGGGTTGCTGCGCTTTAGTATGCGCCAGTCATTCCTCGTTCATGCCTTGCAGACTTCAAGAAAAAAAGGACGCGAATGGGAATCCATCCGCGTCCAAACAAACGGCCTTTCGGCATCTATAGCTCTGCTCTATTGCTGCATATGGGTGATACGGACTTGACCTTCATCATTGCATACGGTCACTTCCACCGACTCCGTCAGTATATCCGCATAACTGTAAGAGACACGCTTAAAGGCGTGAGACTCCTGATCCAGTTTTACAATGAAAACAGAAGGGTAGATTTCTTCCAACGTACCGGTTCGTTCGATGGTCTTACGACGGCCACCGTTTGCTCGAAGACGGATTTTGGAGCCGACATGGGCTTCCAAATTTCGTTTAATTTCCAACAGCGCATTTTTTACCATTGTCCACTACCACCTCTTTCCTTGTCCATTATAACCAAAAAGAGGGAGGTTGTCAAACAAAGCAAAATATTATATCAGCCATTTTATTTGTTTGTCAACGGTATTTTTTCTTATTTTTCTAATATGAGGAATAATGGACAAATAAATAGGGCATAGCTCCGCAACATCCCAGATGCAGAGCCTGTTCCGGATGGAAATGACTAGGAAGTTGTCTTCAGCAAGGAGGCTGTCACAGCCGCTTTCGGCTTAGGCAGACCTACCCGGCATCGGCCTATCGTCTCAATTCCGCCTACACCATCAATACCGCTTATGGTGCCATGCACGACATCGGATAAATTAATGGTCTCCCGAATGGACGTATAGCTGGATTTGATTGCAATATAGACCGGGTCCAGCGCATGGATCAGAATGCGTCCAGGCGAGCTTGCAAAATTAGAGCCAGCCTGAAGAAGCGCCTCGAAATGAGACTGGCAGGCTCCCGCTATGACGACTAAGCCGTCGCGGTTCTTCTCATATTCTCTGGCAACGTGAACAGCATTGACGAAGCTCTGCGAGTTCTTATAGCTGCCCAGACTGTATAGGTCACCATTGGCATGGCTTTTCAGCACGCCATCATGGCCAGTAATAACGACAATATCAGGCTTCACCTGGGGCAGCAGACGGTACAGCAGGTCCGCCATCTGCGACTCATGAGCATGCACGCCATGTGCGGGCACCTTCATCGCCTCGTACAGCTGCATGCTTTTTCGTAAGTAATTCCCATCGCCATCGAGATGGAGTACTTTACCTGGCATTTCGAAATATGGCTGCGCCTGCTGTGCAGCCGCCAGTCTAATTTCGTCGCCGGTCTGCACCGACTGCTGCTGTGCTCTTTGCTGCCGCATGCGCTTTAAGGAGTCGTTAACTTTAATACGCACTTGCTGGGTCGCTCTCGTCGATTCGGGGTCGCGTACAACCGACAAATCGGGAATCGGCGCATCCGCAAGCAATCGATAGTCCGTGCCTTTCAATAGGGCTCGCTCGGATCGAACATCTTCAACTCGGAACAGCACGTCACCGCCATACGATTTGCGGACGACCAGGTCCCCTTGCTTCATGGGTAAATCACCTCTTCGTCTATCGTATGGATGTAACGTGCGGAGTGTGCGAACGTCTTTGTTTATGGGCCTGTGCTAGCCCTTCCAGCCTGCCTCTAGAAAAGCCCGGCTTATGCGGGCGAACTCCTCCAGCGATAGCGTCTCTCCGCGCCGCACAGGATCGATTTCGCAGCTGAGCAGCAGCTGCGTCAATTCCTCGCGCCGTTCTTTGCCGACAAGCGCCGTCAGGTTGTTGGCTAGCGTCTTGCGCCGCTGCGCAAAGCTAGCCTGCACAATACGGAAGAAATGAGCCTCATCTGGCACATCTACAGGCGGCTTGTCCCGAAGGGCAAGCTTAATAACAGCGGAATCAACGTTCGGCTGCGGAATGAACACCGTATGCGGAACGAGGCACACGATCTGCGGCTCGCAATAGAACTGTACCGCCACGCTCAAGCTACCATACTCCTTGCCGCCCGGCTTCGCCGCCATCCGTTCTGCCACTTCCTTCTGGATCATGACGACGATGTTCTCTAGCGGGAGCTTCTCCTCCAGCAGCTTCATCAGAATCGGGGTTGTGACGTAATAAGGCAAGTTGGCCACGACGCTCACTTTGGACACGTCCGCAAACTTCTCCTCGAACAGCTGCTTCAAGTCCAGCTTCAGCACGTCGCCATGAACGACCTCTACATGGGAATCTTGGGCAAGCACGTCGCGCAAAATCGGAATAAGCCGGGGATCGATCTCCACAGCAGTCACTTTAGCCGCTTCAGCAGCCAGGTGCTGCGTCAGTGCGCCGATGCCCGGACCGATCTCCAGCGCACCCTTCGTCTTATCCAGGCCTGCCGCTGCCACAATCTTATGCAATATATTCTGGTCGATCAGAAAGTTCTGTCCCAAGCTTTTCTTGAAGGAGAACCCGTATTTCGCAATAATTTCTTTCGTTCGCTTGGGCGTTGCCACTTCTAACGCCTTCATAGCCGAGCCGTTCGTCTCTTGTCCGCTCACACCGCTCACTCCTGTCCCTGTTGCATTTTACGCAGAGCTTCCACGAATTCCGTACGGGAAATCCGGAAGCTTGTACAACGCTTGAAAAACGTCTTGCCGTTCGCGTAGCCGATGCCAAGCAGCTTACCCATCTTCAGCCTGCGGTTGGCCGCATCGGAATGTACGATCAAGCCTGCATCCATCAGATCATCCCAGGTGATCTCGCCTGCACCCTCGCCCTCCGGATTCTCGGTCCGCAGCTCGGACAGCGCCTGCCGGATTGCATCCGGGCTCGCGTTCTCGATGCCAATGTCGCCCTTGTACAACGCCTTCTCCTGCGGCAGAAACGCATGCTTGCAGCCAGGCACCCGCTTCGCCACGATTTTGCGGATGCGTTCCCCCGCATGATCGGGATCGGTAAATATAATAACGCCTCGACGCTCCTGTGCCAGCTCAATGCGGCGGAGCACCTCCTCGCCGATTGCCGAGCCATTCGTCTCGATCGTATCGGCTTCTACCGCACGCTTCACGGCTACTGTATCGTCCTTGCCTTCCACCACGATAATTTCCTTAATCAATGATTTACATCCCTTTCTTGCGACGCCTGATCTTTTCTTCATGACCGGGCATATTTTATGCCAGCGAACCGCAACATTGCAGCGGCAGCCGCCGTCTAGACTTATATACGTGAAAATACAAAAAAGAAGAGGCAATGCCCCTTCTTATCATATAAGGCTTTATAAGTTTTTCCAATACAAATCGACTTATATTCCTTGCACGCTAGCTTGATGTCGGTTTATTTGGTCCAAGAACGTATACCGTGTAGCCCTTCTTGCGCCCAAACTTATTCGCCAGCTTGGAGCTGTCGAAATAAACGTCGATCTTACTGCCCTTAATGGCACTGCCCGTATCTTCAGCCCGGCGGAAGCCGATTCCTTCGATATAGACCCACCAGCCGATCGGAATGACTTTCGGATCGACCGCGATCGTGCGGCCTTCCTGAACCTTCGTCCCGGAGGCGGTAATGCCAAATTGCGGATGGCTCTCGTCTTTGCCCGTAGACTCCATGTCTGCGGTATAAGCCGTCAGCGTTACATTATTCAATATCTTCTTGGCTTTGAACGAAACACCGCGTTTCGTGAACGTCGCCAGAGTAGCTCCGCCGTTATTGGATAACGTCTTCACTTTAGGCTCTGGTTTTTTCGTTCCGATCGCAACAACCTGGTTGACCGCTTTCGCTTCAACAACCTTGTTTACGATCTTCTGAGATACGAGAACTCCATTCTCGTATTGCCTTTGTACATGTTCGACGACAAGACCCTCTTTGCCGGTCTGCACCAGCTTCTCTTTACCCTCTTCGAGGTTCGGGTCTTGCTTTTTCACGATCGAGAATGGCGTAACTCTCTCCGATTCAGACACTTTCGTATCAACGCGAGTAACGGTGACCGTCATCGCATCTGCAACCAGCGTGCCTCTAGAAGGTGTTACCCGATCCTGATCGCGCACAGCAATATTTAATTCTCCAATCGCTGCTTCGACTGTCTTCTCCGTCGTGTACACCGTTGATGTCTTGCCGTCCGCTACTACAACGACCGGTACCGCGAGCTTAATCTCGATTCGGTCACCGTCTTTGATTGACGCATTGAGAGGTACGGATACCTTGTCATGCGGGCCAATCGTAATAGCTTGTTCATCCAGTAGGCGTTGCAGGACCCATTGTTTTGTTTTCACAACGGTTTCTTGTCCATTCACCACTACGGATACGCTTTTGTCAGCCGTTCCGTACAACAACACCAAAAACATGAAAGTCATAGCGATTGAGATAATGGCACTCAAAAGAATCAAACGCAAGTTTTCATGCTTCCATCGCAATGCGAAAGACATGCTGGATGATCGTTTCCCATGGGTCTCCTTAGCTTGGATAATGCCCACTTCATCGGTCCTCCTTCATAGCCCCGCCGCCCTTGTGTGACGCATGATCATAATAGACGCGACTATTAAGTATATTGGCGTGCAAGCACGCTCCAGTGCATTTCCTATGTTCTCGCAGCCTCCCACCCCCTGAGACTTACCCTATGTCGACCTTTTCCGAGTTATTCAGAAAATAAAAAGAAGCCGTCGACAGAGGATCTGTTTCGTGGCTTCCCGGATTGTCGGTAGACTTCAGGAATGGTGAATGCACGAGATTGATCGCTCTCTATTTACGCTTACGAGGTTAGCTGTCGGATTCGGGCAAGAGAGCTGCCCTATCGACGGTCGAATGCTCATGGCAATCGCCGCCAAATTCACCCCATTGAGAAACATCAAAAGCTCGTCACTGCCAAGCCGTCGATGGCTGCAGATTCGATGCCTGGTTCCCCCGCTTTCCGGTTCCGGAAATTAAGCGTCAACTGGAAATCCAATACAAAAACTTAAAGCTCTGAAATGAATCATACCTTCACGGGCCACCTGTTGTAAAGAAGCGATAAAAGACGATTTTAGCTAAATTTCTGGATTATGACGGAAAAGAGAGCCGATTTTCGCAATAAAAATCAGTTTTATCGCCTGAAAGGTCTCTCAATCTTTGTTTTTTGGCCTTTTTTATACAATACCAAAACATTTTTTACCGTTTTCCATCGTAATTTTTGCAATTTCATCCACTGTTTTTCCTGTTATTTCTGCTGCAGCCTCCGCTACATAGGTCACAAATGCAGTCTCATTTCTCTTCCCTCTAAATGGATGTGGAGACAAATAAGGGGAATCTGTTTCGATCAAAAGCCGGTCTAATGGAACCCTTTCCAAAACCTCTTTTGGCACCCTTGCATTTTTGAAAGTGACGGGTCCGCCGAATGAAATATAGAAGTTCATATCGAGGCATTTTTCGAGCCGTTTCCCAGCTCCCGGAGAAGCAGTGCATGACTCCTCCAACCTCTGCCGCATTTTCTTCCTTAAGCAGCTTAACAATATCCTCATGCGCATCACGATTATGGATGACAATGGGCTTGCCCACCTTGCGGGCGAGTTGAATCTGCTCCCTGAAAACCCGTTGCTGCACGTCTTTGGGCGATGTATCCCAGTGATAGTCCAGCCCGATTTCTCCAATTGCCACCACTTTCGGATGCGAGCATAGCTCTTCAATCCATTCCAGATCTCCCGGCTGCATATCGATGCTGTCTACCGGATGCCAGCCAACGGCTGCGTAGACGAAATCATACTGCTCAGCGAGCGCCAGCGTCGTCGGGATCGTCTCCCGGTTGAAGCCGATATTGAGCATCAAATCTACGCCAGCCTCCCTTGCACGGTTGATCGCTTCAACGCGGTCGCTGTCGAATTTGGAGCTGTCCATATGCGTATGTGTGTCGAATAAAGAAATCATTTTCTAACCTTCTCCTTCTATATATATGTAATCGGAATGGCTGTCCCAGTTATGGGCGTATGGGCGCATTTTCCAGGTGCATGTCTTAGAGCTTGAACAACTCTCTTACAGCAAGGCTAAGCTTGGTTCCGGCCTCAATAAGCAGCTCCTCCGGATAATACAAATGATACTCCCCTTGATGCAGTCCGGTGATCGATCGTACAATGTCGGATTTAGCGGAGATTTCGGTTAAACGATCTTGCTCGTCGAGCAGCAAAATCGGTGTTTTCTCCTCTTTTCCACCTTTTTTCGAGTCCGGACGGTATACGTCATAAGGCTGGTCAAACGGGAAATCGATCTCCATATGATACTCTGGATTTAAGCCGATTGAAGCGAACTGCAAACTTATTTCTTCTAATAAAGTATCGTCAGGATTGGTCATCGTAATGTACTTGTAAAGACGGCGATTTAAGAAGCGGTTGCACAGCTCTGCAAGCAGCGCATCCCCCTCATCCTCCCAGTGGAGAAATGCAGCTTGCACATACGCTTCATCCAGCTTTAAGTAGGACTTAACCGTAATGGTTCCATCCAGCAGCTGCTTGATCGGTTCAGGCATCCACTCGAAACGATAATTTTGTTCAAAAAGCTCCTTCGCCCGGCGGAAAATTTGCCGCAAAATAATTTCCGAGCTTCTTGTCACGGGATGGAAGTAAATCTGCCAATACATCTGATAGCGTGACATTAGATAATGCTCAACGGCATGCATGCCGCTCTCTTTCACGACGATTTTGCCCTGAACGGGGCGAAGCACACGCAGTATCCGTTCTAGGTCGAAATTTCCATAATGAACGCCGGTGAAATAAGCATCCCGCAGTAAATAGTCCATACGATCAGCATCCATCTGACTGGAGATAAGACTGATGACAATCGGATTCGGGTAGGTCTTCTGAATGACCGCGGCTACCTTGTCTGGAAAATCATCACATACCTGCTTCAGAACACGATTAATTTCCGTATCCTCCAATAAAATACTGCAGGTCCATTCCTCATGATGCGTATCGAATACCTCTTCGAGCGAATGAGAAAAGGGACCGTGCCCTAGATCATGAAGCAATGCCGCACATAAAGCTAGCAGCTTCTCCTCTCTTGGCCAACCAGGATAGTCATTGCGTTCGAACTGGGAAATAATTTTTCTCGTTATCTCATACACGCCTAACGAATGGGAGAATCTGCTATGTTCGGCGCCATGGAAAGTTAAGTAAGAAGTTCCCAATTGACGAATGCGTCTTAGCCGTTGAAACTCTTTCGTGTTGATCAAATCCCAGATCGTCTGATCCTGCACATAAATGTATTTATGGACGGGATCCTTGAACACTTTCTCTTCGGTTATATACGGATTCATTTCGCCAATTCAACTCCCTTTTGTTCATATTTTCGACACAATGCCATGCTAAAATGTCGAATAGTGTCGTAATTTAGTTTCCAAAATGTCGAAGCTGTTGTATTCTATAGTAAGATTAATATGACCTTACTATATAGTCAAATCTATTGACTTCTTGTAATCATTCTAATAATGATGGTTGACTATTCTGGTAATCGTTGGTATTATAGTAGACACAAATAGAAAAAATATGTCGAATAGTGACGAAATCAAATCACTTTTTGAGAGGGGAAACAAAAGCTATGATGAAATCTACAGGTATTGTTCGTAAGGTTGACGAATTGGGGCGCGTTGTTATTCCAATTGAATTGCGCCGCACACTGGGAATCGGTGAGAAAGATGCCCTCGAGATTTATGTAGATGGCGAACGCATCATGTTGAAGAAATACGAGCCGGCATGCATCTTCTGTGGTAACGCAGAGAACGTATCTTACTTCAAAGGTAAAATTGTTTGCCATATTTGTCTATCGGAAATGCCGACTCCTGTGACAAAATAAGAAATATAGGTTATAATAGAAATACTTCACTTGTTAATTCTAACCTTTTTATACTCCTTTATGCCTTCCTGTGCTAGAACCCGGCCAGGAAGGTCTTTTTTTTACCCAAAAAAGCCTATACCGCAGCGATCGATTAACGATTCACTGCGTTATAGACATCCCGCTTCGGCAAACCGCGATCAACGGCTGCCAGCTTAATCGCTTCCTTGCGGCCATGCTCCGCCTCGTAATGGGCGACATGATCCTCTAGCTCAAGAGATTTCCACCATATCTCGGCTTCTTCCTCTGTTCCAGATGACCTTCCCGCTTCGGCTGCAGCGTCTGCCCCTTCTATAATGAGACAGTACTCTCCGAGTGGCGGATGCTCCTGTATCCAGGCGATGCATTCCGATAAAGTACCTCTTGCTGCTTCTTCATGCCGCTTCGTTAACTCCCGAATCATCGCAATCCGTCGATCACCTAGTTGCTCCAGCATCGCTTCCAGCGTCTTACGCAGCCGATGCGGCGATTCATACGTCATCAACGTGCCGTTTTGCGATTTCAACGCGCTTAGCCACTTCGTCAGCGACTTTTTGTCCCGCGGCGGAAATCCGGTAAAGACGAATTTCTCCGTCGACAGACCTGAAATAATAAGCGCCGACAGAGCAGCATTCGCTCCCGGTATCGGCACTACCTTAATACCTGATGCGACTGCGTCTGCTACAAGATCTGCACCGGGGTCAGAGACAGCGGGCAAACCTGCATCGCTTACGAGAGCAATCGATTGACCTTCTTCCAGAAGCCGCATCAGCTCTGGACCGCTCGCTTGCTTATTATGCTCGTGATAGCTGACAATCCGCGTCGCAATTTCAAAGTGAGTCAGCAGCTTACGTGTCTGGCGCGTATCCTCTGCCGCAATTAATGATACTTCCTTCAACGTACGAATCGCACGAAATGTCATATCCTCTAAATTGCCGATCGGTGTCGCTACCAAATATAACGTCCCTTTTATTTCTTGTCCCTGATCTGAAAAGCTTTTTTGTATGCTTATCATTTTCGTCCCTCCTTTGCTTTCTTATTCATAGACCATAACGGGAGGCAGCACTCGAAGCTCCGGCCTTCCATCGCGAATAGCTTCTATTAATACCATATTCGCCTCGCCTTTGGCATTGGGATGAATAAACTGCACCCGTTTCGGTTCAAGCCGGTATTTGCGCATCGTCTCCATAATATCGATAAACCGGGATGGGCGATGTACCATTGCTACTTTTCCGCCTGACCGAACAAGTCTGGCGCTAGCATGAACGACGTCCTCCAGTGTGCAATGCACCTCGTGCCTGGCAATCGAATAATGCTCATTTTCATTGGAATCGCCGGCCTTAACCGCCATATAGGGAGGATTAACGGTAACCGCATCGTAGACGCCATTGCCCGCTTCCTTCATATATTGGCGAAGATCGGCTTCGATAATCTTTATTTGCTCATCCAGCTTATTCATAGCGACGCTTCTGCGGGCCATATCAGCCAATCTCGGCTGAATTTCCACGGCGTCTATACTGGCTTTCGTCCGCGTCGTCAGCAGCATCGGAATGACTCCGTTGCCTGAACAAAGATCGATGATCCGTCCGCGCTTCGGAACCGTTGCAAATTTGGAGAGAAGAACAGCATCCAGCGAGAAGCTGAATACTTCCCGGCTCTGTATAATTTTCAAACCCGTCTCCGTCATTAAATCATCAATTCGCTCATTCGCTTCAAGTTTGATCTCCATCTGCTCTTCCACGTCCATATAGCTCCTCTGACATAAAGATACCGTCCTCTTCTTGCAAGGACGGTAAATGTTCGGTTATTTATTCAAGAAAGATAAACAGAACAAGCAATCGCCCTCTGTCCGAAGATGTCCATAGTACACATTGCATATATGGAAACCTTCATGATAGAGTCTGGCCAGATTGTCATGGCCTTCTCCGACAGCTTGCTGCGAGGACTCGAATGGGTCGAGCCCGTCCGAATGATCTGCCGTGCTGACTTCATGTGAAGCAGCTTCGGTTTGCCGTTTCGGCTTGGCTTCCGCAGTCTCCGTTCTCGCTGCGGAAGCTGCCTGCACGGGGACTGTCTCGCGTTTTAAAATTTTACGCAGCTGGCTATTTTCTAAGCTTAGTCGCTTATTCTCCTCCAGCAGCTGTTTGACCCGCTGCTTCAGTGCGCCTAATTCGGTATGGAATTGTCCCATCCGAGTGTCCAGCTCATCCATTTGTTCGAAGATCTCTTTTTTCTCCAAGTTTCCACCCCAGAGCATCAAACATAGTTAAGCATCAACGGCGGTCGCCGTTATTGGCTGCATTGCCTTTCTTATTTCACTACGACATCGTCCATCGAAAGTTCCTTCGCTTTGCCAGATACATCAAATAGCTGGACATATACCGATTTCGTGGAAGCATTGATGCCAGTAACCTTGCCTTCACCGAAAGATGTTACTACAATCTTCCCGACAGCGGGAAGCTCTTCGCGAATGCTTTCGTAATTGTCATGCTCGTACTTCAAGCAGCACATAAGACGGCCGCATAATCCGGAAATTTTCGTCGGATTGAGCGATAAATTCTGGTCTTTGGCCATTTTAATAGATACAGGCTCAAAGTCTCCCAGCCATGACGAGCAGCATAACACTCGTCCGCATGGTCCAATTCCGCCAAGCATCTTCGCCTCGTCACGTACACCGATCTGCCGAAGCTCGATCCGGGTGCGAAACACGCTGGCCAAATCCTTTACCAGCTCGCGGAAGTCAACTCGGCCTTCAGCTGTAAAATAAAAAATGATTTTGTTGCGGTCGAAGGTGAACTCGACATCAACTAGCTTCATTTTCAGCTGATGATCCTTTATCTTGTCCAAGCAGGTAGCAAACGCATTCTTAGCTGCGGAGCGATTCTCTTCCACAACCTTGGCGTCCACATCGCTTGCGATACGAATCACTTTCTTTAACGGGAGGACGACATCTGATTCACCGACTTCTTTTTGTCCTACCACAACTTTACCGTACTCGATACCCCTCGCCGTCTCGACAATGACATGCTGGTCCTTGTCCACCGGATGCAAGGCCGGATCAAAGTAGTAAATCTTGCCCGCTTTCTTAAAGCGGACGCCGACGACATTATACAAGGATTTAGCCCTCCTGTAGGTTTACCAATAATTGCTCCAATGCAAGTTGAGGCGCTACATTAGAACGTATGCGCTTACCCGCTTCAAGCGTATGCTCAATACAGGCCACCCATCCCTCGATCGGACGGCTGAACGCATGCTTGCTTATCCACTCCAACTGATCTATATAAACGATGCTTTCTTGTCTTCCAGCTTGAAATTGAATCATGTCTTTGAACCATAAAACGAATAGTGATAGCAACAGCTGTGGATTGTTCGCCAAATCCGTCTTAATAAACTGCTGCTGAATGGAAATCATTGCCGCGGTGAATCGGGTCAGACTCTCCTTCCCTAATTGTATCACTACGTTTCTGATTTCTGCAAACTGATTCTGCTGGATGATTTCTCTAGCCCCATCCAATCCGGAGCTGAGCTGCACCGCCGCGCGGGCTAATGTCGGGGATATTCCTTCGTCTATCAAAGCCTGCAGCATCTCATTTGGCGAGAATGGCAGAAAAGGTACCCACTGCGCACGCGACCGGATCGTTGGGAGGACGGCTTGTCCATTATCGGTTATTAAAATCGCTACTACTGGAGATAGCGGCTCTTCCAAAAATTTAAGCAAGCTGTTTGCAGCTTGAACCGTCATTTTTTCCGCTCGCTCGATCATATATATTTTGCGTTTTGTGCCGCTGCCCCGGTAGGCAAGCTCGCGCTGCAGATCACGAATTTGCTCGATCTTAATTGATTGTCCGTCCGGCTCAATTCGCAGCAGATCCGGCTGGTTGCCGTTCTCGAACTTGCGGCATTCCAGACACTGATCGCAAGCGTCATCACCGCCTGAGGTGCAAAACAACGCTTTTGCAAATGCCCGGGCCAGCGCCATCCTTCCCGTTCCGGCAGGTCCGTTAAATAAATAAGCATGCGATACTTTGCCGCTTTGAAGAGCATGCTTTAATATTCGCTTCGCTTTCCATTGTCCGGCTACTTGTTCCATGCTCATTGCACTTCGCTACCCTTCCTTCTTTTAAAACAATAGATTAATGAGCATACCGCGGATTTCGCCAATCCGCCCAAGCAGCTCAATACGTCCCTGTTCGCTGTCCAGCAGCTCTTCAGCCATCGAGACAAGCGCCTCATCAATCTCGTCCAGCAGCTTGTACCGTTTCGTCCGGCCTCTGCGGTCGAAACCGCGAAGCTCCTTCAGACCAATGCCCCGGCGAACCGTATCCTCGAGGAAACGCTTCACCATCTGGCGATAGAGCTTAAGCTCGCGGACAGTCATCGTCCTAGCGAGCCTCTCGCCCTGATTATGAATATCCTGCAGCTTCTGCTGCAGCTGTTCCTGCGTACGCTGCGCATCCTGCTGTACCATGGCGTCAGCAAAGCTTTTCATCTGCACTGGCTTCGTCGCAGTATCAGCGTTCGTACGGCTTTGCCCCAGCGGACGATAACCTGAATCAATCTTCATCGCTGCTCACGCCCATTTCAGAAATGTTCGAACCGTTCCACCGGTACGACGAATACGGCTGCGCCGCCTACTTGCACTTCAACAGGGAATGGAATATAGGAATCCGTTGAGCCACCGATCGGCGAGACAGGCGTAACCAGTTGATCTCTTACTTTGCAATTGGAGCTAATGACTTGAAGCACCTCATGAACACGCTCATCCTCAATCCCGATCATGAATGTCGTATTGCCTGCTCTTAGAAAACCGCCTGTACTGGCAAGCTTGGTCGCTCTGAATCCATCCTTCACCAACGCATTGGACAACCGATTGCTGTCTTTATCCTGCACGATCGCAATGACTAATTTCATCCTCATACCTCCTGTTTTAGATGGTTTTATCGTTCTTTTTGCTTCTTCTTATACCCCGTCAGCGACGAAAAAGGAGGCAAATCTGGTGTCGATAACCGCCATAGCTTCCTTATAGACAACCTCCCGGGTGTTCTCGGCCTGAAGCTTAACGATCCGATCCGGATATTCCGCCAGCAACAGGCGATAGCCTTCGCGTACCTTTTCGTGGAAAGCAAGCGACTCCAGATCGAGACGGTTCACTTCCCGTTCCGCGGCTTGGCTGATCCGGTTGAGCCCGACTACAGGATCTATGTCCATGTAGATCGTCAGGTGAGGCATAAGGCCATTAATCGCAAATTGATTAATCGACCATACTTCCTCCATTCCTAACCCGCGGGCATGACCTTGATAAGCTAAGCTGCTGTCGACGAATCGATCACAGATAACGATCTTGCCGGCTTCAAGCGCTGGAATGACTTTCTCGACGAGATGCTGCCGGCGTGCCGCTGCATACAGAAGCGCTTCCGTCCGGGCATCCATCTCTGTGTGACTGCGGTTGAGAATGACCGCGCGGATCTGTTCG
Source organism: Paenibacillus gorillae (assembly GCF_000513275.1). Lineage (GTDB taxonomy): Bacteria > Bacillota > Bacilli > Paenibacillales > Paenibacillaceae > Pristimantibacillus > Pristimantibacillus gorillae. Next base: position 3,623 of record NZ_CBVJ010000145.1, on the reverse strand, counting down.
GCGATTGGTATGCCGCCCGGCTCACGTGTAATCACGGCGGTTTTCCCCCGCTGCTGCATCGTATGCGAGATGCGCTCGATCAGTGTAGTTTTGCCGGAACCTTCTCCGCCTTCTATTGTAATGAAAATTCCCTTGTTCAACGTCTTATGCTCCTGATTCGTAATAAACCTTCTATATAAAAGGCAATACGTTTTGCCTTACTACCATTCTAGCAAAGCCTATACCCATGTCAATGAGAATTGCCTCATATCCCTTAACATTTCCCATCATTCCTGGACTTCTATCGTCTGCATAGACGGGTCTGAGGCGCCTTGAAACTTCGCCCCGTGCTTAGCAAGGTGATTAATCTGGCGAATGGACGCCTCCGTTATTCTCTCTCCCGCATAGAGAACAGGAATTCCTGGAGGATACGGTACTACCATCTCAGCAGCACAGCGGCCTGCCGCCTCCGCTAGCCTTACCCGGGAAATAGAGTCAGCAGCTTTTCTGGAAAAAGAAATCGGCTCCGCCACAGCTTGGACTTCTGCTAGATTTCCTGTTTGAATTTCTTCTAATAGAACTGCAGATTGAAATTCTGCTTCCTTCTCAGTTGCAGCCTGTGATGATGAATAGGGTTCCCCATTTAATAGCTTCTGTTGGGGTTCGGATATTACTTGCGATGCCGCTGCATGGCTAGCGATACGTGCCTCAATCATTATGCAGGCATTCATTAAACGCTCTACATCCTGTATAGAGGTCTGAATACCGAACACTAGTACAACATACCGGGGGTCGGCCATCTCCGCCCAACAGCCTTGCTCCTCAAGCAGCCGCTGCAGCTCAAATCCGGAATGATTGCCCGTTATATCCGTAATCAGAATACGAAGCGGATCAAGCTGGTTGTAAGCTGATGATTGCTCATCGGGATAAAGAGTTGTCAGCCAATTTGGATTTCGCTCCGCTAACCAATTCCTGAAAGCCGCAGCAGCCTGAATGCCTGGTTCAAACCATTTCTCACGGTGGCGTTCAATCATTGCTCGGGAAATATCGAGTGAAGCCATGATTGGAAAAGAAGGACTAGAGCTCTGTATAGTGGCCAGAGCCTGCCGTATTGCAGCTCTCGGAAGCCTCTCTCCTTGCATATGGAGCATTGCGCCCATCGTGAGTGCAGTCAGTGTCTTATGCGTAGACTGCACCACTGCATCGGCTCCTGACTGGATAGCCGATTCTGGCAAAAGCGGATGAAAGCCGTAGTGGGCGCCATGCGCCTCGTCTACGAGCAGTATTTTACCCTGTTCATGTATTAAATCTGAGTACGGCCTCAGCCTCACGCTCATACCGTAGTAATTGGGATTGGTAAGAAAGACGGCTTTTGCCTCCGGATATTGAGCAAGTGCTTGGCTAATGGAAGCCAACGATGGCAGCGTCGCAATGCTTGTCCGCTCGTCAATCTGGGGCATGATGAATACCGCGCGCGCGCCTGCCAGCTTTAACCCGTTAATCACGGATTTATGAACGTTCCGCTGAACGATGATAATGTCGCCGGGATCGCACACGCCGAGCAGCAAGGCTAAATTCCCTGAGGTGCTGCCGCCTACGAGAAAGCAAGTTTCCTCCGCTCCAAAGCAAGCTGCAGCCAGCTGCTGGGCTTCCGCAATAGCAGCCTCTGGGTGATGCAGATCATCCGTAACGGAAAGTTCCGTGACATCCAGCTGCATGATAGCTTGAAACGCGGCTTTTTCCGGTTCGATGCTGCTGCTGGAGCCTTCGCCGAAAATTGAGCCATACCGATGCCCCGGTACGTGGAAGCTTGCAGGCCGTTGATCAGCAAGCTTCCTCAGCGAATCAAATAGCGGTGCATATAATCGGTCCATAGCAGTAGTTTTTCCTCTCTATTTGCGTCTTTCTTCTATTGTATCTCAAGTTTGGGGCAAAAAAAGAGCGGCTTCTGGCAACAGAGTCCGCTCATGCATTTTTTTCGATAAAGATTTGTTTCATCTGATGAATAAAAAAAGGATATTTAGCGTCCTGTACGTCGGTACGGACCATCTCGACCTCGCAGCTATCGCATATAAATTCGGTTACGATGCAAATCCCTTCACCCTCGGCCTTATGTTGGCCGCATATAATACAGTGCAGTCGGCGATCTTCTGTCATCACGCTATTCCACCTTCCTGTATATCTATATAGCTACTATTATGGCATATATTCTAGCGGTTTATACTTCTTTCATAGTCCATTTTCAAATATTTCTATATCGTATGCGGCATCCGCCCATTTGGTGATTGCTACAGCAGCTGATTTTTTATCGTGATGCTATGGACAGATATTGCGATTAAGCCGATATACTATTAGATACTGTTTTGTTAAGGGGGAACGTTAACCGGTGCGCCAATCGTTATCCGATCAATCATCCGCTACCGTGTACCAATATAGACTTGTTAAAAGAAAGCTTATACAGCCTGAGCTCGTATCCAGTCATATCCTGACCGCTGCTATCCTTTTTGGATTTGAATTGCTCGTATATGGAATGCAAGGCGTGTTTAGCTGGCTATTCGGTTTCGCTGTTGTACAAGTCATTCACCTTGCCATCTTGCTGCTCACATTCATCCGAGTGGACGAAGCTGTCGACCGTAAATGGAAGTGGGGCATTACCCCTCCCTGGTTTGGCTTCAAGCCAGCCAATGATATTCGTCTGAAGCTCTTCCGCCGCGTTCACCGCCATCTGTTCTGGATCGGCCTGTGCGTCGCCTGTATTATGTATCCTTGGCTGCATGAATCGCTTATGATCAGCATCATCTTCTGGCATTTCTGGCTTCTTGTCCCGCGTATGCTGCTTTCATTCGTCTTTCGCCGCCAAGAGAAGGACGGCGTACTTCGCCTGCAAAAGTTCGAAGCCTCCTATTATCATCGGTAGACTCAATTATGTGAGCCTGCTCTGCCTTGCTGAAGCGAGGGTGGGACAGGCTTCAATTGCCAAATACGCTAAAACAAGCCTCCGCTGCGCGTAAACCAGCCTCCGCTGCGCGAAACGGCCCATGCTACCGTTCTTGCTTCCATCCCCCGCCGCTAACCCGGCTCCATCATCTATGAAAGCATCGAAAAGTCATCCTGGACTCGTTTCGCTCCGCTCCTGCCTTACACACTAGCTCCTTTTCCAGAGTTCCCTGACTTACTCTAGCGTTTTCACGCTCATCGAGCGAACAAAATGTAAAAGTACAGTTTGTTTGGCTCAAATTCGGCCAAAATGGCCATCAACATGCAAAAGTGCAGTTTGATTCGGCTTCTTGAGGTCATTTCGGCGATTTTACCCCTTTTCACCTGCACTTTTACATTTTGAAGGCTGTTTAAGGCGTTTTTTGCTTCATCAACATGTACTTTTGCATTTTGATCGGGCTTGTTCGGGTTTAGGGAGTCATGTGTAACACTTTTCTGCCTACATGTGCGAGTAAGGTTAGTTGTCGGAGTCAGAGCTAGTACACTTGGTTACTTTATAGGGCTCTACTAGAGAGCTTAGGAGGTACGATAGATGGAGGAGCAGTTGGGATATAGAATCCTTGTTCCTTCACTGCTTTCCTATCGAGAGGTTGGAGCGCTTATTTGCTATGAGTGATGGAGATACAGATCGTTAGAAAGTCTGAGGG
>NZ_CBVJ010000144.1 GCF_000513275.1 Paenibacillus gorillae | reverse complement strand
ATGAATTTGATTGCTCATTACTTGTTTTATCGCTTTTCCATTAATTCGTTAGAATCAATGGGGCAGTTTTGCTCGTTGTTCAGTTTTCAAAGAACAATTCTTTTTCGTGTCAACCGCGTTTTGCTCAGCGGCGACTTTTATAATATATCACAGACGCCCAGATCAATGCAAGCTTTTTTTTAAAATTCTTTTTTGAAAGCTTATTTCCCTTGCTCATTGGCGCGAGATATAATGTAGCATACAATCTGGGCGGGCGTCAACCCCAATCGCTCTATCTATACAATAAAGTACTGAATACCCGCGATCAAAGCGATGCCGGGAACGCCCAGAACAACGACTGTACCGATCGTCGCAGGATTTAGCGGGATATACATTTTCGGAATCAGCCCTGAATAATTCAGTACATACAATACGACAGCTGCCAGCACGAGATGGACGGCAAAGCCCTTCAGCCATGCCATCGACAGTTTATTACGAAGCAATACAATCACTAATAGCAGAGATGAAATAAGCAGTGTAGCCAGCCAAATGATCTTCATTGCAGTGCCCCCTTCCACTCCGGCCATACCCGGCATGTCCTTTTGGCTACTCGAAGCAGCATCTCATATCGCTTCTCAGCCGTAATAATCGAATAGATGGCATAATCAATTTGATCTTGTCCTTCCGCAATATCGAAAAAACGATTCGCATTTACCCATTCCCGGTGAGCCTCCGCAATTTCTGAGCGCAAATGCTCGGTCCATTGCACCGTATCCATCTCTACTGCTGCACGGCGTTTAGACTCGGCTTGAACATTCTGATCCCTCTGACGAAGCTTAAGCATACCCATACGATAACATCCCCCTTTGCTTGTCCACTCCACCTACTGCCCCTAACTACTTCATATGTATGACAATAGGCTGAGAATAGAACAAGAAAAGGGACCTCTAACAATCGGCCAAAAAGAAAAAGGCTGCTTTCAAAGGAGCAGCAAAAGCTTCCTCTGAAAACAGCCTTATTATTCGTTAGCTTAATTCTCTACGGCCTTCCATCGCTTTGGAAAGCGTAACTTCATCCGCATACTCCAAATCGCCGCCTACCGGCAGTCCATGCGCAATCCGCGTAACGCGAATACCGAAGGGTTTCACCAACCGTGAGATATACATCGCTGTCGCTTCGCCCTCAATGTTCGGATTCGTTGCAAGTATGAGCTCCTGTACACGCTCATCACTCAGACGCTGAAGCAGCTCGGCAATACGGATCTGATCCGGCCCAATTCCCTCCATGGGAGAAATTGCACCTTGCAGCACATGGTAATGGCCCTGGAACTCCTTCATCCGTTCCATCGCGACTAAATCCTTCGATTCCTGTACGACGCAAATGACGGAGTTGTCACGCGACTTGTCTTGGCAAATGCGGCAAGGGTCCGTATCTGTAATATTGCAGCAGACAGAGCAATAAGTCAGATTCCGCTTGACGCTGACCAGCGCTTTGGCAAAATCGATGACGTCATCCTCTTTCATTCGCAGCACATGAAAGGCAAGCCTTGCAGCCGTTTTGGGACCAATGCCCGGAAGCCGTGAAAAGGCATCAATCAATTTCGCTATCGGTTCGGGGTAATACAAGAAGTGCAGCTCCTTTCAAGCAGCCAACAAGCAAACAGAGATCGTTCAATAATTAGAACAGACCAGGGATTTTCATTCCGCCTGTAAATTTGCTCATATCCTGGTTCGCCATATCGTCAACTTTAGCAAGAGCATCATTAACCGCTGTCAGAACAAGATCCTGCAGCATTTCTACATCATCCGGATCAACAGCTTCCGGTTTAATTGTAATGTTGGTGATTTTTTTGTGCCCGTTAGCTGTAACGGTAACTACACCGCCGCCTGCAGTGCCTTCAGCGGACTTATTAACGAGCTCTTCTTGCGCTTTCATCATTTGATCTTGCATTTTCTTCACTTGCTTCATCATTTGGTTCATATTGTTCATTCTAATCACCTCATAAATGTAGTAGATTCCATTTTCATTAATCTTTCAACATCAGCTTGAAGCTAATCTTCCTTGACGACGACCAAATCCTCGCCGAATAGCTTCACTGCTTCTTCCACCCACTTCGGTTGAGGCGCTGCCTCTCCCGTATCGATGGCATCGGCAGTAAGTTCGAGCGGATCTTCAGCGCCGCCTCCGCCGCCAGAGCGGTCAACTGCAGCTTGCCAATCTTTAAGCATGACGGTTGCAAGACGAAGCGGCTTGCCGATCACATCCTGCAGTACACGCTCGATAATTTCCCGGTGCGCCGGTTTCTCGGTTGTCTCCCGGTGCATCGTATTCTTGAATGCCACAAGCACCGAATCATCCGTTACCGAGACAGGTTCTCCGTCAACTAACCAAGCATGAACGGTGATCCTGGCTTCCTTCACCCGCTGAAGCACCTCGCTCCACTTCATACGGACCTGACCGCTTGCCGGACTGCCAGCAACTCCAAGGTATGGATCAAGCTTCACTGCAGCCAGCCTTACCCCGCCAGAATTGCCCGCTCCGCCAAAATTGCCTCGGCCGCTTGCACCTTGCTGGCGGTTGCCCGCAGCCCGGGATTGACCTCCGTCGCCGACTTGACCGCCGCCCGCAGCAGCGCCGCCGTTTTGCAGCACTTGCTCCAGCTTGCGCTCCAATCCTTCAATCTGCTGCCGCAGCCGCTGAATTTCTCCAGATGCCGGTGAGGCTCCCGGAGACGGTGCTTCGCCAGCGGCAGCAGAAGAACTGCTTGACGCCGGGTTGGCATCACCGGTGCAGAGCTTCATCAGCGCAACCTCGAACAACGTTTGCGGCTGTGAGGCATGCTTCATATCGGATTGATAGCGATTAAGCGTATCGATCATCTTGAATAGCCGTTCCGGTGTGAAGGCTTCCGCCATCGACCGGAATCGCTCGGCATCAACGACACGTTCCGTCGCCGCGCCTTGCGGAGCCAGCTTCAATACCAAGAGATCTCTGAAATAATAAATTAGATTTTCCATACATTTGTCCGCGCTCTTGCCCGCTTGCGTCAAGCTCTCGACAAGCGGCAGCACGGCCGCAACATTACGGTCCCTTACCGCTTCCGCCAATTCATAGAACTGCTCCGCCGCCATACCTCCGGTTACATCGACCGCAGCTTCCAGCGTAATTCTGGAATTGCCGAATGCTGATACCTGCTCCAGCAGACTAATCGCGTCACGCATACCGCCCTCTGATAGACGAGCAATATAGGAAATCGCGTCTTCATCGGCATCAATGCCTTCTTCGCGGCAAATTTGGATAAGCCGCTCAGACTGCTCCGCCAGCGATACCTGACGGAAATCGAAACGCTGACAGCGGGAAATAATCGTAGCCGGCAGCTTATGAGGCTCCGTCGTCGCCAGAATGAATATCACATGGCCCGGCGGCTCCTCCAGCGTCTTGAGCAATGCATTGAAGGCTTCGGCTGTAAGCATATGGACTTCATCAATTATATATACTTTGTAACGTACTTCCGATGGGGCATAGCGAACTTTATCGCGAATGTCCCGAATTTCATCGATGCCTCGATTGGAAGCGGCGTCGATCTCTACAACATCCATAATATGACCTGCTGTAATACCTCGGCAAGCATCGCATTCATTACAAGGCTCCGTCGCCGGTCCCCGCTCGCAGTTAACCGCCTTCGCCATTACTTTAGCAGCGGTGGTCTTACCCGTACCTCGCGGACCGTTAAATAAATAAGCATGCGAAACCCGATTCTCGCGAATGGCATTTTGCAGGGTCTGAATAATATGCTGTTGCCCGACCATATCCTGAAACGTCTGCGGACGCCAGGCACGATATAATGCAATATGTGTCACGCGGACCGTTCCCTCCAGCTTCCCGTTCGAATTCCCCTCTATTATACAACAACGACTCTCTGATAAAAACTACCGAACCGCCAGAATACTCAAATATAAAAACAAAAACACCCGCTTAAGCGATTTCGACCTCGTCGAAAAGCTCCACTGGTGTTATCCATTTGATACTATTGGTAAAAATATAAACCGTGCACCTATCCCCGATACATGCGAACCAGGCGGCATCCTTGCTCCCCAGCTCGAGCCAGGCACTCCCTCGGCACATGAACTAACCTGCTTACGGCTGCTTCCTTCCGGACCTGACCGGGTTCACAAGCGCTCATTGCGAAGGACCCAACTGTCAACACTGATCTTCAAGTGCCAAACCCTGCATCGACATAACCTCAGACAGGAATTCAACCTCGCTAAAGCGGATTGCGAGTTACAGGGCACCGCTAACTCCCCATCTAGCACGGCAAAAATAAGTATAGCCCATTCGACAACAAAGCGCAACTCATGGATCGGATTTCCATTTTATCAACTGCGCATCTTATGCCAATCTTTACTGATTTTTGTTAACGGGCAACTTCTGTCTTCACCTTGTAACGCGGCATATTGTACTGCACCAAGTTCTGCGCTTTCTGGCGGAGCTTATCAGCTTCTTCATCTGACAAACGGCTATCCACATGCAATAAGACACGAAGATATTCACCGTTAAAATAAAGCTGATTGCTCTTTACGCCCTCGCCCTTGAGCTGCGTCAGTACCTCGCCGGCAAATTTACCGTCGGATTTATAATTCAAATAGGAGAAATTGTTGGGAATGTTCGGGTTGCTGTTGGAATAGCCCATATAACCGTCATGGCCATAGGTTTTGGCTTGTCTGGTGCTGGGATTGCTTGCACACCCGCTGAGGCATACGGCTAGAGCCGCAATGGCTGCTGCTCCAATCACCGTACGCTTGATGCTGCTGCTAATGTAACCTTTATGCGCCAATTAAAAAACCTCCCTTCAACCATAGGATGGCTGCGGGAGGTTCTTGTATTCTGCCAATTAGCGGAATAATTAAATACCGTATTTCTTTTTGAAACGATCGACGCGGCCGCCCGCATCCAAGAACTTTTGCTTACCCGTGAAGAATGGGTGACACACGGAGCAAACCTCAACGCGCAGGTTCTGTTTAATCGAACCTACTTCGAAGCTGTTACCGCAAGCGCAAGTAATATTGGAGACGTGGTATGTCGGATGAATACCTTGTTTCATCTCGTTCACCTCTTTCTGCCCTGAGCCACATGCGGACCCAGAGTTAAAATTACACATACGGATTATAGCATGACACTATCCGCCTTGCAATGCCATTGTCATTTCCAATTCCGCCAACTATCTGCGCAGAGCAGCAGGAGGAAGATGCGTATAGGAGCCGATGACGACATCCGGCAGCTCTTCGCGGAAAATCTCCAGCATTTGTTTCATTCCGTAAATTTCGCCTTGCGCAGGAGGTATAAGCTCCAGATAGCTCTCCGGATCAATATTCAGGTTACGCATCTGAATGAGCTTTAATCCCGTACGTTTAGCAAAGCCGATCATCGCCTCGATCTCTTCCTCGCGGTCTGTCACGCCAGGGAAGATCAGATAGTTAATCGACGTATAAACCCCTTTGTCGGTCGCATACTTCAACGACTTCTCGACATTCGCCAGATTATAGGCACGCGGCTTGTAGTAAGCATTGTAATGATCGTCCAATGCACTAATCGTACTGACGCGCATTAGATCAAGCCCCGCATCGACAATCGCCCGAATATGATCGGTCAGACCGGCATTGGTATTGATATTAATGTAACCATGCGAGGTCTGGCTGCGCACCTGGCGCATCGCTTCTACGATAATCTTCGCTTGTGTAGAAGGCTCACCCTCGCAGCCTTGTCCGAAGCTAATGATGGATTCAGGCGTGCGAAGATGCTCCAGCATAATTTCCGTAACCTCATCCACTCTTGGCTTGAAGTTCATCCGGGTTTGCGGAGCGACAAAGCCGCTGTCATCCGGCTGTTCGGAAATACATCCGAAGCATCCTGCATTGCAGGAATAGGACACCGGTACGCCGCCCTCCCACCGCTGCAGGAACGTATTGGATGAAGTCAGACACTCATAACCGAGGGCACAGTTGGAAAGATGCTTGTACAGCCGGTTTTCCGGATATTTGTTCAGCAGCATATCCACCTGGCTTTTTACTTCACGGCGATCGCAATTGAGCGGATCCCATTTGTAAGGGTCATCGCTCTGCTCAGCGGCAACGTAAAACCCGCCGTTTTTCCATACCACTGCCGTATAGCCGAATAACGGAAACTTCTCGTTCTTATCGGTTTTGACATAGCCCGGAAGTGCAAGGCGGGTAAAGCCTTGCGGCAGCAATGCGCCAACGGCTTGAACACTTCCGTCCAGCAGCTTCATCTCACCCGTGTCGGGATCCATGCAGGCCGGGCGAGTATACGGCAAGCCGACGAGCGTTGCACCGCTAGGCAGAGGAATAAGCTCCTCCTCCATCAGTTCAACGATCATGTCACCGCTTCGGGCAAGCGCTATATATTCAGGATGATCGAATACATTCCCTTTCTCATCCGCATAAACCAAATTCATCTTGATGTCCTCCTTCGATCCGCTTACGAGCCCTGTGTCGAATGTGTCGAGCTAGAGCGCGGAGCAGGCCGTCTACCCGATGTCGACGATGTCGACACCGAACCGCTTTTCACACTGGATCGCGGCTGCTGTGGTGGTTTCTCCTCGGACGTATCGAGCGACAACAGGAACTCGCTGTTGGACTTGCTGTCCGCCAGCTTTTTCAAGAAGCCGTCGACAAAGTCGGGTGTATCGGTCATATTGCGGCGCACAACCCATACTTTCTCCAATTCTTCCTTCGTAAGCAGCAATTCTTCCCTGCGCGTGCCTGAACGGCGAATGTCGAGCGCAGGAAAAATCCGGCGTTCTGCCAGCTTCCGGTCGAGATGAAGCTCCATATTGCCTGTACCTTTAAACTCTTCATAAATAATATCATCCATACGCGAGCCTGTCTCGACCAACGCCGTAGCTAGAATCGTCAAGCTTCCGCCTTCCTCTACGTTACGCGCCGCTCCGAAAAACCGCTTCGGACGATGGAATGCCGCAGGGTCGATACCACCGCTGAGCGTTCTGCCCGATGGAGGCACAACAACGTTATAAGCACGCGCAAGCCGGGTAATGCTGTCCATCAGAATGACAACGTCCTTCTTATGCTCAACAAGCCGAAGTGCCCGCTCCAACACAAGCTCCGCTACTTTGATATGATTTTCCGGTAACTCGTCGAATGTTGACGCGATAACCTCGCCCTTCACAGAACGCTGCATATCGGTTACTTCCTCCGGCCGCTCATCAATGAGCAGCACAAAAAGCTCAATATCCGGATGATTCGTCGAAATACTGTTGGCAATCTCCTTCAGCAGCAGCGTTTTACCCGCTTTAGGCGGTGCAACGATAAGTCCGCGCTGGCCAAGGCCGACAGGTGCAAGCAAATCCATAATTCGCGTCGAAATTTTGTTGGGAGCCGTCTCCATAACGATTTTTTTCTGTGGATAGAGAGGAGTGAGTGCGGGAAAATGCAATCGTTCAGCGGCTGATGCGGGGTCTGTTCCATTCACGGCATTGACCTGCAGCAATCCAAAATACTTTTCCTTTTCTTTAGGCAGTCGGCATTTGCCTGATACGAGGTCGCCATTGCGCAAATCGAATTTGCGAATCTGCGAGGCAGAGATATAAATATCCTCTTTGCTTGGCAAATAGTTTATCGGCCGAAGGAAGCCATAGCCTTCCGGTAACACGTCGAGTATACCTTCCATAAACATAAATCCGCTTGTTTCCGCTTGCGCTCTAAGAATTGCAAAGATTAATTCTTTCTTTTTCAATTGCCCGTAATAAGGGATTTGATACTGCTTTGCAAGCTTGTACAAGTCGGTCAGCTTCTTCTCTTCCAGATCGGCGATCTGAAGATCCGTCATATTCTCACCACTTTGTTATATTTATTTCCGCTATCGAATGCTGATCTATCATTATATACCGAATTCGGTGCCTTCTATTCGCAAGGAGGCACCGAATTCAAGATTAAGAGGATTCTGTTTCACGCCATACATCGGCGCCCAGACGGCGGAGATTGTCCACGAGGTTGTCGTAGCCTCGGTCAATGTACTCCACGCCCGTAATTTCGGTAACGCCTTCTGCAACAGTCAATCCTGCAATAACGAGTGCAGCGCCTGCGCGAAGATCGGTTGCGCGTACTTTGGCAGCGTTAAGCGGACCGCCTTCAATGATGGCCGAGCGCCCTTCGACACGAATATCTGCACCCATGCGGGCAAGCTCCGGCACATGCTTGAACCGGTTGCTGTATACATAATCGGTCAGGATACTCACGCCAGAAGCTTGTGTAAGCAAGCTGGTCATCGGCGATTGAAGATCGGTAGCAAAGCCCGGGTACACCAGCGCTTTCACATCAACGGGAGTGTACTTCGGACCGCCAATAATACGGATGGACTCGTCCATTTCCTCGACGATAACGCCCATCTCTTCAAGCTTAGCCGTCATGGCTTCCATATGCTTCGGAATAACGTTATCGATAAGAACATCGCCGCGCGTAGCAGCAGCGGCAATCATATACGTGCCGGCTTGAATCCGATCCGGAATAATGGAATGACGGCAGCCGTGGAGGCTGTCGACGCCTTCGATCCGAATCGTCTCTGTGCCGGCTCCTTTTATTTTCGCGCCCATGGCGTTAAGAAGTGTAGCTACATCTATAATTTCAGGCTCTTTTGCCGCGTTTTCAATAATAGTAGAGCCTTTGGCCCGCGAGGCCGCAAGCATAATGTTAATCGTCGCCCCGACGCTGACAACGTCCAGATAAATTTTAGCACCGCGCAGTTCTTTCGCGGAGATATGCATAGATCCATGCTCATTGGTCACCGTAGCGCCCAATGCTTCAAACCCTTTAATATGCTGATCGATTGGCCGCGGCTCGAAATTGCATCCGCCGGGCAATCCAATTGTCGCTTCACCGAAGCGTCCAAGCATCGCACCCATTAGATAATAGGAAGCGCGAAGCAGCTTTACTTTGCCATTCGGCATTGGCTTTGCTTGAAGACGGGAGGGATCGATTCGCATAACATCGTCCTGCCTGTCCACTGTTGCGCCAAGATCTTGCAAGATTTCACTTAATACCGCAACGTCACTTAAGTGCGGCAAATTATCAAGTACGACTTCTGATTCCGCCAATATCGCAGCCGGAACCAACGCAACCGCGCTGTTCTTCGCCCCGCTGATCTGAACAGTGCCCCGCAGCGGACGTCCGCCGCGTATCATCAATTTCTCCATCTTCTTTGTTATCCTCCCGTTTCGTTGGAAGGGAACATAGGAAGAACCGCCGTTAAGGAGGCGCGCCAATCGGCGCGCTCGTCGCTAGATGGCGGTTCGTATCCCGTGCTCCGTTGATTACGCTTGGTTGTTGCTTCCGAACAAGCGGATTTTTTCTTGGATAACAGCTTTCATTGCATTACGGGCAGGCGTCAAGTATTTGCGCGGATCGAATACTTCGCTGTTAGCCAGCAATACTTCGCGGATTGCGTTCGTGCAAGCCACTTGGTTTTCCGTGTTGACGTTGATTTTGCCTACGCCAGCTTGGATGGACAAACGAATTGCTTCGTCAGGTACGCCGGAACCGCCGTGCAATACGACTGGAACTGGAATTGCGTCAGCAACCTTTTGAATGATATCATAGTGAATTTTAGGCTCGCCTTTGTACATACCGTGAGCCGTACCAACTGCGATAGCCAGACAGTCAACGCCAGTCTCTTCATAGAAACGGATCGCTTCTTCTGCATTAGCCAGCGTAGCGTCTTTCTCATCAACGCTCAGATCATCTTCAACGCCGCCGATAGTGCCCAGCTCGCCTTCCACGGATACGCCCATTGCGCGTGCCGCTTTAACGACTTCTTTCGTCAGCTTGATGTTTTCTTCCAGACCATAGTGCGATCCGTCGAACATAACGGACGAGAAGCCCGCGCGGATACATTTCATTGCAACATCGAAGCTGCTGCCGTGGTCCAGGTGAAGCGCGATTGGAAGACCGGATTTTTCTGCTGCGGCACGAGCCATAGCTACTGTAAACTCAATGCCCATATATTTCAGAGCGCCTTCGCTGACTCCGTAAATAAAAGGCGAGTTCTCCTCCATAGCTGCTTCAACAGTCGCTTGAGCAAATTCCAGGTTGTTCATGTTGAACTGACCGACTGCAAACTTGTTCGCTTTTGCTTTAGGCAAAAACTCATTCATCGATACCAATGGCATTTGTCTTTCCTCCTAAAATATCTTCTGTTATCGTCAAGCCCGTTCCGACTTGTCATTCTGAGCCATTATACCATATTGATTAAAGGAATGGTAAAGCTGTTTTGACAGGCCCCGCCCCGTATTCCATCGTTTTCCAATGAAAGCGTTACACCTGTCCAGATATAAAAAAAGGGTCCTGCTTAGGACCCAATCGCAAAACGGCTGTTGGAGTTGCCGCCATGAAGCTGCATATTGACTGCAATGCGCATCTCGTCGATATCAAACGGCTTTGTGAAATGCATCAGCGCGCCAAGATCGGTCGCTTCCTTGATCATGTCCAGCTCGCCGTATGCCGTCATCATAATGACTTTAATGTCCCGGTTGATCGTCTTGACATGCTTCAGAATCTCAAGTCCGTCCATTCCAGGAATTTTCATATCGAGCAGCACGAGATCCGGGCTCTCTGCTTTGACAATTTCCAATGCCAGCTTGCCGTTTGAAGCTTGGAAAGTGTTGTAGCCTTCATTGCTGAATACTTCCATCAGAAGTACCCGGATCCCGTTCTGGTCATCTACGATCAATACCTTCTTCTTCTCCAAATATATTACCTCCTACGACCGAGCACCAATTGGTCAACTCTTCCATAATCGTTAATATATTCGGTAATCAAAGGCTATAATCCTTCTGCTGCTTAGAAAAAAATTGGAAAATCTTTTCGGCTGATTTTATGCCGTATTATTGGCCCGAATAAGCCAGCGCCGCACGGACAAATCCGCGGAACAAACGCTGCGGACGGTTAGGGCGCGAAGTGAATTCCGGATGGAATTGCACCGCAAGGAACCAAGGGTGATCCGCAATCTCGACCATCTCAACAAGACGTCCATCCGGCGATGTGCCGGAAATACGCAATCCTGCGGCTTCGATCTGCTCGCGGTATTCATTGTTGAATTCATACCGGTGACGGTGACGCTCATAGACGAGCTCCTCGCCATATTCGCCTGCTGCAAGCGAGCCTGGAACAAGCTTACAAGGATAGAGGCCAAGGCGCATCGTGCCGCCCATATCTTCGATATCCTTCTGATCCGGGAGCAAGTCGATAACCGGATAAGTTGTCGAAGGGTTGATCTCCGAGCTGTTGGCGTTGTCGAGACCTGCAACGTTGCGGGCATATTCGATAACCGCTACCTGCATGCCAAGGCAAATACCGAAGAATGGAACCTGGTTCTCGCGCGCATAACGGATCGCGGAAACTTTACCCTCGATGCCGCGATCACCGAAGCCGCCTGGCACAAGAATGCCGTGAACGCCCTGCAGTCTGTCCCCTACATTCTGATCATTCAGCTCTTCTGCATTGACCCAACGCAGCTTCACTTCAGAATCCGCGTCAAAGCCAGCGTGGCTTAGTGCTTCTACAATGCTCAAATAAGCGTCGTGGAGAGCAACATATTTGCCGACAATCGCAATTTCCGTCTTATGGCGGAGCGATTTCACACGATCAACAAGCGCTATCCATTCGGACATATCCGGCTCGTTTGTGTTCAGCTTCAGGTGGTTGACCACAATCTCGTCAAGCCCTTGCTCGCGAAGCATCAACGGAACGTCGTACAACGTTGCTGCATCGCGGCATTCGATAACCGCATTCGCGTCAACGTCGCAGAACTGCGCGATTTTACGCTTCAAATCTTCAGCAAGCGCATGCTCGGTACGCGTAACGATTACGTTAGGCTGAATGCCGATGCTGCGAAGCTCTTTTACGCTATGCTGAGTCGGTTTCGTTTTCACTTCGCCAGCTGCTTTAATATAAGGAACGAGGGTAACATGAATGTACATCACGTTATCGCGTCCAATATCGCTTTTGATCTGACGAATCGCTTCCATGAACGGCAAGCTTTCGATATCGCCGACCGTACCGCCGATTTCAGTAATTACGACGTCGGAGCCTGCTTCTTTACCCGCACGGTAGACGCGTTCCTTAATTTCGTTCGTAATATGAGGGATGACTTGCACCGTTCCGCCCAAATATTCGCCGCGGCGCTCTTTGCTGATTACGTTGGAATAGATTTTGCCAGCTGTAACGCTGCTGTACTTCGTCAAATTAATGTCGATAAAACGCTCGTAGTGCCCGAGGTCAAGGTCGGTTTCCGCGCCATCGTCGGTTACGTAGACTTCACCGTGCTGATAAGGGCTCATCGTCCCTGGGTCAACGTTGATATAGGGGTCGAATTTTTGGATCGTCACTTTCAAGCCTCTGTTCTTCAGCAAACGCCCCAGCGATGCGGCTGTGATCCCTTTACCCAAAGAAGAGACAACGCCTCCGGTTACAAAAATGTATTTCGTCACTGTGTGAATACCCTCCAAGCTCCTATGGTTATGATTAGGTTTGCCCATTTGTCCGATAAAAATGGATATTGTACAAACAAAAAAAGTGACACCCGTCTTCACGGGGCACTTTTCGTTTAGCATATTATTAAAATACAAGAAAACATAAGGCAAACCTGCTTATGTCATCCCTATATTTCACCGCAAAACGCTAGTTCGCCGCCAAGCTGTTTGGAGTCTATATGCCCCTGTTAGCTTCACGGTACTGTTAAGCGAATCTTAAAGCCCATGCAATAGTTTACATGCCCCAAATGCACCTGTCAAGCGTAAAGCTGGCCTAATTCAGCATCTCCAGCTTTTGCATACGGACAGGCAGAATGAGGGAGGAAGAACTGGCTGCGGGCAATAAAAAGAACGAAGCCTCCATCTGGAGACTTCGCCCTGCGAAAGCAACGTTACTTATCGTCGCTGTCGTCCTCATCGTCTTCGTCTTCATCATCGTCCGAATCCGCGTCTTCCGCGTCTTCATCCGCATCTTCATCGGAGAGATCCTCGTCGATTTCTTCATCGTCGATAGCAACCTCTTCGTCAACCTCAGCCTCTTCTTCGGCTTCTTCGAATTCACGATCTTCGTCATACACATCGTAATCCTCTTCGTCCGCTGCGTAGGTTTCTTCTTCCTCATCTGCGAACAGATCCTCAACATCGTCATCGTCATCATCGTTAATAATGCGCGGACGCTTCGCGTTCGAAATCGGATCCTCGTTACGCTCAACCGGATACCACCGCTTGAGGCCCCACATATTGCTGCCGACGCAAGCGAAACGGCCATCAATATTAATTTCCGTATATACCTGCGCGATAACCTGATTAATCCCATCCGCAGAAAGACCGCGAATTTTCGCAATTTCCATCATCAGATCACGGTAGTAATAAGGGGTATTAGCCGCCTTCAGCACTTCAAACGCCAAATCGACCATAGGCATTTCCTTAATGCGCTCAGCATCAAGCTTCAAAGTAATTCCGCCGCTGCTCATATGGACACATCCTCTCTTGCCATCTTCTATATTTACAGGTGCATTCCTTTATCACAGTATAGTAAAACCTATTTCCTTCAAAAAAGCAAGCTCGCTATGTGTGAAGTACCTTCACTACCGGGCTTGGACATATAAGCAAAAAGCGAAGGGCTGTCCTCAATGTCATTAGCTTAACTTTAACTTAATGACATTGGGGCTGTCCCCTTCGCTTTGACTGTATCCATCCGGACGCACACCCCGGGTGCGGCCCAGAGACGTGAGAGCCCCTAAGAGCTCTTGCTTCATCCTATGTCCCGAGCCGCTTTTTGACACGGTTTGAAGCCTAATTATATGAAAAAAGGCAAGTGGCTCATGCGGGGCGGAGCGCTCGTTCATACAATAGTTCAGCATCGTCCGTCGGGAGGGGACGCGAAAATTGGATACAACCGCTTTTCTCCATTGGTTGCAGGACACGGTTGCCGCAGAAGATGGTCCATCGGCAATCAGACGTATCATTCGCTTCCAGGAACCTAGCGATTACAGCCGGTTTCTGCGCGAATGGTCAGATATGTCGACGCCCTCACAGCTGAAAGCCGTTCAGCAAATACAAATTATTCGCGCTATTTCCTGCCGTCTTCCCGCCAAAGAAACGCTGTCGCGTTTCGCTGGGCGGGTGTGGATCGAGAACGATTTCCGCATTACCGTAGACGCTGCCCCGCAAAAATCGTTGTCCGCCGAGAAAGGAATTCCGTGGGGCATCCAGCATGTGAAAGCCCCTCTTGCCTGGAGTACGACAACGGGTCATCGGATTAAAATCGGAGTCATCGACACTGGTGTCGATTTCAGTCATCCCGATCTGCGGCAATCGCTGTCGCGAGGTATTAACTTGATTAACCGGAGCATGCTTCCCCACGACGACAACGGCCACGGTACGCATATCGCCGGAACGATCGCGGCCGCCAACCAAGTACACGGCATGATCGGCATCGCTCCCCGTGCGCAAATCTACCCGGTGAAAGCGTTCGACCATAATGGGAGCGCTTTTGTGTCCGACATTATTCTCGGAATCGATTGGTGCGTCCGCAATAAAGTGCAGATCATCAATATGAGCTTCGGTATGAAAATGCGCAGCAAAGCGCTGCTGAACTCCATTACGAACGCCTATAATGCAGGCGTTATTGTCGTTGCTTCATCCGGCAATGACGGCAAGCGCCGCTCGGTCGACTATCCGGCCCGATACCCGCAGACGGTATCGGTTGGAGCTTCCACAAGGCTGCGGCGCGTTGCGCCGTTCAGCAACCGGGGAGCTTATATCGACATCTACGCACCCGGCGACAAAATCGTATCTGCCTGGCTGCGCGGCAAATATCACGAAATGAGCGGAACCTCTATGGCTACGTCTCATGTTAGCGGCGCGATTGCCCTGCTGCTGGCCTATAAGCCGGGACTCTCGCCTGCCGATATCAAGTCGATTCTGAAGCGGTCCGTTCAGCCGCTCCGGGGAACGAAAGCGCCGAAGCTGACCGGCGAGCTTGATATAATGCGGATGCTCCAAGCTGCGGATCGATAAATATGATGTAAGCCGGCAATGGCATAAAAGGCTTGCCTGCGACGTCCAGCTCTCGGACGTTGCGGGCAAGCCTTTTGACTATTGGCTGTTGCAGCGCTAGGGAGCGCTGTCTGACACGTGCTACATCCGCTCTGGAGCGGATACGCCGACAAGGCGCAGCGCGTTGGCAATAACGGTGCGAACCGCGCCAAGCAGCGCGAGGCGCGCTTGCGTTTGCGCAGCGTCCTCGGTAATGACGCGCTCCGCTTTGTAATAGCTGTGGAATTGCGAAGCCAATTCGTACACGTAGCGCACCAGGCGGTGCGGTGCGTATTGCTCCGCCGCTTCCGAGATTTCCTGTGGCAGCTCGCCGAGCTTGCGAAGCAGGTCGAACTCCGCCTCGGAAGCCAGCTTGCCGAGGTCGATGCTCGCAAGGTCCGCAAGTGCCCAGCCTTGCTCCTCCGCTTGGCGGAAAATGCTGCAGATGCGGGCATGCGCATACTGCACATAGAATACCGGGTTCTCATTGGACGTCGAGATCGCCAGATCCATGTCGAAATCCAGATGCGAGTCCATGCTGCGCATCGTGAAGAAATAACGGATGGCGTCAACGCCGACTTCATCCATCAGATCCTGCATTGTTACCGCTTTGCCGGTACGCTTGGACATCTTGACCTTCTCGCCGTCCTGGAACAGGCTGACCATCTGAGCAATCAGTACAACCAGCTTGTCGGGGTCGTTGCCCAGCGCCGCCATAGCTGCTTTCACACGCGGAATGTAGCCATGGTGGTCGGCGCCCCAAATATTGATCATCCGGTCGTAGCCGCGGCTGAATTTGTCGCGGTGATACGCAACGTCCGGCGTCAAATACGTGTACGAGCCGTCATTTTTCACGAGTACGCGGTTTTTGTCGTCGCCGTAAGGCATCGTCGAGAGCCATGTCGCGCCCTCTTCTTCGTAAACTTGGCCTTTGGCCTTCAGCGCATCCAGCGCCTGCTCAACTTGACCACTCTCGTACAGCGACGTTTCGCTGTACCAGATGTCGAAGCCGACCCGGAAGCGGCCGAGGTCGCGCTTGATTTTGTCCAGTTCCTTCTCCAGTCCGAACTGGCGGAAGAATGTGAAGCGCTCTTCATCGGACAGCGACAGCAGACGGTCGCCCTCTTGCTCAGCCAACAGCTTGCCGAAGCCTACGATATCCTCGCCGTGGTAGCCGTCTTCCGGCATTTCTGCCGCTTGGCCTAGCGCTTGGCGGTAACGAGCTTCAATAGAACGGGCCAAGTTGTTCACTTGGTTGCCGGCATCGTTAATATAATATTCGCGGGTTACTTCATAGCCTGCAAAGTCGAGCACGTTGCAGAGCGCGTCGCCTACAGCTGCGCCGCGTGCATGGCCAAGGTGAAGACTGCCCGTCGGGTTGGCGCTGACGAACTCGACTTCAACACGTTTGCCCGCTCCAGTCGCGATGCGGCCATAGTTGTCGCCTGCCGCCGTTACCTCTCCGATTACGGAGTACAGGTAGCTTTTGTCCATACGGAAATTAATAAAGCCGGGGCCAGCAATTTCAGCCGATTGAATGCCGAATTTCTCGCCGTTCAGGTTCGCGATAATCATCTCCGCGATTTGGCGCGGATTTTTTTTAGCCAGCTTCGTCAATTGCATCGCTGCATTCGTCGCCAAGTCGCCATGCGCCTTATCCTTCGGAACCTCCAGCACGAAAGCAGGCAGCTCCTCGCGTGCAGCCAGACCTCCAGCTACTGCCGCATCCGCGATAGCTTCCTTTACCTTGTCATACATTTGATCCAATACATTCGTACTCATATTCCTCGCAACCCCCTAATGATCATAAGCGATAAGCGCTCATTCTGTTCATGCCCAACTCAGCAGTTATGTCTTCATACATAGAGTGAATTAAAGCTCTTAAGCTTCCGGCTGCTCCGCCTGTGTGACCTGCAGCCGATTGTGGAACCGCCCTGATATCTCGCCATTCACCCAAATCTCGTACTTCCATTCTATCGTAAAAGGCGGCGCCATATCGGCATCATCTCTTCCTCCGCCAGCGCGAACCGACAGCTTCTTCGTATCCGTCTCCATCTGGAATGACGTATACGGGGACCGATAGCTGCCCGGCTGTCTTCCGCCGTCCCGGACAAAGAGCTGATCCGATTCCACCGCGCCCCGCCTTGTAATGAGCATTTCATCAGGCCGGCAGCGGATAATGGTCCGTACCGCTTCCCCATCCTGCCCTTCTTCATAGCGAAGGTACACAGACCTGTCCTTGCGGAACCACTCGCCCGGATATTGATGGCGGGTCGTCTCGCTGCCCTGCTTGCTCTCCAGCGTGACGATCACTTGCATTCTGTCTGGCATCGCATTGCTCCTACTTCCCAGTCTTCTCGTATGTTACTACTATATACAGGTAGCCTACTAATTTCAACGGTTACTAGTCCTCCAGATGGGGCAGCAGGACGCTCCACGCCTCGATCCGGTCCTCCAGGTTCCGCATCTTCTGAGTCGGTATCGGACTGGAGGATGGCAGTTTAATTGTCGCAATGGATTGGAATGCCGGGTGATCGCGAAAATATTTGCGGAATGTATCATAGGCCTTGCTTCCATTAAAAGCAAAACACCGCAGGCCCGGATATTGCGCAAGCAACGCCGGCAGATCATTAGGCCGCTCATCGCGTATATTAACGTCCAGACTGCCCTCCCGCTCACAGGACTCAATAACGTCGAATACAGCAAGCCGGTGCTCCTGCAGGAAGTTTAGCCTGCGGCTGTAATCCTCGTCTGGTGTCCCTGCACCAAACAGACCGTAAACGATCCCCCACAAATAATTGCGCGGATGCGCATAGAACTGCCTGTGCTCCAATGACTTTACGCTTGGCGCAGTGCCGAGGATCAGCACACGGGCACGTTCGTCAATGACAGGCGGGAATGAGTGTATGCGTTCCATGTTCGTATCAATCCCTTCATCTATAATATAACGTTAGCAATCAATCTTCCTTAATGCCTTTTCATTAGCTATTTCCTTCTATTCTACACCAGTTGGCAGCCTGTATGCTTTTTCGAATTATTTCATGGCATTCATAAAAACAGACAATAATTAGAAATTTTTTACATAAGTAGAAGTATTATCATTAGTCTGAGTTGAAAAATGTGGTAGAGTTGTCATTTGGGTGAGGTGTTAAATTCATCCAGACATCTGGTTTTAGGGGGAGTACTACATGTTAAAGAAATGGTTGAGCAGCTTTACTGCACTAATAGTCGCTCTAAGCTTATGTCTTCCTGGCACAGGAGCCGTTTATGGCGCCGAAGCGATTAGCAGCAAAGAAGTAAAATCCGCACTTACAGACATTAAAGGAACCTGGGCGGAGAAAACTATCGAAAATCTGGTCAGTCAAGGTGCTATTCGAGGTTATGAGGATGGCACATTCAAACCTGATAAATCGATCTCGCGCGCTGAGATCATTACGGTAACGAATAAACTATTCGGTTATACGGAAGTTACCACATCTACTTATAAGGATGTCACTTCAACCAGTTGGTACGCGGTAGAAGTCGGGAAAGCTCAGAAAGCCGGTTATATTTCCGGTTATTCTGACGGAACCTTCCAACCGGAACGAGCAGTCACGCGGCAAGAGCTTGCTGTCCTGATCGCAAAGCTCCTCAAACTGGAACCTTCCGATTCAGCGAGCCAATATAGCGATACTGTTGCAAGCCCGACCTGGAGCAAAGACGCAATAGGCGCGGTAATTGACGCAAAAATTATGACAGGCTATACAGGTAAGCTGTTCAAACCTGCGGCAAACGTCACAAGAGCAGAAGCAGTTACCGTACTCGAACGGGCTTACGGACAGCTTAGTACGGTTTATGACCAAGCAGGCGTCTTTGGACCAGAAACCGGTATCGAGCAAATCAAAGGAAATGTCGTGATCAACGCAGCCGCTATAACACTGCGCAATGTTGAAATCAACGGCGACCTTCTTCTGGGCGAAGGAATCGGCGAAGGCGACGTAACTTTGAATAACGTAAAAGTTAGCGGTACAACAACCGTACGCGGCGGCGGCGAAAACAGTATTCATTTCGAAAATTCCATTATGGTAACCGTCGTTGTCGATAAGGCAAGCGGTAAAGTTCGTATCCTTGTCAACGGGGCCACTCAAATCGCCGAAGTTTCGATTCAATCCAACGCTAAGCTGGAAGCTGAGACCGGCGCTGAAATTAACAGTGTAACTTTGGCGAAAGCACTTCCTGCAAATTCGAATGTGCAACTGGTTGGCGCATTTGAATCGGTTAACATCATTGCAACCAATATTGTCGTTGATATTCCTAAAGGCTCAATAAATGAATTGAACGTAGACGAGACTGCGAATGGTGCCAAGATTAATGTCGGCAAAGAAGCAGCAATCATATCCATAGTTCTAAATGCTGCAACAAGCGTACTAGGACAGGGCAAAGTCCAAAACGCAACCATTAATGCCGCGGGTGTCTCACTAGAGAAGACACCTGAGCAAACCAAGCTCGGTTCCAATGTACCGGCAGATACGAAAGTTAATGTTGGAGGAAAAGAAACCATTCCCGGGCAAAACCCTGTAGGTGGAGGAGGCGGAGTTGGTAATCCGGGAACAGGAAATCCTGGCCCGAGTCCAACTCCAAACCCGAATGAAGGCGGTGGAGTTACTCCTTTGCCGACAGGACCAATTCCTATTCTTTCTAATGTCCAATATGAGTCCACTGTGGGAGACAGTGTCTATGCCATTAGCAATCTAGACGGTTCAATCTATATTGCAGAAAGTGGAACGACCCGCAATTCTATCGTACTGGAGGAAGCGGTACGCGTTGGAAAGGCAGTTAAAACGACTGTTACGGCAAATCAAGGTGTAAATATCGACACCACAGGTTTAAGCATAACGAAGGTTGACTTTTTGTTAATTGCAGTAAGCCAAACAGGACAAGTATCTGATCCTGCATATATTCGATTGTTTGCAGCAACTCAAGATCCATTTGAATTCTCTACAGCAGGCTTCAGACCAAACACCAATACCGATATTATATTTTCATTCAACAAAAAAATTGTAAACAACCTTAGCACCCTAGATGCTTTAAAGGCAGCCCTTACATTCTCTTCGGACGGTGTAAATTTTTCTCCACTCCACGAAAACGATCAAGTAAGACTTATCGGCAATCTACTGGAAGTAAAGTTTGCTACTCCCTATACCGGGGAAAATAATCAGTTGCGTCTAACGGGCGGTTCAGTAAAAGACCTATACGGTAACGTTTATTCCCGAGATATTACCTCTTACAAAATCAAAGCAAGCATACAGTTATTTAAAGTATCTAATACTTCAAAATTCAAAGCAGGCATTGATTCAATTATGGTAAGAGTGAGTGAGCCAACTACCGTATATTTAGTCCGCAACCTTACTTACAATACGGTATACGATATTGAAAATGAAATCGTATCCGGGCGAGGTAAGAAGCTTATAGTTACCGACCCTAATCAGAATATCGATTTCGCAACCGACGGCCTTGTACCGGGTGAATATTCTTTGCGAATCTGGTCAGGCAACAGCTTCAATGTTACTATCGAGTAATCATGTGAAAAAAGCTTGCCCCGCATTTTGCGGGGCAAGCCTTTTTCCATTCCATATTACTTAATAAAGCCAAGCAGCATCTCGCGGATCACTTTCGCCGCAACGATCTGCGTTTGCTCAGTCGGGTCGTAAGCCGGAGCTACTTCAACCAAATCGCAGCCCACTACGTTAACACCGGAACGCGCGATTGCGTGAACAGCGTCGATAAGCTCCTTGGACGTAATGCCGCCCGCTTCTGCTGTACCTGTACCTGGCGCTGCGGAAGGATCAAGCACGTCGATGTCGATCGTCAAGTATACCGGACGGCCTTCCAGCTCCGGCAATACTTTTTTCAGAGGCTCAAGCACTTCGAACGGATGGAAGTTGATGTTCTCCTTGGCAAACTGCCACTCTTCGCGTGAGCCGGAACGGATACCGAATTGGTAGACGTTCTTGCCGCCGATCAGGCCAGCTGCTTTGCGCAGCGGTGTGGAGTGGGAAAGGGGCTCACCTTCATACGATTCACGCAGATCGGCGTGAGCATCGAAGTGGATAATCGCAAGATCCGGATACTTCGCATAAACCTCGCGGAAGATCGGCCACGATACGAGATGCTCGCCGCCGAGTCCTACCGGCATTTTGCCGTCAGCCAATACGCCGCGAACGAATTCGCCAATGATGTCGAGGCTTTTCGCCGCATTGCCGAAAGGCAGCAGCAAATCGCCAGCATCAAAATATTCAATATCTTCAAGGCTGCGGTCGAGGTATGGGCTGTACTCTTCTAGGCCGATCGATACCTCGCGAATACGCGGAGGGCCAAAGCGCGAGCCGGGACGGAAGCTGACAGTAAAGTCCATCGGCATGCCGTAGATGACAGCTTTGGAAGCCGCATAATCCTCAGAGCTCAAAATAAAAACGTTGCCGGAATATTTTTGATCCAATTTCATTAGGAAAAATCCTCTCTCTATTTAATAAGGTCTTCAACAAATTTAGGCAATACGAACGCGGCTTTGTGAAGACGCGGTGTATAGTATTTCGTATCCAGCTCCGGAATCGACGCTTCGTCTACCGCAGTCGGATCGTATTTCTTGCTGCCCATCGTGAACGTCCAGAGGCCGCTCGGATAGGTTGGAATGTTCGCGCCATAGACGCGCACGATCGGGAACACTTCCTTCACATCTTTGTTGACGCTTTGGATCAGGTCAGCTTTAAACCAAGGGTTGTCCGTTTGCGCAACGAAAATGCCGTCTTCCTTCAGTGATTCATAAATGCCTTGGTAGAAACCGCGGGTAAACAGGTTTGCCGCTGGGCCAACCGGCTCCGTAGAGTCGACCATAATGACATCGTATTCGTTTTTATGATCATGAATATGCATAAAACCGTCATTCACAAGCACTTCGACACGCGGGTTGTCGAGCTCGCAAGCGATTGTCGGCAAATACTTTTTCGAATACTCGATTACTTTCCCGTCGATATCGACGAGTACTGCTTTTTTCACCTTCGGATGCTTCATAACTTCGCGGACTACACCGCCATCGCCGCCGCCGACAATGAGTACATGCTCCGGATTGGGATGCGTCGACAGAACCGGATGGGCAACCATCTCATGATATACGAATTCATCTTTCACTGTCGTCATGACCATACCGTCTAGAACGAGCATCGTGCCGAACTCTTCCGTCTCGATCATATCAAGCTGTTGGAAATCCGTTTGTTCGTTCACATACGTTTTCGTGATCTTCGCCGTAATGCCGAAGCTTTCGGTCTGCTTCTCCGTATACCACATTTCCATGTCGATGAATCCCTTCTTTCATTCGATAGTTCACCCTGTATTATAGTAGTTCGGGGCAAAAAAGCAACCTTTTATAGGCTTTGCACGCCTGAACCAATTTTCCGCTTCTGGTTCCGCCTTAATACGATGAGATTAACCGCGTTTTTATTTCCCTCGATAGCGCGAAATGGTGAATATCGACGCTCCCGTTTTTCCATACTAAGGAAAAGCAATGTTATTCGAAGGGAGCCCGCTCCATGAAGAAGCAGCAGCCCCGGCCGGGCAAACCGCGCCGCATCTCTTATTTCCCTATATTAACTGAAAGATTGTTGCCTCGGATGATGAAGCTGCGGAAAAAGCTTCGCTGGCCGCTCGCTGCGCTGCTCGCGCTGATGCTGCTCATCGGCGGAACGCTGCTCTATTTGCGTCTGCAGACGCTGCCCGTTGCCTCCATTAGCCAAACGTCGCAAATGCTTGATATACAAGGTCAAATTATCGATACCTTTCACACGGGTGAAAACCGGCGTTCCGTTCCGCTGGCAGATATCTCGCCTTACGTCGTCAAAGCGACGCTCGCAATTGAGGACCGCCGCTTCTATGATCACAAAGGCTTTGACTTTAAAGGATTGGCACGGGCGATCGTCGTCAACGTAGAGTCGCTCTCCGCCAAGCAAGGAGCAAGCACGCTCACCCAGCAGCTTGCCCGTAATTTGTATTTGACGCATGAGAAGACCTGGCAGCGCAAAATTAAGGAAGCAATGTACACCGTTCAATTGGAGATGAACTACTCCAAGGATGAAATCATGGGGCTGTATTTGAACCAGATTTATTATGGGCATGGAGCATACGGTATTGAAGCCGCGGCTCAGCTTTATTTTAATAAGAAAGCATCCGACTTGACGCTTGCCGAAAGCGCCATGCTGGCCGGCATTCCGAAGGGGCCGAAATACTACTCCCCGTTCATGGATATGAAGAACGCGAAAGATCGTCAGCATGTTATTCTCAACGCCATGGCCAATGCCGGAGACATTAAGCAAGCAGAAGCAGACGCCGCTTACGGAGAGATGCTGACATTTCAGCCTCTCGGATCGGGTGATCAGAGCGGCTTTGCTCCCTATTTCAGAGATTACATCCGCTACATTGCTGTAGATAAGCTGGGCATTAATGAGCAGCTGTTGAACGAGGGCGGAATTACAATCTATACAACGCTGGATTCGACCGCACAGCAAGCGGCGGAGGATGCCGTCAAGAACGGCATGAAGGGCAGCGAGGAGCAGCAGGCTGCACTCGTGTCGATTGACCCCCGCAACGGCTATATTAAAGCTATGGTAGGCGGACGCGACTATAAGAAGAACCAAATCAACCGGACGCTGATGAAAACGAGGCAGCCAGGCTCGTCCTTCAAGCCGATCCTTTATTTGACGGCGCTGCAAAGCGGCTATATGTCACCTGTTACCCGATTTAAAAGCGAGCCAACCTCCTTCAGCTACGATGAAGGGCGCAAAGTATACGAGCCGCGCAATTACAACGAAAAGTACTTCGAGGACTTTATCGATATGCGCACGGCAATCGCCAGTTCGGATAACATCTATGCGGTCAATGCGATCATGACCGTTGGCACAGATCGGGTCATCGAGATGGCCCGCAAGCTGGGCATTACAAGTCCGATGCAGCCCGTTCCGTCGCTTGCCCTAGGCACATCACCAGTCAGCCCGATTCAAATGGCATCGGCGTTTGGCGTATTCGCTAACGGGGGCGTGCGCGTCGAGCCCATCGCCATCCTCCGTATTACCGACCGCAGCGGCAAGGTATTATATGAAGCGGAACGTAAAGAAGAGAAGGTCGTCGAGCCTGCTTACGCCTATGTCATGACAAGCTTAATGGAAAGCGTCTTTGACAACGGCGGAACTGCAAGCCGGATATCTTCCCTCATTAAAAGACCCGTCGCAGGCAAGACCGGAACGACGGCTACCGATGCATGGCTGGTCGGC
Organism: Paenibacillus gorillae; assembly: GCF_000513275.1. Taxonomy (GTDB): domain Bacteria; phylum Bacillota; class Bacilli; order Paenibacillales; family Paenibacillaceae; genus Pristimantibacillus; species Pristimantibacillus gorillae. The sequence continues at coordinate 20,982 of NZ_CBVJ010000144.1, read as the reverse complement.
TACACGCCGGAGCTCGCAACTGCCGTCTGGGTAGGTTATGACAAGGATCGCAAACTAACCGTTGCTGAAGCTCATCGCGCAGCTCCAATTTTTGCAAACTATACAGAGAAGGCACTGACAGCCGTACCGCCGAAAATCTTCCCCGTTCCGCCTGGCGTCGTCAATGTCTATATTGATCCAACAAGCGGCAAGCTGGCAGCAGCTACCTGCCCCAGCAAGCGGCTGGAATCTTTCGTCAGCGGAACCGAGCCGATCGAGGTATGCGGACAGCCTGCGGAAGGCGGCGCAGATAACGGAACCGGTGGAGCTGCCGGAGCTCCAAGCGACACGGGCAAAAATGAGCTGGTGGAATGATTTGAAGCGGTGGTGGAAAGATTAATTACGATATCGCATCGTGATCGAAGTATTTTATTAGGAAGGCAGAGCCTCCAAAAAATAACGATGTACATTTCGATCTATATCGATATAATAAAATGCATGGATACTTTAACTGTGATCAAAGCGTTGTCCAACGAAACCAGGTTCCGAATACTGGACTGGCTGAAGGAACCCGAGAAGCATTTTGGTGCTTTGGCCTATATGCATCAAGGCTGTGACTTCGAAGGCGGAGTCTGCGTTGGCGCAATTGCCGAGAAATCGGGACTTGCCCAATCGGTCGTTTCCGGTTATTTAGTGAAGATGCAGAAATCCGGTTTACTGGAATCCAAGCGCCACTGTCAATTTACGTACTATCGGCGCAATGAAGCTGGCATTAACGCGTTCAAGGAATCCTTTCTTAAAGAGCTGTAGCAACAGTTGATTGGATTCCTTTTTTGACGCGAACTAATATCTATTTTTCATAGATATATATTATTTAGGATAAAAGGAGAGAAAACCTATGTCTACAAGCCGTACATCAATTCAATCATTGTTTCAGCCCTTTCAAGGTGCCCCGTTGTCTCTGTCTAACCGAATTGTAATGGCCCCTATGACCCGCTCTCATTCTCCAAATGGCATTCCTGGCGACAATGTGGCAGGCTACTACAGAAGACGTGCGGAAAACGGTGTCGGTCTGATCGTGACAGAAGGAACGACAATCAACCATCCTGCAGCTTCTGGAGACACGAACATTCCAAACTTCCATGATGAGAAAGCGCTAGAAGGCTGGGCGCAGGTCGTGAAAGAGGTTCATGAGGCTGGCGGGAAAATCATTCCGCAAATTTGGCATCAAGGCATACTGCGTTCAGAAGGCCAAGGTCCTCATCCCCAAGCGCCATCCGCAAGCCCTTCCGGGCTAAACCTTGCAGGCGAGAAAGTCAGCGAACCATTGTCCGTCGATGAAATTCAATCCATCGTGAAAGCTTTCGCCCAAGCGGCCGCCGACGCGAAGCGCATCGGCTTCGACGGAATCGAGCTGCATGGCGCTCACGGCTATTTGATCGACGAGTTCTTATGGGAGCAAACGAACCAGCGTACCGATGAATACGGCGGCGATCTCGTGAAGCGTACACGTTTTGCTGCGGAGGTCGTTAGAGCCTGCCGCGAAGCAGTTGGCCCCGACTTTCCGATCGTGTTCCGGATTTCCCAATGGAAAACAAGCTTCTACGATGCCAAGCTTGCGACTGATTCCGAACAGTTGAACCAGCTATTGCAGCCGCTGGTCGAAGCAGGCGTTGATATTTTCCACTGCTCCACCCGCCGTTTCTGGGTTCCTGAATTTGAAGGTTCCGATCTGACATTTGCAGGCTGGGTGAAAAAACTGACCGGCAAACCAACGATTACAGTCGGATCCGTCGGTCTCGACAACGACTTTATTAACGGCTTCATGGGCAATGATGCCGGAACGAAAGATATGGACGAACTGACCGATCGCCTGGAGCAAGGACAATTCGACCTTGTCGCCGTCGGCCGTGCCCTGCTTGTCGATCCCGCTTGGGCTGCCAAAATTCGTGAAGGACGCTTTGACGAGCTCTTGCCATTCACACCTGCATCATTCGGTACACTCAGCTAATTTAATCCTCCTTTCTAAAGAAGCGGCCGCACTCTTATATGGAGCGGCCGCTTCTTTCGTTTTTTACAAATATTGAAGCCAGCCTTTGCCCAAATATGGCGGAACTATGATCAAAATATGAATTTTCTTTGAACATCACCCGTATACTATGGTATAGTGTATGTAAGAAAGCACTTACAATTTAATGGGAGTGTTCATTATGACAACCAAAACAGCAACAGTGAGCAGTATTCAACCATCCTCTCTGGCAGCCGTGAAGCGCTTGGTCTCGTTGATGACCGCCTTCGCATGGACCGCATTGTCGATCGGCGTTCTGTTGTGTCTCATAAAGCTCGGCCATTTCAGCGAAGAGAATGTCTTGCTTATGCTCGGCATTGGCTTCCTCGTAGGCAGCGTGTTCATATTTGTTATCGGTACGGCGATCGGTCTCGTTCATGCGAGAATGAGCGCAGCTCTTGCCGAGAAAGAACATCAGTCCCCGCCGGAATAATGATTTATTACAGCTCGGCTCCCGTCTACATACGGGGGCCGTTTTTGTTTTTTTGCGTTGACGTCCAGTATCGGACAAGCAGACGGTCAAGCGGCTCTTGACATTGTTGCCCGAAGTCTCCCCTTCAACCGCCGAAACCCCTATTTTCCACTGTAAAAAAGGACGGTTTTTCCTTTTGTGAAATAGCTATGAACGAGCGGTGTCGAACTCGTGAACTTTCTATTACAGAAAAAAGACGAATTGTTGACGTAATTGTTAAGGCAGCAGTTATTCCACCGGAGTTCTGGTAATGTTAAAACCAAGAGTAAACCTGAGGAGTTGAATGAACTTGAAACCGAAAATTCGTCTTTTGACCTTTGCGCTCATCATGCTGATGGCCGTTCTGTTGACGGGCTGCAGCGAGCAAATGATCGTGCTGGATCCGAAAGGACCGATCGGCGAATCGCAGAAAGACTTGATCTACCTATCCGTCATTCTTTGCGCGATCGTACTCGTTCCGGTATTGCTGCTTACCGCCTTCATCGTATGGCGCTATCGCGACCGGAAAGACAGCAAAGCTTCCTATAAGCCAAACTGGGAGCATAGCACGAAGCTGGAAATTATCTGGTGGGGCATTCCAATTATTATCATCGCCATCCTGGGCGTTATTACGGTGAAATATACGTATGAATTGGAGCCTTCCAAACCGTTAGTCTCCGATAAGGCACCGCTGGTTATCGAAGCGACGTCGCTGGACTGGAAATGGCTGTTCACGTATCCGGAAGAAGGCATTTCCACTGTCAACTACATTCAAATCCCGAAAGACCGGCCGATTCAATTTAAAGTAACGGCTGACCAAGCGATGAATTCGTTCTGGATTCCGCAGCTGGGCGGACAAATCTACGCCATGTCCGGCATGGCGATGACGCTGCATCTGCAAGCTGACGAACCGGGCTTGTATTACGGCTCTGGCGCTAACTTTACCGGCGAGCTCTTTGCCAAAATGACTTTTGATGTAAAAGCGACTTCGGATGAAGAATACGATGCGTGGGTAAAAGAAATTAAAAGCAATTATCCCGCTCTAACAGAAGACGGCTTCAAGAAGCTGACTGAAAAGGGAGCTTCCAATCAGCAATTTTTCTCCTCCTTCCCTGAAGGACTGTTCGATCGAGTTGTGAAGCAATACATCGGCAAAGGCGGCACCGGGCATCATCACGGTGGCGGCAGCACGGAAGCCGAAGCTTCGAAAGATGCTGCGAAAGCTAATGAGCATGAGCAACATGAGGGTATGAGTGATAAAGAAATGAGTGAAATGGAAGGTATGGATCACGGAGCTGTGAAGACTGCATCCGGTGAACATGCAGGACATTAGGATATAATGAAAGGAGAGGCCACATGTTTCAGAATTTTATCGACTTTATGCTGAATGACTTTTTCGTCACAGGCGATCCGCTGATTCTCGGCGCACAAGTCTCAATCGCGCTTGCTTCGGTCGCTGTCGTGTTCGTCCTTACTTATTTCAAAAAATGGCGCTGGCTATGGACCGAATGGCTGACGACTGTCGATCATAAGAAGATCGGCATTATGTACATCATCGCCTCCATTCTAATGTTGTTCCGCGGGGGCGTCGATGCCCTGCTGATTCGGACGCAGCTTGCGCTGCCGAATCTAGAATTTTTGCACGCCGATCACTATAACGCCATCTTTACTACGCACGGCGTCATTATGATCTTGTTTATGGCGATGCCGCTTATGTTCGGTTTATTCAATATCGTCGTACCGCTCCAGATCGGCGCGCGTGACGTTGCATATCCGTTCTTGAACTCCTTGAGCTTCTGGCTGTTCTTCTTTGGCGCCATGCTGTTCAACGTATCGTTCGTAATCGGCGGTTCGCCGGATGCGGGCTGGCTCGCTTATCCGCCGCTCTCGGAGCTTTCGGGCAGTCCGGGTGTAGGCCAGGATTTCTATATCTGGGGTATTCAGATTTCCGGTATCGGGTCTCTGGCGTCCGGCATCAACTTTGTCGTGACGATTCTGAAGATGCGTGCACCGGGCATGAAGCTGATGCAGATGCCGATGTTTACTTGGTCGGTTCTGTCATCTTCCGTAACGATCATGTTCGCTTTCCCGATTCTGACCGTTACCCTGTTCCTTCTCTTCATTGACCGATATCTCGGGGCGCACTTCTTTACGCTTGACGGCGGGGGCAATCCGATGATGTATATTAACTTGATATGGATGTGGGGTCACCCCGAGGTCTATATCGTTATACTGCCGGCCTTCGGTATATTCTCTGAGATCGTATCCACCTTCTCGAAGAAAAAACTGTTCGGCTACAAATCAATGGTATTCGCGCTTATGTCGATCAGCTTCTTCTCGTTCTTCACATGGGCCCATCACTTCTTCACAATGGGCTCCGGTGCTAACGTCAATGCGTTCTTCGCCATAACGACGATGCTTATCGCAATACCGACAGGGGTAAAAATATTCAACTGGCTGTTCACGATGTTCCGGGGACGGATTACGTTCTCGCAGCCGATGCTGTGGACGATCGCCTTTATCCCATGCTTTATCGTCGGCGGGATGACGGGCGTTATGCTCTCCGTTGCACCAGCCGACTTCCAGTTCCATAACAGCTACTTCCTGATTGCCCACTTCCACCAAGTGCTGATCGGCGGCGTCGTATTCGGTTACTTCGCAGGCCTGTACTACTGGTGGCCGAAAATGTTCGGCTTCAAGCTGCATGACGGTATCGGCAAATGGGTGTTCTGGCTGTGGAATATCGGTTTCTATGTCTGCTTCATGCCGCAATATGCACTTGGTTTGATGGGCATGACACGCCGGTTCAACGAATACAACTTCGACATGGGCTGGCAGCCGCTTAACGTCGTGTCGACTATCGGCGGTTTCATTATGGGTCTTGCCTTCCTGTTCCAGGTATGGCAAATTGCGCACAGCATCAAGTTCTTCAAGAAAGAAAAAAGCGGCGACGCTTGGGATGGCCGCACACTGGAATGGTCGATTCCATCGCCTGCTCCAATGTACAACTTCGCACGCGTACCGGTTGTTACTAGCCAGGACGAGTGGTGGGAAGAGAAGCAACGCATTGCTAATGGCGGCAAGCCTAAGCCGCTTGCGCCGCTGGAACCGATTCATATGCCGAAAAACTCGGCAATTCCGTTCATCATGTCGGTCTTCTTCTTTATCGCGGGCTTTGGCTTCGTATGGGGCTGGACTTGGATGATTGTACCAGGACTGCTCGGCGTAGCCATCTGCATGATCGCTCGTTCGTTCAGCTATGACACCGACTTCTATATCCCTGTCGATGAAATCGAACGGACAGAAGCAGCTGCGTTAAAGGGGGCTAACTAGATGGCACACACTGCAACATCCTCGCATGACAAGGGCCATGGCCACGGTCATGACGGACATGATCATCACGATCATGAATCAATCAAAGTATTCGGCTTCTGGCTGTTTCTCATAACTGACGTTATTCTATTCGGTACGTTGTTCGCTACCTTCGCCGTGCTCCGCTTGAGCACGGACGGCGGACCAACGCCGGATGAGATGTTCAAGATGCCTGGCGTAATCGCTGAGACGTTCATCTTGCTTACAAGCAGCTTCACCAGCGGTATCGCCGTTCTCCAGATGCATAAAGGGAACAAGAAAGGCCTTATCGGCTGGCTGGCTGTAACAGCACTACTCGGTGCATCGTTTATTTTCCTCGAGGTTTACGAGTTCATTGAGCTTGTACATGAGGGTGTAACGATCGGCACGAGCGCTTACTGGTCTGCTTTCTTTACGCTAGTCGGTACGCACGGACTTCACGTATCGGTTGGCTTGATCTGGATGGTCGGCTTGATGATTCAGCTGGCAAGACGCGGCATCACGCCGGTTACGCAGCGTAAAGTAAACATTATCAGCCTGTATTGGCACTTTCTCGACGTCGTATGGATCTTCGTCCTTACGGTCGTCTACCTGATGGGGGTGATGTAGGATGAGCAACCACGATCACAACGCACATGGTGATGCGAACGCGCACGGCTCGATGAAGTCCTACATCATCGGCTTCGTGCTCTCGATTGTTCTTACGATACTGCCGCTCGTCATCGTTCTGAACGATCTGATGAGCAAGACAGCGACGATCATCTTCATCCTGATCATGGCGGCGCTGCAATTTGTAGTCCAGCTGTTCTTCTTCATGCACATTCGTGATGAGAAGAAGCCGCGGTTCAATATGATCGCGCTTATTTTCGGCTTAGTCATTCTCCTTACGGTCGTAGCCGGCTCCATCTGGATCATGGCATACAACGTAGTTGGCTAATAGGAATTTGCAGAAAAACGAAAGCCCTCTCGGATAGATTGCCGAGATCGGCTTTCGTTTTTTCATGAAGGAGGAGGATTTCTCCATTTCCCTTCCAATATGCTATGATATGAAATGGACAACTTATTGCGGTCAGGAGGCTTATTAACGAATGAAACGAACCTACATGAAATTGACTTTTGCTTTGGTTACAGCGCTGGTCTTGCTGGTGACGGCAGGCTGCGGTGGCGGCAGCAAGACGCCGCAAAACGAGGCGGCGGGGTATAATGACCCGTCTAATCCCATCGTAACGATCGAAATGGACAATGGTGACAAAATTACGGTCGAGCTGTTCCCTAAAGTAGCGCCTAATACGGTGAACAACTTCATCTCGCTCGTACAAAAAGGCTTCTATGACGGCTTAATCTTCCATCGTGTTATCCCAGGCTTTATGATTCAGGGCGGTGATCCGGAAGGCACTGGCACGGGGGGCCCTGATTATGGCATTAAAGGTGAATTTACATCGAACGGCATCCAGAACGACTTGAAGCATACACGCGGCGTCATCTCGATGGCTCGTTCTGAGATGAAGGACTCAGCCGGCTCCCAATTTTTCATTATGGCTGCTGATTCTCCTCACCTTGACGGCAGTTACGCTGCTTTTGGACAAGTGCTGGAAGGCATGGAGACTGTTGATGCGATTGTCGCTCAAAAAACCGGTGAATACGATCGTCCACTGACCCCGATGGCGATGAAAAAAGTAACGGTTGACACGAAAGGTGTCACTTACCCGGAACCGGAGACGGTTGCGAAGTAATACACCATATGCACACGAAAAAGAGAGAGCCGATGGCAGTGACTGCCGTTCGACTCTCTCTTTGTTTAGATTAGAGCCCCCGCTCCTCCACTTCAATACCCTGTGGCAAAATGAGCGTGAGCTTTGAATGATACGACTCCGATACGATACCCGTGTTCTTCTGTTGGAAGCTTCCGATCATCACATACATGGTGCTTCCGACCATATCCGTGCTAATAATCGACTCCGGCTGCTTCATGGGCTCTACGGCCCAATACTGCACTTGCCCTAACAGCTTCACATCGCGAACTTCAGCTTTATCCAACTGCACCTGTTCAAAGGATTGAACAACGATCTTCTTCACCGTCTCTGGTACTTTAACGGCCTCCGTCTTCACGACAGCAGTCCGCTCCGTAATTTGAAGGGACTGGCGAAACTCCCCCAGCAACCCCGTCGAAGTCAGCGATACCATCGCAACGGCTCCAACTCCAAGAACCGCTACAAAAAACACGCTCATCCAATCGTAACGCATAACTGTCCGTTGTGTACCTGCCAGCCACAGGTACAACAGCAGCTCCGCGCCCAGTAATATAAAGACAATGGGCGCCACCCAAAGCAGCAAATTAACGGAGTCCCCGCCATTCCAAATAGAGACGGCGATCGCTGCTCCTAGAAGGAGAAGCGTTACTCCCATCGATAATGAACCTACGCGCCAGGCCTTCATGAGCGCTCCTCCTTATCCCATTCGGGAAGACGGGGAGGCGCTTCAGAGGGAATACTTCCCGAGCCAGCCTTGAAGCCGCCGCCGAACACCAGCCGCAGCCCTGCTGCAATCATGACAAATGCGACAAGCGCCGTCGGCAAGTTGTACTTGAGTTTCATAAACTCCCGGTAGACAGACGGCCAAGTCTGAGAGATATAAGTGCCCATAACTTGATCAAACAAATAGTAGGCGCCCAGCACAAGCAAAGCAAGGCCAATCCACTTCTGATAAGGAGCCAGTTGTGCGACTACCGCCTGATCCTTTAACTGGTCGCGTTCATAGCGCGACATCTGCTGCAGCGCATCGAAGAAAGCGAAAAACCAGAACAGCGGCATCAGGAAAAGGAAGATCGACAGCCGCAAGGAATCCATTAGGAAGATGGAGAGCAAAAAGCCGCCCATAATTTGCAGGCCGCGCTTTTGCAGCCCCAAGTACAAGTGCCCTGCGCCGGGAAACAGCGACAACGTTGCCGCCAGCACTTTATTTTTTTTGCCGGAGCCGATATGCTCCTCCAATTCCTCAAAGAAAGGTCTGTCGTCGATCGTCTCACCGCGATGCTTGCGCTGCAGCTGCTGCACCGCATCAAATAGCGTATAGATCCAAATGACAGGCAGCGCCAGCAGGAAAACAAGGAAGCTGCCCGTATTCGTAACAATGCTGATAAAAATCGTAATCGCTAACAAACCTACGAAAGCGACTAGAAAAGCTAAACCCCTCTGCAGCATACCCATCGCCATATGACCGACACCCGGTACGAAGGAAAGCAGGATGGTTCGCGTTTTTTCCCGTTGCTGCTCATAAGCGTATTGACTAGCCTCCCACCCCGGGCTCATACCCGGATCAGCGCCATAAGGCGAAGCCGGCCGCTGCTGTCCCGCTCCATTGAGCAGAGAGACAATCATATCGATCATATTGATGATCCAGCTCGCAGCGGCGATGAACAATATAACGACGGCTTCACCATGCAAAGAGCCGTTGGTTCCCAGAAGAAAAACAATCCCCAGCGAACCAAAAAAACTGCCTCCATACAATACGAACCGGACGAACCTTCCCAGATAGGCATGTCCAAAGCCCGGGAAGAAAGATAAGAAGAAAGCCGTCAATGGGCTTTTATTTCCTTGCATCGTTTAATCATCTCCTTTTTCGTACAATCAATGATTTATTTAAACCGGCTTTTCTCGATACCCTTCAGCCAGCCCAGCGTTTGATCTACCATCCGGTCCGACCAGGAGCCGTCCTGCCGTTCTTCCTCTGCAATCGGGACAATAACCGGTTCCTCCCCGGTCTCCAGCATAACCCTCGTATGCTCATCCATCGCCATCATCCGCTCCGCTACGCCGTTAAACGTGCCCGTACCAAGCAGCAGCAGTGTAATAGCGGCCGCAGCCCCGAAATGAACGGCCGGATGCTGGAGCCACGTACGGCGCCGGTAAGGCTTCTCCTGAACGATACGCCGCGGGAACAACATTCCGCTCAACCTGCGTCCCATTTGCTCCATATCCGGCATATCAGATACATCTGCGCCGTTTGCAGCCGTAACCGTTTGCGCAGCCTCTACCGCTGTCATGAACAGCTCCAGACAAACGTCGCACTGCGCCATATGGGCCTCTACTCTCTCACGCTCTGTTTCAGGCAGCACGTCGCCGACATAGAGATGCATAGTCGTGCTGTCTGCATGCCATTCCTGTTGCTGCTGCGGCTCCATTTGCTCAGTTTGCCTTTTATCCTCCAGTTCGGCCGGATCTTTGCCTGTCCCGCTCATTCGAAGTCCTCCTTCCGCCAGTTCCGCTTAATCCAATTCCTCGCCCGGTAAAGCCTTGATTCTACGCTTTTCCGTTCCAGCCCCGTATCGGCAGCAATCTCTTCGTACGATTTATTCTCCATATAATAAGCCGTAACAACCTCACGGTAGTTGTCCGGCAATTGCTGAACCTGCTCTCTTACCTGCCGCCTTCCTTCCCGCTTTATAGCGGCTTCCTCTGCGGCAATTTCTGTGTTCGCAGCAAGCAGATTCGCTTCTTGCCCGTCCATGTCCTCCATCGGCTGTTCCGGCTTGCGTGCTTTACTGCGATTCCAATCGATCGCGCGGTTGACTGCAATGCGGGTCATCCATGTTTTGAAGCCATCCATTCGGCATTCCGGGAGGGAGCGATAGATGAGCATCAGCACTTCCTGCGTCACATCCTCCGCATCATGCGGCGAACGAACGATTGCATACACTGTTCGATATAAGTATGGACCATACGTATGTACTAACGATTGAAACGCCGCAGGCCCGCCGTTTTGTACGGCTTTGATCCATGCCTCGTCCTGAATCTCGCTCTCCTCCCTTCCCAAATACTATAGACGTAGGGAAATGCTCCAAACCCTGCACTTTATCCAAAACTTTTTTTCAAATACACAAAAAAAGACCGGTTGCGAGATTACTTCAGCATAAACGCCGTTAAGTAATCCCGTCACCCGGTTCTTTATTCCATCAATAGGCTAGCCCAATGGATTTGTAAGCATTGGTGTCAGACGCCACCGAAGTCAGCAGAAAATGTGCGACATCGGCACGCGATATCGATTTGCCGCCTCTTGGCACCCCGCTATCCGTCTGACGGTAAATGCCCGTCCACCGCTCATCCGTCAACTGCATCGGACGCGCTACCGTCCACTCCAGGCCGCTTTCAAGCAGCAGCTCATAAGAGTGAAGATGATCCGCCAGCACATGCCGAAGCACACGGTTCATTATATAACCGCTCAAGCCCTTCAGCTCGCCGTGAATACCAGCCGAAGCGACATAAGCAACCTTTATGACACCATGCTCCTTCATGCCCTCAATAATGTTGTACATCACATCGGACATGAGTGTCGTCTCGCCAAGCCCTTGGCTGCCGACGCAGCAAATAACGGCGTCCTGCCCGGCTATCTCCTGCTTCACGTAACCGAGATGGAGCGCATCGCCGGCAACAACGGTTAATCCGGGATGATGGCCGAGAATAAGCCGCTTCGGCTCACGAACATATGCGGTCACTTGATGTCCCGCATCGAGCGCTTGGCGAACGACCTTCCGTCCAATTCCGCCGCTGGCTCCGAAGACGACAAGCTTCATTATACGCTCTCAGGAGCTAGCGCCTGCTTGAGCTCATCAGAGGAATGGTTCCACCACTCTTCGTTATGCTCGACTAGCAGCTTCCGCAGCGCTGCCTTCTCCTCGGCAGCAAGCTCTTCCAGCTTGATCTTGCGCTTCAGCGCAGCATCCAGTTTGTTAACATGGTCAGGCAGGATTTTCCATCCCCGGCGTGCTTCCTTATCAATCAGCATCTCACAGGCTGTAACACCCGCGTATTGCGTACCTGCATCCGTGCGCTCCACCGCAACCCATACAACCCAGCATGTTCTGCCGTTTGGCGTATTGGCCTTATCCGGGCTAAATTTAATGCCCTTCTCCACCTTGCTTTTGGCATGCATCGCTCCGTCATCGATATAAGCAACGCCCTCATCAATAATCACGCAGGATACTTGGCTCAAATCGATTGTGCCCGCTCCAAAGCCTCTATGTGGTTTGTTGCTCACTACGTTGAGCGACAACGATTTCTTTTCCTTCTTCTCCGGCTGTTGTTCCGGCTGTCCTTGCTGTTCAGTCATGGCTTTTCCACCTTCCCCGTACAATAATTACATTTTAGCTAATAATCCGTGAAAAGCCAACATATACATGCTGTAGATGCTTGTCAACGGGAGGGAAACGTTCAATGACTCCACGCCACGTCAAACGTTTATTGCTATTCACGCTCACCGCCGTCCTGCTCGGCCTGTCGATCCAGCAGGGCTTCGGCCACGCTTGGCAATCCCAATATACATACGCGCTCGCCCCTGCCGCCAAAGCTGTGCCGCAATCTGTTCCGACATCGGCCAAGCCGTCTGCCGCTGCTCCTGCCGCTCCCGATATTCCCGAAGCCAAGCCCCAGGCGCTTAGCAAGAGAGTCGTCGAGTACCACATCAACGTCGCGCTGCAGAATGACTCCCGCTCCTTATACGGTGAGCAGACGGTAACTTGGACCAATCCGGGGAAAAAAACGGTGTCCGAGCTCTATTTTCACCTGTACCCGAACGCTTTCCTTAACGACAAGACCACGTTTATGAAGGAATCGAAGGGCAAGCTCCGGGAGGACAAGGCAACATCGGCCAGCCAGGGCTACATGAAGCTGAACGCTTTGGAAACGATGGAGGGCGAAAGCCTCCTGCCGCGTCTTCATTATGTCCAGCCTGATGACGGCAACACCAATGATTTTACACTGGCCAAGCTTAAGCTTCCTGTCCCGGTCGCACCCGGCAAGTCGGTAACGCTATCTATGAGCTTTGAGGTCAAACTGCCTGAAGTGTTTGCGCGGATGGGTTACTCCGGTTCCTTTGTCATGGCCGGGCAGTGGTTCCCGAAGCTAGCCGTCTACGAGACGGCTGACATGCGCGGCAGAACCTCCGAGGGCTGGAACATTCATCAATACCATGGCAACTCGGAATTTTACAGTGATTTCGGCATTTTTTCCGTCAACATTCAAGTGCCGGAGTCTTACACGGTAGCCGGAACCGGATTCCAGACCAAAACGCCGGTCAGCACCGGTAAAGGCGAGCATGTGTACCAGTTTTACGCGGATGATGTCCATGACTTCGCCTGGGCTGCTTCTCCCGACTTTGTCTATGTAGAGGATACGCTCTCAGGCACCGGCATTCCCGGCGTACGCATCAAGCTGTACCTCGATCCGGCGCATGAAGCGTTCAAAGACCGGTACATGCATGCGGCCAAGTCAGCGCTGACCAAGTATGCGCAATGGTACGGCGATTATCCCTACTCAACACTATCGGTCATTGTGCCTCCGAAAGGTGCCAACGGAGCTGGCGGCATGGAGTACCCGACACTTGTTACCGCATTCGCCGCCGAGAACGACAATCCCGGCTACAGCCTGGAGCGGACCATCGTTCACGAGATTGGTCATCAGTATTGGTACGGCATGGTCGCCTCTAACGAGTTCGAGGAAGCATGGCTTGACGAAGGGTTCACCTCGTACGCCGAAGACAAGGTGATGGAAAGCGAGTATGGCGTCATTCCGAATTTGCCGCTCGAAGCCAGCTACATAACGAATCCGGCACCGCTCAAGTACCCTTCATGGGCGTACGATAGTCATAATCACTACGCCGAAAACGTATATATGCGGGCCAAGCTGGTACTGGTCGGCATCGAGAACCAGATCGGCACCCGTATGATGCAGAAAGTCATGCGGACCTACTTCCAGAAATATAAGTTCAAGCATCCATCCAGCGGCGACTTCCAACGGGTTGTTGAGCAAGTTACGAAGCAGAAATGGCATGATTACTTCAATCAATTTGTATACCACAATCAAATGGCCGACTTTTCCATCGAAGCCGTGCAGGTTCGTCCAGTCGAGCAGGACGGGAAGCCGATGTTCGAATCCACGGTGCTGGTGAAGAAGAACGGCGGCAATATCGGTTCAGTTCCGATTGTTATGCAATTCAAGGACGGTACGAGCATGAGCAAAGAATGGGATGCGCAGGATTCGCATATCCAATACAAAGTCGTCCATGACTCTCCACTCGCTTGGGCAGCCGTCGATTCGGAGTACCGCAACGTGCTAGACAACAAGCATATCAATAACTTCATGCTTGCTGAGCTGCCGGAGACAAAGCGCACGCGCTGGAATCTCAGCATTGCCAAATTAATCGAAGGGCTGCTCGGAACGCTGAGCTGGTAGGAGGGATATTCCTTGAAAATGCATATGAAGCAAGGCTGGCGACTGGCAGTCAAGCACATGAATATTATCATTCTATTGTTTCTGTACCAGCTGTTATGGGGCTTCTTCCTTTACCGGTTCGTCGATTCGGTCGTCACGCCGCTTCTGCGGCGTTTCCCGGGCGATGCGCTGCCTCCTTCGGCAGTCCGGCTATTTTTTAGCGAAGCCCAGTTCCAATTGATGAAGACAGACCTCATTCATCCTTATTTATGGATGTTTGGCGGGTTATTCCTAGCCCGCATGCTGCTTACGCCGCTGTTCAATGCCGGATTATTCTACTCCCTGCACCATGCAACTGATGAGAGCGGAACGAAATTCATTGAAGGCATTCGCAGCACCTGGAAGCCGGTTATGCTGCTCTACTGGGTCAAGACGCTTCTTGCCTTGGCGCCGGCATGGTGGCTTCTGCCGGCGGGGCTCCAAGCGCTGCTGAAAAGCGGCACGATGGGCAGCCTCCTGCAAACGGTATTGCCTGGAGCCGCTGCATGGCTGCTGTGGAGTGTACTGCTCCATCTGCTGGTCCTCTCTATGCAGTTCGGCGCCGCTTCTGGCAGCGGGGTATTCAATACCCTCTGGCATGCAGTGCGCCATATCGCCCCCTTCACCGGGGTCTCGCTGCTTATGTGGGCCATTGGCATCGGCATCGCGCTTTGCGTCACTAGCGTTTCCTTAATCTGGGCTGGGCTGTTTGCGTTAATTCTTCATCAAGGCTATCATCTCATTCGAACGATGATGAAAGTATGGACCATTTGCGCACAATACGATTGTTTGCAGTCGAGGACGCAGGAATAACATCGAATAGGCAGCAAATATGCAAGCGCCGGGGTAGTCCCCGGCGTTTTTTTGGGCTTTTGGCAGCTTGTCACGCCTGTCTGTCTGCTCTATTATAAAAATTAGAAGTATTAGAATTGAAGCATCACTTTTATCACTGTCGAATGCCGTCTATGCTTGTCCTTCCCTTGCCATTGCTGGCTTTGTTACCTCCGAATTCCTGCCGCGTTCTGTGCTTGTACCCGCTTACATGAGAGCACTCTCTTCGATTGCTCCACATATTCTCTCTTCTTCACACATAGTAAATTAAATAGTTATTGATTTTTTAATCGTCGTACCCCATAAAAGCACATAATCAGTCAATGAAATTAATGAAAACGCGTGTTTTTGGCAAAAGGTTACATGAGAATTATTAGAATTTGCCAGTTGGAGGAGGAGATTTGCGAAAAAAACGAATATTTCCCAAGTACATAAAAAGCTTGCCTAATTCCTTGTACTGGAAACGGGGGAACCACTCTGGGTGAATTGATTTCGACGTCTGCACCGGCCGCGCCGGGTAAGCACGGACGCCTGAGAAATCATAGGGATCCTTCAACCGAACCCCACAGCTAACCTCGTCGGCATCGGAAGGGGCTTTACCGTTTTGAAAAAGGTTACTGCAATGCTAGCTGGACTCCTGTTGCTACTCGCTTTTCAAGCAGGCAGCGTGTTCGCGGATTCCAAAATGGACGGCATTATCGATGATGTTATCGGTACGCCATATCTGATGGGCGGCACGTCCACGAAAGGCTTTGATTGCTCGGGATTCACATCCTATGTTTTTGAGAAAATGGGAATCGAGCTTTCTCGCACTTCCGGTTCTCAAGCTCAAATGGGTAAAAAGGTTGCAAAAAGCGACCTGAATGCTGGCGATCTCGTATTCTTCAATACGAATGGCAAAAGCATTTCTCATGTCGGCATCTATGTCGGCGATGGAAAGTTTGCCCACTCTTCGTCCAGCAGAGGCGTTACAATTAGTAAACTTAGTGACTCCTATTACGAGTCTCGTTATGTAACCGCTCGTCGTGTTATGGATACGACTACTTCTGAGAAATATGCTGACGAACAATAGAGCCCGCTTACGCGGCTTCATCCTGTGAAGTGCGTCGGAAGGTCTCACTAACAAAGCCGCAAGCCGTATGTCCTCTGGGCAGTACGACTTGCGGCTTTGTTGTTGTATTGCCAGATGGTTACCTGTTTCTTGACGTCGAGGCGCTACACCTCTCCCCAGAAAATCTCGGTTTGATAGTCGAAGCTTACGTGACCGGTCACATTCGTACGTTCGAAGAGCTGACTTAGCTCCTCCTTCAACCGCTCATGGTTGGGTTCTCCCTCTGCAGGTACGTAAGATGAAGAAAGCGCCCGGCCGAGCAGCTCCTCGCGGTTCAACAATTGGCCATTCGTAAATGTCGCTTCCTGCATTCTGTTCTCGCGGAAGAACGTCCGCAGCTGATCTGCCGAAATGTTCTTATGAGTCATTTGCTTATAGTCGGTGCTATAAAGACGCAGCAGCTCCTCATACCCTTCCAGGAAAGGCGTACCGCTTGTAAGCCTGGAGTTCCAGATCAGAGCTGCTTTGCCGCCAGGCTTTAGTATGCGGTGAAATTCGGCTTGAGCTGCAGGCCGGTCAAACCAATGGAAGGATTGTGCGCATACGATAAAATCAACCGAGTGCTCCGGCAAGCCCGTCGTCTCCGCAGCAGCGGCAACAGATCGGTAGTTCGGCAAGCCGCCTAATTCCTTATCCGCCGCTTCCCGCATCGCCTGATTGGGCTCGACAGCAATAACCTCGCTGCCGCGCTCCAGCAGCAGCTTGGAGAAGATCCCCGTGCCTGCTCCAAGATCAGCAACTTGTGAGCTGGCATTCAAGCCCACGTCAGAGTACAGATAGTCAAGCGCTTCGATCGGATAACCCGGACGATACTTCACGTAGTTTTCTACCCGGTTCGAAAATCTCTCTTTGCTATTGCTGCTTCCCATTGACTTCACGCTCCCATTCGATAAATTCCAACCGATTGCCGAAAGGATCATTGGCGTAAAAACGTTCCAATCCCTCACCCAGCCTGCTGTCGTCCGCAATTGTCTCAACACCGTGTGCCTGCAGCCAGCTTTGCAAGGCTGCAATATCTTTTACCCTGAATGCCGGATGCGCCTTCCTCGCAGGAACAAATTCCGGCTGCACGCCGATATGCACCTGATGCAGGCCGCATTGAAACCAAACACCGCCCCGTTTCTGTAGCACAACCGGTTTTTCAAGCTCTTGCCAGCGTAACAGCCCGGCATAGAACGTCCGCGCCTCCTGCTCACACCCCTCCGGCGCCGCCAGCTGTACATGATCAATTCCCGTGAATGCGAAGGCCACAATCATCGCCGCCTTTTCGAGTCATGTCGTAGTGGTTTCTTGGTGTTGTTCTCTACACCCAACCCCATTATTAGTTTCATTAAGTGAAACTATGTTTCATTTTATATATCTATTTTCTATTATAGAGAAATTCTTAGCAGTTTTCAACCCAACATGGACGTTAGAACTACATTTGACGTAGCTCCTCCTCCCACCTTCTCCCCACCCTGCCCATAACGAACCGCCTTCGCTATCTAGCGAACTAACTTTCGCTACAGTTACTACCCTGCCACTCCCTCACTGCTGCAACGAACAAAAATGCGCTATTCGAGAACTCAGGTTCCCGAATAGCGCATTTTGCTTCGCTGTAATCCTATATGATGATCATCAATTGCCTTCCAACGAACTTTGCTTCGTTAATCAGCGAAGCCAGTTCGCTATTTACCTTCTCACCATTCCAAGCGCCCGCGAGCATGCTGCCGTCTGCCAAACACCAGCATAACCAGCAGTATCGCAAACAGCAAGATGATTGATCCGCCTAGCATCCATAGCGTGTTGCCTGCACCAAAGCGATCCATCATCCAGCCCGTCAGCCTCGGGAACAATGCACCGCCCAGCCCCCCGGAGGCAACGAGCAGGCTCGTCGTTCGCTCGGTCATGCCGGGAATCTGCTCATTCGCATAGACGAGAGCGATTCCAAACACGCCTGAGAAGAATAGACCGCTCAGACCGATTAACACAATCATCGTGGTCAGCTGGCCTGTAATCGCCATGCCCACGAACACGACAGCCGCTCCCGCCGTCGCAAACAGCAAATAACGGGAATACCCTGCCCAGTCTGCCAGACGGCCGGCAAACAACCGGCCAGCAATCATCGTCCCCCAGAACAAGCTAAGCGCAGCGGGTGCGCTGGCCGCCGCGACATTGGATTGCTCGATTAGAATGGACGGCAAATAGTTGGAGAAACTCATCTCCATTCCGACATAGACCATGAAGAATAACGAGCCCAGCAGTAAAAACTGGCAGCGTTTGCGGGTGATAGCCTAACAAGCCGCCTTTTCGAACACCTGCCGAGGTATTATTGTCTTGGCTCCGTTCCATGCTAACAGCCCCTTGCGGCGGCTGATCGCCAAGCCGTCCATGAAAGCTGATCCGGTCGTCAATCTCGCCTCCGAACTGCATCGTCAGCCACAGGATGAACATAATACCCGACATCGCGGCCAACACTGGAAAAGAAAGCTGCCATATATCATGGCGTATAAGCAGCCCTGCCATCGTCGGCATCAGAAAAGCACCGATTCCGAAAAAGGTTTCCACCCGGCTCATAGCCGATGCTTTGCCGTTCTGCGTCGCCATGTCGATAACCATTGCCCCAACGACCGCTTCCGTCATGCCAAAGCCAAAGCCGGCGAAAGGCGCTATTGCGAGCATTAGGCCCCATGGAGGCAATAGGCTGTAAGCCGCCTCGCTTATTGTGAGCAAACCGATGGCAATCAGCACGCCGCCTCTTTTGCCCACTTTCGAAGTAATGGTTGGTGCGATCAGCACACCGACGAGAAATCCGAGAAACTGATTCATAATCCATTGTCCGCTGTCCCTGTAAGACAGTCCGTACTTCGCCATCATTTGCTCCAGCACAGCTCCGCCAATGACGTGAGCCAGGCCGATTACCAGATAAGACAAGCATCCGAGCCATAACAATTTCCGCATGTCATTAAAATCTCCTTGAAAGGATAGTCCTTCTAACGAACGAAGGAGCGTATAATAATAAAGCCTATTGTTTTCGATTGTAAAAGGAACAGGAATCGCGATTACCAGCCTCGCGTCCTTCAAAATCTTCTATAAAAGGGAGCTGTCGTCCCATGACTGAATTATTTTCCGGCTTGCCATCCTTACATTATAAACCACTGCCAGCCGTTATGACCATCATTCCGCTGGAAATTCGTTATGCTGAGCAAATTTGCAGCTGGAGCTACGAATCGCCATACCGTCTCTATGAATGGCCAAGCTGGCATCAAATGAAACAGGACGGAATCGAATTCGGCGATCCCGTCCTCAGACAGCAGCAATATAGGGCCATCGTCAACAATGACCAAGAGCTGATTGGCTTTGCGCAGCTGTTTCCGATGTCAGGCGTCACGAGGCTCGGCATGGGTCTACGCCCCGATTTATGCAGCCGGGGTCTTGGCGCCGTTGTCGCCGCCCTCGTCTCGCAAGAGGCGCTGCGCCTGCGCCCAGATTGCACGGTAGATCTTGAGGTGCTGATCTGGAATTTCCGAGCCATTCGCGCCTACGAGAAAGCAGGCTTCCGTATTGACGATACCTATATCCGTCCTACGCCCCGCGGTGCCGCTTCGTTCCACTGCATGGTTTTTCGAGCCTCATTCTTAATCCGTGTCTGGCGCCTTTATGTCAGCAAATAGGATAAGTCCAGGACCAGCGAGCACCGATATCGTCCGAATCCACGCATGCGACTCCAGATCGGTGTAGACGCGTGATACGATCGTCGGCCGTAACTCACTCAGCTGTACAAGATTCGGGACAAAATACGGCCGCCAGCTCCAGTTCGCTCCTCGAAATTCATCCTCCTGCCGCCATTCCTGATCCGTTATACGCGAAAAGTTGGAGGACAGCTGAATGCCGTCATCACGACATAGATAGACACGGATACAGTTGTCCTGAAGCTTGGGAAGCAGCTCGCGAATCCACACATCCTTGTGCTCATAATAGCCTTGCTCCTGCACCATAAGATCAATCTGAGCGGCAAGCTGCCGGGATTGCTGCTGCCAATATTGCTCCGACAGAAGATGCTTGCGCAAATGCGCATCCAGTTCCTCCTCCAGCAGCGGAGCAAAACGGTGCACAGCTTGGAACTCCGGTTCTGCTCGCGAGAAAAGAAAGCCCTGCACATAACGTGCGCCTGCCTCAATCGCCCGTTCCAGGTCTTCTCGTGTCTCGACACCTTCGGCAAGCAGCGAAGCGCCGATCTGCTCTGCAAGCGCAGAGAAGGAGCGCAGAGCTCCCAGATAGCCGTCATGAGTCCCGCTCCGTTTGATCATATGCATATCAATTTTCAGGATATTCGGCTGGATATGGGCGATCCGTCCCGTGCTGCTGAAGCCGCTGCCCACATCATCAATTGCAATTAAACAACCTCTGGACCGATAAAGGTCGATGACCTTGCGCAGCTCCTCTCTGGAGCCGTGGAACGCTTCTTCCGTAATCTCGATGACGATCCGGCGCGGATCAATACCGTATTTATCAATGAGGCTCAGTGTGTACAGCTCACCTGCATCGGAATAGCGCTGAATCCAATTAGGTTTTAAATTAATGAACAGCAAGGGAGGCGAATCATTCTCGCTAAGTTTACTCATGGCCTGCTCTCGTAAAATACGATCTACTGCAATATGATCCTCATCCGCGACGGATGCATCGCCAAAGAAAGGCCCCAGACTGCGTACCGAGCCTTCTTCCGAGCACGCCCTCCCTAACACTTCATAACCCGCAATTTTCCTCGTATCCATCGCTATAATTGGTTGATAGAACGCAGCCAAGAATTCATTGTCCAAGCCGAGCGCTTTCGGCAAATCATTACTGGTAATGGTCATTGCGCTCTCCTCTGCGTTATATGCATGTTATATTTTCTTCCATCAATATTGTTCTCATTCTATATGATTCGACAATAAATGTAAATAAGCGACAGAATCTCTGCCGCCTG
>NZ_CBVJ010000143.1 GCF_000513275.1 Paenibacillus gorillae | reverse complement strand
CTCCTTGATTATGCCTGTTTCTAGGTCGAATTATTGAATAACTTAAACGAGCCGCACCATTCGCGTCACATTGTCACCTTGCGATACTTCTATCACATGATGCTTCGGATGATACGTAATTTCTCCTGATCCGACAGCGATAACCGGCTGCTCACCCAATCCGAAAAACACATCGTCCGCCAGCGCCTCCATCACTTCGCGCCGATCCTCTTCGCCAAGTGCCGCCCACTCCCCTGCTTCCATCTCGAAAAAGGTATAGCTGTCCTCAATCGCGCTGACCGCTTCCGTCAATTCCTTCAATATATCTGCATATTCTCTTGCATGCCTTACACCCATGCCGATAACCACCTTTATCATCGAATTTATTTGCTTACCCTATACGATCATTTTACCGCATTTTATGAATTTTAACGCGAACCTCGTAAATCATAACTTTAAGTCTAATCTCAGTAACCCCTCCTGTCGATAATAATAGTAGATAATGTCGAATACGTATTGGACGGGGTGTATCATGGAAAAATCTTCAGTATTTGGTGTAATTTTAGGAGTTATTGCAGTTTTGGTAGGGATGGTATTGAAAGGTGCCGGTCTTGGTAACTTGTATAATCCCGCAGCCTTTATGATTATTATAGTCGGAACCGTTGCTGCCGTGATGATCGCTTTCCCGTTGTCAGAGCTGTCGAAGACTGGAAAACTGTTCAAAAAAGTATTTGTAGAGCAAAAACTCATGCCGCGTGATCAATTGATTGCTAACTTCATGGAATGGGCTTCCATCACACGCCGCGAAGGCTTGCTGGCACTTGAAGCTAAAGTAGATGACATTGACGATGCATTTCTACGCAACGGTATGCGTATGATTATTGACGGTAACGATCAGGATTTCGTACGCGACGTTCTGCTCGAGGATATCTCGGCGACTGAAGATCGCCATAAAGCAGGAGCTCTTATCTTTACACAAGCAGGCACTTACGCACCTACCCTTGGTGTATTGGGCGCCGTTGTCGGTCTGGTTGCCGCATTGTCGGATATGAGCAACATGGATCACCTTGCTCACGCCATCGCGGCTGCCTTCATTGCGACGCTGCTCGGTATTTTCACAGGTTACGTGCTCTGGCACCCCATTGCCAACAAGCTGAAACGCCTCTCGAAACGGGAAATTGAGATTCGCCTTATGATGGTAGAAGGCCTGCTATCGATTCAATCCGGTGTTTCTACTATCGCAATCAGCCAGAAGCTGTCGGTATTCCTGACTCCGACCGAGCGCATTAAGTTGCGGGAGAAGGAGGAAGGCGCCGTTGAGCAGAAAGCATAAGCATGACCACGAAGAACATATTGACGAATCCTGGCTGATTCCTTACGCCGACTTGCTCACTCTTCTGCTTGCCACATTTATCGTACTGTATTCCATGAGCTCGGTGGACGTCAGAAAGTTCGAAGAGCTCAGCCAAGCATTCAACATCGCGCTCAATAGCGGAGTAGGAGTTCTTGACAATCCTTCTATTACAGAGCGTGGTCCTAAGCAAGAAGAGATTATTGTGGAGAACCCGGAAGACAAGAAGAAGAAGGAAGAGGAAGCGCGCCGCCAGGAGCTCATGAAGAAAGAGCAAGAGGATCTGGAGAAGCTGAAGAAAAGCCTCGACACTTATATTAAAAAGAACGGCTTGATGACGGATCTGGAAACGAAGCTCAATCAATCCCAGCTGATGATTACAATTAGCGACAATGCATTGTTCGCTTCCGGCAGCGCCGTTCTGAGGGATGATTCCAAGGATCTGGCATCGGCCATTTCTAAAATGCTGCAGCAATATCCGGAATATGAGATTATCGTATCCGGCCATACCGACAACGAACCGATATCCACACGGGAATTCAAATCGAACTGGGACCTCAGCTCTTCCCGCGCCATACGGTTCATGGACGTGCTGCTGCAGAATACAGGCTTGAAGCCAGAACGATTCAGCGCAATCGGTTATGGCGAGTATCGCCCAGTCACTGCCAACACTTCGGTTGAAGGAAGGGCGAAAAACCGCCGCGTAGAAGTCTCTATCATTCGGAAGTACATCGATCCGGATTCGGCCGAGCAAATTCCGGCTACTCCGAAGCAATAGTACGCATAGCCCTATACAAGGAAGGACCTTCGCAGATGATTGCGAAGGTCCTTTTTTATCATACTTTATCCCAGCGTGGCCGGCTCGTATTCCAGCGTCTGGAACAGCTCCTTCAGCTCAGGCTCAGTCAGATCGCGCCAACGGCCTGTTTGAAGTCCGCCCAGCTCAATATTCATGACGCGCAGCCGTTTCAGCTTCCGCACATGATAGCCGTAGGCCTGGCACATCCGGCGAATTTGCCGATTGCGGCCTTCCGTTAGAATAATCTTGAATACCCGGTCCGATATCCGGGTAACAACGCAAGGCAGCGTCATGCTGCCTAGTATCCTCACACCCTCCGACATTCCCTTAATGAACTCGGCGGTAACCGGACGGTCTACCGTCACGATATATTCCTTCTCATGCCGGCCCTCCGAACGTAAAATCGGATTCACGACGTCGCCGTCATTCGTTAACAGAATCAGCCCTTCAGAGTCCTTGTCCAGACGTCCAATCGGAAAGATTCGTTCCTCATGACCGATAAAGTCGACAATGTTGCCCGGAATATGAAGCTCCGTTGTACTCGTAATCCCTACAGGCTTGTTTAATGCAATGTAGACATGGCGCTTCTGCTCGCCGATTCGCTTGCCATCCACCCGTACATCATCGCTGGGCTCCGCTTGGCTTCCAAGCTGCGCCTTCGCTCCATTAATGGTTACACGGCCGCTGTCCACCAGCTTATCTGCCTCGCGTCGCGAGCAATAGCCCGTCTCGCTAATAAACTTGTTAATACGCACTTCTGTTCACCTCATGTGTATGTGCCGCCAACTGCGCGATTTTTATTGAAGGATAGATAAATATGGCTGGTTTCGCATGACCCGCTTCCAAGCTAAGTTGACCCTCCACAGCCTGCTTTGCTACAGTTCGCATGGCCTGGGCAACAGCTTCACCCTCTATAGCACGGTAGGGCCGCAGCGGACCGACCATGAGCCAGCCCAATGATTTGGACAGCGCGGCTGCTGCCGTCTCCCCAAACCTGACGGTCTGCCGGCGGCCAAGCAGCAAGGAAGGCTGGAAGAAATGTATCGTCTCAATCGGCACCGTTGCCAGCCTATCCTGCAGCAGCCCCTTTACCCTGCTATAAAAGAAAGGTGAACTGGCGGATGAGCCTATCGCCGTAATCACGAGAAAATGCTTCACGCCTGTCTGCTCCGCCCAATCGGCAAGCGACGCCGGATAATCGTAATCCACCCGGCGGAATGCCTCCTGAGAACCAGCCGCTTTAATTGTCGTGCCTAAAGCACAGTACACAACATCGGCTGACACATCTCCAAGCGCTTCCCCGAGCTGTTCAAAGTCCGCCACAATGACACGCAGCTTCGAACGGTCCCCGGCCGCTCCGGGCAAATCCAACGGTCTGCGGGCCAGCACCGTAACGGCATGACAAGATGAATCAGCCAGCAATTGCTTCACGATTGCCGAACCGACCAATCCTGTGGCTCCTGCCACCAAGCAGCTATAAGTTCCGGATTCAGAGCCCCGCCGTTCCCGATCAACCATCGTAAGCCCACCGCCATCCCGAATAATTCTGTCCGCACACTATCCAAATTCTATTGCTCCGATTCCTTCAGTATACCTTCATTCGATTGCGTATTCAAAGCCGGAAGCATAATTGTAACCGTCGTTCCTACGTTAACCTGACTTTGAATTTCCATCAGTCCTTGGTGACTGTGAATAATACGCTGGCTAATCATCATCCCAAGGCCCGTTCCGCTTTCCTTTCCAGTGAAAAACGGACTGCCGATCTTCGCAATCATATCCTCAGGAATACCGATCCCCTCGTCCGTTATCGAAATCGTAATCTGATCCTGTTTACGCGCTACATGGGCATGAATACGCCCGCCGCTTGGCATCGCTTCAATGCCGTTTTTCAACAGATTAATGAATACCTGCTTAAGCTGATTCTCCTCGCAAGAGACGAGGCAGGAGGCATCCGTCAAAGAATGGCTGAATACGACATTGTACATATGCGCTTCGCTGTCCAGCAGCGACATCACTTCCTTGAGCACGGTACGCACGTCTTTGGTTGTAAAACGTGTCGCTTGCGGCTTTGCCAGAATAAGAAACTCCCCGACAATTAAATTGATTCGATCGAGCTCCGACAACATTAAGCTAGTATGCTCCGGATTCAACCTCTTGCTCTGCTGCTGAAGCTGCAGAAAACCTCTCAGCGTCGTCAGCGGGTTGCGAATTTCATGAGCCACTCCAGCAGCAAGCTGGCCGACCGTCGTCAGCTTCTCTGAACGGCGCAGCAGATCCTCCATCCGATTACGGCTCCTCATATCTCGGGTGATGCTTGCAAAGGCCTGTACGTTGCCCTTCTCATCCCTTATAGGCGACACTGTGACGCTGACCGGAATAATCTCACCGCTCTTGGTCATTCGAACCGTCTCCTGCGCTGGCAGCACCTTGCCCGAGAGCAGCGAATTCTGAATGAGCCGCATCTCAGAACGATGCGATTCGGGCGCCAGTGTCAGACTATACCCAATCGCTTCTTCACTTTCATAGCCAAAGAGCTGTTCAAACGCCTGATTTACCTGAATAATCCGATCATCCAAATCGACTACGTGGATGGCATCACTTGTATGATTAATAAAAGATTGCAAATAATCTTTCATTCGGCGGTTATCCTCAAAAGCCTTGCGCAGCTTGTCCATGTAGATCGTAAGATTTTGCGACATGGCGTTGATCTTCAAGGAGAGCAGACTAAACTCATCCTTCCCGACCACCTTAATGACGGAATCGAACCTGCCTTGGGAAACCTCATTCACTTTCCACAAAATTTTGCGCAACGGCCGAAGCAGCCAGCCTGCCAGCAAATTGCTGCTGAACAGCACAAATATCAATATAAAAATACCGTATTGAAGAGCCGATATCCGATTAAGGCTGACCATTTGATGAAAGGTATCGCAATCATAGACCAGGCCAATTATGTACGGAAAACCTTCCACGCTATAATAGCTTTTCATATACTCGGTGCCGGAAATATCTATCTCACGGAAATGGAATGAATCGTTTGAAGCTTTCGCCAAATATAGTGCGTCCCCGCTTTCTTCCACATAAGAATAAGCGCCATAAGCAACGCCCCAGTCGGCAATCGAATGAGCGGCAGCAGCAGCTTCAGCAGGTTTCTTGGCAAACAGAGTGACTTCCAGCAATTGATCGTCCAAAACTTGCAGCATGTCGACCATGCTGTTCAGGCGCTCAGCTGAATGACTATACAAATTCCCTCCATCCGTACTTGAAATCGATTGCTCCTGATCCTCCATTATCATTTGTGCAAGGTGCTTCGAAATGGCTTGCATCTGCTCTTTTGCCGATTGCTCCATATTGCGTATCGTCGTAATTTCCTCCACAATAACTATGAAAAGGAATGCGGTCAAAATGATTAGCGTAATCAATAATGAAAACTTGATTTTGAACGACAAGAATGCGACACTTCCTTTGCATAGAATGGATTCCGGCCTCATTGTCCACAAGTTATTCACATTATCTACAATTCATCCACATAGCTGTCGAATAAGTTGTGCGTATTTTTGTGGACAACACTATAGTTATCCACAGTTTTATCCACCACATGTTAACAACAGAATATTTGTTCGAGGAATAAATACGAACATTTTATAACGATACGGAGGTACAGGTTCAATCATGATAAGAGAGCAAGAAGATCAAGCATGGATGCAATATGCCATTGAAGAAGCACGAAAGGCCGAGCAGATTGGCGAGGTGCCGATTGGCGCTATCGTCGTTAAAGACGGCGAGATTATAGGCAGAGGGTACAACTTAAGGGAGACCAAGCATGACCCTACCGCACATGCCGAGATGGTAGCGATTAGAGAAGCTTGCGAAAAAATAGGCGCTTGGCGGCTGCTCGATTGCACTCTGTATGTCACGCTGGAGCCTTGTCCAATGTGCGCAGGCGCTATCGTGCAATCCCGCATCAAGCGCGTCGTATACGGCACCGATGATCCGAAAGCAGGGTGCGCAGGCACGTTAATGAACCTGTTGCAGGAGCCCCGGTTCAATCACGAAACGGAACTGACCAGCGGCGTCCTCCAAATGGAATGTGCAACGCTGCTGACCCAGTTCTTCAGAAATCTGCGCAAGCAGAAATAAGATATAAGATTTGAGTTGGTAACCTTATTGGGAATTGCAATTTTTCTCATTACGGCGCGGCAGTGTATAAGCGATTTGATCGCGCTGCAGTTGCTGCAGTACTACGATTAATTGATCGGCCTCTTCACTAATAGCAAGAACTTCCGGGTCGGTTAAGCTGCCGCGTGCCTCTGCAATTTCATGAAGCTTCATCCGCAGCGATTGCAATTGATTAAGCAATATCGTTTTGTCCATAGCTCGCTTTGGGGCACGCTCCTTATTAGCACACTTGTCGTAATAAATGTATTATACGCTTTCTTATTTCAAGAGTTTGTAAAAACGTGTCGACAGATGAATACAATTTTTAGGCATTTTTCGACAATCACTGGTTCAATTTCCAATGTTATAGTTCAAAAATACTATCTTCTCCAGCTTTTGTCTAGCTGATTTTCCCCTGTATTTGGGTGTAGTAATGGCAACTGCCAGCCGCATTACCTATAGCAAGAAGGCGTAACGGAATTGGAAGCGCTGCAAAAATAAAACTTGCTGTTTCTAGGATGCCCGTCTATAAGCTGGAAATCTCCAGCGCAGATTCTCAAATAAAATAGGGGATGTCCCGAGGTCCATTCAGACCTTTCGGGACATCCCCTATTTTATTCGATGATGGTGCATTTTTTCGTTCCGTCGCACCTCGCTCTTCTGTTTCCGGTTAAGCTCCTCCGGCTACCGCTACCCAGTGCCCCTTCGATACTTCCAAGAAACTCGACTGCTCAAGCCCATATGGATCGGCCTTCGATGCTTCTGTACTTACAATGAGCTTCTTGCGTGACTCGATCTTCGGATCTGGAACCGGAATCGCCGCGAGCAGCGTCTTCGTATAGTCATGGAGCGGATTCGCATACAGCTCCTCGCTCTCCGCCAGCTCTACGATCTTGCCTTTGTACATGACGGCCACACGGTCGCTAATATGCTTCACCATGGACAAGTCATGGGCAATGAACATGTAGGTCAAACCAAGGCGCTGCTGCAGCTCTTCAAGCAGCTTCACGATCTGCGCCTGTATGGACACGTCCAAAGCCGACAACGGTTCATCACAGACGATAAACTCCGGCTCAACGGCAAGCGTCCGCGCAATCCCGATCCGCTGTCTCTGCCCGCCCGAGAACTCATGCGGGTATCGCATGGCGTGAGATGCGTTAAGCCCAACCATGTCGAGCAGCTCCTCGATCCGCTTCTGGCGTACCTCCTTACCGGAGGACATGCCGTGCACGTCCAACGCCTCGCCGATAATGTCCGCCACACGCAGCCTCGGATTCAGCGACGCGTATGGATCCTGGAAGATCATCCCCATATGACGGCGCATCCGCTTCATTTCCCCGCGGTTCAATTGCTGGAGCGGAATGCCGCGATAGAGCACCTCTCCTCCCGTCACTTCATTCAAGCGGAGGATGGAGCGGCCTGTCGTCGACTTGCCGCTTCCCGATTCGCCTACAATACCCAGTGTCTCTCCTGCGCGAATATCGAAGCTAATATTGTTGACTGCCTTCAAGATTTGACCCTTGCCCAGATCAAAATGCTGTCTTAGCGACTTGACCTGCAGCAGCGGCACATCGCCTTCAGCGCGTTTCACAAGCGGCACCGGTTTCGGCTTCTTCTTCTCATCCAGCCGAGGCAAAGCGTTCAGCAGCTTGACGGTATACGGGTGCTGCGGATTCGCGAACAGCTCCTCCGTCGTTCCCGTCTCTACAATCTCCCCGTCCTTCATGACGACGACACGGTCGCACATCCCGGCTACAACGCCCAGGTCATGCGTAATTAATATAATAGAAGTGCCCAGTTCCTTCTGAAGCACCTTCATTTGGTTCAAAATTTGCGCTTGGATCGTCACGTCGAGTGCTGTTGTAGGTTCATCTGCAATAAGCAGCGACGGCCGGCATGCTAACGCAATTGCGATCATAACACGCTGGCGCATCCCTCCGGAGAACTCATGCGGATACTGGGAATAACGCGTCTCGGCGTTCGGGATACCGACCATCCTCAACATCTCAATGGCCTCGCCCCTCGCCTCCGATCTGCCCATTTTGCGGTGCTTAATGAGGCTCTCCTCAATCTGCTTACCGATTCGCATCGTCGGATTAAGCGAAGACATCGGGTCCTGGAAGATCATGCCGATCTCCTTGCCGCGGATCGCCTCCATTTCCGCGTCGCTTTTGTCCGCCAGATTTTTTGCCTTGGAACAGCACTTCCCCGCCCTTCACCATAGAAGGCGGAGACGGCAATAGACGCATAATCGTACGCGCCGTTACGCTCTTGCCGCTGCCGGATTCGCCGACGATGCCAAGCGTCTCTCCCTTGCGAACCTCGAAGCTTACATTTCGAACGGCCTCTACTTCCTTGTCTCTCGCAAAAAAATGAAACCGATAATTGATTAACCTGAAGCAATGCATTCATGATGTCACCTTTTTTTATATATTTTTACGAATTTGTTCAACTCTTCGCGGTCAGAATGAAAATATATATGAGAAAATAGAATGAAACTTGACTTTTATCTACCCTTAAAATAAAATCTACTATATCTATCGGAATAATGCAATTAAAAAAGGAGCGAATATAGATTGACTGGCGATGCTGCTGCAACGGGATACGGCTTCACAGATCGTATTGCCGCCATCTATCGTAAAATGTATATCAACCCCGCCTACCGGCTGCTGTTACTTCTGCTTGGGGCACCAATTACACTAATTGTATTCGGGGTTTATCAATATCGCAAATCTGCAGACGGCTCTCGCAGACAAGCGGAAGAACTGAGAGCCAGCCTGATTGCCTCCGGCAGCAAAGAACGGCTATTAGAGGAAGCGAAGGATCAACTGAGACGCAAGCATGCTTTCTTCGGACAGACGGTCTCAGCGGAGCAACTGAACCGCGAAGCGGAACGATTGGCTTCGGCCAAGTTCGAGGCTCATGTTCAAGAACGACTTCATGATGGAGCCTTGAGCGGCGACTACAAGCAAAACCTGAATTTTGCCGAAACGTTCCACTCTCTGATAGGCAATCCATTATTCTTCGCCCTCTCGTGGCTGCTCGGATTGCCGATGTACGTACTAATGGCGGTGTATGCCAGCGCTTATGCCAAATACATCGCAGAACGGCTGTTCATGACGCTGTTCGTTATTTTGGGCGTCGCGTTCGTTGTTTTCACGATTCTGTACATTTCACCCATGAGTCCTGCCGCCAATATTCTCGGCGAGACGGCGACGGATGAGCAAATCGCGGCCTTCAATCATCTATACGGACTGGACCAGCCTTACCTGGTGCAGTTATGGAATACACTTAAGGGCATTTTCACATTCGATCTGGGGCGCTCTTTCTCCGGCAACGAGAACGTGACCGTGTCCATCGCAAATAAATTCCCGGTTACGTTGACGCTCACGGTTATCTCCACCTTGATCGCCGTATTGATCGCGCTGCCGATTGGCATTATTTCGGCCACTAGGCCGAACTCGTTTTTCGACTATACCTTTATGTTCATCGCACTGCTCGGATTATCGATTCCGAACTTTTGGCAAGGTCTTATCTTTATCCTGAATTTCTCGATAAAATGGTCCTTGCTCCCGGCTACGTATAGCCCGAACAACTGGCTGTCAGCGATCATGCCGATCATCGTGCTTGGCACGGGATTAACCGCTGCCGTAGCCCGGATGACAAGATCTTCGACGCTTGAAGTTATTCATGAGGATTACATTATTACTGCCCGGGCAAAGGGACTTGCTCGCAGAACTGTGCTGTGGAAGCATGCAGTAGGCAACGCACTTATTCCGATTATTACCGTGATCGGCCTTCAATTCGGAGCCATGCTCGGCGGAGCTGCGGTTACGGAGAAGGTATTCAACATTAGCGGTATCGGCAGCTTTATTGTAGACAAGCAATTTATACCCGACATCCCGAGTATTATGGGCGGCGTCGTCTATACAGCCATTACCATCTCGATCATCAACGTTATCGTTGACTTGATGTACGCATTCTTTGATCCGCGAATTCGTTCCAAGATGAAACAATACTAAAGCAGGTGCAACTCGTGACGAATCCAGCTAGTACAAAACAAGAAATAAACTTTCGGCTGAAATCAGCCTCTGAATATGGACAAGCCAGCTTTGCAGGCATCGTATCGCTGGGGCTGGCCCTAGTGTTCCTTCTTAATAGCTACTCGGCAGCGGCAGGCGCGTTCAAGCCGGCTGTGCTGGCCTTCAGCATCGCCTACTTTGTCTTTGCCGGCTTGCAGCTTGCAGTATGGGCGCTCATTCGCAGCAACCTGATCCGAAAGGGCGAAATCACTGCCGCAACGAGAGGTCTGGGATATGTACTCCTGTTGAGCTTGTTGACCGCCAATATTTTCATAGCCGCTGTAGCTTTCCAGCTCATCAAGCGGAAGAAAACCGCCGCTTATACGTTAGCCGTCTATACGCTGATGACAACCTTACTCGTATTCGCGGTCTCGGCGCTTAACCTGTTTAAGCCTTACGTATCGGACAATTTCCTGATTGGCATGGTTCTGTTGCTTTTATCAGCAGCGGTACAATTAATCTCCCTGCTGCTCGTCGGTAAATTCGCAAATGGAACCCTGCTGCCAGCATGGATGTGGCCCGTCGCTTTGTTATTAATTGTAACCTCCGTATCCGGCAACCTGTTTGCCTTGTTCCTTGGCCTGCTGCTAATCGGCAAGCTTCGGGACAAAGGCTACACGGCCGGGTCCAAGCTTAATGACATCGTCGACCGGTTATCCAGAAGCTCAACCTCCATGCTGGGTTTGCTGTTTATTCTGTTCCTGCTTACCGTATCTGTCACAAGCTATTTGACCTTCGATTACGGAATGGCCATCGACAACAATTACAGCGCGATCTTCCAGCCGCCGAGCCTCGAATACCCGCTCGGCACGGACAACTTCGGCCGTGACTTGTTCTCAAGAATCGTATTCGGAGCGCGCATCTCGCTTGTCGTAGGCTTATTGTCTACCTTGATTCCGGTACTGATCGGCGGCGCGCTTGGCGCGATATCCGGTTATTACGGCCGTCAAGCGGACAACATCATTATGCGTGCGCTCGATATCTTGTACTCGATTCCTGGTATTCTGCTGGCCATCGCTATTATCGCTGCCTTCGGTGCCAGCACAACCAACCTGATTATTGCACTCAGTGTTGGCGCCATTCCGACATACGCCCGTACGATGAGGGCGAACGTCATGCTGGTATCCACGCTCGAATATGTGCAAGCCGCGCGTGCCTTTGGTTCCGGCGATATGAAAATCTTGTTCAAGCATATCGTGCCGAATTCCTTGGCGCCGATGATCGTCAAATCCACCCTTACAATCGGAACGGCCGTCATCTCAACGAGCAGCTTAAGCTTCCTCGGACTGGGCGTGGAGCCGCATATTCCGGAGTGGGGCAATATATTGAAGCTAGGCAGCGCGTATTTGGAGACCCACTCCTATACCGCTATCTATCCGGGTCTAGCCATTATCGGCCTGGTGCTGTCATTCAACTTCCTTGGCGACGGCTTGCGCGATGCGCTTGATCCGAAGCTGGATTAGCTTTTACCCAAAAGCAGCATCTACCTTAAGTAACCTCATTCATATTCTATCTACATCTACGTTTCGAAACCATGAATGGACGATGAATGAATGTGAGTTAACTATAAATAAACATCTTTTCAGGAGGGGAACATCATGAAAAACAAAGGTAAATTCGCAGCCATTCTGCTCAGCTTGACCATTATGATCAGCGGCTGCTCGCTTACAACCAAGAAAGACGTTTCGGAATCCCCGAAACCAACTGAAGGCACTGCCGTCGTTGACAGCAATCCCGTAGACATCGAGGTGCTCGGCATGAGCGCCAACGAGGCCGATCTTAATATTATCCGCGATCAGCTGTCCAAAAACGGCTTCAACGTTAAGCTGAACGTACAAGCTGACTACAGCAGCTACAAAGCACAGCAGGATGCAGGCAACTTCGACGTCTCGCTGTCCGGCTGGACTACTGTAACAGGCAACCCGGACTACGCAGTTCGCTCACTCTTTAAAACTGGCGGCGACTACAGCATCATGTCCGACTCGGAAATCGATGCGCTTATTGACCAAGCAGCTTCCCAGACGCCTGAGCAATTTGCAGCTACGTACAAAGATTTCGAGCAAAAGCTTGTTTTCGACAAAGCCTATATCGTTCCGCTGTACAGCTCGCTCAAAGCACAAGCTTTCAACAAAGACGTGCTGAATCCGGCTTCCGTACGCCTCTCCAAATCCCGTTCGCTCCCTTGGGAAGAGCTGGACTTCAACGACGTATCGAAACGCAGCAAAGACGCACTGGTGCTTCAATCCACCATGCCTACACTGACGTCGCTTGACCCGATCAAAGGCAACGACGGTTCCATCAACATCATTAATACGAACCAATACGTTCGTCTGGTTAATCTTACAGATGATGATAAAATCACATCTGCCGGTTCCCTGTCGCGCAACCATGCGATTGCGGAAGGCAACTCCGACTACTACTTCGTCCTGAGAGATGACATCAACTTTGCCCAAATCAAGGACAAGCTGGCTGTCGATACAGGCGAACGCGTAGGCGCAGACGACGTTATCTTCTCGCTGGACCGTGCGAAGGACAAAAACTCCGTACCTGACCACCGTACATTTACTTTGCACGAGCACATTAAATCTGCTGAAGTCGTAACGGACCTTGCCGCACTTGATGCAATCAAAGTATCCGGCGGTGATTCCACAGTTAAAGCTGCTCTGGAAAAAGGTCTGGATTCGAAAATTTCCGAGCTTGTATCCGACAAGACGCAAGCAAACAACGCATCGGGCAAATATCAAGTTGTGAAGCTGACGACAACGACACCTTTCCCGCAAGTGCTGAACTACCTGGCACATCAATCGGCTGGTATCGTATCCAAGAAACAAGTTGAAAAAATCAACACTTATGACGTTGCAAAATTCGATCCGAACAAAGATATTCCTTACGGCGACCAAAACACCGTAACGGAAGGCAGCGCGTACAACAACACGCTGTATACAAGCGGTCCTTACATCCTGTCGTACAAAAACGATTACGATGCCATCTTCTACAAAAACCCGGCCTACATGAAAGGCACGGAGCATGAGCCTAAAATCAACAACATCAAAATCCGCTTCATCAAAGATGCAGACAGCTCGTTGTCCGCACTTCGCAGCGGCGAGATTCACCTGTACTACGGCGTTTCCGAGACGAAGTTCGATATCGTAAAGGGCGATGCTAAGCTTTCGCTCCAGACGCTTCCGAGCAACGCGGTAACGTACCTGCTGTTCAACACGAAGAACCGTCCAGTTGCAGAAAGCGCGGATCTGCGCAAAGCTGTGCTGTACTCCCTGAACCAAGAAGACTTCATCACTTACTATGGCGGCAACAAATTCAAAGCGACATCTACGCTTACCCCTATGGTAAATACAGGTCTTGAACTGAAAGCTGATGCAGCGAAAGCGAATGAATTCCTGAACGCTTACAAAGCAAGCAAATAAGCAGCTAGGCATAGATAAGAGACGCCCCCCGGCCGAGTCGATTGGCCGGGAGCGTCTCTTTCACATAGGGGAACCTATTATTTTATTCGAAAATAAGGAGTGATCATCATGTCTCATACGAATGAAAACAAAGCTAAACTGTCGCAATGGGATGCCCTGCAGCTGGAGTCGCTCAAATCGCTGGGCTGGACAGGAGAGCAAATCATTGAACGCGTGAACAGCGGCGATCTGCCGCAAGATGACAGCAAGTTCAAGTTCGACTATGCCGGTCTGAAGACTTTGGCGTCTGAGGAGCCAGCAGTGTTGAAAGATGCCGTGGAGAACGGCTATCAGATCAAATACAATACGATTCGCGGCATTCATAGCTGGATCTTGGTCGCACTTCAGCAAGATGCGGAGCTCGTCCTCGAACCGGACTCGGAAATCGTTATCGCATCGCTGACGGAAGCTGAGGCATCTCAGCTCGCGTCTGTGCTTTCGTTCGGCTGGGGATTGGAAGCTGAGGGCGGCGCTGTGGCCGATGCTGACGGGCGATCATCTTACCGCGTTGCGCCTGCGCAGCGGTATAATGAGCTTTTTGGGAAGTAAAGCTAGAGTTACAATCCTCTATTGAGGAAGGAAATGCACCCTGTAGAATGATCATTGGGTTAACCAATGGGATTCTAAAGGGTGCAGCCCCTTAAATGTGCTTACTCAAACTCACGGCCAACTCTTCGGGGCTATCCGTTTCCGATAAGACCTTCAAAAGGCCTTATCACGACTATATGGCACGTTCCCCTCTTACTTAAGACCCTGGAAATACCTTAACTAAAGCCGATAGCCATTTAAATCGAGGATTTTGGCCATTCTCTGGTTAGTTAAGGCCCGGCAGGGCCTTTAATGTATCTTTCACGTACTCCCCTTCTATACTTAACGCCCTTTGAGACCTTTAAGAACACTAGAAGCGGACGGATGAAAGTTGAACAGAAAGCTGCGCTAGCTCGCTACAGTTGAGTTGCACCCTAAAAGCTCCCATGTTAAAATAATACTTGCTGCGCGCCCGTAGCTCAGCAGGATTGAGCGACAGCATTGAAACAACAATTGGGCTCGAACAGCTCTGTGAGCAGAGATTGGTGGATGCAAATTTTTAGGCCTCATTCAACTTTTGTCATATTTTTACTTTCACGGCTCCGTAGCTCAACGGATAGAGCAACCCTCTCCTAAAGGGTAGATGTCAGTTCGATTCTGGCCGGGGCCGCCATTTTCAAACATTTCAGAACCGTACAATAATTGTGCGGTTCTTTTGTTTTTTGTTGTTGTGTTCGTGGGATTAAATAGCTGGGGGTCAGCCCCCTGGAATTTAGGTGTAAATCCGCCGCCTGTTGAAATAGACCATGATGTATCTAAAGATGATCTATTTCAAATTGACCATCGGTTAGCGCTCTGTGTTGATCTTG
Organism: Paenibacillus gorillae; assembly: GCF_000513275.1. GTDB lineage: Bacteria > Bacillota > Bacilli > Paenibacillales > Paenibacillaceae > Pristimantibacillus > Pristimantibacillus gorillae. The sequence continues at coordinate 44,836 of NZ_CBVJ010000143.1, read as the reverse complement.
TATAGCTTTCTTTACTGGGAAATCAATTACTACATATACGCCCGCCATTCGCCCCAGCTCGACGATTCCTGCCGAAGCACGGCCAAATCAAACCCCCTTTGCAGTCTCCTCCTCAATGTCAGCCCAAATTACATTCAAATGCTCCAGCAAGTCCCAAGTGCAACACGATCGGCCGTGAACGCTTGTACTTAAAGGCGAGTTCTTCCTCCTCACAATCTAGAAAGGCAGTTATTCTTCGGAAACTCGTTAGCTCTGCCAGGGTGCGTACTATCGCAATATTATAAAGAAGCAACAGTGACAGGAGGGCATCGGATGGGGAACTCGGGGAATCAAAGCATTGGAAAGTGTAGGTATGGATCTAGTGGCAGCGACCGAGGGCTTGCTTCCTCGTGACATGCTAGATTTCGGTGAATTGATGGTGAAGTTTGGCAGGAGTGATTTCCTTCGATTCCCACCGCGCCATACAATGGGAGCGTTCATGGCTCGTATTGTACACTGGAGGATAGCAGAAACTTGTAATGTTATGGAAAGTAGGCGTTACTCTAAGTCTATTATCCTATACATAAGACAGATAGCGTGATATAGTCGATTTGAATAACTTGAAATCTTATCCAATAGAAGATGTAAGCTTCATAAATACTACAATTTTAGGGAGATTAATATATATGCAAGATAAAATAATTGGTTTGCTTTCAATTATAGGTATTTTTGCAATACTGTATTTATTTAAACTGATTAGTAAATTTATTAGTAGTAGAGCAATCGTTTTTTCACCAGTAGTCATGCTTTTAATGATTTATTTAATAGAGCGCATTAGTCATGTTTTTTCGATATTAACCAATGGAAACTTGGACTATATTCTTCTTTTCTTTAGTTTATTGGTTTCCACAGTTTATGTTGGATTCTTGTTTGAAAAAATTGCCGAGTCCTCCGAAAATAACGATACCGTTTCTGCATTAATAAAAATTGCAACAATGATTTTTTCAAGTTGCCTCTATTTTTCTTTGGTATACCTTATGCTTTATGAGATTGACCATCAAGCTTTTAAAGGGGATGTAGGAAATGATCTTTTGAGTCAATTGGTTTCTTTTATTTATTTTAGTGTGGTTACATTTACTACGGTAGGGTATGGAGATATCAACCCAATTTCTAATAGTGCCCGATTAACGGTTCTTCTACAAATTGCATTAAGCTATATTACAGTAGTATATGCAATATCTTCATTTACTGTTTTTAAAGATCGATTCAAGATACAATCACCTTTTGCAATAAATAAAAAAAATGAAGAAGCCGATAATCCTGACATCTAATTAATACATCGAAGAGTTAGCTTGAAATATCTTTTCTTTTTAATGATAAAATATGCACTAATTAATATAAAATTAAATGCTAATCTTCAGATTCATTTATTGAAAGGGTGATTTCATGAAATCGGAAGTTGATTATCGTTATAATAAATCCCTTAAGTTGTTAAAATATGAGTTAACAAAAGAAGAGCTAATATCACTTATTTTGTTCTTCAAAAGTAACAGAGTCCTGATATATTCTGAAATAGATAATGATAAGTTTAATTATAACACTACTGATATTGAATCATTTATTAGTGAACTTCGATCATCGAAATCTCTAATAAATCTCAACTTTTTATTATGTGACGAAGATTCATGTATTGAATTTGAATATTCCACGCTAAAGGTTATAAAGAATAATTGCCGAATAAAAATTCATTCGAACACTATAAGTAGCCTCGATCTTCTAGAAGCGGTGACTATTAACGAATTAAAGAAATATAAAAATGATGTACGGACTTTAGTTTTTAAAGTCATATCTATTTTTCTATCTGTTAGTATTTTTATATCAATGTTCCTTCAATTTTTTACGGTCGACAACCTTAATAGTGAATTTAAATTTAACTCCTCATTTTTCTTCGATGCAATAACAGTTGCAATTATTCCCCTACTACTTGGAATGTCATTATATCATTCAGCCGTGCCAACACTGAGATTAAAGAATAATGAAAAACTTAATGGTATAAAGACTTATATAAAGACTGACTATAGGTCAATTATTAAAGATGTAATAATTGCCATTATTTTTTGGTAATAGGTAAATTGATTAGTTAAACAATATGAATTGAATTGATTTATAATTCTAATAGCAGTCAGACATAGCAAACTTAATACAAAAATGATCTTTAACCCCCATCTTACACCTTTTCAATAAAAGGCTTAGTTATACGAACCTTATAAAATAACATTCAAGAGCAACAGAACATGCGCAATCAAGGAGTGAACCACCATGCATTTCCGAAAAGCACAGGAAACCGACCTGCCCGCTATTGTCCGCATGCTTGCGGACGACGAGCTCGGCTCGCAGCGCGAGCGCTTTGAAGACCCGCTTCCCGCTATTTACCACGAAGCCTTTGCCGCCATGGAGGCGCAGACCGGCAATCAGATCATTCTAGCCATCGACGAAGAAGCTATTATTGGATGCCTCCAACTAGTGATTATACCCGGCCTAGCCCGGCAAGGCATGCTGCGTGCTCAAATCGAAGGAGTGCGGGTCGACGGCAGCTACCGGGGAAAAGGGGTAGGCGAAGCTTTGTTCAAAGAAGCAATCGCCATTGCCAAGTCTGCCGGATGCGGGCTTGTACAACTGACAACGGACAAACAGCGTGGGGACGCTCATCGTTTCTACGACCGCCTTGGGTTTGTCGCCAGCCATGAGGGTATGAAACTCATTCTTGGATAGAGGAAAAGCCTCATCTCAACAATTAGGTTGACAATCCCCTGTGAATATTTAAAGATAATATTAAACGTTTAAATTTTTCAAGGGGGACAATCATGAAGGCTACCATTAAGGATGTCGCTAGAGAAGCCAAAGTATCTATCGCTACTGTCTCCAACGTCATTAACGGCAAGGATATCGTAAAGAAAGAGACGAAGGAAAAGGTTGCTCGGGTCATTGAAAAGCTGAACTACGTTCCGGATCAAGCCGCCAGAACGATGATCCGGAAGAAGACCAACACAATCGGTATGGTCGTCCCTTCCCTTTCCAATGAATTCTGGGGTTCTCTCGCCGGCAACATACAAAGACAGTTGCTTAACTTCGGCTACACCCTGCTTATTTTAACGACTGAATCCGATCCTAAGGTGGAACAAATTTCGTTGAATACGCTCAAGGAGCGCAATGTCGACGGCGTTATTATCGCCTCTCTTGGCCTTGGAAGCAAAGCGGACAAACGCTATGTTGAGGCGCTGCTGGAGTGGGGGATTCCGCTCGTTTCCTTCCACCCTTACGAGAAGAAGCTGACGACTGTATGGGGAGACTACATGGCTAGCTCCATGGAGGTAGTCGATCATCTGATTTCGCTGGGCCATACGAAGATCGCTTATATCGGGTCTTATTTGAGCGGCATTGAACGGGAGCTTGGCTACCGTAATTCGCTGATGCTGAATAGAATCCCTGTTGATGAACGGCTTATGATCAGCGGCCAGGAAGAGAAATTTGAGTTCTTCAGCCAATACGGCTATGACTGCGCCAAGAAGCTGTGCAAGGATAAGGTAGAATTCACTGCGATTTTTTGCTCCAACGATCTGATTGCGATCGGCGCGATCAAAGCCTTTGAGGATATGGGCATGCATGTTCCATCAGACAAAGCTGTTGTTGGATTCGATGACATTAATATGGCCAGCCTGTACCGTCCTGCTCTAACGACCGTCAGACAGCCGATTACCGAGATGGCGAGCTCTGCCGTTACCATTCTAATTGAGCAAATCGAGAAGCCGGATACCGATCATTTTGCGAAAACAGTCACATTCCCTATGAAGCTGATTATTCGAGAAAGCAGCGGCGCCCAAATCTAATATTGACAGATGGGTGCCGATAAGCTATTCTTCAAAATATAAACGTTTCAATTTTATTTATAGTTGTAAGCGTTTTAACATGTTATTCTAATTATAATTAAACGTTTTATATTATTTGAAGGTGGTGATGACAGACCCGTCTTACGGCTACGAAATCGGCAAGAGGCTACTACGAACATAAATAGGGGTGAATGTAAATGTCTAAAAGAATGTCGAAGAAATGGTTGACGGTTTTGTTCATTATCGTAATTGCTTTTTCTGTAACCGCTTGCAGCAAGGGTGGTAACAGTGAACCGCAGACAAACGGCTCCAAGCCGGGAAGCGGCACTGCAGAGAAGCCCGTTGAAATTAATTTTTGGGATATGGTCTGGGGTCCTCCATCCTATGTGGAGGAAGCGCAAAAGCTGGTTGAACAATTCAACAGCGAGCATCCGACGATTAAAGTGACCTACCAGTCTACGCCATGGAACAACTGGTACCAGACCTTCACGACCGCCATCGCAGCAGGTGCTCCGCCGGATATTAGCACAGGCGCAGGCTATCAAGCGTTCCAGTTCACGGACAATGATGCCATCCTTCCCATTGATGATGTCGTTGAAGAGCTGAGAAGTGAAGGCAAGCTGGATGATTTCGTGCCAGGCAGTGTCGAGGCGCTTAAGTATAACGGACATTATGTCGCTTTCCCGTGGATGATCGACATCCGGGTTCCTTTTTACCGCAAGGATGTTTTCCAAGAGGCTGGCATTACCGAGCTTCCGAAGACATGGGACGAGCTGAGAGCTGACTTGAAGAAAATCAACGGCAACGGCAAATACGGCCTTGTACTGCCGGGCAATGACCCGAACTTGGGCCTTCAAGCGCTCTTCTCCCTTATGCTGAACAACGGCGGCGGCATCTTCACACCAGACAAGAAAGTTGATCTGTTGAATGAACGTAACGTTGAGGCGGCTCAATTCTTGGCCGATATCGTTAGTGACGGCTCTGTCAATCCAGCTATGCTGGGCTTCAACGGCGACAGCGGCGTCAAGGAATTCGGCGCCGGACGCGGCGGTGTGTTCATTCACACCCCAAGCTTGCCGGACAGCTTCCCGGAACTTGCGGATAAAATCGGCGTGTTGGAGCCGCTCGCTGGACCGCATGGCGATAAAGCTACGCTCGGCTGGGTTAACAACATCATGATCTATAAAGCGACCAAGCACCCGGATGAAGCGAAAACCTTCCTTAAGTGGTGGTCCGAGAACAACAAGACACTCTGGACAGTAGGTAAGCAAGGCGGATTCCCGGTTAAACAATCCTTCACTCAAGATCCTTACTGGCAGAACAATCCGATTCTCAAGCTGATTGCCGACAAATACCTTGGCATTATGAAAACAACGGGCTTCCAAGCTCCTGGCGGATTCCCTGAGCTGAACGAAATTGAGGGCGACGGAACAACGCTGACGATGATTCAGAAGCTGATGTCCGGTAAACCTGTCAAAGAATCGATGGAAGAAACCGCCAAGAAATACGAGACAATCATGGGCAACAAAAAATGATGACTTGGATGCGGGGAGCGCCATACGGCGCCTCCTCCCGCATTCGGGAAAGTGAGTGACATCCATGAAAGAACAAGGCGTGAAGTGGCTGCAGCTTCGCATGCTCGGCCCGGCAATCCTATTTATATCCCTTGTCAGTCTGTATCCTTTCATCTCCGGTATTATCTATAGTCTGAAAGACGGCTCCTTGCTGGATTCCGGCTCCTTCGTCGGCTTCGCGAATTTTGCGGAGATATTCCGGATGAGTGAATTTTGGAAAGCCTTCACCTTCAGCATCGGATTTACGATCTGCTCCGTTCTCGGCAGCTATGTGGTCGGACTGTTCCTCGCCATGCTGCTCAATATGAACATTCCCGGCAGAGGCATTTTCCGGGTAGCCTTGCTCGTGCCTTGGGTCGTATCCTCCATCGTCTCGATGGTCGGCTGGCGCTCGATGATTGGAGATCAGACCGCACTAGTTAATACTGTCATTCAAGCGTTTGGCTTCGAACCGATTCTATTCCTTAGCTCGGAAAAATGGGCCGTATTCTCCGTTATCATGGTCAAAATCTGGAGAAGCTTCCCGTTCATGATGGTCTCCCTGCTGGCAACCTTACAGACGATTAACAACGATATGTACGAAGCGGCGAGCATTGACGGGGCCGGCAAATGGCGGACTTTTGTCAGCATTACGCTGCCGCAGCTCAAGACTGCAACCTTCGTAAGCTGGATTCTGATGAGCATTTGGAGCTTCAATGACTTTGACGTCCTGTGGCTGCTGACATCTGGCGGACCGCTTGATGCTACTCAAAACCTGATTATTATGAGCTATAAATATGCCTTTATCAAAAGCTCAACCGGCATCGGCTCCGCACTCGGCATTCTGAGCTTGATCGTTCTGCTGGCTCTTGCACTGATTCTAATGAGAGTCCAGAAGAAGGAGGATTAGACGATGATTAAAAAACCGCTAATTGCTCTTGTATTCCTCTTTTTGCTGGTCATATCCATTGTCGTGAACCTGCCCGTCATCACAATGGTGCTGAATTCCTTCAAATCGAATACAGAAATTATGACCTCGACACAGGTGATGCCGCAGCAATGGACCATGGAAAATTATCTGTTTGTCAATGACAAATCTGCCTTCTGGCAGCAGTTTATCAATAGCATTATAGTTACTTCTCTTACCGTTGTGGCAACTATCCTGATTGGCGCTCTGGCCGGGTATGCGATCTCACGCTTCCGTACAAGGCTGACGGGCTCCTTCTCTGTCGTACTGCTGCTGCTTCAAATGTTTCCGTTCGTGCTGGTCATGCTGCCGCTGTTCCTGGCGTTCCGTTCGCTGCATCTGATCGATACTCTGACGGGGGTCATCCTGATCCAAACTTCGATTAGTCTGCCGGTGTCCGTCCTCATGTTCAGAGGATTCTTCGACTCCATCCCGGGCGAAATTGAGGAAGCGGCCTGGATGGACGGCTGCAACCGCTGGAGTACCTTCACCCGAATTGTGCTCCCGATCTCAGGTCCGGGCATTGCGGCCGTATCGATCTTTACGATTCTGCTGTCCTGGAACGACTATATCATTCCGAACATCTTCATTAAGAAAGAAAGCCTGATGACCTTGCCGCTTGGACTGCAAATGTTCATGCAGCAGAACGCCACGCAGTGGGGCGGACTGACGGCTGCAGCAACACTGTCGGCATTGCCTATATTGATCTTCCTGTTATTCGTACAAAAATATATCGCTTATGGCGCGGCCTCCGGCTCAGTCAAAGGCTAATACTTGAAACATATAAGGAGAGAAACTCGATGAACACAACCATCATTAATGTCGGCATAATAGGACTCGGAGAAGTCGCACAAGTCATTCACCTGCCCGTATTGGACTCTTTGCCTGGTCAATACAAAATCGTCGCCCTCTGCGATATTTCACCTCAGCTGGTCGCAGCCATGGGAGAGAAGTATCGGGTAACGAATCTATATACGGAAGCCTCTGAGCTTGTTAAGCAAGCCGATATCGATGCTGTATTTGTATTGAACAGCGATGAATATCATGCTGAATGCGTGATTGCGGCAGCCAACGAGGGCAAGCATGTGCTTGTCGAAAAGCCAATGACGCTGACGCAATCCGAAGCGGACGCTATTATTGAAGCCCGTGACCGGAACAACGTCAAAGTGATGGTCGGCTATATGAGACGCTATGCGGCAGCGTTCGAAGAGGCGGTAAAGGAAATTGGCGGCTTCGACAACATCCACTATATTCGCGTACGTGACATTATTGGGCCAAACAGCTTTTTCGTTCAACAATCCAGCAACGTCTTGACCTTCCACGATATTCCGGATGAATTGAAGGAAGACAAGCGAGTCCGTGCAGAACGGCTCGTCAAAGAAGCGACTGGACTCGACGCCTCTTCCCCGTACAGCTCGCTATATCGCCTACTGTGCGGCTTATCCAGCCATGACCTCTCCGCCATGAGGGAATTGATCGGCATGCCGAAACGGGTCATCGGCTCCAAGCTGTCCGAGATTCCAACCGCTTCGGGGGGCAACTTCCTGAGCTCCATTCTCGACTATGGCCATTTCGGTGTCACCTTCGAGACTGGCGTTGATGCACAGGGCCGGTTTGACGCCCATATTGAGCTGTATTCCAGCACCAAGTCCGTTCGGATTCAATACAACTCGCCTTATATCCGTCATCTGCCGACCGAATTGCATATCGTCGAGACTGCAGGTGAAACATTCAAGCAATCCGTCGTTCGTCCAACACTTACCGACCCCTATACGCGAGAGCTTCGGTACTTCTATGACGCGATTACGAAGGGCACGGAAATAAAGACAACTCCCGAGGATTATAAAAATGACCTGGCCATCTTCAAAATGATCATCGACTCGCTGATCGCACAAGAAGCTGCAGCGGCTGTATAGTTTTTTATTGAGGCAGCTATCCGTCCCATTCCGACATAAGGAGCGAACAACGCTATGGTACAATCAGAAATTCCTGCCGTTATGAAGGCAGCCGTCATGTTGAAACCGGGAGAAATCGTCATTCAGGAGCTTCCCGTTCCACAGCCTGGCCCCGATGAGGTGCTAGTTAAAGTAATGGCTGTGGGCATATGCGGGTCAGACATTCACTACTACGAGCATGGCAAGATCGGTCCGTATGTCGTCGAGAAGCCGATCATACTCGGACACGAATGCGCGGGTATCGTTGCTGCAACCGGCGAAAAGGTCTCCCGCTTCCGGAATGGCGACCGGGTGGCGGTGGAGCCCGGCATCGTATGCGGCCGCTGCGAATACTGCAAGCAAGGAAGATATAATCTGTGCCCGGAGGTACAATTCCTGGCTACTCCGCCCGTTGATGGCGCTTTTGTTCAGTACATCGTCATGCGTGAGGACAACTTATTCCACATTCCAGACCACCTGAGCTTTGAGGAAGCGTCGTTGAACGAGCCCTTCTCCGTTGGCCTTCATGCGGCTGCACGCACGCAGCTCAAGCCAGGTTCGACAGTTGCCATTATGGGCATGGGCCCCGTCGGCCTGATGGCGGTTGTAGCGGCTAAAGCCTACGGCGTAAGTCAAATCTTCGTTACGGATCTGGAGCCAATCCGTCTGGAGGCTGCGATCCGGCTTGGCGCAACCCATGCAATCAACGTACGCGACCATAATGCAGTAGAGGAAATTCGCAGGCTGACAGGCGGTATCGGCGTGGACGTCGCTTGGGAAACGGCGGGCAGTCCCCACGCCTTGCAGGCAGCTCTCGGTTCGCTCCGCCGCGGCGGTAAGCTGGCTATTGTCGGGCTGCCGGCCCAGGCCGAAATTCCGCTCAACATTCCTTCTATTGCTGACAATGAATTTGATCTATATGGCGTATTCCGTTACGCCAATACTTATCCAAGCGGTATAGCCGCCCTTGCTTCCGGTATTTCTGATGTCGGATCGCTTATTACCGACCGCTATCCGCTTGCTCAAACGCAGGAAGCGATGGAGAGAGCCCGGACGAATAAGGCCGGCAGCCTTAAAGTCATGGTGTATCCGAACGAATAGCTGACTGGTATTATAAAAAAGGGAAGACTCCTGCCGGATGCTCCGTCTTCCCTTTTTGTATGGTTAAAATCCACGCTTTCTGCTGCAGCTCTAGATACCCGCTACAATTCTTTTTGAACGAACAGCTACCTGCTTCAACAACTCCTCTTCATCGATTGTCGTTAGCTTCCGGTTGCGCATCAGTACCTTCCCGTTGACGATTGTTGTATCGACATCGGCACCATTTACGCTATAGGCCAGCAGAGACTCGATGTTATGCATCGGCTGCAGATGCGGTTTGTTCAAATCGATCAGAATCAGATCGGCCTTCTTCCCAACTTCAAGGGTCCCCGCTTGATGAGCGATATTCAGCAGCTTCGCCCCTTCGCTTGTTGCCATACGAAGTGCTTGGCCTGCGGGAAGCACGGTCGGATCGCCGTAATCCAGCTTTTGCAGCCATGTCGCGGCCTTAATCTCCTCAAACATATCGACCGTCGTGGCACTCCCCGACCCATCAGTACCCAGACCTACTGTAATCCCTTGCTTTATCATTTCAGTAACAGGCGCAATGCCGCATCCCAGCTTCAAGTTGCTGACCGGGTTATGCGACACGCCCCCTCGCATTCCCTTCAAATAACCAATATCCCGGCGATTCACATGCACACTGTGAGCCAATAGGACATGCGCTTGATCAAAGAGCCCGAGATTGTACAAATACTCTGTAGGCGTCTGATTGTATTGTTCTCTAATCTTGACGATCTCCTCTTTCGTTTCCGCCAAATGAATATGCACAGGAAGCGTCATCTCTTCAGCCATTCGAATGACTCTGGATAGCGGCTCAGGCGGACAGGTATAAGGAGCATGCGGACCGAGCATCGTCGTGATTCTTCCGTCAGCTTTTCCATGCCAGCGCTCCACGAGCTCAAGCGCCTCTGCTAATCTTTTGCCCCCATCATCCTCTAGAAACACAAGCCCCCGGGTTAAAGAAGCGCGCATTCCGACTTCCTCTACTGCCACAGCAATTTCATTCATATGGATGTACATATCGGCAAAAGCCGTCGTTCCCGACTTAATCATCTCCGCCATCGAAAGCTTTGATCCCCAGTAGATGTCCTCGGGCGTCATTCTAGCCTCTGCAGGCAGCATTTTACGTTCAAGCCAATCCATCAGCTTCAGATCATCCGAGAACCCCTTCAACAGGCTCATTGGTGTATGCTGATGCGCATTGATCAGACCGGGCATGGCAACAAACCTGCCCTTGCCTTCAATCACCTCATCCGCTTCCTCCACAATATCCGGGCCCAGCTTCGTAATCGTATCGTCTTCTATTAGAATATCGCCCCGTACAGGAGAATTATCGCACTCTGCCATGGTCAGGATAAAGACGTCTTTAATGCGTATTCTCATCATATACCTCCTAAGATATTGGATAACCGGAGGATAAACGATGACGTTACGGCAAAGTCAATACGGTCATGTATTGCTGCATCTGCAAGAGTTAGGTTAAAATAAGGAGATTCTGCCTATATATCTATTATTTTCTTCTATTAATTAACGATTTACTACATTCAGGAGGAACCGCAGCATGAAAGACTCGCAACAACTATCATTTGATATCCGTCTCACCCGGAAAGACATTCAACATCTTAACCTGCAGCATCAAAAAAAATCATTAGTCATTAGTTTCTTCGTCTATTGGTTACTATTTGCGGTAATAGTCATGGCAAGAAGCACGCCCTTGGATGAGCTTACCGTGACGGTTGCTGTACTAGGCGGAGCAGGTATAAGCGCACTTATCAGTGGTCTAATGTATCTGTTCGTCGCTTTCCGCTCCAATCGGATGTATCAGTCGGATGCGCTGCTTCAACATAATCATTCCTACACGTTTTCCGATACCGGGATATCCACAGCGTCTGACTCCGGGGCCTACCATATTAATTGGAAGGAAATTTTTAAAGTTACGGAATCTAAATTTTTAATTTGTATCTATGTCGGAAGCAATCGCGCACTCCTATTGCCGAAAGCTACTATTACGAACCAGTTGCCTCCAGGTGTGGCTGCGCTTAAATCTATCCTTAACGATAATGTAGCCAAGGACAAATTAAAGCTTCGCAAGGCGTCTTAGAAACTATCATCAGACCACCATCCTGTCAGTCGGAAGCTTCCAAATACCGCGAGGAGGGATTATGTGATGCCGCAGACCGCCACGACCACATCAGAGAACCCGCTTCATTTCAAGACCTTACAGAAAGAAACTCGTTACAAAGATCATTATTCAAAAAGTCTTGCCCAGTGGGATGTCACGCATTCCACCTTCTATGTACAGACGAGCTTTGGCGACACTCATGTGGTCGCTTGCGGTCCTGAGAATGGAGAACCGTTGGTGCTGCTGCACGCAATGGGGTTTAGTTCAACGGTCTGGCACCCTAACATCGCAACGCTGGCTGAGCAGCATCGCGTCTATGCCCTTGATTTCATCGGTGATCTGAATAACAGCAGGCCGAGCAACCTCCCTGCCAGTCTGGAGCAATGTGCGCAATGGCTGGAGGAGACGCTGACCGCTCTGCAAATTAAGGACTTCACGCTCGGGGGCATATCCTACGGGGCCTTTCAGGCCATCAATTACGCAGGCCATGCGCCGCAGCGCGTGAAGAAGCTGTTTCTGTTAAGCCCAGCCGCCTCCTTCGTACCGCTGCATAAAGCCTTTATTAACCGCATTATTCTGATGGCTGCGCTGCCGGTCAAATGGAATGTAAACCTGTTCCTCAGATGGCTGTCCCGCCATCGTCTGAATAAGCTGCTGGCTGAGCAATTCTATGCCGCTTTCAAGTATGGAACGCTATCCTTGCGAGTTGCACCCAGCGTATATAGCGATGAGGAGCTGCACCGGTTAACGATGCCTGTTCTGCTTCTGCTTGGCGACCAGGAAGTGATCAGCGATGCTCCCTCGGCATTCGCACGAGCCAATGGCTTGGGGCTCGACCTGCAGGTCGAGATGGTCTCCGGCGTCGGACATATGATGAATTTGGAGAAGCCGGATGAAGTGAATTCGAAGCTAGATTTATTCTTGAGAGGAGATCCGACCTAAATGGCCCTTATTAAAACAAGAAGCACTATTATTACAATCTGCGGCTCGGCATCCGCTGTCGGCAAAAGCACGCTCGTTACCCGGTTAGGTGAACTCATACCGGATTCGGTGACCTTTTTCTTCGACGCTTATCAGGATACGACGGTATATCCTCCTAATCTCTATCAGGATCTTGCGGACGGTAAAGAAGTCGATGTCCAGCAAATTGAAAGCCCCGTCTTCTTTCGCGATTTAAAAGCACTAGCCTACGGGGCCGAGGTTACCGATGCCTGGAACCGCAAGCTGCAGCCGGCCAAATATATTATTCTCGAAGAGCCGTTCGGGAGGAACCGAATAGGCATGGCGGATCTGACCGATTTTGTCGGATGCATCGAGCTTCCCTTAGACACTGCCTTAGCCCGCAGGCTGCTGCGAAATTTACGCCATGATTTCACCCATCTCCCATTAGACGAACGCGTTCAATATGTAGAAGATTTTCTGGAGGAATATCTTCGCGGCGGACGTATCTCCTATCTGAAAATGTTTGAAGCCGTTTCACCGGACTGCGATATTTTGCTGGACGGGCTTCAATCGACGGACGAAATGGCGAAGCAGGTCATCGACAAACTCATTGCGCTGAATCTGCTCGAACCTACCACACCTCGACAGACCTAACTCTAGTCAGACGGATCAATCATAGAAAAAGGCTGTCCAAGCGCATACCGCGTTTTGGACAGCCTTTCTTCTGTTATATGCTAATCGAGTATAACGTCGCTCGTGAGGGACGTTTTTTCTTGCGGGCCGGAAGGTCCGCCTGCCAGCAACGGCTGGCCGAACAACGAGCCTTGCGACGGGTTGCCGAAACGGTAGATCGCACCGCTATTCGGGTTCGTATAATCCTTGTCCAGCCAAGTCGGCCATGGGTTGCCTAAGCCAACTCCTGTTGACTGCAGCGGGAAATATTCAAACGCCTGCACGCGGTTCCACGTATCCCATGCCGTTCCTTGATTCGTAACGTCGGTTAACTGCGCAACGACGATGTTCTGATACACATGACTGCCTTGATCCTTCCACATGCCGTGTGAGCCAAATGCGGAATAGGCAACGGGGTGCGTCCCGCTGATTTTATCGACTTCATTCCAATTGTAAGTCGTTCCGAAGGAGTGTGCACCGTAGTACACTTGAACCGGCTTCAGGTACTTCGTGCCTTCATGCTCGAATTTGGCCAACCGGACAGTGACGCGCTCGAAGTCGCCAACATGGTTGCCGAACTCCTGACCAACAACGGTTTTACCAAGATCATAAGCGCTGAACTGGAAGTAAACCAAGTCAACATTGCCATATTCTTTCTCTACCCAGAACGAATAGATTGGCGCATTCGCCAGATCGCCTTGGAAGTAAGGCAGCTTCTTGTCGTAAGGATTCAACTCGGTTTTCGTCTTCAGCTCGTATTTGCCGGAGCTTGGATTTAAGTACCGATCGACATAGGGGAATGTGTATTCTACCGAAGACGGGAAGTACACTTCGCCTTGCGCAAACCAGATTCTCGGTGCAAAGGTTTGCAGCAGCTCACGCTTTGAGCTCTCCGAATAAGCATTGCCCGGAACGGCAACGGCAGTAGCGTCAAGCGGCGAGATCGCCTCGACCTTCAAGCTGGAGGTCGCATCATTGAAGCCATCGAGGTAAATCGCGTCGGATGTATAGACTTTCGAGTCGCCGGAGAAATTCGAATTTTTATACAGCGTTACTTTATAACCCGGAGCAACCCGCATAGCAGAGATTTGATCATTGCCGACAACATTGAGCGCTTCTACGTTGTAGCTGCCGACATCAAACTCCTGCTCCAACCCGCCGTAAGGCGCATTGGCATATACAGTGACCGGCTTATGCGGTCCGCCGATGACTTCAACCTTTAAGCTGGATACTTCATCATTGAAATCGTCAAGCCATTCGGTATCGGCAGTGATAACCTTGGAACCGCCGGAGAAGTTATAATCCTTATACAGCGTTACCCGGTATCCTGGCGCAACCCGGACAGAGGAAATCTGATCATTGCCTACGACAGCTTTAAGCTCGTTGACATTGTAGAAGCCCGCGGTCAGTTCTTGGGACACGCCCGAAAAATTGCCGTCGCGATAAATGGTGACCGGCCCTGCTGCGCTAACCTTCGCTGTACTGCCGACTGCTGCTAATAAGGTGACAAAGAGGACAGCCGCCATTACGCTAGCCCATCTTTTCGTCATATCCGATTTCAACTTCATTATTTAATCCACTCCCTCTCCTGTTATAACCGATAATGAATGCAAGCTGCTGTTTCTAAGCGTTTTACCGTTCACCCGGCATCAGAAGTTATAGGGCTCGTGGTGTATTCGCACTCCGGGAGCGTAGAGCTCTTATACTTGTCCTAGCCTTTATCGATTCCTTTGAGCATCAACTCCTCTCCATAATGACAAGCCGCCATCCGGCCTGGTAAAACCTCGCGAAGCTCCGGCACCGTAGTCTCGCATAATGAAGTGCGGAAGCGGCAGCGCGGATGGAAGTGGCAGCCGGTTGGCGGGTCGGCCGGATTCGGCACTTCGCCCTCCAATAGAATGCGCTCGCGTTTGCCGTCAGGGTCCGGCACAGGTGCCGCGGAAAGCAGCGACTCCGTATACGGATGAAGCGGCCGCGCAAACAATTCCTTCTTGGGTGACAACTCGACGATCCGTCCCAAGTACATCACCGCAACCCGGTCGGACACATGCTCGACGACCGACAGGTCATGAGAGATGAAAATGTAGGTCATCTTCAACTGCTCCTGCAAATCCTTCAGCAAATTAATAATTTGCGCTTGAATGGAAACGTCGAGCGCCGATACCGCTTCGTCGCATACGACGAGTTGCGGCTCCGTCACGAGTGCACGGGCGATACCGATCCGCTGGCGCTGTCCGCCGGAGAAAGCATGTGGATAACGCCGCAAATATTGCGGGTTAAGTCCGGTTTTCTCTGCGATGGCGGTTACCCGCTCCTCCAGCTCTTGCTTGCTCAGCTTGAAATTGGCTTTCAACGGCTCGCTGATAATATCGAATACCGTCATTCTCGGATTCAGCGAGGAATACGGATCTTGGAAAATCAATTGAATATCCTTGCGCAGCCGTTTGAAATCACGCTTTTCCGCGCGGAGAAAATCAACCGTTCCGCCATCGGTTGACGTATACAGCACTCTGCCTGAGCTTGCCTCAAGCCCTCGTACAATGCAGCGGCCCAGCGTCGTTTTGCCGCAGCCCGATTCGCCTACGATACTGAACACTTCACCGCGCTGCACTTCAAACGATACTCCGCCAACAGCTTGTACAGGGGAATCTTTACGCTCGCCCGGATAAAGCTTCGTCAACTCTTCTACTTTCAACAGCGGTTCAGCCATGCATCTTCGCCTCCTTCGCTTTAGAGCCTTCATCGTTGTAAAGGAAACAACGTACCCGGTGATCCGGACCGATTTGCGTCTCCGGAACGTCCATTGCATTGCACACCCCTTCAATCCGCTCCGGGCAGCGCTCATAGAAGCCGCACATCGGCGGACGGTTGAGCGGCAGCGGCACCGTCCCTTCAATTGAAGCAAGACGCCCCGTCTGGCTCCCGATTCTTGGAATGGACTTCATAAGTCCTTTCGTATACGGATGCTTCGGATTGCTGAACAGCTCCCTTACCGGCGCCGTCTCCACGATCCGTCCCAAGTACATGACCGCAACGTCATCAGCCGTCTCGGCAACAACGCCAAGGTCATGCGTAATGAATAACGTCGCCATACCCAGCTCCCGCTGCAGCTTTCTCATCAATTCCAGCACTTGCGCCTGAATGGTCACGTCCAGCGCGGTCGTTGGCTCATCAGCAATGAGCAGCGTCGGATTGCATGACAAAGCCATCGCAATCATAACCCGCTGCCTCATCCCGCCGGAAAATTCATGCGGATATTGATCCAGCCGCTGCTCGGCATTGCCGATACCTACGCGCTTCATCATATCCAGCGCAATCCGCTTCGCTTCCTTGCGATTGCGCGTCCGGTGCAGCAGGACGTTCTCCATAATTTGATCCCCTACCGTATGGAGGGGTGACAAAGCCGTCATCGGCTCTTGGAAAATCATCGATACAGAACCGCCGCGTACCGCTCTCATCTCTTTGCTGTCTGGTTTCAGCTTCACCAGATCAAGACGCCCTTTGCCCTTCGTATCCGCAGTCGACAGCAGAATTTCGCCGGTTACCTCAGCATGCTTAGGTTGAAGCGCCAGCAGCGCTTTGCCGGTTACGCTTTTACCGCAGCCCGATTCGCCTACGAGAGCCAGCGTCCGGCCCGGCCCGATCTTCATATCGATGCCGTCTACTGCCTGTACTACACCGGCTTGCGTCCGAAAACCGACGCGAAGACCGTTGACCTCAACGACCGGCGCAGCCGATGACGTTAGGCCTCCAGCTGTTTTTTCTTCGACTTTAAGCTCACCCACTTGCGCTTCCCCTTTCTTTTCGCCGATTTAGCCCCATTGCCATGACTGTAAGGGTCCGCTGCGTCGCGAAGACCGTCCCCGAGGAAATTAAATGCCAGTACCGTGACAATAACGAATAAAAGAGGAATAAGCTTCCACGGATACAGCGCTACGTTCTCAATCTGCTGCGCTTCCTGCATGAGCACTCCCCAGCTTGTAGCCGGTGATCGAATGCCGAGGCCAAGGAAGCTCATCGCCGTCTCGCCAATGATCATGCCCGGAATCGCCAGCGTTGCCGCTACGACCAGATAACTGATAAAGCCCGGCACGAGATGGGCAAAAATGATGCGCAAATCGCTTACGCCTGCAATCTTCGCCGCTGTCACATAATCCTCAGAACGCAAAGAAATAAATTTACTTCGGACGACACGGGCAAGCCCGGTCCACTCGATGAATGCCATAATAATCGTAATGTAGAAGAACATTTCCACGACTCCAACTCTTGGCGGTATAGCTGCCGCGAGTGCCATCCAGAGCGGCAGCGTCGGGAATGAACGAACAATATCGATGAATCGCTGAATAACCGCATCCACTCTGCCGCCGGCATATCCAGATATGCCGCCGATAAGCAGCCCCAGCAAGAAGCTGATCGATACGCCGACAAGCGGCAGCGTCAACGATACTTGACTGCCAAGCACGACGCGGGAGAACATATCCCGGCCCATGCTGTCCGTACCGAATAGAAAAATCCGGCCCGGCTCATCCACGCCAAACAGATGAATATCCGTCTTGAAGAGACCTAGAAAAGAATAGCTCGATCCGTGAACGAACAGCTTCACCGGGAAGAGCTGCTCCGGGTCCTCAACGAACCGTTTGCGCAGCGTCTCGGGATCACGCTCGGACTTCAGCCCATATACGAATGGCTGAATATGAAACTTGCCATTGGCATCGATCATACGCAGCTTGGTTGGCGCGCTGTTCATATACTCGCCGCTATAGCTTTCAAGTCCTTGCGGTGCGATAAACCCGCCCAGCAAAGCAACAAGGTAAAAAAATCCAAGAATATAAAGACTAATTCGAGCCAGCTTATGCCGTTTCAGCTCACGGTACATGAGCTTCCAGTGGGACGTTGCATAATCCTGTCCTGCGCCCTTCTTGGCGCGCCGCTGGACGAACCGCTGCATGAGCGCTTTCGCTTGTGTGACCATAAACCGCTAAGTCCCCTTCCGTGTCATGCGAATCCGCGGATCCAGCCATGCCAGCAAAATATCGGAAATCAAGGTGCCGAGCAGCGTAAACACAGCCATCAGCAATAGCCAGCTTCCGGCCAGATACATATCCTGGCTAAGCAGCGCCTTGTGCATAACCGGTCCTTGAGTTGGCAGATTAAGTACAATCGCCGTAATTGTCGAACCCGTAAAGATTGTCGTCAGTGACCAGCCGATCGTACTCACAATCGGATTAATCGCCGCTCTGGCCGAGTATTTCAGCAGGATGCGCCACTCCGGCAGCCCTTTGGCCCGGGCCGTCAAGATATGCGGCTTCGTCATCTCGTCGAGCATTTGACCGCGCATGACACGAATCAATTCGCATGTATTGGAGGTTCCGATTACGATAACCGGAATAATCATATGCTTAAACAGGTCCATCCATTTAGCCGCAGTCCAAGGCGCATCCGTAAACTCCGCCGAGAATAAGCCAAGCATCGGATCGCCCCACCACTGGAAGGAGATGAACATGAGAATAATCGCCAGCAGGAAGTTAGGCGTTGCCATACCGAGAAATCCGAACCCGGTAGCCAGATAGTCAAAGAATGAATATTGCTTGACTGCACTCAAAATACCGATCGGAATCGCCACCACGTAAGTGAAGACCATGGAGACCAGCGAGACGATAATCGTAATGCCCATGTACTGCCCGATAATATCCGATACAGGACGGTTGTAGCTAAGCGAATAGCCGAAGTCGCCCTCCGTAAGAATACCGATAATCCATGTAAAATACTGCACATACCACGGCTTGTCCAAGCCGTAAGATTCACGAAGCAGCGCCATCGCCTGCTCGTCCATAATTTCACCGCTCGTCGCCATCTTGGCTGCATAACCGCTGACGAAGTCTCCAGGCGGCAATTGAATAATAATAAATACGATCATCGATACGAATAAGGTGACCGGAACCATGATCAACGTTCTTCGCAGCATATATCGAAGCATTAGCAGATAACTCCTCCCGGCTTAAAACAAGCGGAAACCGCCGCTGCAATTATATAACACGCGGCGGCGATCATACCGGCCTGAGGATGAAATCCATAAGGCCGGCCGCTTATCAAATCACTTATTTTTTAATAAAGAACTGAGCCGGGTGCGCATGACCGATATAACGAGTTTCATCGCTGGCGATGAGCGAAGGCACGTTTCTTACATCGTTTCTGGCAACCACGAGGCCTGGCGTTGGAGCCGTGTAGCCGATTACCCATTGGTTTTTCTGGTGGAGCTTAATGATATCGTCAGTCCACTTCTGTACTTCTTCCTTCGTCTTGGCAGCCTTCAGCTTGTCCCAATCCTCCAGAATTTTCGCAACGTCGCCTTCAGGCTTCACGCCTTCTTTGCCTTGCGAGGAAGTGTACAGGCCATAGTGGCCGAACCACGGTGTAATCACGCGAAGCGGAACCAACTCGTCCGGACGGAACGCAACGTTCAGAACGCTGACCGTCTTCACCGTAACCGGAATTTTATTTGCATATTTCAGGTCGAAGAAGCTGCCTTGGTCCACGATTTTAACATCCGTTTTCAGACCAACGCCTTCATAATACTTGCGGATCAGCTCGATAAATTTCTCATTGTCAGACGGGTCTTCGCGGTAGATCGTCAGCGTCAGGTCAGAGCCGTCAGCAAACGTCCGGTATTTATGCGCAGCATCCCACTTCAAGCCGATTTCATCAAGCAGCTTGGCAGCGCCGTCTGTATCATAAGCAGTCCATTGATTTGACCAGCCCTCTTGATAGTTCGGCAATCCTTTTTGAATCGACGCTTGGCTTGCTTCGCCGAGACCGTTCGTGATGATTTCCGAAATCTCTTTGCGGTCCGCCGCAAGCGACAACGCTTCACGGAAGCGGATGTCTTGGAACAGTGCACGCAGCTTCGGATCTTCTGTCGTCTGATTCAGCTGCACGCCTGTGCTGGACCAGTTCGGCGTCGACCAAGGAATAACGCGGTAGTTGCCTTTCGCTTCGTTTTCCTTCAGTACGGTGTAATCCGTAAAGTCAAACGAGCCAACTTCTACATGACCAGCCATCGTCTCAAGCAGCTTGTGGCTCTTGTCTTGCATTTTGGTCAATACGATACGATCCATGTAAGGCAGCTGTTGGCCTTCGGAATCAGTTTTGAAGTAGTAAGGGTTCCGTTCCATGATGAAACGGTCGCTGTTCATATCGTTTTTGGCAACCCAAGCGCGCAAAGTCGGACGCTGCGGGTACAGCCAGTAGTAGTAACCAGTCCAGATACCGAAGTTTTTCAAATCTTCGAAGCCGTACTCTTTCGCTTTCGCAAGAGCTGCTTCTTCGCCGATAAACTCAGGAAGAATCGTTTTGTAGTAATGAGCCGGTGCGAAGAACCATTTGTTGTCGATGGCAAGACGCTCCAGGAACAAAACGCTCGGGTCCTTGAACGTAACTTTAACCGTGTAATCATCTACTTTGACGATTTCGGCACGGGTTTTTTCACCTGTTACCGGATTTACGGAGTAGTAACAGTCGTACAGAGCTTTACCGAATGTCTCCGGGATGAGCATGTGCTCCCAGTAGAAGATGACGTCGTCAGCTGTAAATGGAACGCCGTCGGACCATTTCATACCTTGACGAAGATAAATTTTGTATTCTGTCGCATCCGCGTTGACATCATATCCTTTGGCTACATTAGGCTCTACGCTTGTTCCGTCTTCCTTGAAGCGGAACATCGCTTCTTCCGTTGCCATGGAGATTCCCCATTTGTCGTCTGGACCATTCCAAGGAAAATTCCACTCGCCGCCGTATTGGCCGATTTCTTCGAAGACAGGCTCAATCATAATGTCTTCTTTGACAGGCATACGCTCTTCAACCGGCTTCAATGTGCCAGCTTTCACCAGCTCGGCCAGCATTGGCGCCTCTGGAGCGATTTCCGCCTTAACGGTCGCTGCAGGTGACGGCGACTGCTCGGCATTGGCACCGTTATTGCCCTTGTTCCCATTGCTTCCTGAATTGTTGCTCGTGCAGGCTGCCAACAAGGATGCGGCCATCAAAACAACCATGAAGCACAAGACCCATTTCTTTGCCATTCGAAACTTCTCTCCCCACAATCGATTTGATACTTCCTTTTCGACCAGACGCTCCCAGTCGACAGCTAATATGGTATTTTAGACCACTGGTATATTCAATGGTCTACGAATTGAAGAATATGTAAATTCGAGTTGAAGGATATGTAAATGCCAAAAAAGCCTGTATTTCCGCCTCATTAGGCAGAAATACAAGCTCTTCATTTCGAACTTATTAATAATCGTCAGCGCCCCAGCGTAATGTCCAGCACAGATTCCCGTTCGACAATATCAATAGGAATTTGTACCGACGTCGGATGGGCGCTGCCGTTACTAATTCGCTTCAGCAGCAGCCGGACGGCGCGTACACCAAGCTGGTCTGTCGGCTGCCGGGCCGTCGTAAGCGGCACAGACAACAGCGCCGACAAGGCTAGATCGGTAAAGCCCACGACTGATAAATCCTTCGGTACGGCTATGCCTTCCAGGAGCGCAGTATGGATGAGAGAAGCGGCAAAATAATCATTCGCGCACACAACTGCCGTAATCTCAGGATTTAGCTTCAAGTAGGCAGCGTGCTGCTCGTTGCGCTCAAGAAACCGCATCTCATGCTCGCGGTTGAAGTCCAGCATAATGTATGACTGGTTAACGGACAAGCCGTTGTACAGCATCGCTTGGATATATCCGTGATAGCGCTCCTCGCGGCTCGTAATGCCATCGATTGGACTCGAAATGTAGCCGATATTCCGATGCCCCTTGTTCAGCAAGTACTCGACGAGATTATACGTCCCCTTGTAATGGTCGTGATAGACGCTGTCAATCTGGATATCGCGGAAAATCCGGTCGATAATGATGATCGGATACGCTTGCAGCTTTAACCGCAGCACTTGATCGCTGCATGTCTTCGGATCGCGAGGGTAGAAAATAATGCCCTCGACGCCGCTCTTCGCAAGCTCCGCCAGACATTCATCCTCCCGTGCCCCTGCGACGACAAGCTGCAGCCCCTTGCCGCCCGCTCTGGCTTCCGCTTCAACCGCTACAACGATCTGGGACACATAATCGTCCAAGTTCGGTACTACAATTGCGATCATATCTGCTCGGGCAGATGCGGTCTGCCTGGCGGGGAGTCCAATGTTAGGCTCAGCCGCTGTAGCCTGTGAAGCCTCCTCCTCAGCCAGAGGGCTCTCATTCTTATAAGGGGATAGAAAGGTTCCCCGGCGCGGCATCCGGTAAACAATACCCTCGCTTGCCAGCCGCTCCAGTGCAAGCTTCGTCGTCATCTTACTGACGCCGAACAGCTTGGCCAGCGCACCTTCCGAGGGAACCGGCTCATGAGGACGCAGTCCCAGCTCCTCGATTAAGGCTTTAACATTGTCGGCAATTCTGACATTCAACAGTTTGCTTCCTGCAATCGGAATCTGCTGTTTTTCCATCATCGCAATAGCCCATCCCTTGCTAGTATGATATCGTGCAATCGTTTCATACAGCGACATTATATCACTGGTATATGCATTCGCATTTTAAGTTAATGTTAAGCAGCCGCTTATAAGGCAGAGAATCCAGGGTATGCGCAGCGATTGAAGCATAACGTGAAAGGACTGATTTCGCATTTTTAAAACTTGCGTAAATTTCCTCTTCCAACGCTTTTTTGCCGTTTGTTATTTTCTTCAAAGGGCAAATAAAAATTGACGATGATAATCGTTATCAATATAATGGAAATAACGACTATAACCATCGCTGTATTGTGTGCAGTTGATATAGAAAGAGGGACCTGAGCATGAGCGAGGCATTGGAATTGTATGATGTGACTATAATTGGCGGAGGGCCTGCGGGCATGTATACCGCCTTTTATAGCGGCATGAGGGATTTGAAGACGAAGCTAATCGAAGCGAGAGATGAGCTGGGCGGCAGGGTGCTCATCTATCCGGAGAAGATGATTTGGGATGTGGGCGGCCTTACGCCAACACTGGGCGAGAAGCTGATTGATCAATTAATTCAGCAGGCCAAAACCTTCGATCCCACAATTGTGCTGGGTCAGCATATTACGAATTTCGAGCGCCAGGCCGATGACACGATCATTCTGACGGCAGCGAGCGGAGAACGCCACTGGACGAAAACTGTCGTTTTGGCTATCGGCTACGGCATTCTTCAATTAGCTAAGCTGGATATAGAAGGCGCCGATCGTTTTGAAGTCAGTAATCTGCATTATACAGTTCAAGAACTGGAGGTTTTCCGCGGCAAACGCGTACTTATCTCCGGAGGCGGCGATTCCGCTGTCGATTGGGCCAACGCTTTGGTGCCGATTGCATCCAGCTTAACCGTTGTTCACCGCCGCGATCAGTTTGGCGGGCATGAACGAAATGTATCGCAGATGAAGGCATCTTCTGCAACTATTCTTACGCCTTACGCCGTCGACTCCCTTCACAGCAAGAACGGCGCAGAAATTGATGAAGTAACGATTAGCCACGTCGATACTGGCGAACAACAGCGTATTGAAGTCGATGCCGTCATCGTCAATCACGGTCTGCGCTACAATTTTGGCCCGATTAAGGAATGGGGTCTGGATATGGGCGATTGGAATGCGAATGTATCGAGCAAGATGGAGACGAATATCCCTGGCATATTTGCTGCTGGCGACTTCGTGAAGCATGACAGCAAGGTTCATCTGATCGCCGGTACGTTTACCGATGCCGTCAATGCGCTCAACAGCGCCAAAATATATATCGATCCAGCCGCGGATAAAGTGGCCTATGTATCCTCCCACAACACGAGGTTCAAAGAAAAGAACCGGCAGCTTGGCGTCCTTGTGGATGAGGATGATCATTAAGATTCGCGATTAAAGAAACTGTACAACGCAGTTTCTTTTTTTTATTGCTGCTCCTGCCATTCAACAAGCCCGGGTGAGGGGTCGAGAATGGACATATATTGCTCCTTCCACCCGTATTTGGCTTCAGGGTCGAGCTGCATATAACGGTCCAGCTTTTCTTGCCGGTGCACGGCGCTCGCCCAGCCGAAATGCTTCAGGCGCAGCTCCGACAACCCGTTCGGCAGCTCAAAAATATTTTCCGGAAACCGTCCGCAGTGCTGCGGAGTTTCCCTCCATCTATACGCCAACTCCGGCTCGTATCGCAGCAGGAAAGGGCGAAAATGATGATGAGCACTCCAGTATTGATCGTCCCGGTAAGCCGTTGGCGACCAGAAATCATACAGCCGAAAGCAATAGACCCTTACATCCTTTTGCGACAACAGCGACTCAAGCTCGCGTTCGAACCGGTCCTCAAACCATTCATCCGCATCCAAATTAAGTATCCAATCCGGCTTCACGGCTAGCGTCTCTTCCCATTGCTGCTTGCGCAATGTGATTTCATTGCTGAACTTCGATGTTTCATTGCGGATTAATCGAACCGGCAGCCCCTGAAGCATTTCCTGAATGACTTCGACCGTACCATCCGTACTACCGTCATCAATAATGACAGCGTCCTGAATATAGCGGCGGTGCCTCCCGAGCGCCTCCCTCAGGTAACGATCGGCTTCGTTGCGAACGACCATCGATAACGTAAGCCTTGGCTTAATTGACGACGGGAGAGGATCGGAAAACTCCGTAAACGTAACCGACGATGACGAGGAGAATTTGGGGACATGGCTTTTCTTAAGAAAAATTTCTGCACCCGGCAAGTCCTCATCACGATAAATATGATAGGCCGGGCAGTGAGTATCCACGAACAAAGACAAACCCAAGGCAGCTGCCCGAATACAAAAATGACGGTCCTCACCCCAGAACGATACGTTGCTGATCGGGCCGAAGTGTATCCCCTTCCCCAATGCCTGCCGGCTAATTAATGTACATGCGCCAAGCCCGCCAACCTCATAAATACCAGGCCTCTGCATGCGGTTTAGAAACTGCTCCATACGTTCTGCGATTTGATCACTGTTCAGTTGTTCGCCTCGCTGCTGCTCCCATTGCTTATACTCATCACGAAGCCACACCTGCGGCTGCGGCCTCGCTTCTTGCTGCCATCTGGTCCAGAAGATCTCGGATATGATGTCCTTTTCGGCAAAGATGAGCTGGTGCAAGGTTTGTTCCTCTAGTAAAAGATCGGAATCAATTAAAAATAGATAATCGAATCGCTCTGCCAGAGCATAGTCAATCATTTCGTTTTTGAAATCAGCGACCTTCCACACGAGATGCTCATTCCAGCAATGCGTTACGCCCGACCGGTTATATACATCCGTCATGCCTGAGTATCGAATGGTAACCTTCCCGCTCCCCTGCTCATCGGCAAATTGCTTCAGCAGTTCGCTGCTTGCCTCTTCCCGGTTATCGTCTACAAAATAATAATGGAGGTCCAGCCCCTCCGACCGCAAACGGGTTAATGAGGCTAGAAACAGGGCAAGCACATTGGCTTGCTGATGTACCGGACAGCCGATGAGCACCCGTCTGTTCGCATGATCAGACAAGCAGCACGCCCCCCTCACCTATGCGGCTTATACGATTCTTCAAATATTCCCGGTTGGAGATTATTCGCGGATCTTCAGGACGATAGCCGGCCGCCAGTTCGTTATGCAGATTAGCTTCGTCGTATTTGCCCAAGCGGTCGTAACATACGCAAAGCTGCAAATGCGGCAGCCATGTCGTGCATGTCATGCTGGCGATGCCCCAGTCTTGCTCGGGCTCATCTGCTTCCGTCGCCAAACGGTACCAGTAGGCTGCCGTCTTTGGTTCATTTTGCTGGAGGAAATAAAAGCCTAAGCGGCAGCAGAATTCCGGGCGCGGATGATCATAATAAAAGGAACGCAATATCGAATCGACCATCAGCCTAGGCTCTTCCAGCTCTGAATAGCAGTCGGCTAATTTAGCACAGGCGGCAACATTGTCCTCCAGCCATCCTTTTCCCGTACCCAGAAATTGCTCATAGTATCGGATGGCGGCCTCATATCTGCCATGATCCTTCAGTTCATTGGCGTAATAATACAGGTCACGAGGGGAGAACCGTTCTCCTTTAGCCAGTCTTTTCTCATAAATCGATATATTGCGGTTGCTGTTCGAATCCTGCTCATCCGGCTGATGGGTAACGGCTATATCCGAAGCCATAATGTTCCCGTAAACCTCGAGATATTCGTGAACCGCACCGATCCAGCGATAATTCCGTTCTCTTTTGACCAATCGATTGCGCCTTAATCTGGAGGTTACCTTCCCATACTCGTCGAAGGCGAGATCATAGTACATCGACACGGAATCTACACTAGGATCGAGCGTTCTTTTCAGGGACAGCAAGGCACGCAAATCAAGCGAGGTCAATGTATCATCCGCATCAAGCCATAATATATAGTCCTTCGTTGCATGGGAAAATGCATAGTTGCGAGCCGCTGCAAAATCATCGATCCATTCGAATACTTCGACACGATCTGTGTAAGATT
The DNA here is from genome assembly GCF_000513275.1 of Paenibacillus gorillae. GTDB lineage: Bacteria > Bacillota > Bacilli > Paenibacillales > Paenibacillaceae > Pristimantibacillus > Pristimantibacillus gorillae. The sequence continues at coordinate 18,210 of NZ_CBVJ010000143.1, read as the reverse complement.
TCGCAATCTCTATCGTGCGGTCCGTCGACCCCGTATCGACGATGATGATCTCATCGACGGCCTCGGCGACGGATGACAAGCAGCGGCCTAAATTATTTTCTTCGTTTCGGACAATCATGCACAGGCTAACACTCGGCATTTATCATCACTCTCCTGGAGCCATAACGTTGCTTCATCCTATTCCTGTGCTATTGTCCATGTTCGGCCCACATGCATTAACTTAACTGAATAATTGTGACTGCCGCACCAGCACCGTTATTGATTAAGGTGGCTGCACCAAGCAGGCCAAATAGCTGAAGGGACACGGTAGAGTTCGCGGGCAGTGTGACAATCACGTCATTGTTAAAGCTGGAGAGTGTCAACACCGGTGTTATGGTCGATGCCAGGTTTGCTGCGCCATTGATAATAAGACGTGAGCCGAGCAATAAACCCGCAGTCAGGTTGACCTGATAAGTGATGTAATAGCGACCGGCTGGTGCTACGGTAAACGTGTTGTTAGCCCCGTTTATAGTAATGCCCGCCCCTATATTTTGTGAGCTTGGCAACGGTACCAGCGTTCCTACAAGGACAACTGCAATGATGGCCCCTGTCGTATTTGCTGCAAAGGCCGATACACTCGTTGTGCTCGTACCTGTGGCTCCTGTCTCACCCGTAGCTCCCGTAGTACCTGTTATTCCAGTTGCCCCCGTGGTTCCTGTCGGGCCTGTCGGGCCCGTGACACCTGTTGCTCCGGTTAGCCCAGTTGCTCCGGTGGCTCCGGTCGCTCCCGTGACGCCTGTTACTCCTGTTACTCCTGTTAATCCAGTTGCACCGGTGGCCCCTGTTGGCCCCGTCATGCCCGTTGCTCCCGTAACACCTGTTAATCCTGTTGCCCCTGTTAATCCTGTTGGCCCCGTCGCGCCCGTTGCTCCTGTCACACCAGTTGCTCCCGTAACACCTGTTAATCCAGTTACTCCTGTTGGCCCCGTCGCTCCTGTTTCACCTGTAGTTCCGGTGGCACCGGTCGCTCCTGTGACGCCTGTTACTCCTGTTAGTCCAGTTGCACCTGTCGCTCCTGTTGACCCCGTCGTGCCCGTTGCTCCTGTCGCTCCTGTTGACCCCGTAACACCTGTTAATCCAGTTACTCCAGTTACTCCTGTTGCACCGGTCGCTCCTGTTGGCCCCGTCGTGCCCGTTGCCCCGGACACACCAGTTGATCCCGTAACACCTGTTAATCCAGTTACCCCTGTTGACCCCGTCGCTCCTGTTTCACCTGTAATTCCGGTGGCTCCGGTCGCTCCCGTGACACCCGTGACGCCTGTTAGCCCAGTTGCTCCTGTAGCCCCGGTGGCACCCGTTGATCCCGTGACACCTGTTACTCCCGTTAACCCAGTTGCTCCTGTTGGCCCCGTTGCCCCTGTTTCACCTGTTGTTCCGGTGGCACCCGTGACGCCTGTTACCCCGGTTGCTCCGGTGGCTCCTGTCAGACCTGTCGCACCTGTTACTCCTGTTGCTCCCGTGATACCCGTTGCTCCGGTGGCACCGGTCGCTCCTGTTACACCTGTCATTCCCGTTACACCTGTTACTCCGGTTGCTCCAGTACTTCCTGTTACACCTGTGGATCCCGTCGCTCCAGTAGATCCCGTTAAACCAGTCGCTCCGGTCACACCTGTTGCACCCGTGGCACCCAAAGTGGCGCCAGTTGGGCCCGTCACTCCAGTTGCCCCGATCGCACCCGTTGCTCCAGTAGTACCCGCTCCTGTGACGCCAGTTGGCCCTGTTGCACCCGCAATGCCTGTTGCACCGGTAACCCCTGTTCCGCCTGTCGCACCTACAGTGGCACCAGTTGGGCCTGTCACTCCAGTTGCCCCGGTCGCACCTGTAGCCCCTCTTGCGCCAGGATCACCTGCTCCCGTTGTACCTGTTACCCCCGTTACACCTGTCGCTCCAGTTGCGCCCGTTGCTCCGGTAGCGACGCGATGCCTCTTACGGCATTTTTTCTTTTTCCGGCCATGCTTAGCTGGCTTGCATTTTTTATGCACCTTTTTAAAGCGGCAGCCATCATCAACCACTACGATCGCAGCATCTGCTATATCCAAATACACTTTTTTGCGTTTCCGTCGACTGGCCAGCCGCCGGGTTGCCGAGCTAATATTTAAACGACGAAAAGACTTCCCACGACGACTATTCATGCCTCGTCACCTCTTACAAAATATAATCTTGCCCTAACACGTAAACACTTGCCTATTCGATACAATTTATGGTTTTCGTATGGAAGCAAACACGGTATACGCCCAGCACATATAAAAAAATAACAGCATCGTGCACGCTGTTATCCAAATATTCTCTATAGCACGTTTCTAACCATCGTTCTTTCTATTGCAAGCTATTAATCCCTGCTGTACACCAAATCATCCTGCACACCCATCGGCAAAGGATACGGTTGAATTCCTTTCAATTGATCCAACGATCGATTCACATGACGTTTGTAGTTGCGAGTACGGAGCAGCAGCGATTTTTTAGCAGCCAGTAGCCGTCTATCACTTATTTTCCATGTATGGGAGTTCCGATTGGCCCGGCGTAAGGCTGCAAAATTATAAGGGGAGGTCGTGAACACTCTAAATCCCCTGCGAATTGAGGCCCTTACAAACCGAACATCAGAGCCCTGCCTTACCACCGTTGAGAACTTTACTTTCTTGAATACACGTCTATGGAACATGATTGTTGCTCCGGCGATTTTCCGGCACCTGCTGTACGGACGCACAGGCATTTGTCTTAATAATAGCAATGAACGATGCGGCATATAGAAGAAGCAGGTACGCTTGCCGACAACATCTGCTTTCTTTTTCGCGAATAATCCCATCGCTTCGGGTATATAGCTTGGCGCATAGTAATCATCATCGTCAAATTTGGCTATATACGGATATTTGGCCCGCGACGCTGCGTAATTGAGACAAGCCCCCAGCTTTTTGGACTGTGGCTGCCGCAATACAGTGACGCCCGGATATTGCTGGGCCATCTGCAAATAAGGCGCAATTGCTATCTTGTTTTTGTTTATTACAATAATTAATTCCTTTGGCGCCCATTTTTGACGCACATAGTTTTGGAAGATTTGATGGATAAATTGCGGACGAATGGTAGACGTAATAATCGTAACGCCAGGGGCGGTCTTATTTTTCAACGGTGTTCTCCTCTCTTGCCCGGTCGCATTTCTAAAAAATAAATACACCGCAATAGACAGGTATCGTGAGCATCCCGCACTGAATTTTAATATTTTAACAGAATAGTAGATAGATGTGCTCCGGAGGAGTTGGAACGAAATGATAATAGAAAATGCTGCTAGTAATGTGGCTAAGGGGAAGGTTGGCATTATCGGTCTCGGATTTGTCGGCCTGCCGCTGGCTATGGCCTTTATTAAGAAAGGCTTCACCGTTATCGGAATCGACCTTGATCCGTTGAAAATCAATGCAATTAATGAGGGCAGAAGCTACGTGCAAGATATTGAGAATGAAGAGCTGGATGCCGCGATGGCTACCAGCCGCTGGTTTGTCTCTACGGAATATACCGCAGTCATGGGTGCGGATACGATCATCTTATGCGTGCCAACCCCGCTGTCACCTGCTCACGGACCCGATCTGTCCTATCTGACGGATGCATGCACACGGCTTTATCCGCTGCTGCGGCATGGTCAGCTTATTATCGTGGAGAGCTCAACGTATCCGGGCACTACAAAAGAAGTCGTAAAGCCGCTGCTGGAGAAAGGCGGACTGCACACGGGGCAAAGTCTGTTCATCGCTTATTCCCCCGAACGAATCGATCCTGGCAATCGGGACAATACGCTGACCGGCATTCCAAAAGTGGTAAGCGGCGTAACCCCGCAATGCCTTGCCCGTATCGAGAAGCTGTACAGCCAATTATTCGATCATGTCATTCCAGTGTCTACAACAGAGGCCGCAGAGACGACCAAGCTGCTGGAGAACACCTTCCGTTTTATCAACATTTCATTCATGAATGAATTTGCCGACATATGCGAAAAGCTGAATGTGAATATCTGGGAGGTCATCGAAGCAGCGGCATCCAAGCCTTACGGCTATAGCCCCTTCTATCCCGGTCCGGGAATCGGCGGCCACTGTATTCCGATCGATCCGCTATATTTGCAGTGGAAGGCGGAGCAGTTCGGCATAACGAGCAAGTTCATTCAGCTTTCGCAGCAAATCAACGACGCTATGCCAGCCTCAATCGTCACCAAGCTGCAGCTTGCTCTCCCTGAAGGAAAAGCGCTCGCTGACGCGCGCATAATCGTATATGGGGTAACTTATAAAAGAAATATTGCCGACCCACGGGAATCAGCGGCCATTGCGATATTGAACGTCTTGCAGCAAAGCGGCGCTAACGTCAGCTACCATGATCCCTACGTCCCGTCTGTCCGTCTTGCGGACGGAACTAAACTAGATAGCATTGCCCTAACCGAGGAAGAGCTGGAGCAAGCCGATTGCATTCTAATAGGCACGGATCATACCGTCATGCCTGTGCAGTTCATCGCCGACCATAGCAAGCTCATTCTGGATACACGTCACGTTTTCACGAAAAATATCGGCAAGGCTCGAGTCATCCGTCTAGGGGACGGGACCTCTGCCTATTCATGTTTGTGAGCAGTATATGTGGCGTACGCCGGACAGCGTGCCTAACGAACGATAAATTCCACTCGTGTCCCGTCCGGATACTGCTCCAACTGGTTGCTAACCCAAGCTCCCGCACCCCGGTTGTCGGATGGCGATATGTATTCGATATCTGCGCCCGCTCCGCCTTCCGAGCACATGGCCATCGGCCATTCATCGCGGTCATAGCCTTTTTTAGTCGGCACACCCCTAAGAGAATCCTTACGGTTATCCTCAGCTCCAACGCGGTCAATCGTACAAACCTTTGACTCTCCGCTTTCAATGGCATCTTCGATGTGCTTAGCGGTTTCCGGGAATCGATCAGCTGGAAAATACAGCTTATAATCCGCGTCGCCAGCCTCGCTGCCCGTCGAATGTGTACCTGCACCTTGATCCAGTTCCAGTTGAGGAACAATGTACATCGCAACGAACACGATAGCGAGCAGCATGATTAAATTCCAAAACTTTTTCTTCGTCTTCTTTTTCACCTGAAAGATTTCCCCCTGATGCGTCATTTCGTTTCGTTAATCTCTGACCATTGTAACCCAAATACTTCCTGTGTGGGCCTATCAAATAACACAAAAAAATAGCGCTGCTGCGGCAGCGCTATTAACCTTGCTATGTTTGCAGTTGCTGTGATGGACTAGGTATCATATCTTTTCGCCGATACGCGCTGAGGAACAAACCTATAGCAGACAATTCAAGAAGGGTTGAAGTTCCCCCATAGCTGATGAAAGGAAGCCTCATTCCTGTCATCGGCAGCCAGCCAAACGACATGCCAATACACCAAATGAATTGCAGGCATAATATCGAGAACAAGCCGATAACCAATCCCTTCGCATAGCGATCACGCAATCGGCTGATCATGATCCCGATCTGCGCCATAAACGTGATTACGACAGCAAGGATGAGACCCGCCATGACCCAGCCCATACTGTAGGTAAGATAACTAAAGATCATGTCGCTATGAATAGAAGGCAGCGTCCTGTTGGACACGCCAAAACCCTGTCCCCATAATCCGCCGTCATGAATGGCCTGCACCGACATTCTCGTCATATAAATGGAATCCGGATTTTCCGTTAGCTTGAAGAAACTCCCTAGTCGCTCGGAAAGGATGTATTGAAACGGCCTGTTGAACAATAGATATAAGCCGAACATTCCGGCAGCAGCCATCACTCCCGACGCCAATAGCCACTTGCGTGCATAGACGGTCATCACGATCACAAGACAGGTCAAGTAAATAACCAGATACGTATGGGTCTTCATCCATAGAAAGAGGATGCTGGGAAGAGCGAAAAAGACCAGCATATCTCTGAACCCGTAAACAATCTGTCTCAGCTTGCCCGCCGCTGCCGCCTTTTGACCAGACACGTTTAAAAGTCCAACCATGGAAAGAATAAAGAAATGCAGACAAATCCATACACCATCGAAGCTAAAGTAGGGGATAGATATCCATCCTCTTTTGCCATTAACCTGGTTGCCAAAGTACATCAATATTATCATGACGAAAACGGTCAGCCCATAGAGGTGCCAAGAATACTTTTGCAGCTTCCGATAATCGAAGAAAAAGTATAAGCCTGCCATGATACCGAGGCCAATTCCGATATATACCATTTTGTCCATTAAGAAATCGGTAGGTATACGTTTATTCCATCCCAACTGCACGGAATACATCGCCGTCAGTGCGATTGCTATGAAAACAGCGACCACAGCGAGCAGCCCCCAATTCATCCTCGGCTTATGCGCTTGGTGAAACTGTCTGCCGACATCATCAGGATCACCCATTTGGGCAACGGCCAGACGAATTGCCTCCTTTCGCCCGAAGCCTTCCTGCTCCTTCTCTTCAACGAGCTCCTCCAAGTGCGCCAGCAATTCCTGCTGAATGTCGTCATGAACGGACTTTGCTTTAATATGTCCGCATACCCGCTTCAAATACAACCGTACAACCTCATGCTCCTGAATCGCTTCGCTGCGGCTCATGCCTGCCCCTCCCCCAGCACACGGTCAACGGTACTCCGGAATAGCGCCCATTCCCGCTTCTTCTCCCCAAGCTGTTTGCGTCCATGATCGGTAATACGATAGTACTTGCGTTTGCGCGCCCCTTCCTCATTCCAATAGGCCTCCACAAGCTTTTCCACTTCCAGCGTATGGAGAATGGGATACAGCGTTCCCTCTTTGAACGTAAAAACACCATCAGAGCTTTGCTCGATTTCCTTCGTCATCTCATAGCCGTACATTTCCTTGCGGTCCAGCAGCGTCAAAATAAGAATGACTGTACTGCCTTTCATCAGCTCTTTGTTGATCGTCACGACAACCTCAACCTCCAATCTCTTCTCTCATTACATACATTGTATATCTATGTATCGATTATCTAGGTATAAGTATAACGCAACGCCCCATTTTCTGACAACCCTTGTCCCTCTGAAAATATAAAAAGCCGCAGGCTATGGATTGCATCCACATGCCTGCAGCTTCATCATGCCAATATATTATTGCTTAGGCGCGCATACGCCGTCTGTACAAGTCACGTCATCGCCGCCTTCGTCGCCGCCAATAACCGTTAGAGGCTTGCTCTCCTGATAAGCCTGTTGTACGGCTTGGAGGAAGACCTCGCTTGGCTGTGCGCCGGATACCGCATACTTGCGGTCAATAACGAAGAAAGGAACGCCGCGAACACCAATCTGGCTCGCTTCCTGTTCATCTGCACGAACTTCTTGCGTATAGGTAGAGCTATTCAGCGCTTCCAGTGCCTCGCCGCGTTCAATACCGACTTCTACTGCCAGATCAGCCAGTGTATCATGATCACCCAAGTGCTTTCCTTCTTCAAAATAAGCCTTGAACAGCCGCTCGGCCATCTCCTCGCGTTTGCCGGATTTCGCCGCCAAATACGTTAGACGATGCGCGTCGAATGTATTCGTCAGCACCATTTTATCCATATGGTAGTCCAGACCAAGCGTACGAGCTTGTTCTGTTAAATTGCGGTTGTTAGCCTCCGCTTGCTCGCGGCTCATACCGTATTTTTTGGACAGCATATCATTCACATCATAATCCACATCACGCTTTGCATTTGGATCCAGCTCAAAGCTGCGGAATTCTACTTCTACATCATCCCGGTGAGCGAATTGCTCTAATGCGCCTTCCAGCCGGCGTTTGCCTATATAACAGAAGGGACATGCAAAATCGGACCATACTTCGATTTTCATGCAGCACCATCCTTTACTTTTTAGTATGAATTAAATGTAACATACTTTACTTTTTAAAGCTACCTTACTTACAGACCAGTTTGTGCTTTCAGCAGCTTTGTCAGCTCCTCAAGCTTAATGGCATCGGTTGGAAGCTCATGTGTAAATGTCGGCGTCTCGCCAACGTCGGAGTACTCAATATCGATATGCAGATTCAGCTTCAGCGCTTCCCCTGTCTCTTTATCCGTATATACCGCATTAATAATCTGGGATTGGTAAGCCAGATAATCACCGGTAATAGCACCCGTCACAGACACTTCCTTCACTTGCAGCTGCTCTTTAAGCGCATTCGTAATCTGGGCCTTATTCGTCTCCAGATCCGCCTTACGCTTCTCCACATCCTCTTTCTTCAGCTGGAAGGTATCCAGATAAGCTTCGTTAGAAGCTAGAATGCTGTAGAGCTCCGGCAGCACTTTGCCCACAATCGTCTCAATCGAAGAAGAATAATTGCTGTCGTCAATGGCGAAGCGTACAACTTGATCGGCTTTCACACCTTCAGGGAGTCCTGCTTCGTCCGCTTTCACTTTACTAAAATAGTTTTTCTCGTCGAAATGTTTCAAAAGCAGTCCATTCAGCTCATCCATCAGCTTCATTTGCGCCCCCAAATCAAGGGCCGCTGCATTTTGCTGCTGTGCAGCCAAGGCTTCCATATCAATTTCAATATATTTGCCCAAAATCGTATTTGGAAGCTTAAGCAATGGAATGGCCGGAATTTGAACATACATTTTTTCGTTGCTGATAAGTATAGGTACTTTAATAGTTAAGCCAGCCAGAACGATATTCAGTTCCATATCGGTCCGCAGCGGATCTTTCTGATACACCGTATTGATCTTCAAGGTTGCACCCTTCAACATGCCCGCAATTCCCGATACAACAGCCATATTTGGTTTATCGGCTGTGCTGGCAGGCAATTGCAGCTCATCGATGCCGATCGTTATCGCTTGTGTATAACTATCAGCTTCTCCCGTCTTTTTGATCGCATCCTGCAGCGTTTGCTTCGGTGAACCATTCGAGCTGCAGCCTGCAACTAGGAATAGAACGGCTGTTAGGCATAACACAGCCATCCGTTGCCAATTTTTCATATTCGTAATGTCCTCCTTGTCGCTTGTCCAATACCTCCATTCTATAACAATTGATTTTGATTTTGTAGTTACAATATAAATCGAACAATCCCGCTTCAGCGAACTGAAACGGGATTGAAGGATACCTTATTTATAGAAATCGTCGATTACCCTTGAGGGTTGTTATGATCGACATGGTTACGCTGCTTCGTTTTCTTGGAGCCTGACAATGGCTGTTGCTGATGCCCGCGATGCTTCTCTCCGCCTCCGCCGCCATTGCCATTGGAATCTGGAACAGGAACGCTTTTCGGCTTGCCCATCTGCACTACCTCCTAATAATGAAGGATATTAATTAATTGCGCTGATGCTTTAAATCCGTTGGCTGGTCGTGATTAATCGCATCCTGGTTGCGGCGGTCATTGACATCCTGCTGCAATTGCTGCGCATGATGGCTATTTACCGGCGTTTGAGCCAGATCGTCCACCACGTTAGATAAATTTTTATCCACAGAACCCTTTGCCTTCGTCATCCTGGTTCAGCTCCTTTATGCGTGCGTTAATTGCTGCAGCGCCTGCGCACATTCATGCACATGCCGCGTATAGTCCTGAATGAGCTGTTGAATTGTCTCGGTACGTTCATCTACCGACACATGATCCTTCTCCACATCCACTAGCTCGACGCGAACTTCGCGGCTATCCACATATTGCACCTTAAAATCAAGGGAATACGCTTGCCGGCCTGCAATTTCAATCGTTACACGCAGAGCGGATGAATCCGACTCGTCGGCTTTTACCTCACATCGATCTGATTGCTGCACCCGTTCGGGCAATGTACGCTGCCACGCATCCACCAATTGCTGCTGATCGATACGAAGCTCATCTTGTTTCGCCATTGTTAGCACCTCCCGTATTTAAGATGCGGCAATCCGAAATGATTTATGCGATACGTTTCGCAAAGTTATCCACATAGTTACTCACATTTTATTAAGTTTATCCACATTTTTAAATATTTTATCCCCAACCTGTGAGGAAAAATAAAAAAAGCATCCGGGACTATCCCCAGACGCTTGGATGATTAAATGAAATGGCGGAGAGGAAGGGATTCGAACCCTTGTGGGCTTGCACCCTAACGGTTTTCAAGACCGCCCCGTTATGACCGCTTCGGTACCTCTCCGTAATGAAACCGTAACAGAACATATTGTACCACAGGCTAAATTCGAGAAGCAACTCTTATTTAGCCTGTGAACAAAATTTGTTTTTAGCCGCGTGGTTGAATCGAAGTCAGGCCGCCCATATATGGACGAAGCACTTCGGGTACGATAATCGTTCCATCGGCTTGCTGGTAGTTCTCCAGAATAGCGGCAAACGTACGTCCTACCGCCAGTCCCGAGCCATTCAGCGTGTGCACGAACTCTGGCTTACTCTTCGGCTCGCGGCGGAAACGAATGGCCGCACGGCGTGCCTGGAAGTCCTCTACGTTCGAACACGACGATATCTCGCGGTATGTGCCTGCGCTAGGCAGCCATACTTCAAGATCATACGTCTTTGCAGCTGTGAAGCCCATATCGCCTGTGCAGAGCGCCAGAACGCGGTAAGGCAGTCCCAGCAGCTGAAGTACTTTTTCCGCATTCGCGGTCATTTTCTCCAGCTCCTCATAGGAGTCCTCAGGCTTCGCCAGCTTGATCAGTTCCACTTTGTTGAACTGATGCTGGCGGATCAAGCCGCGCGTATCCCGGCCTGCAGCGCCTGCTTCCGAGCGGAAGCATGAGCTGTACGCTACAAAATGCTTCGGCAGCTCGTCCGCCGACAAAATCTCTTCCCGGTGAAGGTTCGTTACCGGAACCTCAGCCGTAGGAATGAGGAAAAAGTCGGATTCCGCGATTTTGAACAAGTCTTCCTCGAACTTCGGAAGCTGGCCCGTGCCGATTAAGCTATCGCGGTTGACGAGGTATGGAGGCAGAACCTCTTCATAGCCATGCTGATCGCTATGCAGATCCATCATGAAGCTGATGAGCGCGCGCTCCAGGCGTGCTCCAAGTCCACGATAGAACGTAAAGCGCGAGCCTGTTACTTTGCCTGCACGCTCGAAATCAAGAATGCCCAGCTCTTGCGCCAAGTCCCAGTGCGCTTTAGGCTCGAAGTCGAATGTCGTCTGCTCGCCGTGACGGCGAATTTCTACATTGTCTTCTTCCGAAGCGCCTACCGGCACACTGCTATGCGGCAAGTTCGGAATCGCCAGCATGATATGCTCGATTTGAGCCTCCAGCTCGCGAATCGCATCATCCAGCTCTTTAATGCGGTCGCCTACCTCGCGCATTTCTACGATTAGCGCGTCCGCGTCTCCGCCCGACTTTTTCAGCTTGGCGACTTCTTGAGAAACCGTATTGCGGCGGTTTTTCAAATTATCCGTCTCCACCAGCAAATCGCGGCGTTTCACATCAATTTCGTTAAATCCAGTGATCAGGTCCAGCGAAGCGCCGCGGTTTTTCAGCGCCTGCTCCACCTGTTCATATTCGTTGCGCAACCATTTGACATCCAACATGAACTTTGACCCCCTCTCTCTTAGCGGCTCGCTGCCGCTTCTTTCACCATGTCGACAAAATAAGCATGAAGGCGGAAATCGTCCGTAAGCTCCGGATGGTAGGAAGACGCCAGCAGATGCCCTTGTCTAGCCGTCACGATCTCGCCCTTGTACGTAGACAGTACGTCTACGTTTTTGCCAACTTCTTTAATAAGAGGGGCGCGGATGAATACCGCTCTTACCGGTTCCTCGATGCCTTTAACATCCAGGTCGGTCTCGAAGCTTTCACGTTGACGGCCAAAAGCGTTACGCGCAACGATCATATCCATCAACCGCAAATGCGCGTCCTCTTGTCCTTCGATGCGGTCGGCGAGAAGAATCAAGCCTGCGCAAGTACCGAACAACGGCTTGCCTTGCTTGGAGAACGACTGAATAGCATCCAAGAAATTATATTTTCGAATCAGCTTGCCAATCGTCGTGCTTTCGCCGCCAGGAATGACAAGTCCGTCTAACTCGTCGAGCTGCTCCATTCGTTTAACGGCGACCGCTTCCGCGCCCGCCGCCTCCAAACTTCGCATATGCTCTGCTACCGCGCCTTGCAGCGCCAGTACCCCTATTTTCATATGCTTACACGCCTTTCTAATCGCCGCGTCTATTAAATGCCGCGGTCCTGCATACGCTGCGAAGCTTCCAGCTTCGAGATTTCAATGCCTTTCATCGGTGCGCCCAGGTTTTTGGACACTTCCGCGATCAGCTTGTAGTCTTGGTAATGCGTAGTTGCTTCTACGATTGCGCGAGCGAATTTCTCCGGGTTGTCGGATTTGAAGATACCCGAGCCAACGAATACACCGTCAGCGCCCAGTTCCATCATCAATGCTGCATCAGATGGCGTCGCTACGCCGCCTGCTGCAAAGTTAACAACTGGCAGCTTGCCGCTCTCGTGTACGTTCAGCAGCAGCTCGTAAGGAACGCCCAGAACTTTCGCTTCGTTGTAAAGCTCGTCCTTCGACAAAGCTTGTACTTTGCGGATTTGACCGTTGATCAAGCGAAGGTGGCGAACAGCCTCAACGATGTTGCCTGTTCCCGGCTCACCCTTCGTACGAAGCATAGCCGCGCCTTCTTGAATACGGCGAAGCGCTTCGCCAAGGTCTTTAGCACCACATACGAACGGTACTGTGAATTCGTTCTTGCTGATATGGAAAACTTCGTCGGCAGGAGTCAGAACTTCGCTCTCGTCGATATAGTCAACGCCCATTGCCTCAAGCACTCTTGCTTCAACAATATGTCCGATACGGGCCTTCGCCATAACCGGAATGGAGACGACTTTCATTACTTCTTCCGTTACCGTAGGGTCAGCCATACGGGCTACGCCGCCTGCTGCACGGATGTCGGAAGGTACGCGCTCAAGAGCCATAACGGCTGTTGCGCCTGCTGCTTCCGCAATTTTCGCTTGCTCGGCGTTCATAACGTCCATGATAACGCCGCCTTTTTGCATTTCTGCCATACCGCGTTTTACGCGCGAAGTTCCTGTTTCCATGCTGATGAATCCTCCTCAAAATGTGGCGCAGCCCCGTCAGCCTCGGCTCGCAGGCTTGCGCTTATTAAAATGTATAAGTATCGCCACTTATTCTAACCATTAATTTTACAGGAAGGCTCAGCAATCGACAACCCTAGATTTCCCTGCCTGCCTTGAATTAGAACAGATTTACGATCCCGTTAAACAGACCGGAGAAGAAGCTGCCGATACCGCGGAACATTAATTTGAACCAGCCGGCTTTTTTCACATCTTCCGATGCGATCAAATTGATTGTTTTCTCCAAAGCTTTGCCTTGATCATCCGTATACTTATACGTAACGGTACCGACCTTTTGTCCCGCTTTAATTGGTGCTACAAGCTCGTTCTCGCTCATAATCTGGCTGCCTGACAGCTCAATCTTCGGCTGCGTGCCTTTTTTCACCGTGAAGCTAATATCGGATTCGGTTACGACCGGCACAGTCTTGCTTGCGCCTTTCTTAATCTTGACCGTTTTGACCGATTCTACCACGGATTTCGCTGCAACGACCGACTTCTTCTCGAACGTGTTGAACGCGTAATTATACAGCTTCGCCGTTTCGTTGAAACGGGCAGCCTTCGATTTCGTGTTCATAACGACGCTGATATAACGCGTGTCACCGCGTTTAACTGTACCTGTGAACGTATAGCCGGCTGCAGAAATATAACCCGTCTTCATGCCGTCTACGCCGTCATAAGCGAAAGCTTTCAAGTTGGTGTTGTTCTTGTTCGTCCCGAGCATCCAGTTTAGGTTGTACATCGGTTTTTTGTCCCGCGGGCGGAACTTGTGCTCCTGCAGGCTGGAGTATTCCAGAAACTCAGGGTGCTTTTTCAAAATCGTCTGCGCCAGCTTTGCCATGTCACGAGCCGAAATGATCGTCGTATCCGACAAGCCGGTCGCACTAGTGTAATTTGCTGTCGTTAATCCGAGTTCTTTTGCCGTTTCATTCATTTTATCGACAAAACCTTGCTCGCTGCCCGAGATTTGAGATGCAAGAGCAATCGTAGCATCGTTAGCCGATTGGATAGCCATTGCTATATATAGTTCCTTTACTGTATGCTGGTCGCCTTGCGCCAGATAGATTTGAGATCCGTCGGGCGGCGTGCTGGCTGCTTCCTCACTTACAGTAACGATGTCGTCCCAAGATAAATGTTTCTGCGTAATTTCCTCAAGTACGATGTACTCCGTCATCAGCTTCGTCATACTTGCCGGAGGACGGGGCGCGTCTGCATTTACTTCATAGATGGCTTGTCCGGAATCCGCATCGATTAGAATAGCGGAGCTCACTTCCAAACCTAGTGAATTGTCTACCCATTCGCCGCCAGGCGTACCTGCTGCACTAACAGCTCCTCCTACTGAGAACACCGCTAACCAGACCGCCATAAACGCGACTGCAACCGACCTCATTTTGGGCGGGCTAATCTTTGCCTTCAACATTCCTCTCCCCTTTTCTCCTCAAGTTTGTCGTTGTTAATTGTATCACATGCGAGAGGGTGAGAGAAACCTGAATAGGATGAGAATATTGGAAGTATAGCGCTGGCGAAAGCTGCCAATTAGACATGAAAAAAGCAGATAATAGGCAATATGGCTTAGCCATATCATCTATCATCTGCCGTTACTCCTGTTTGTCAGGCCATTACAGCGAATAGTTAGGAGCTTCTTTCGTAATTTGCACGTCATGCGGGTGGCTTTCGCGAAGCCCAGAGCCCGTGATGCGAATGAATTGTGTCTCATTCTTCAGTTGCTCGAGGTTGGATGTACCGCAATAGCCCATGCCGGAACGCAGTCCGCCGAGAAGCTGGTGAACCGTATCCGCGAGAGGACCTTTGAAAGGAACGCGGCCTTCGATGCCTTCCGGAACAAGCTTGCTCTCGTTCTCTTGGAAGTAGCGGTCTTTGCTGCCTTCTTTCATCGCGCCAAGCGAGCCCATACCGCGGTACACTTTAAAGCTGCGGCCTTGGAAAATTTCCGTCTCGCCCGGGCTTTCAGCTGTACCTGCGAACAGGCTGCCGATCATGATGGCACTTGCGCCGGCTGCGATAGCTTTCGTAATGTCGCCGGAGTATTTGATTCCGCCGTCAGCGATGACAGGAACGT
Organism: Paenibacillus gorillae; assembly: GCF_000513275.1. Classification (GTDB taxonomy): domain Bacteria; phylum Bacillota; class Bacilli; order Paenibacillales; family Paenibacillaceae; genus Pristimantibacillus; species Pristimantibacillus gorillae. The sequence continues at coordinate 3,100 of NZ_CBVJ010000143.1, read as the reverse complement.
TATACTCACGTGCAACCGAAGCGCAATCGTAGATCGCTGTAATTTGCGGAACGCCGATACCTGCGATAACACGAGTTGTACAGATCGAGCCTGGACCGATACCGACTTTAACGACGGAAGCGCCAGCTTCGATCAGATCACGAGTTGCTTCGCCAGTTGCTACGTTACCGGCAATAATCGTCAGTTCCGGGAACTTCGCGCGCAGCTTGCGAACTGCATCAAGAATGTTAATATGATGGCCGTGAGCGGAGTCTACGACAAGTACGTCGATGCCTGCTTGCACAAGCGCTTCAGCGCGGTCAGTCGTATCTTTGCCAATGCCTACTGCAGCGCCGCAAAGCAGACGTCCTTGCTTGTCTTTTGCCGCATTAGGAAATTGAATTGCTTTCTCGATATCTTTAATCGTAATAAGTCCTTTAAGCGTGTTGGACTCGTCTACGAGTGGAAGTTTTTCGATTTTATGCTTTTGAAGCAGCACTTCTGCTTCTTGAAGTGTCGTACCTACAGGAGCCGTTACCAGATCCTTGCGTGTCATCACTTCGTTGATCTTAATGGAATAGTCATGAACAAAACGCAAGTCGCGGTTTGTCAAAATGCCGACTAATTTCCCTGCAGCATCCACAATCGGAACACCGGAGATACGATATTTGCCCATCAGCTCTTCGGCATCATAGACATGATGCTCTGGCGTGAGCGAGAACGGGTTCGTAATAACGCCGCTTTCTGAACGTTTTACGCGATCGACTTCTTCTGCTTGTTGTGCAATAGACATGTTCTTATGAATAATGCCGATTCCGCCCTCACGAGCGATTGCAATCGCCAAAGCTGCTTCGGTTACGGTGTCCATTCCTGCACTGATAAGTGGAATGTTCAGTTTAATGCTCCCGCTAAGCTGAGTTGAAATATCTGATTCCCGTGGCAGCACTTCTGACTTCCTTGGAATGAGCAGTACGTCATCGAATGTTAAGCCTTCTTTGGCGAATTTCGTTTCCCACACGAGTATGTTCCTCCCTTTGTATATCTTGCCTCTACGTATATTATTGCAATATTAGCAGAGGGGGTAGGGGCTGTCAAGGCTGTACGAAGGCAGTTTGCTTAGCGCTACAGCTGAATTGGAGCCCCATCCTGATATTAGAAAAAATCGAGTAAAAACGGCGTTTTAACCGGAATTCTCGCTTCCAGAAAACGAATGGATAACGCATCACCAACAACTCTACCATGCTGGTTCAGTTCGCTAGGCCGCATGTAGCTGTGCAGCATGGCCGTCAAGCTTCCAATGTCAGTGCGGATTCGAAGCGGCTCTTTTTCGCCGGATATCGATGTTTCAGCCTGCGGAATTTTGGCAGCCTTAGCCGTTCCGTCTGTCTGAAGGTCTAGTCTATAGACGCCTGTATTCCATGGTGCATGCTCATCCGTAAGCTCGATTAATATCGAGGAAGGCTCGCTTTCTTGCGCCTCCGTAAATGCATATTGTGATAGAAAGGCTTCAGCGTCTACGATTCTGGCCATGAAATACGGCTCAATCTCCTGCTTGATTCTCGGATTAGGCAGCAAAAAGGCGAGTTGATCATCAACAGGAACAACTGCCTCCGCACGTTCGATCATAGAGTCATGCTGCCCCAAGTAGGACCAGAGCGCACGTGCAGCCTCCTCCGTCAGAGCTACAATTTCATGGATCTTCAATTCCTTCTGTTTCACATCATAGAGGACGTAGCCTTGCAGGGTATGATCCCCTCCGTAATAGACGGCTGTCTGACCCTGCTTGCGGCGTTTGACGCGATCCGTCCACCAGGCTTCTGTACGCTCCAGCATTCCGTTGTATCGGCGGGCGTAGGTATTATAGAGCTCGTTAAGCAGCAGAATATTATCGCTAAGCCTTTCGATTCGGCCAGCATAGTCCTCACGTTTAGGCATCAGCGCCGCTTCTATTTTGTAACGCTTGTTATCCGTATACAGCTCCCAGCCAAATTTCCGGTAAAAGCCAATGGCAAAGGGCGCCAGATACGACAGCGTTTGACCTTGCTCTTTCATATGGAGAAGCGAAGTACGCAGCAGCTCTGCGACCAGCCCTTGTCTGCGGTGCTCCGGCCATGTGGCCACTCCTGCTACGCCGCCCACTGCAAAGCGTTTGCCGCTCACATATGTGTGCAGGGTAAGCAGCGTCAAGTGTGCGGCATACTTGCCGTCGACGAATGCGCCCCACCGAACTGCTGGTTCATGTTTGTAGCGCTCGCGAGCCTTTTCTTTCTCCTCAGGCGTCATCGTAAACTGGAACGCAAACTGTGATAGCTCCATACCCTCATCAAAATAACCTGCTTCAAGCTCTCGAATTTCGATTGGCACGCCAAACAGCCTCCTTCAGCATTCTTGTAAGCTGATTATGGCATAGTGCGCTATGTCGTCACAATAGCACATGCACCAATTCCATTACTCGATGGTGAAAAACAAGCCTCCGCTGTGCGAAAACCAGCCTCCGCTGCGCGAAACGGCCCATGCTGCCGTTCTTGCTTCAATTTCTCCGCCGCTAACCCGGCTCCACCAATTAATGAAGCTTCAAAAAGTCATCCTGGGCTCGTTTCGCTCCTCTCCTGCCTCTAACAAACTAGTTCTTTTTCGAGAGTTGCCTAGCTTACTCTAGCGTTTTCACGCTCATCGGGCGAACAAAATGTAAAAGTGCAGTTTGTTTGGCTTAAATTCGGTCGAAATGGCCATCAACATGCAAAAGTGCAGTTTGATCCGCCTTCTAGAGCCCATTTCGGCGATTTTAGTCCTTTTCACCTGCACTTTTACATTTTGAAGGCTGTTTAAGGCGTTTTTTGCTTCATCAACATGTACTTTTGCATTTTGATCGGACTTGCTGGGGTTTAGGGAGTCGTGTGTAACACTTTTCTGCCTACATGTGCGAGTTAGGTTAGTTGTCGGAGTCAAAGCTAGTCCACTTGGTTACTTTATAAGGCTCTACTAGAGAGCTTAGGAGGTACGGTAGATGGAGGAGCAGTTGGGATATAGAATCCTTGTTCCTTCACTGCTTTCCTATCGAGAGGTTGGAGCGCTTATTTGCTATGAGTGATGAAGTTACAGATCGTTAGAAAGTCTGAGC
>NZ_CBVJ010000142.1 GCF_000513275.1 Paenibacillus gorillae | reverse complement strand
ACAACATATTCACTTGCCGGTGTAGCTCAGTTGGTAGAGCAACTGACTTGTAATCAGTAGGTCGTGGGTTCGACTCCTATCGCCGGCACCATCTTTACAAACAAATAGGCATGCGGTCGTGGCGGAATTGGCAGACGCGCTAGATTCAGGTTCTAGTGGTGTAACAGCCGTGGAGGTTCGAGTCCTCTCGACCGCACCAAATGCGGAAGTGGCTCAGCGGTAGAGCATCGCCTTGCCAAGGCGAGGGTCGCGGGTTCGATTCCCGTCTTCCGCTCCATTTTTTTTTTGCGGCCTTAGCTCAGCTGGATAGAGCGTTTGACTACGAATCAAAAGGTCAGGAGTTCGAATCTCTTAGGCCGCGCCATTTTTTTTTGAAAGACGGGATGTAGCTCAGCTTGGTAGAGCACCTGGTTTGGGACCAGGGGGTCGCATGTTCAAATCGTGTCATCCCGACCATTTAATCGATTATCACAGTCTGCACTTGCGTATAAATGACGCAATGCAGGCTTTTTTGATTATCAGAATGTGTTAAAATATAGTGGAGACTACATACAGAATGTGAGGAACTTGCATATGGTACGTTTTGGTATAATCGGTTCCAATTTTATTACAGAATCATTCGTAGATGCAGCAGGTCAAGCGAATCAGGTTGAAATTACGGCTATCTACTCCCGGACAGCGGATAAGGCCCAAGCTTATGCGGATAAGCATGGCATTGCGAATACGTTCACCGATATCGAAGAGATGGCGAGCAGCGACCTGATTGACGCTATCTACATTGCAAGTCCCAATTCACTTCATGCTCAGTATGCGATTACCTTTATGAAAGCAGGCAAGCATGTACTGTGCGAGAAGCCGATTGCTTCCAATACGAAAGAACTTCGCCAGATGATTGAGACAGCTAAGCAGCATCAGGTACTGCTGATGGAAGCGATGAAGTCGACACTGGTGCCAAACTTTGAAGCGATCCAGCAAAATCTGCAAAGGATCGGGAAAGTACGCCACTACTACGCGTCCTTCTGCCAGTATTCATCCCGATATGATGCTTATAAAGAAGGCGTCGTTATGAATGCATTTCTACCGGAGTTCTCCAATGGCTCGCTGATGGATATCGGCACATACTGCATTTATCCGCTCGTTGTTCTGTTTGGCAAGCCGGACCGCATTCAGGCTAGCGCAGTTATGCTTGAATCGGGCGTGGACGGCAAAGGCAGCTTAATTCTGAGCTATGGAGAGATGGAGGCTGTATTGCAGCATTCCAAAATATCCAGCTCAAACCTGCCTGCTGAAATACAGGGTGAGGGCGGCAATATCATCATCGAACGGATTAGTCAGCCATCCAGCGTACGCTTGCAGTACCGAGATGGAAGTGAAGAGGATGTAAGCAGGCCGCAAGTGAGTAATACGATGGTCTATGAGATCCAAGCCTTTGCTGATCTCATTCATGCCGGCCAGACAGAGTCGCCAGTGAACTCCTATGCAAACTCGCTGACCGTTATGGAGATTATGGATGAGGCGCGCAGACAGATCGGTCTTGTTTTCCCAGCGGATCAATCCTAGTAAAAAACAGGCGGCTTTGCTGTCCATAATGGACAGCAGTAGCCGTCTGCTTATCTGCAACCTTATTATTGTTAAGCGGATTGTGTTTGTTCCGCTTGCTCCATCATGAATGCGGAAATTTCCTGGAATCGTTTCTGTACCGTCGCTGCCGATACTTCATACTTCTCAGCAAGCTCATTGCGGTTTTTGTTCAAGCCGTGAACTTCGCTGGCCATGAACTCAAGTGCGGCGCAGAATACGCCCATTTTCCGGAAGCTTGGGGATGTAGCGGTCGAATACGTATGCCAGACCATAATCGTCATGACGGTTTGATCAGGCGTATATTCCGCTTGCATATTTTCGGATAACTGCAGAGCCAGCTCTGCGTATTGAGGATTGCTCCAGGTCAGCTGCGAGTTGATAAAGCCAGCCAAATCCGACTGTTGGACGGAACGCGTACCGTTTGCTGCTGCTTGCTGACGATTGTCGCGAGCGGTTTGCTCGTCTTTTGCCATGCAGCACTTTTTGTACTTGATTCCGCTGCCACAGTGACATGGCTCGTTTCTACCTAGTTTAGACATAATAAAATTCGTAGCTCCTTCTAACGTTGGTCTTTTTGCATAAAAGCACATTTGTCTATCATACCACAAAATGAGCTGCATATGGGAAACGGGCGGATATTGGACAGAATAGGAATGACAGAGAGCCTGCAAGCGTAAGCTTATTTCAAAACTATAAACCTCAAGGAGTAATGACAAATGACACAATCTTATACAGCCCATCTGCCTAAATACGCGGAGCTGATTATTCGTACAGGCGCTAATGTACAGCAAGGACAAGAGGTCTTTATTACAGGAGCAGTGGAGATGGCTGATCTCATCCGTCTGGTTGCAGCAAAAGCTTATGACGCCGGTGCAGGGAATGTACATATCGAATGGACGGACGACACATTATCCCGTTTGAAATATGAAAAGGCGGCTGATGAAGTGTTTACGCAATATCCGGAGTGGGAGACGGCTAAACGGAATTCATTCGTAGAGCGCGGAGCGGTCTTCATCTCGATCGTATCGGCTAGTCCCGATCTGTTGAAAGGAATTGACTCCAAGCGGATAGCGAGCTTCCAGAAGGCTGCTGGACAAGGACTGAAGGATTTCCGCCGTGCTATGCAAGCCGATAAGGTGAGCTGGACGGTGGTGGCTGCTGCGGGCAAAGAATGGGCAGCGAAAGTATTTCCTGACGCTTCTGGAGAGGAGGCAGTGGAGCTGCTGTGGAATGCCATCTTTGATGCGGTAAGGCTGCATTCGGAGGATCCGGTAGCGGCATGGGAGAAGCATAATGAAACGCTGCATACAAAAGGAGAAGCGCTCAACAGCCGTCATTTCAAAAAGCTGCATTACACGGCTCCAGGAACCGATCTGACAATTGAGCTGGGCGACAAGCATCTGTGGGTTGCCGCAGGCAGCATCAACGCTAACAACGTACCGTTCATGGCCAATATGCCAACTGAAGAGGTATTCACTGTTCCCGTTAAGACAGGCGTTAACGGCTACGTATCGAGCACGAAGCCGCTTAGCTACGGAGGCAACATTATTGACCGCTTCAAGCTTACCTTCGAGCAAGGAAGAATTGTAAAGGCAGAGGCGGAGGAAGGACAGGAGATTTTGCAGCAGCTGGTTGATACGGACGAGGGCTCGCATTATTTGGGCGAGGTAGCGCTTGTACCTCATCATTCTCCGATTTCCCAGTCTAATATTTTGTTCTACAACACGCTGTTTGACGAGAATGCTTCCAACCATCTGGCAATCGGCAGCGGCTATGCGTTCAATATCGACGGAGGCAAAACGATGTCACCTGAAGAGCTTGAGGCAAACGGCGTAAACTCGAGCATCACGCATGTCGATTTCATGATCGGCTCCGAGGAGATGGATATCGACGGCATTCAGGAAGACGGTACAGTCGTGCCAGTCTTCCGCAATGGGAACTGGGCGATTTAGTTCCTCTGTTAGATATGAAGAAAGGAGAGCCTGGCAGGCCGATGATGACCTGCCAGGCTTTTTTTTTGCATAAAAACGAAACTACTTGGGTCATGCCATGGTAATATAAGTGAATCAATTTATACGAATCGAATACGACACAGGAGGATAACGACATGATAGCAGTAAAACGCGGCTTTCCGGGTCTGAGGCTCATGCTAATAATCGCCTTGCTCTTTGCGGTCATGCAGCCGCTGACGCCGAAGGCCAGCGCCGATTCCGTTCATCATTGGAAGCATTATACGAACGGCGTTAACTATTTGAAACAAGGCAAGACGAAGCTGGCGATCAAGGAGCTGGAGCTGGCAGTTGCCCAATCCGAGCAGGCGGGTTACTTGAGGAAGCTGGCTGAGGCGTACCAGTTAGACAATCAGTTTCAGAAAGCAGCCGATACCTACT
>NZ_CBVJ010000141.1 GCF_000513275.1 Paenibacillus gorillae | reverse complement strand
GAAACAAGGCAAGACGAAGCTGGCGATCAAGGAGCTGGAGCTGGCAGTTGCCCAATCCGAGCAGGCGGGTTACTTGAGGAAGCTGGCTGAGGCGTACCAGTTAGACAATCAGTTTCAGAAAGCAGCCGATACCTACTATCGGGAAGCAAAAATTCATAAGAGACTGGGTGAGAAGTCCGGTGACTTGAACACCTATTATGCTGTACTGGCATTAGCCGATGGGCTGAATACGGAAATCGAGTTCTTCCTGGAACAAAACAAACAGGCTCCGCCAGCATCATCCGGCAAGCTTGCCAAATTCGAACCGCCAAGCGGAATGTATATTGGGGCATATATTGACAAAGACAGCGGCGTTGAGAAGCTGCGGGACGGGAAGTTTAAAGCTTTTAACGAGAAGACGGGCAAGCAGCACGCGGTCTACTTCAATTATCATAAGTATGGCAGTCCGTTTCCTTATCATTGGGCGGAGCAAGTAAAGAAGGCTGGAGGAGCCATTCAATTGGCGCTGCAGCCGGATAAAGGTCTGAGCGAGGTTAAGGATGACGCTTACCTAAGAAAATTCGCTAAAGATGCGGAAGAGGCGGGCGTTCCGATATTTTTGCGATTCGCTTCGGAAATGAACGGCAGCTGGGTGAAATGGAACGGCAACCCGTCGCTCTATATCGAGAAATTCCGGCTCGTATCCAAAGTAATGAAGGAAGCGGCGCCAAATGTAGCGATGGTATGGTCGCCTGCAGCCAATCCGAAACAAAAAATTACCGCTTATTATCCCGGTGATGATTATGTCGATTGGGTTGGCTTAAGCATTTACAGCGTAAAGTATTTCAATGGCAATGTGAAAACGCCGGCCGATCAGGTCAATCCGCTCGACTCACTTGATTTCGTGTATCAGACGTATGCGGGACGCAAGCCGATAATGGTCAGTGAGTACGGAGCGACGCATTTCAGCAAAGCGGGCAACACATCGACGGTTAATTTTGCGATTACGAAAATGAATATGCTTTATCATGGCGCTAAGCTGAAGTATCCGCGGTTGAAGTCGATTAACTGGTTCAGCCTCAATACGCTGACGGATTCGCATAGCGCGGATCGCAGCTTGAACAATTTCAGCCTGACGGAAAGCACTCCGCTGTTAGCCGCTTATAGCCGATTAATTAAGGATCCCTATTACTTGTCTAAGGTTGTGGATACTAAACAGCAAGCCAAAGGCTATGAGAAAAGCGTGACGAAATTCGCAAATCAGGGTACAATCAGCAATACGGCAACCGGCATAGTGTGGGTGAAAACCTATGATCCCTATATTAGTAAGGTGGTAGCCAAGGTGGATGGGATTGAGGTTATGAGCAAGCAGCAATATCCATATGCTTTTACTATAGATCCCACGAAGTTGAAAACCGGCAGTCATAAGCTCGAAATTATCGTGGTTGATTCGAAAAGCAGAGTCGCGTCCAGAAAGCTGGTCGATTTCAAGACGGCCGGTTAGCGGCTGCTTAACAGGGAGGTATATAAAATGAGCAGTTTTTTCGATAAAGTAAAGGCTAGCGTCGCTGAGGCAGGCGACAAGGTAAAAGCGGGCGTTGTGGAGGCTGGCAACAAAGCAAAGACGGTAATGGAAATTAACAAGCTGAAGATGCAAAACAACTCCAAGCTGAATGAAATCGAAAGGCAGTACCGTGAAATCGGAAAGCAGGTTTTTGAAGCCAAGCAGCAGGATGCTGCAGCGGAGCTTTCCAGCGATGAGCTGGAGCCTTTCATGAATACAATCAAAGGCCTGCAAGAGGAAATCGAGCATAATCTAAAAGAAATTAAGTTTTTATCGGATGACAATGTCATTGTAGAGAAAGCTAAAAACGATAAGCCCGTCGTCTTGATGCAATACGAGCCTGAAGAAAAGGAAGAGAAGTAAGTTAAGTATGTTATAATAATGGGCACTGATTGAAGTTGGGGTGATAAAATTGTCCAAAAAAAGAAAAACAGCGCCGCAGTCTAACGCATCTTCACGCGAAGAGAAGGCGCCTACGTTGAAGGATATGCTTAGTGCCGACATTCTTCAGAAGCTGAAGCTGCAAGCTGAGGAGCTAAAGGCTTCGGAGGAGAAGCAGAAGCAGGATGCCTTGGCAAAAGCCGAGGAAGCTCGTAAGCAAGAGCAAAAGCGTAATGAAAACGATATGAACTATCTGCTTGACCATCACAAGGTCGATAATAGCAAATACAAATAAAGCCTTTCAGACGAGTTAGACTAGGGCATTATAAACACAAAAGGAATCGTCGCCGTATGAAGCGTGATTCCTTTTGTGTTTGTTGTATACGTTTTTTTGCTTGGCCTGCAGTCCGGGTGTAGTTCGTGTCGCCGGGTTGACGTTATGCCAGCTCCCTCGCAATATTTCGGGATTAAGCATGCCTTGACGCTCTAATTTCTTTCTCATCTTTTTTGCTTTGCTATCCGCCATTGCGATCATAGCCCCTTTCCTTTTCGCATTCTTTTATAGTATAGGATGAATTTGCTTCGGAAGAAAGGGGCGAGGATGAGAATACATTAGCGGCAGGCCATGTAACGGTAATCCGGGTATGCGGATAGTCGTTTCGTAATGATCAGTTTTCCATTTTTCCTCTTCTGGATGCGGTAGTAAACAATTTGATTGCCGTCAGCATCGCCAGATAAGGAGGCTCTAACGGTAAGATAGCTGCTTGTCTCATTTTTAACGAGCAAGGATACAACCTGGAACGGTACTGGACCGGGATCCCCTACGATAACGTAAAGTCTTCCTTTATATACGATGGATTTCAAGTTGCAAAATAGCGTTTTGCTGATTGGACAGCTCCAATATTGTTTGAAATAGGCAAGAACTTTGCTTCGTGTACTGAAGCGCTGTGGCAGTTGGGCATATTCGTCGCCGTTTACCCGAATTACTTTGCGGTCGGCAGACGAGTCGTATACCTTGAACCAGGATAGCTCGGCATTATTAATCAACGTTCGCAAGCGCGGCAATGGCGTTTCATATTTGACAGCCATATCACATTCTCCTCTCGGGTGTTGTTTTTCTAGCATTCTATGTCAATTTGATAGAATTGGTGAGGGACATATGCGCGGGAAGCCGAAAAATCGATAAAGGAAATAAAACGGTGGTCGTGGAACCTATTAATACAGGAAGGATGTGGCGGGTGAACATGACCAAGAGAACGCTGGTAATAAGCGATATCCACGGCTGCTATGACGCTTTTAACCGATTGCTGGAACAGGCGGTTTACGATCCGGCAGATGACCTTCTGCTGCTTCTAGGCGACTTTGTCGATAAAGGCCCGGACAGCAGCCTTGTTGTCGAGCAGGTGCTGGGTCTAGTCCGTGACCATGGTGCTATCGCTATAAGAGGAAACCATGATGAGAGGTTTGTTCATGTTGCTCGGGGCGGCAACGGCGAAGCGGAAGGAAAGTTTTTCAAACATGGCGGTTTTGAGACGTTCACAAGCTATGTAGGGAGGCCAGCGCTTAAAGGCATTACCCCAGAGAACCTGTTCACGGAATTCAGAGAATCTGCTAACGGAATTTATGCCCACCATATTGAATTTCTGGAGCAACTGCCCTATTATTACGAGGATGACTGGTATATATACGTGCATGCCGGAGTGAACCCGCGTTTTGCTTTAAATTGGAAGCAGCAGCCGAAGCGTGACTTTTTGTACATCAAAGAACCTTTTCACTCTGCTGACCGTTTCTTATCCAAAGTAGTCGTGTTTGGACATACAAAGACGGTAGACTTGCATGGCAAACCGGATGTTTGGTTCGGTAAAGGGAAAATCGGAATTGACGGAGGCTGTTCGGCGGGGTTTCAATTGAATGCTCTGGAGATTGTCGGACCGGATCTTCTGCGGACGTTTAAGGTGCCGGCTCTCGGTAGAATAAAATAGCTTATTAAACAGAAAAAGGCGTGCATAGCGAATACTCATGCATGCCTTTTTTACAGCGAAATCGGCCTTTTACGATAAAAATCGATTAAATATTAAAAAAAGGTAATTGTTAGAAGGAAGACCATCGAAGATTGTCGAAATCTTGAGTATTAAGAACTAAAAAATTACTGTTCGAGCTCTGGGGTGTCTTGAATGAATGCGTTCGTTAAACGAATAGCGGTGGTCATGCTGCTATTTATACTTTTTCAGCTTGGCCTTTTCGTTCCCCCGTCATTTGCAACCGGGAAGAGCAGCGCCATTATAGTTAATGAGTGGCAAATGAGATGGGAGACAAACGGTACCAATACGATACAATCCACAGATGCAATAGATGATAGTTGGTTTCCTATATATCAAGGAGTATCCGACCCGATTAAGCCTAATGGGGTAAATGCCGCATGGGTTAAATTAGAAATACCTAATGGTTTAGAGGATAGTCCTGGATTGTTAATTACGAAGGCATATGCAGAAAGCGTGCATGTTTATTTAAATGATCGTGATATCTATCACTCGATAAGAAATTACCGCTATGACGTTAATAAAATTTTGCTTCCGCTTGATCCGTCAAATTCCAATAATACGGTCTTAATTAAATTAGAAAGTAAAAATGGACGTATTGGCATTCCTGACGCTTTTATATTTGATGACTATCAAGTGTTATTCAAAAAATTTCATGCAGCGGGAAATGATTGATGTCATTCTTGGTTCATCCTTCATCTTTGTTTCAATTATTATGTTTTTATGTACAGGCTTTGTCAGCCGAAACTTCTTTGTAGGATGGAACGCGCTTAGCGTTACAATCCTTGCAGTAGGCACAATGATCGTGACTTATTCGCCTTTTTTGTACAGCTTCTACGGTAATTATGGAAAGCTGTATTATAAGTTATTTGATGTCGCGCAGACGGTTACATTACCTTCAATGATTTTATTCGTAAGACAGATTTTCGGAGTCGGGCCTTATTCCTTAATTAAAATTTCTTTCCGAATTACTGTTTTCTACGCGGTCTTTTGTCTTTCTTTTATGACTTTTAATTTGCTTACCCACGACAAATATAATAGTATTTATTTTTTATTTTCGGTATTCCTGTTTGGCATTGTTATGATTGCAAGCGGAGTTGTGCTTGTCTGGGCCCTAGTTTATTATTGTCTGAAAAAAAACAAAGAAGCTTATATATTATGTGCAGGTTTAGGCATATTCCTTGTGACCGTTAGTATGGAAATACTATGGTTCTATATTAAGGAGACCCATTACGAATTGTATTTATGGAAATGGGGAGTGGTATGCTTTGTCATTTCCTTAATTGTTATTCTCGGGAAACGAATAGCACATAACTATGAGCAAGTCGTTGCTTATTCGAAAAAGCTTGAAATGTACAATAACGAATTGCAGCGCTCGGAGAAGATGGAGATTATTAGTCAATTGGCAGCTTCGGTTGCTCATGAGGTTCGTAATCCTTTACAGGTAACCAGAGGCTTTCTGCAATTGTTGTTTGAGAGGTCGTCACAAGAAAAAGAAAAAAGCTATTTAGATCTTTCTATTAACGAGTTGGACAGGGCTTCAGCCATCATTACGGACTTTCTGACCTTTGCCAAACCGCAGACTGACAATAATGGAGCTCTGGATATCGGTGAAGAATTGGAAAAAATAGTTGGAATTCTTATTCCACTCGCCAATCTGCAAGGCGGAGAAGTTAATTTAAAGGTCGAACGAAAGATGCTTGTTCGAGGTAATTCCTCAAAATTTAAACAATGTATGATCAATATCATTAAGAATAGCATTGAAGCTTTGAATGGCGAAGGCAAAATCGATGTATTCGCTCAAATTATTGAGGATAAGGTTCATATACAAGTCCGTGATAATGGCGAGGGAATGTCAGCAAATGAACTGGAGAAGCTGGGAGAACCGTATTTCTCTAAAAAAACAAAAGGTACTGGTCTTGGTTTAATGGTTTCGTTCCGTATTATTGAGAGCATGCAAGGGGAAATTCGTTATAGCAGTGTGAAGGGGAAAGGAACAGAAGTAAATATTAATTTTCCTATCTTAAAAGAATAGCGCCGGGCAAGGGCTCGGCGCCAAGTGTACTACCACATTTCTACTTGAGTAGATGAATCTGAAGATTTAGCAGAAGCTTCAGCCGGATGCTGTGGAATTATGAGGTAGTGGTGCTTGGCAGATTCTTCAACTACAGTAAGCTCAAGTCCTTCAGGGATATCAACATCGAAAGCTTCCTTGAGTGCACCTTTTGGGTCGCTAAGAAGGCGCGTTTTGAAGGCCTCATCTTCCCAAGCCTTTTTAATAATTTGTTCCTTCAAGATTTGTTCTGCCGACATGATAATCACCCTTTGTCCTATGTAATGTTTTTCTATTCCTAGTTTACCATGACTTAGGGGCTAAATCTATCAATTATTCGACAAAAAATCGTTCTATATGACTATTTGGATAGAAATAATTGTAAACCCCCGCCGGATAACAGCAATGATCGATTCTTTTCGACACGCTTGGCCCCTGATTCAAGATTGGAGCAGATTGAAGAATGAAATATGGAAAGGTAATTCCATTGCACAGATGAAGTTTCTAAAAAGGAATAGTTGAGTTTTGCTTGAGCGGAGTAGGCTTTGAGCAAGTCGTTAATGTAGATTGCATTTTGCATTTGTTTCTCCGTAATTGTCCCGGACCAGCCTATTAAATAAGTAGAGGCGGCTAATGATATCAAACAATTGTAGCTGCCCTCTTCCAAGTCTTCTTTCCAGTCTGCCCAATCATCTGCCATTTGAAGTGTAACCAGCGTGTATGAAATCAACGTATCAACTTCGCTAATTAATTCAGGTTTCCCGCTCAAAAGAAGAGCCCCAGTACTGGCAAATTTGACGGGAGCTGCTTTATTAGCTACCTTAAGTCTATCGTTTTGAAAATAGTCCTCGATGTTTTCTGCTGCCACGCTTACAGCCCATTCATTAACATATTGCCTCATATGTTCCCAGAAAGGCGATTCAGCCGGGAAAAACGCCAACAAAAGCCCATGAGTTTCCAATTGAAATAATTGAGCGATGGAAAGTTTTTGTTTATTGTCCTTCTGCACGGAATCCATGGCATCGTCCAATATAAAATAATAAAGCATGTTGAACACACCCGCGACTGACAGCTTTCTCGCTTGCTCGTCACTAATGGGAGCGATGTCTCTCATCCAGTAGGGAAGAAGATAGCAAATATAGTTTTTGGCGCTGTCCGTTTGAAAGACGTCAAACTTTTGCAAGTAGTTGAGACCGATTGCATCAAACGGCTTGGGGAATAAAGAAATCCGCTGCTTAACATCATCAAAAACAATTCGCATTTCGCTTTCGAATGGCGTGAAATAATTCATTCTGCTCCCCCTCTAACGTTTCTGGAATTCAAGGCCGAACATATGGATCTCATGCCAACAGGAGTCGTCATGAAGCCATGCCGTTAATTCCTCTTCCCGCTCCTTTGATATTGCTTCTTTCGTATATAGCTCTGTCACACATATCATATAGCGGTAAAGCTTTCTCTTCGTTTCCCGGTCCTCAGCTTTTAAGCGGTAGCGTTCCGTCCGCGAATGGGTAAAGCCGGTATGGGTCATTTCCAGCTTCAGCTGATCGGCGAAGGAAAGCCAGCTCTTTAATTGAATGGATTGGCGGGATTGTACATATAATTGTGAGAACAGCGGTAAGCGGTCGTTTAACTGTAAAGCGTTGTCGTCCACGTCCAACAACAAGAGGCGTCCTCCGGGAACCATACACTTGTAGGCCCATTCGGCGAATTGAATTCGATCGCTGATATGCTGCATGACAAGACGGGCAACGATAGCTCCGGCACTGCTTGGCTCTATTGAAGCAGACTCATAGCTCGATAGATAAAAATTCAGACGATCCGTTTGTTTATGGACAGCTTTTTTGAAAATACCGGCTTCGTATTCCAGTCCGGTCAATGATAGATCGGGATAAGCATCATGCAGCCGAGACAAGTAATCGCCGTTTCCGCAGCCTACATCGATCAGAGTGCTGGACTCTTTTTCAAGAAAGCGGAAAAAAAGCTCATTTTCTTGTTCGAAAAAAAGTGTCGTCGTCAATTGAAGCATTTCATCGAATAGGTCGATAGGGAGAACAGTCATGGCTCACACCTTTTCTGTTATAATTTTCTAGTCCAACTATAGCACAATGATTCTGCCTGTTAAATAGAATAGGATAGGGAGAAAATTATTCTAAATATACAACTTTACTAAGTTTTGGTTGAGAATGCAGACAGATTCCATTAAAATATGGGGTATGGGCTGTTTGGATAAAAACTAGACCTTAGTCGTGGACATTGTTAATACCCGAGCAGGTTATGAAACCGATGCTCCTGCATTAAAGTAATAGAAGGAAAGATAGTTCTTTAATGTGGAGGTAGTAAGGCATGATAAGCGAATTCGATGTATACGTTTTATTAACCGATACAGGAACGTTGTTTACGAGAACGATCAAGCTCTTTACGAGAGATCCTCTTAATCACGCTTCCATCGCTTTTGACAGTCAATTGAACGAAGTATACAGCTTCGGCCGTAAAAATCCGCATAATCCGTTTTTTGGCGGCTTTGTGAAGGAAAACATGCGGGGGCAGTTGTTTGAGCAAGCTTCGTGCGCGTTGTATCGGATTCGCATTAATCAGTCAGAGTATGTGAGGATGCGCAATTTAATTGAATACATGGAACGTAATCGTGATCAATACCGTTATAATCTGCTGGGTGTAGTCGGCCTGCTGTTTAATATTCAGATGAAGCGAGAATACGCTTACTTCTGCTCCCAGTTTGTCGCATCCGTCTTTGCAGAGAGCGGTGTGCAGCTGTGCAATAAATCGCCGCTTATGGTTACGCCAGGTGATTTGGAGAATACGCCTGTGTTGGAACTGGTCTATCAGGGCACTCTGCGCTCCTATATGGATAGCGGCATTGGAGGCGGTGTTACAGGCTTGGGCCGTTCTATGGCTGCTGTAGAAGGTGCCAGAACCGCCTTGACCGGATAAATGAAATAATCATCATGATCAAAATGCACATTTGCATGTATATACGAAAACAAGAGACGCCATTCGTCATGCCGAGATGACAGAGGGGCGTCTCTTGTTCGTTTCGCCTGAGTAAAGGGCACTCAGTACGTTCTATCAGCCATTAACGATCTCGCCACCATTGATGTGCATCACTTGTCCCGTCACGTAGCTGGAGTCATCCGAAGCGAGAAAAACGTAGGCGCCAGCCAGCTCATGAGGCTGACCTGCCCGCTTCATCGGCGTATCTGCGCCGAAGGTTGTTACCGATTGCTCGTCGAAGGACGATGGAATGAACGGCGTCCAGATCGGTCCGGGAGCTACGCCGTTGACTCGAATGCCTTGCTCCGCCAGATTGGCAGAAAGCGAGCGGGTAAAGGAGACGATTGCTCCCTTGGTAGCAGAGTAGTCGATTAGCGTGGGATTGCCGCGATAAGCCGTAACGGAAGCGGTATTAATGATGGAAGCGCCTTGATTCAAGTGGGGGAGCGCGGCCTTGGTCAGAAAGAACATCGCGAACACATTGGTGCGGAATGTCGCTTCCAATTGTTTCTCAGTAATATCCTCCAGCCGCTGTTGAACATGCTGTTCGCCTGCATTGTTTACAACAATGTCGAGCTTGCCGAACTCCAGCACCGTCCGTTCAACGACAATGCGGCAAAAAGCTTCATCACCGACATCTCCAGGAAGCAGCAGGCAGCGTTTGCCTGCTGCTTCTATCTCTTTCTTCACCAACTGGGCATCCGCATGTTCATTATAGTAAGGAATGGCAACATCACAGCCTTCCAGTGCGAAGGCGATGGCCACGGCACGGCCAATACCGCTGTCACCGCCGGTAATAATCGCTGCTTTGCCGGCCAGCTTACCGGCGGCCTTATAGCTATCGGATTTGTAGACGGGCAGCGGCTTCATTGGCGATTCGATACCCGGCTGCTGTGATTGATGCTGGGGAGGGAATTGCGGTACTTGAGGGGGAGCAGATGATTCTTGCATGTATGGAAGCCTCCTTCGTTTTTATTCTATTGTGGTATTGATGAAGAGGGTTCATACCTGGCCTATTTTCCAGCGTCTATTTATGAGTAAAATTTCAATTGACAATGATTATCATTCGGGATTATACTTCGTTTTAGTTCTAAAATAAACTTTTTATACAGGCTAAGGGGATATCGGGATGAAGTTCAAATTTATAGCAATGCTGCTTGCCAGTGCGTTAGTATTTGCGGGTTGTGGTTCGAATAAGGAAGCTTCCGAAACGGCGAAAAACGAACAGCCGGCTGTGGTTGAAGAAAGCGGCCAAAATGCGCCAAAAGTAGAGAATTGGGATGAAATTACGGAACAATACCGGCAATTCGCAGTGGAACAAGCAGATTCCTTCGTTATTGAAACAGAGAAATTTGTGAAAGCAGTCAAATCCGGGGATTTGGAAGGTGCGAAAAAGCTCTATGCGCCTGCACGGATGTATTTCGAGCGAATCGAGCCGATTGCTGAAGCGCTGGGCGACTTCGATCCGAACATCGATGCGCGTGAGAACGATGTGGAAGAGAAGGACTGGCGCGGATTCCACCGCATTGAGAAAGCGTTATGGGAGAACAAAACGACAGAAGGCATGGACGGATATGCCGACACGCTTCTCCAGGACGCTAAGCTGCTTCGTGCGCTGATGGAGACGGTAGAGGTTGAGCCAAGCCTGCTCGTTACGGGAGCCGTGGAGCTGTTGAACGAGGTTTCCTCTTCGAAGGTTACGGGTGAGGAAGAACGCTACTCCCATACCGATCTGTATGACTTCGCAGCGAATGTTGAGGGAGCGAAAAAAATATATGAATTGCTCCAGACCGAGCTGAGCAAGCAAAACGCCGAGCTGGAAGCGGAAATCGGAACCAGCTTCAAAAATCTTGAAGAGGCGCTGGCATCCTACAAGAGCGGGGATGGATATGTCTCCTATCTGGATTTGAAGCAGGAAGATACGAAAAAGCTGAGCCAGCTGCTGGACGCGCTTGCCGAGCCGTTGTCGCAGATGGGCACCATTCTGGGGGCATAAGCGATGAACTCCAACGGTAAAGAGCGGAACAAACAACAAGAATTGAATCAAACCTCTTCACCGTCTGGAGACAGCGTGCTGGAGAAACCGCTTAGCCGCAGAGATATGCTGCGGCTTGCGGGAACTGGGGGCGCCGGGCTATTGCTTGGCGCCGCTGGCGTTGGCGGCATTATGGGCGTCTTTAACCGGACCGCAGCGGCGACAGTGAAATCTGCTGAAGCAGCCAAAGAAGCGGATACGATCCAATTTTATGGCGAGCATCAGGCGGGCATCGTTACGCCAGCTCCGGATTTTCTAGTGTTTGCGGCGTTTGATCTGACCGTTTCCAGCAAAGAGGATGTTCGTAAGCTGTTTCAAGCGTGGACGAAAGCGTCAGATGCGCTGGCGAAAGGGCAATTGCTCGGTGAGAGCAACGATCATCTTAATCTCCCGCCTTCTGACACAGGGGAAGCAGCGGGCTTGTCGCCATCGCGGACGACGATTACATTTGGTGTTGGAGCTTCCTTCTTCGATGAGCGCTTCGGATTATCCGCTAAGCGGCCATCCGCTTTGGTTGATATGCCTGCTTTTGGAGGCGATGAGCTCCAAGAGCAATGGAGCGGCGGCGATATCGGGGTTCAAGTGAATGCCGATGATATGCAGGTTGCGTTTCATGCGATCCGCAGCTTAGCAAGAATTGCCCGCGGCAAAGCGGTGCTGAGGTGGACGCAAGAGGGCTTTCAGCGGACGGGGAAAGCCGACCCTGCTGGCGCTACTCCGCGCAATTTAATGGGATTCAAGGACGGAACAGGCAACCCGGATGTGAAAGATGCGGCGAAAATGAACCATATCGTATGGGCGCAGCAGGCTGACGGGACACCGTGGATGGCAGGCGGGACCTATATGGTTGCGCGGCGAATCCGCATTCGGGTCGAAGTATGGGACCGTTCGACGCTGGGCGATCAGGAAGCGACTTTCGGACGACATCGTGAGAGCGGAGCTCCGCTTGGAGGCAGCAAGGAATTTGAGGCCGTTGATTTGCAGAAAACCGGCGGGGACGGAAAACCGGTTATCCCGGTCGACTCTCATGTGGCACTTGCCCGAGGGGACGGTTCCATTGAAATTTTACGCAGAGGCTATTCGTACTCCAGCGGCATGGATCATCGGACCGGGCAATTGGATGCCGGCTTGATGTTCGTCTGCTTTAATCGCGATCCGCGCAAGCAGTTCATACCGATGCAGCAGAAGCTGGGCCAAAGCGATCGTCTGAACGAATATATCGTTCATACTGGAAGCGCGATGTTCGCTTGTTTTCCTGGCGTGCAGCCGGGCGGCTATATTGGTGAAACGTTGTTTTAATCGCTCTATTGTTCTCATAAGGAAGGGGCGGCCACATCTATGGTTGCACATATAAAGCGGCTATTGCCGCGTAAGCTGGCAGCTTTCAATCTGCTGCTGCTGCTTGTATTAACGATTAGTTTATTTCCGGCATTTTCAGCTGGTTTCACTCATGAGGGAGTTGCTTACGCCGCATCTGGCGCCGATTCGGCTTCAGGAGATCTTAATGATCTTCTGCCGCTAGTGGGAGGAGCACTAGCTTCCGCCGGTCAGAATGACTGGAGCGCTGCTGCAGGACATGTGGCGGATGCGAATAAGCTGTGGAAACAGCTGGCCGTGAAGTCAACGGGTCTGTCGGCCGACGTAGAGTCTGCATTTGCACATGCAGACAAGGCGTTGAAGGCAGCTTCTGAGCAGCCGAAGGAAGCGAAGGCAGCTTTGTCGGCGCTGACTAAAGCGATTAATAGCTATGTGAAAAGCACGGCAGCCCCTGTCTCGGATACGGCGGCTTTGAACGGCAAGGAAGCGGCAGCAGGCCTGCTGCCGACTGCTGAGCAGCTGCTCGCCCATATTCAAGCGGGCGATTGGGGCAAGGCGAATGCCGCGTATAAGCTTATTAATGATAGCTGGCCGCCGATCGAGCAAGCGATTCGGACCGATAATACGACAGTGTACGGCAAGCTGGAGACTGCGATGAGCATGATCCGAATAGCGCTGCAGGCAGAGCCCCCGCGTGCAGAGCAGGCAGAGAAAGAGACTGCGTCGTTCATTGCCATTGTTCAGGATTATAAGAACGGCAAGCTGAATGTGCAGAATGATGAATCAGCCAAAAGCAAGCTGACGGTTTCCGATTTGATTGTCATACTCGACAAAGCGTCCAAAGATATAGCATCCTCTCATTTGGAGGAAGCAAACGGTCAGATGAACGCATTCATTTCTACATGGCCGGCGGTTGAGGGGCAAGTTCAAGTGCGGGGAGCCGACATTTACAGCAAAATTGAGATTAAGATGACGGACGTATCGAAGTACTTGCTTGCCAGCCCTCCCGCTCCGGACAAAGCGGAAGCGGTCGTTGCATCGATGCGCGAGCTGCTGGCGCCGTTAGTTTCTGACACAAAATATACGGCATGGGATGCCGGTATGATTTTATTCCGGGAAGGGCTGGAGGCTATTCTCGTTTTGGCTGCATTGCTTGCTTATTTGAAACGCACGGGCAATGAAGCAAAGCGGATCTGGGTCTGGTCAGGCGTATGGACGGGACTAGGACTCAGCGTCGTGTTGGCTATTGTATTGACTAGGGTAATTGCCGAGGCATCTGCCGGAAGCGCAAGGGAAGCGATGGAGGGCATTACCGGTTTGGCTTCCGTCCTGCTCATGCTGACGGTTGGCAACTGGCTGCATAACAAGTCGAATATGCGGGCGTGGAACAGCTATATTGACGGGAAAATGGGCAGCGCTATTGCGCGAGGCAGCTTATGGTCGCTGTTCATCGTATCGGGCCTCGCTATTTTACGGGAAGGGGCGGAGACCACAATCTTCTATGTGGGCATGTCCTCATCCATAGCGGTATCGGATATGATTATCGGTATTGCCGTCACCTTTATTGTGCTGCTGGCGCTTGGTTTTGCGATTATACGTTTTAGCGCGAAGCTGCCGATCCGGCCTTTTTTCTTGACCGCCTCGGCGTTAATTTATTATCTGGTCATCCGCTTTCTTGGCGAGAGCATTCATTCGCTTCAGGTTGCGGCCTGGCTGCCTGCCCATTCCTCAGAGTATTTGCCAAGCATTCGTTTTCTGGGCGCATACCCGACTTGGGAGACGGCATTGCCGCAGCTTATCTTCATTATCATTATTATCGGCAGAGTCTTATGGGTGCAGCTTGGAAAGACAGCGGGTGTACAAAAACCGGCAACGGAATAGTTTGCTTCAAAAGGATGTTTGGCAGCGATCAGCCAAGCATCCTTTTTTTTGCCCGAATGTGGTAAAATGATACATAAAGCATGGCATAGAAAGTAGGGGAATTCGATGAAAGGTCAGAACTTTCTGATTGCTGCCCTGGCGTTTGCTTTTATCATCGCCTGGTTTGCGGTCATTAACGTTGACGCGGTACAAGTTAATTTCATGTTTACGAAAACGCAAATTCCGCTTATTCTCGTTATATTGGCCTCTACTCTATTCGGAGGGCTAATCGTCGGTTCATTCGGCATAATCCGCCAATTCCGTCTTCAGCGCACTGTCCGTTCGCTTGAGAAGCGTCTTGCCGAGCTGGCTCCGCCATCGGAGGATGGAATTTCTGGTGCTTCCGCTCATCCTGTACCGGAGCAGGCAACAGGATCTGCTGAATAATGCACGATTCGACCTTGCCGTTTTCTTAAAGGCTTGATATGCTTGGTTAGGAAGTAGTAAGGCTTGTGAATAAAAGCGAGGTGATCGTATGTCCGCTAACGAACAAAATCAAAATGAAGCTGTTGAGCAACCGAAAAAGCAGCTCACGCAGGCTGAGAAAGCCAAACAGCTGCTGGCGCAAAAGAAGCTAGGCCAAGGAAACCAGCCTGGCAAGCAGCACCAATCGACCAATATGCAAGAAATGAGAAGTCAGAACACGAAAAAAGTAAACAATCAGCGTAAAAAAATGGGCGTGTAGCCCTGTGTGTCAGTATCGAAATCGAAGACCTTCAAATCCGTTATATCGGATTGGAGGTCTTATTTAATTCAGCGCCTCTGCATACCTTCTAAGGTATATTCCGCCATTAAATGCCTCATGCTGATTACCAGATGACGAATGAGGTGGAAGGATGGCGGTCATAGTGCGCTTTTCACAAAAGTGGCAGAAGCTTATGGCTCTTGGAATGGTTTCTGTCCTTCTGTTTGTCCAACAAGGTGTTGACTCGGTTAAATACAAGGAATGGGCTAATCCGGCCATGACCATGCAGGAAGCGGGCGAAGAGGCAGCAGAGGGCCAGCCTTGGACGGTTCGTTTCACCTCCAAAGGCTACAATTATACGTTGGCGAAGGCTGAGCCGGAGACTGGAGCCTACTTGGGCGCTTATGTATTGCAAGATCGTGAAATTGGCTATAGCATGGGTGAATTTAATCGCAGAACAGGCAAGAAGCATGCGAGCTACTTCAAGTATGTCGGCTATGGCGAGCCTTTTCCCGCGGAGTGGGTGGAGCAGGTGAAGAATGAGGGAGCATTTCCTCATATCGCTTGGGAACCGAACAGTGGATTGGATACAGTCAAGGACGACGAATATTTGCATGCCTTCGCTAAATCAGCCAATGACGCTGATGTTGCTATTTTCCTAAGATTCGCCTCGGAAATGAATGGTACCTGGACCGCTTACAGCGGCAACGCGGAACGCTATATTGGAGTCTGGCGGATGGTTCATGATGTATTGGAGGCAGAAGCGCCTCAAGTGGCGATGGTATGGACAGTATTGAATGTGCCCGAACTGCCGATCGAAAGCTTTTATCCCGGTGATGCCTATGTCGATTGGGTCGGTTTGAACGTGTATAATGTAAAGTATCACAACGGAAATAACAAGCAGGAAGCGCATTTTGAGGATCCGCTTATGCTGCTTGATTATGTATATAACCTGTTCAGCCGGAGAAAGCCAATACAGCTGTCGGAGTATGGGGCTACCCATTTCACGACTGTAGACGGCGTAATAGATCTCGATTTTGCTGCGGGCAAAATAAGACGGCTGTACGAATCGCTGCCCGAACTGTATCCTCGCGTAAAGGCGGTTTATTACTTCGATGTAAACAATTTGACGGAATATAATGAATCCCGCCGGGTAAATAATTATGCGATAACGGCGGACGATGAACTGCTGGAGGCTTATAGAAGCGTGATCGCTAATGATCATTATTTGAGCAGCATTCATTCAAGTCCGAAGGATAAAGATAGAACGATCAGCGAAACGTTCTCGTACTGCGGATTTATTTTCCGCAAAGATGGTGTGCTTTATGCTGATGAAACGCTGTTTACAAAGCTGCTGAACGTTCAGTTTTATCCTTTAGGAGCGGGTGGCGAACAGGCAGTATTGACCCGTTGGATATCCAGTTCGGATACGTTAAAAACGGCACAGGTTGATGTCATGCGCCATAAAATATGGAGCGGCTATAAAATGGACGGCACCGTTCCAATTAACAGGAAGCTGAACGCGCTTCCCTTGCTCTCCACCGCCAAATCGCTGGGCTATAAGGTAAAAGTGAACGGAACTAACATCAACATACGGGAATGAATACGCTCTTACCCTCGCATAATGTACATACATCAACTTTCACATAATGATACATGACGGAGGGATTACGATGACGGCGACCAAATCTTCCATCAGCATCTATTTGCTTGCCGGGGTTGCCACAACTCAGACGGCATTTAATGAATGCAGAGATAAGCTGGACCGGCTGTTCCGCTCTGACGGATTGGAGCCGTTTATTCATATTTTGCATCCGTACGGAGACGCAAGCCGCAATTTGTACCGGCAAATCGTTGAAGTGGGAAGCGATCTCAGCAACCGGATCGGGATCGGACGTGTCGGGGCGAAGGCGGCATTTCGTAAAATTATAGAAACGCTGCGGGATGAGGATGAGCCTACGCTTCTGATCGGACATAGCGGAGGGGGTATTGCCGCTTATCAAGCGGGCAGAATGCTGCATAACCAGCGCTTGGCCCGGAATGTAAGAATTGTTCAAGTCGGCTCGCCGCGGATCGCTATACAGCCGGATTTGAAGGATCGTGTCAGTTACTTTCATTCAATCGATGCAGAGGGCAAATTGAATGACCCGATCAGCAGGATCGGCAGCTGGGGAGGCTGGCAAGCGGAACGAGGCGGAGCGGTTCCCCGCTGGAACCGGATGAAGCATGCGCCTGTTAATGTGGAAGGAATACCGCTAATCGGCGGGCACGCCCATTATTTCCGCCATCAGCAGCCCTTTATCGATCAGGATGCAGTATGCAACCTTGATAAAACGATCGATCGGGTGCGTGTCTGGTTGAAAGGCTGGAGCTGATTCGTTACACTGAAGACAGCAGCTTTGCTGGATTCGGGAACGAAGGGGTTGTTAAACGTATGGCCAATACCCATACCTACACAAAGCGGGAAGAGATAGCAAATGCCGTTACACATGGCATCGGCGCCGCATTAAGCGTAGCCGCCTTGGTGCTGCTCATCGTCTTTGCCGCCTGGAAAGGCACAGCCTTTCACGTTGTAAGCTTTACGATTTACGGAAGCGCGATGCTTCTGCTCTATGCTGCGTCGACACTGGTTCACAGCTTTCCGGAGGGGAAAGCAAAGCGGGTATTCCAATCGCTCGATCACTCTTGCATTTATGTGTTTATAGCCGGCACCTATACTCCGATTCTGCTGCATATTGTTCAAGGCACTTTAGGTTGGGTGCTGTTCGGAATCGTCTGGGGCTGTGCAATAGTCGGTGTTGTGTTTAAATCCTTTTTCGCTTCGAAATTTCTGTTTACCTCTACAATCGTATACATTGCGATGGGCTGGCTGATCGTGTTTGCATGGAAACCGTTAACGGATCATTTGGCACCGGGAGGGCTGCAGCTCCTCATAACCGGAGGCTTGCTCTATACGTTCGGAACGATTTTTTATATGTGGCGCGGTTTTCCTTACCATCATGCAGTGTGGCACTTGTTTGTGCTTGGAGGCTCGATCGTTCATTTCTTTGCGATTTTGCTCTATATATTGCCGAATGGGTGAACCATTTTATAATCCTCGCTTTCGTTGTTGCTCATGAGGGGCAGCGCGAAATAGCGGGGATTTTTTTATACGTTTTCTTCAATCTGCAATCGGGCACCAGCCCGGCGTTTCGCCGCATAAGGAAGCAGCAAATAACGGATCTTCCTGAACCAGATCGGCGAAATAGCTGCTGAGAATATGATTGCCAGAAACCGATCCTATGCGGAATGAGCGCTTAACCTCTCCCTTGACGTGCATGTAATAATACGTTTTTTTCGTATCGGGTGACTGATAGACGAGCGGAGGCAGATGAGGCACAATGTCATATTCATTCTGAAAACGCCAATGGGTCGCGACTCCTGCGTTGTATGCGCGCACAAATTTCATGTCGCCTACGCGTGGCGCTCCGAAGGTATATACAATTGGAGCTTTAATTGCTGTATTATTTGCAATATCAAGCGCAGCCAGTGTTGAAAGCGAACCGCCTAAGCTGTGACCCGTTATGAACAGGGGCTTGTCGGGCGGCAGCTGCTTGATTAAAGCGAGCATTTGCGGACGGATGGCGGTATAGATATCGGTGAAGCCTTTATGCACTTGACCGCAATTTTTAACGGGTGTATAGGGCGTTTGCTGGGCGATGAAGTCGGCTACCCAATCAACGGCGGAGCCTGAACCCCGGAAGGCCAGTACCGAGGATCTGTCGGATTGGAGCACATAGCCAAACTTTTCTTCAGCATAATCATACACCTCTCCGGCAAAGGAACCTACCAGGCTGTAGTTTCGAGGAACGATGAACAGGCCGTCGCTATTATCGAATTGTACGTATGTTTGTCCGCAAATGGCGGCTAGAAACAAAGCGGTCCGCATATCCAGATTTTGCGGTTGCTGCCGCTGCCGTGTGGGCTGCTGGGTTTTCGTTCGAGTAGCCATTATGAACCCTCCGCTCTCCTGCGCAAGCTGATGTTGTATTGTATGAAGAGGTGGGCAACTTGGTACCAATTGCTCTCTCTGGCAGGCGGCCGCTTCAATTAAATGATGCGGAGCGGAAGGGTTGCGGTTATAATGACGTTGAACAGCGAATGTCATTTTTTATAATCTGGAAGGAGATCGCACAAATGACTCTTCGAGTTGGGATGGTTGGGACAGGCTGGTTTGGCCGCATGCATGCAGAGAAGTTGTCAAAAATGGACGATATTTATGTATCCGCTTTCTGCGGGACGAGCAAGGAGAAAGCAGAGGCGGCAGCACAGCCTTTTAACGATGCCAGAGGGTATGATTCCATAACGGATATGTTGGATGACCGCAAGCTGGATGCGGTATATATTTGCGTGCCTCCATTCGCGCACGGCGAGGCGGAATTGGCACTGGTCGAGAGAGGAATTCCATTCTTGGTGGAGAAGCCGATCGGACTGGATGGGGAGACACCAGCCAAGATAGCTGAAGCTGTTGAGCGCAGCGGCCTTATTACGTCGACAGGCTACCATTTCCGCTATATGGAAGGAACGGAGCGGGCAAGAGAGCTGCTCCAAGAAAGAACAGCTTTAATGGCACTCGGTTACTGGATGGGCTCGATGCCGGGCGTATACTGGTGGCGGAAGATGGAAGGCTCTGGCGGCCAATTCGTCGAGCAGACGACGCATATCGTCGATGCGCTCCGTTATCTGCTGGGCGAGGTGACAGAAGTCTACGCGGCTTACGGCAACCGAATTATGGCAAGCAAAGAGGAAGGGGTAACCGTTCCTGATGTGGGAACCGTTACGCTGAAGCTTGCTAGCGGAGCAGTAGCTACGATTAGCAATACTTGCGGTATTCAAGGCGGAGACCGTGCCGGTCTGCATATATATACGGATCAAGGCGTGCTGGAACTGGGAAGCGACGGCGCTTTGAAGGACTTGCGTGCGAACACGAAAACGGAATACTTGAACCGCAACGATCCTTATCAAGCGGAAAATGAAGCATTTATACACGCCGTTCGAACCGGCGATACGAGTCGTATTCGTTCGTCTTATGCCGATGCATGGCTGACGCATCGAGTGACGATCGCGGCTAATCAGTCGGCGGAGACGGGCTTGCCGGTTAAATTATAAAGCTTAACAAGAGCTGAACCAAGGGTTCAGCTCTTGTTTTTGTAATCTGCTTCTAGCTCTCTCGTATCATCGGTAATTCCCAGTGCGCGTATGTCACACTTCAGGTAGGGTATGAAAAATTCAAAATGTAAAAATACATGTTGTCAGCCGCTTTTTCGCGTATTTATTGCATCAAAATGCAAAAGTGCAGGCTGATTCGCCTAAATTGCCCCAATTGGCTGAATTTGAAGGTTTTCAAATGTACTTTTACATTTTGAAGACCTTTTTGAACCTTTTGGCGCTCATCGAAATGTACTTTTGCATTTTGTTTCATATTTGAGGCGAGTTAGCTTGTCTAGAGCCCCCACTTTACAGAAAAAAAAGAGCTGAACCCACAAGGATGAATGTCACTATCCAAAGGTTCAGCTCTTTTATTATTTCGAGGAGGAGCGGCTTCCCCGCTTCGGCAGCGTCGATGGTGACGTGTGATCCGCGCTGCTTTCTTGCGGCTGCTTGATGCCGAAGATTTCGCTGATTTTCATACTCTCCGCTTGTCCCATAATATGCTTGTCATTTGGCTTCCGGCCGGTCAGTAAATCTCCGGTCCAGCCTTTGCGCCATAGCCAGATATAGATGAGAACGGTGACTGCGAATACGATACCGCAAAGCAGGGCGAAACCCCATTTATGCTCATCAAATGGCAGCCGGTTAAAGTTCGTGCCCCAAATCGCTGCCAGAACCGATGCGGGTGTGAACAGTACGGTAAAGATGGTCAACGTCTTCATAATGTCATTGCCGCGGAAGCTGGAGATTGAGCCATCCATAGAAATCAGCGTATCAATCTCGAACGCATAATGTTTCAGTAAGTTTTCAATCCGGTCCAGCCGGTGCGTTACTCGCTGGAAGTTGTCATTTTCGACCAAGAGCTCCATGAAAGCTTCTTTGGCCGCGCCGTGAAGCTCTCGGATGGGGAGAAATAAATGGCTCCAATGCAGCAAATCATAGCGGCGCTCAAAAATGACGTCCATCAAGCCCGTACGGTTGGAGCTGCGCATCGTGCTCTCCAGTTGGCCAAGCCGGTATTCGAATTCGTCCAGACCGCCGTGGAAAGGGGCCAGCACGACACTTACCATGACGAATAGAGCTTCAGGAGCCGAAGAACAGCCCTCCAGCCGCGCAACAACAGTATCCCTCTGAAGCCGAATCATGAGACGCAGATCATCATGAAGCGTTACCAGCTTGTTCTGCGATAGCCAGAAATGAAACGGGATCGTGTCGCTATGCTGCTCCGAAGCTTGGAACATGACGGTACCGTAAATAAAGGGGCCGCATTCAAGCGATTCAGAGACGATGACCTGATTGGTTCTTCTATCCTTGCATTCATCCAGCCAGGCCGTGCATTCAGGAAGAGCGGCTTTAATCTGCGCCAGCTTTGATTCCTGATCTTCCATCTCACGGGATAACCTTATATCGGATTGTCCGCCTGCTGGCGGCGGATTGTTTTTCTTAAATTTACGGCTAGGCAGCCCGTCTGCCGATACCGCCTGCAGCCGTTCCTGCTGCAGCACATGCCACTCCCACTTTGCGGGATATTGAAGCACCCGATGAATCATCGATTTGCCCCCTGCTTGTCCGATTTCCAATACACTTCCTTCCATCATAACTCGAACCGCTTTGATGCACAACCTGCATGAATGCCTATCTTGAATTACACATCATTTGAGTGATCTAACTAGAGATTGGGAATAGCTAATTGGGAATAAGCAAAGGTGTAATCAGTCAGGAGGAATTAGAATGGCCAAAAAGATTGCCGCATTCGATACACAGCGGCAGGTGATTGATACGATTGCCGCTTTGCAGCATGCCGGGTTTGAGACGGGAGAGCTGAAAATTTACGCTAAGGATGCTACGCATTCACGCAGAATCGAAGCGGAGAGCGACATGCATGTGGACGAGATCAGAGAGCTTGCAGAGACGAGAGAAAATACATCTCCTTATGATCGTGCAGGAATGACCTTTGCGGCTCCCGGCATATTAGCAGGCAGCGGTGTTAGCGGCACGGCTGGCTGGAAAGGCATATTTGGAGCTGCCTTTTTGGGAGACGACGCCGGCGTGACTCAAGCCTTGATGGCAAGCGGCCTCGATACGAAGGAATCCGAGTTTTGCCGTAACGCTTTGGAGAATGGGCAAATCATCGTTATCGTCGAGACGGACGAGAGCAAGTCGCTGCTCGATAAAGATGGCGGCCCGGATTTGTCCCGGCTGGGTGTGGCCGAATCGGTGTTTCGCCAATATGAAGCACACCGGATCATACCCGGCTCCTAACGGAGCGATCGTACACATAGAAGCCATTGCGGGTGCAATGGCTTTTTATGCGATGCGGCTGAACGTTAAATTTTCAACAATGATGGTCTATTCAAGGCTACGATCGGGGCTATCGGATGGTTTTTGCCCAGAATGCTGTCCCGTATAATTTGCGAAGCGATGATGCTATATACCGAGCCATTCCCACCATAGCCTAGACTGTAATAAATTCCTGGCAGGTTTGGATCTTCGCCGATGAACGGCAGATTATCGCAGGATTCGCCGAAGGTAGCGCTCCATTCATATTCGAATGAGGAGTCGAGCTGTGGAAACAGTGCCTGCAGCTTATCTTGAATCTGCCGGATGCGTTTATGCCGCGCCTTCTCGCCCTCGATTGGATGCTCCGTTTGCTCGTCCAAGCCACCGATTACGATTCGGTCATCGACGGTAGTACGCAAGTAAAGATAGGGTCTAGCCGTCTCCCAGATCATAAGCCGATCCGGCCACAATTGATCGAGCAATTCAAGGGATTGTACCCGAGTGATGGCGGCAAATGAACGGTTCAGCTCCGCTTTCACCAATCGGCCTCTCAGCTCTTCCGGCTCGTAGCCAACAGCGAATAGAACATGCTTTGCGGTGACTTCATGTCCTCCGTCAGTTGTTAGAACATACCCGCCGGAATTTGTGGAGCGGCGTTGATCCGTAATGCCTGTGTGCTCAAAAATATGGAGACCAGCGTTGACGGCGTGCTCAGCTGCCGTCTGGATGAAGCGAAATGGATTGATTTCGGCATCGCCACGGGTAATGATTGCGCCTGGACGACGGAACGGGAAGCGGGATGAAATCTCATCCGGTCCCCAAAACTCGACATCGAAGCCATGCCGCTTCAAAGTCTCGAACTCCCGCTTCAGCTTAGGAAGATCCTGCTCAGAGCTGGCATAGTAGAGACTGCTGCGACTGCGGAACCCGATGTCTCTAGGCAGCTGCCCGCAAATTTCCCCAAACCGTTTAACCGCATCTTCACATGCTTTATAAAATTGTACAGCCGGCCCTTCGCCGATTTGATCGATAAGGTCGCAAAGCATAACGTCATTGGAAAATTGGAGCAAGCCGGTATTGGCGGAGCTGCTGCCCCCGGCGACTGTACCGCGTTCCAGCACGGCTGCAGATATTCCTGCCTCTGCCAGTGACAGACCGCATACAATGCCTGACATTCCGCCGCCAACGATGGCAACATCGACTTGCAACGGCGAACTAAGCGGTTCATAGGTTTGAACAGATTGTAAAGTCGTTGGCCAAAATAACTCTCCGGTATGCAATTCTTTCATGGAAGAACGCTCCTTCTCGAACGAATAGGGGACAAGCGATAAATTTACTATGTCCAGTCGTACCAGAGCGGATACAGCATACCGAAGGCAGCTATTGCGGTTTATTCAAGCTTCGCATAGCTTCCCGGTAAGAGGTCGGCGACTGGCCGTAAAAACGGCGGAACTGCTTGGAGAAGTAAAGCGAGTCCTGCAATCCGACGGAGGCGGCGATTTGCTCAATTGTCAGTTCGTCGCGTTCCCGGAGCATTTGCCTGGCTTTATCGATGCGAAGCTTCAATAAGAATGTGACGGGGGAAACACCGGTATGCCGTTTGAACAAACGGGACAGGTAGGCCCGGTTATAGCCAAGCGATTCAGACATTTGTTCGATGGAAACCGGATGGGCATATTGGGTGGATAGGTAATGAATGACCTGCTGAAGCAGCCGTTCGCTGCCCTCGGCAGCCTCCGGTCCGGAATTGCCTGCAGCCTGCTGTGCAGCTTCCCGGTATTCAGCCGCCAGCAAATGAAGATAGCCTGCCGCCTTCAGAGGCGCAGAAGAGCCGCCCAGCCGAAAGCTGTTAAAGATGAGGTTATAGAGAACGGGAATACGGCGGTTCGCAGCGTTATCCGCGATGGGCTGTGTGGCGGACAAGCCTGCGGCGGCGACAAGTCCCGGAGCTTCCGGTCCGGTAAAGGCGACCCAGCGGTACCGCCAAGGGTCGGCTTGATCGGATTCGTAGCTGACTAACTGCTCGGGCTCGATAAGAAACGTATGGCCAGCCTGGAGCTCATGCCGTTTGCCCCCGCATTCGAATATGCCCTTGCCGCTTAGCACAACATGCATTAAGTAAAAGTCATATACCTTGGGGCCTAGCCGATGAGCAGGCTTTGTCTGGCTTTCTCCGCCAAACAGCACATTCGTCCCAGCCTCTGGAACCATGACAGGATTGGAAGCTACGGTGTAGAAATCTTGTCGCCGCATATAATGATCAGCCCTTCTGTTCATTGAATGGATGAAAACGAGTGTTGTCTTTTCATGATAACATGCAACAGGCTTAACATAAAAGTCACATAAATCCATGTGAAACTCATTTTCCGCCATTTGTTTACGCACGTCGTTGCGCTATACTGAAGTGGAATCTACTACCTCATAACAAAGGAATGTGATCGCATAATGGCAAACATCCAAGCGCTGACACAGCAATTTATACAGCAATACGGTGAGAATGAAACACCGATTAGCGTATTTCACGCACCAGGCCGCGTCAATCTGATCGGCGAGCACACCGACTACAATGGAGGCTACGTATTCCCTGCGGCTCTGACGTTCGGAACGACACTCCTTATCCGCAAACGCGCGGACC
This sequence comes from Paenibacillus gorillae, assembly GCF_000513275.1. Lineage (GTDB taxonomy): Bacteria > Bacillota > Bacilli > Paenibacillales > Paenibacillaceae > Pristimantibacillus > Pristimantibacillus gorillae. The sequence continues at coordinate 47,719 of NZ_CBVJ010000141.1, read as the reverse complement.
ATCAATTAGGCCTTGCAACGACAAACTTCCCATCCTCCAAGCAATTTTCGCTGGATTCGATCGTATTCGACGAAGCTGATGACTGGATGAACTATCCGAAGGGGATCGTACATGAGCTTCAAGAAACCGGAGTAAGCTTCAAAAACGGCTATGACCTTCTCTATCACGGTGAAATTCCGAATGGCGCCGGATTGTCCTCCTCCGCTTCGATCGAAGTCGTAACGGCATACGCACTGCTTACGCTGGAAGAACTGCCGACTGACACGGTAAAAATTGCCCTGCTTTCGCAAAAATCCGAAAATGAATTCAACGGCGTAAAATGCGGCATCATGGACCAATTCGCAGTTGCCAACGGCAAGAAGGATCATGCGATTCTGCTGATGTGCGATACGCTGGAATATGATCTGATTCCGTTCCAATCCGGCAGCTACAAGCTGGTTATTGGCAATACGAACAAACGCCGCGGCTTGGTGGACTCCGCTTACAATGAGCGCCGCAGCCAATGCGACCAAGCGGTAGAAGAGCTGAAAGCGGCTTACCCGGATCTCACGCTGTTGGGTCAGCTTACACTGGAGCAATTCAATGCTAGCAAGCACCTGATCAAAGAAGACGTCGTTCGCAACCGCGCACAGCATGTCGTGGAAGAAATCGACCGCGTCCTGCAATCGATCAAAGCGCTGAAAGCTGATGACTTGGCACAGTTCGGCCAACTGATGAACGGCTCCCATGATTCGCTTCGCGATCTGTATGAAGTAACAGGCGCAGAGCTGGATGCAATGGTAGAAGCAGCTCGCGGCGTAGAAGGCGTGCTTGGCTCCCGGATGACCGGAGCGGGCTTCGGCGGCTGTACAGTATCGCTTGTTCATGAAGACAGCATCGAGCGGTTCAAGGAAGAAGTAGGACGTAAATATACAGAAGCGACTGGCTTAACGGCTGACTTCTACGTATGCACAATCGGCAACGGTGTCGAACAACTGGTTTAATCCTTTAACACGGACTCAACTCATCAATAAAAAGGGAGAGTGACGGATATGGCAGTATTGGTTACAGGCGGAGCGGGTTATATCGGTTCCCACGCAGTTGCCGCATTGGCGGAACGCGGAGAGGAAATCGTCATTGTCGACAATTTGCAGCAGGGTCACCGCGATGCGGTTACTGGTGGCAAGCTGTATGTCGGGGATTTGAGAGATGCTGATTTTTTGGAGACGGTATTTAAAGAGAACAAAATCGATTCCGTTATTCACTTTGCGGCGAACTCGCTTGTAGGCGAGAGCATGACGCTGCCAGGCAAATACTATCACAACAATGTGTATGGAACGCTGTGCCTGCTGGAAAAAATGATCGAGCACAACGTGCTTCGCATCGTGTTCTCTTCTACGGCTGCAACTTACGGTGAGCCGGAAAACGTGCCAATCGACGAATTTGACCGGACGCTGCCAACGAACGCTTATGGCGAAACGAAGCTGGCTATGGAAAAAATGATGAAATGGTTCGATGTCGCGCATGGCTTGAAATACGTATCGCTGCGTTATTTCAATGCAGCAGGTGCGCATCCTGGCGGCAAAATCGGTGAAGACCATAGCCCTGAGACTCATCTGGTGCCAATCGTTCTGCAAGCTGCGCTTGGCAAGCGTCCGCATATTTCCGTATTTGGCGAAGACTACGAGACGCCAGACGGCTCGTGCATTCGCGACTATATTCACGTTAGCGACTTGGCTGAAGCGCACGTACTGGCTGTGCACCGCCTGAGAGGCGGAGCTGACAGCGCGATTTACAATCTGGGCAACGGGCAAGGCTTCTCCGTAAAAGAAGTCATTGAAATCGCCCGCAACGTTACGGGCCGCGAGATTAAAGCTGTTATCGAACCGCGCCGCGCTGGCGACCCGGCTGTTCTGGTTGCTTCCTCGGACCGCGCCCGCAAGGAGCTGGGCTGGGAGCCGAAGTTTGCTAGCCTGGATGACATTATCCGCAGCGCATGGAATTGGCATCTGGCTAATCCGGAAGGCTACGCAAAGGGCTAATAGGTAAAGTTAATAGCCGCGTACAGAATACCGAGAGGAGAACGCACATCATGACGGACTCGCAACACGCACAGGCCGGTGCAGCTCAGAACGCTCTGCTGAACATCGAACGGCTCGTCCGCTTCGCGTTTCGCGAAGGGATGATTGAAGCGCTTGACGTTAACGCATCGCGAAACGCCTTGCTCGATTTGTTCGGCTTCACGGAGCCGTATGAGGGAGAAGTGCCGGAAGAACAATTAGACAGCGCAGTAGAGCTGCTGGAATCGCTGCTCGATTACGGACACTCTATTGGCTTGATTACAGATAACATTACGACTTACCGCGATTTGCTGGATGCGCGCATTATGGGACTGTTAATGCCCCGCCCGTCCGAGACAGTAAGCGCATTCGCCAGAACGGCGGAGCAAAAAGGAATAGCGGCGGCTACCGATGCTTTCTACAAGCTGAATATTGATTCCAACTATATTCGGATGGACCGGATTCGCCGCAATAAATATTGGCTGCATGAGACGGATTATGGCGCTTTGGAGATTACAATCAATCTTTCCAAGCCGGAGAAGGACCCGAAGGAGATCGCACTGCTTCGCTCGATGCCTCAGGCTCATTATCCAAAGTGTCTGCTATGCGCCGAAAATGTCGGCTATGCAGGACGCGCCGATCATCCGGCCCGCCAGAATCTGCGCGTGCTGCCGCTGACGCTGCAAGGCGAGCCATGGTTTTTCCAGTACTCTCCTTATGTGTACTATAACGAGCACAGCATCGTATTCAAAGGCGCGCATGAGCCGATGGTGATCTCGCATACATCATTCGCCCGCTTGCTTGATTTTGTGGAGCAGCTGCCGCATTATTTCATCGGCTCCAACGCCGACTTGCCGATTGTCGGCGGCTCGATTCTTAGCCATGACCATTTCCAGGCGGGCCGTCACACATTCCCGATGGAAAAGGCGCCGATTGAAGCGACGTTCGCTGATCCGGCATTGCCGGGCGTTTCCTTCGGCATCGTTAGCTGGCCGATGTCTGTCGTTCGCGTGAGCGGCTCTTCGAAGGGCGACGTTCACCGTGCCGCTTGCCGTTTACTTGATGAATGGCGCGGCTACAGCGACGCTGCTGCAGAAGTGCATGCCTTCACGGAGAATGCTGACGGCAGCCGTACGCCGCATAACACGATAACGCCAATTGCCCGTCTGCGTGACAATGGCGACTATGAGATGGATCTGGTGCTCCGGAACAACCGGACGAGCGAAGAGCATCCGGACGGCATCTTCCATCCGCACAAGCACTTGCACCATGTCAAGAAAGAGAACATTGGCCTGATTGAAGTGATGGGTCTTGCGGTGCTGCCGGGTCGTCTGAAAGACGAGCTGGAGCAAATTGCCGCTTACTTGACGGGTTCAGCAGCAATTGCCGCGGAATTGCATGATGCGGGGCACCCGCTCCATAACCATGCAAGCTGGATCGAGGCACTGACAGGGCAGTATGGCACAGCTTGTACAGCAGAGGAAGCGAGAGCGGCCGTTGAACGTGAGACAGGCGCCAAGTTCCTGGACGTACTTAAGGATGCTGGTGTTTACAAGCGTACCGATGAGGGGGCTGCCGCATTCCGGCGTTTCCTGAACACAATCGGACTTCAGGAAAACCAATAGCAAATTGCGGTTCTAGAAACCGCCGCCGTCCACCCGGGACGTTGCGGCGGTTTTTTTTTAATTCTGTAAATAAATTAATTTGAAATGAATCAAAAATTATGGTATTTTTTATAAGAAAAACAAAGACGTTTATTATGATTAATAACGTGTATTTATAAACAACAATCGGAGGGGTTTACGTGCCGGAACAAATTATACCGTTGGACGATTTTTTGAAGCTGGATTCGGACGAGCAAGTAGAAAAGCTGAAGCGCTGGAAGATGGATTATACGCTGAAGGATATTCGCGAAGCGTGGAGCTTCAAGCATTCCGCGCAATATTACATGCTGCTTAAGAAGCTGCGAATCTATGAGCGGGTAGTCAATAAGTCGGACAAATTCTATCCGGTATCGGAGCAATTGCTGGCGCAATCCGGCTCCCAGCAGGATCGCGGCTGGAGAGGCAGATCCGCTTATGTACAGCAGGAAGATCAGCCTGCCGACCGCTTCAATTACCAGTTAAACACGACTCTTAGCGGCTCGGAATTAGCCGAGAAGCTGGAGCGTCTTGCTTTCTTCCTGAAAGGCGAGCAAAAGCAAGTGACAATTGCACTTTCAATTGAGTCAGCAACAGCCGTGAATGCTGCTGAATCAAGCGAAGACGAGGAATAGACTGGCATTAGCGACAAACAAAAGGAGCCGTTCCTGGGGACGGCTCCTTTTGTTTTAAAAAAAGTACATGTTAGTTTGTCGAAAACTGAAATTTAATGTCTGTTATTGGAATAATTTGTGTGTTGATACTATATTTTATTTGTTTCTAAGTTTACCGAGCTCGGAGACGAGAGCTTCCACTTCGCTGATGCTGAACTTGTCTTTAGATGCGACAACCTCATAAAGGTCTTTAATATCTTCATATTGATCGACACCGAAATGGGATGCTTGCATGGCTGCGCCTGTAGCCATCCGAAGCTTTGTCTTAATCGTCTCGATCATAAATTCTACATTTTCCTGTGATTGCAGTTCTAAGTTTGCCATTGAATGCAGTCCTCCCTCTAATTGATCCGGACGGCCAAAACGGCCGCTGGACAGCGATTTGCTTCCGTCATTGTACCATATTTCCCGTGCCGGATGCCTAGAAATTGAACCGCGCTGCCAAATTGGATACAATGAAGCCATAGCGAAAATGCAAACATAGAAAAGCGGGTGTGCAGGATGATGGAACATTTGAAAGCCTGCATTGGCAGCATAGAGAAGCCGGTAGAGTACTTCACCGATTTCGGATTGAACACGTTTTTATCCAGCATTGCGGACAAGCATCCCGGCCGGGATGAGATTCTGTTCCTATGCATCGGAACGGATCGCTCTACGGGAGACAGCTTCGGCCCCTTGCTTGGGACGATGCTTCGGGCGCAAGGCTGGCCTAATGTAGTAGGGACGCTAGAGCAGCCCTGTGACGCTTACAGAGTGGAGCAGGCGGTACGCGCAGCCATTGCAGAGCAAGCTGTCGTTATTGCCGTTGATGCCTGCTTGGGGAAGGCGCAATCTGTCGGCGGTTATCTGACCGTTGAAGGCCCGTTAAAGCCAGGGCAAGCAACTGGCGCAAATCTGCCCGAAGCGGGCCATTACAGTATAGCGGGCATCGTCAACGGCATGAGCCATAAGCCATATATGACACTGCAGACGACACCGCTGCATCGTGTACTGCAGATGGCTTCAGCCTTGGCGGATGCAATTAATAAGGCCTGGAAGGATAGCGGCAGCTCTGCAAAATACGGAACCTAGTTGACTAAAGGAGTGACGTAGAATGAGCAAGGAATCAATTGCACAGCATGGAGTCCGGCTGGACAACGGCATCGGACTCGCTTATTACGATTCTGGAGATCAAGGCCCGGACAAGCCGGTTCTGGTTCTCCTCCATGGCTTTTGTGGAAGCTCGGCTTACTGGGAACGAGTTGTCTCCAGCCTTGAGCAGCATGCAAGAATTATTGCACCGGATCTGCGGGGGCAAGGGGATTCTCCCCCATCCGGAGATGGTCCATATACGATGGAATTGTATGCCGCTGATTTGGCTGGTATGCTTCAGCGTCTGAATATCCCTCATGTCACTTTACTTGGCCATTCTCTGGGAGGCTATGTTACGCTGGCATTTGCTGAGCTTCATCCGGATAAGCTTCAGGCATTTGGTCTCATTCATTCGACACCGATGCCGGACAGCGAAGCTGCAAAGGTCAATCGAGACAATGCGGCAGCCGCAATTCGCAAAGACGGCATCATCCCTTTCGTTGACGGACTGGTACCGAAGCTGTTCGCTCCGGATAGCCGTGATTCAATGGCCGAGCAAGTGGGGCGGGCCAAGGAGATCGGTTATGGAACAAGTGAAGCCGGTGCAGTTGGTGCGGCATTAGGTATGAAGGAACGGCCTGACAGAAACGCTGTTCTTGCTGCAACGAAGCTGCCGCTTCTGCTGCTGGCGGGTGAACTTGATCCCATTATACCGGTGGAAAAAACATTGGTTATCGACGGAGAAAACGTGACGCAGGTGATTTTGAAGGGTGCCGGGCATATGGGAATGCTGGAGCAGCCCGATGCTTTTATCCAAGCGGTAACCGATTTTTTGAATAAATAAGAATCGTCAGGCTTGGGAGGGAGAAATCAATGTTTCAACGGGACTATTTCATGCGGATGATCGGGCAAATGACGGAAGCGATTGGACAGATTATGCAGTTGAAGCGGGAAATGAAGCATGACGAGGCGCTGCTTATTATCGACGAGCTGCTGGATAAGAGATTCGGTATGAGCGGGAAGTTAATCCGTTCCCTATCGGACAAGGATTTAATTGGAGTTATGACCACCAATGGTATTGTGGAGACGGACAATCTCCAGGCTATCGCTGTATTAATCAAGCAGGAAGCGGAGCTGCTGGAGGCGCAGGGCAAGGAAGAAGCAAGCTTTGTTCACTATTTGAAGTCGCTTCATCTATTTATGCGATTGTCGCTGCTGGGGGCTGCGCCCACGCTTGTCGATCCGGCTAAGGAAGCGGAGCAGCTTCTGGATAAGCTGAAGCTCTACGAGCTCCCGGAGGAGACAAAGCTGCTGCGCGCGGAATGGCATGAGGGGGAATCCCAGTTCGATCAGGCGGATAATGTGCTTCATGAGCTGCTTGAGGATGGCGCTGTGACGAAGGAAGAGGTCGTTGATTTTTATCGGCGGCTGCTATTATATGATGATGAGAAGCTCATAGCCGGCGGCTTATCAAGGGAAGAGCTGGAGCAGGGTGTAGAAGAACTGGCAGGCAAGACGCAGCATTGATGCAAAGGCGAAGCGGAAGGAAGGGAGCAAACTGCGGATCAGGCAGCGAGCTCCCTTGTTTCGGCTAAGCTGTGAATAGCATACTAAAGCAATCTATCGAGCAGGGGGCAGAACGTTCATGACAGAACAATGGCAGCAGAATTTGCTGCAGAGCATAGACAGCGGCGAGCTGCTGCAAGGCACGCTAAGCCAATTGCGGCGCAAGGATGGAGCAGCGCCGCCAAAGACGATCGTTAGACCAATCCAACTAAAGCAAGGGCTGCATTACCAGTTTGAATATCATTATGCCAATAAAGTGACGCATGAGAATGTCCTGCCGCAACAGGCCGGAACGAAGCTGCTGGCACTCTTGAACGAGGACTACCGGCAAGCGCTGGTCAAAACGCCCGAAGCCGATCTGCAATTGCTGTTCAGCAAAAAAGGAAAAGCGACCGTGCTCAGCAAGCCGCCGACGGGAAGCGTGCGCCAGCCGTCCGACCTGCAGCATAACCGCCAGAAGCAGCGGATATTGGCAGAAGGAGCGGCTGCGCCTTTCTTGGTCGAGCTCGGCATTATGACGAAAGAAGGCATGGTGCATGCCAAGAAGCAGGACAAGTACAAGCAGATCAACCGTTTTCTGGAGATGGTGACGGACGTGCTTCCGCATTTGCCGAAGGACAGACCGCTCACAATTGTCGATTTTGGCTGCGGCAAATCTTATCTTACTTTCGCGCTGTATCATTTGCTCGCAATCGAGAAGAAGCGTGATATTCGAATTATCGGCTTGGATTTGAAGGCGGATGTCATCTCCTTCTGTTCTGAACTTGCAGATAAGCTGGGATATGGCAGCTTGACATTCATGGTTGGGGATATCGCTGAATATGAAGGTCTGAAGGAAGCAGATATGGTCGTTACACTGCATGCCTGCGATACGGCAACGGATGCGGCCTTGGCGAAAGCAGTTGGCTGGGGCGCCTCGGTTATCATGTCTGTGCCTTGCTGCCAGCATGAGGCATTCCGGCAGATTGAGAGCGATACGCTTTCTCCGCTTTTATCGCAGGGGCTGCTGAAGGAAAGATTTGCCGCACTCGCGACGGATGCGGCGCGCGGAACGCTGCTTGAGGCGATTGGCTACAAAGTGCAGATGCTGGAGTTTGTTGATCCTGAGCATACACCAAAAAACCTGCTTATTCGTGCAGTACGCGGCGATAAGCATGCAGTCTCAGCAAAAAAATGGGAGCAGTATGAGCAATTCCGCAATTTTCTGCATCTTTCCCCATCTCTTGAAGCGATGCTGGGCGACCGGCTGCCAAGCAAAGAAAATCAACAATAATCGATAAGAATTGAAGTATTAATTGTCGTTATATAAATCATTTGATACAATGGAAATAGATGGCTATATAACGGATGGGTGACCGTATTGGAATTAGTAATCTGGTTGGATTTTGTCATTTTCCTTGTGTTATTAGGATTATTCTTCTACGTGTTTGCGGCTAACTCTATCACGGTTCTCCATAAAATCTATCTAGTCCTTCACTTCGTATTTATGGTGTGGCCGTTATTTCAGTTTATTTCGCAAACCGCGATTGATCCGAACTACAAGTTGTTTTACCTTATAGGCGCATATGTCGCCCTCTCATTGCTTGGCGTTGGCTGGTTTGTCTTTATCGTCGTCCTGACAGGTCAGGCGAAGATAATCAGGACGAATCGGATTATTCTGCTTTCTATTCCCGGCGTTGTATCCGCTCTGGCAGCGCTTGCGAATCCCGGTAAGTTGTTTCTTACTATTAATTATAGCCTGGATCCTAATGGGCAGCTCGAGAACGGGCCTCTTTACTGGATCATGATTGTTCAGGTTTTGATCTATCTGTTTATTTCACTGTTTATTATGTTGTACACGCTTCGCAAAGAAGTGACCTCCCGTCACAAGACGCTTGTCCGGACGGCAATGAATACGATCTTTCTGCTTATTCTGTTCGGCATTGGCGATTTGCTTGTGAATATTGTTTTTATTGATTCTTTCGATAGCTATTTTCCTATCATTTCTTGCGGTATGGCGATTTCGACAGGCTATCTGGCGCATGCAATTACAAAGCATCGCGTCTTCAATATTATTCAAGTCGTGCAGCGCGATATTATGAATACGATGTCTACCGGCATTATCGTATTGGATGATAACGATATCGTAATTGATATCAATAAAGCGATGCGGCCGGTTATTCGTCTTAAAATCGGAGACAGCTTCAACCCGGAAGCCATAGCCTCACAGCTTCCGAAGTCAGCGGCAAGGGATTTTTTGAGGTTTTTTGAAGAGCAGCGTGAGAAACCGCTGGAACGGCTGGAAGTTGAGCTAGCGCTTCATTTGGAGCAATCGAGCTACTTCGTCATTCATTCCGCACCGATTTTGAATCAAAACAAGAAAAAGCTGCCTATCGGCCGGCTGCTAACCTTCCATGACGTAACACAGCTTCGCATCTTGCTGGATGAAACCAACACGCAAAATGAGCTGCTTCATGATCGCAACCGCGAGCTGATGCTTATGCAAGAAGAGCTTTCCCAAGCGAATAAGAAGCTGCAAAATATGGCGATTACCGATAGTCTGACCGGCTGCTATAACCGCCGGTACCTGCTGCAGCAGCTGGAGCAGGAGGTAGCGATCAATGTGCGCAAAGGCATTCCTTTCTCGATTTTCTTGTTCGATATTGATTTGTTTAAATCAATTAACGACCGGTTTGGGCATTTAGCCGGAGACGAGGTGCTGTGCGGTACAGTCGATGCGGTGCGCAGCATGCTGCGGCTTACAGACGTGCTTGCACGTTACGGAGGCGAGGAATTTACCGTTTATTTGCCCCATACGAACCGGGAGCATGCCGATCTGGTTGCGGACCGGATTAAGGAAGCGGTTGAGCATAACGTGGTGAGAACCGGTAATGGCGATCAGACGGTATCGGTTACGATTAGTATGGGCGTAGTCTCAATCGAGCAGTTCGATACGAAGGTGCTGGAAGATCCGAAAGCTTTTCTGCGTGAATTATTATCGCAAGCCGACGCTGCGCTGTATGAAGCGAAGTATAATGGACGCAATCGCATCGTTAAGCGGAAGCTGGCTTAAGGAGCTGCCTCTCCGGCAGCGGAATAGGCTTTGAAGATTGAGCGCTTCATCGGATTGTTGAGAAACCCCGCTTTTATTGAAAAAGCGCAGGGTTTCTTTTTTTTGTTTATTTTTAAGGGAAAGTTACTTTACGACAGGCGGAGAGGGTGAAACGACGCTTGCTTTTTTTTACGCGGATTTGTCTCTTGGATTGCCGTAAAAAAGGGGAGATAGTCAGTCACATTCTAATCTGCTAAAATAGAATTCATTCCGGTAAGCGCTAGAAAACGATCGAAGGCGGGAACTATCTAATGAGAAAAGTGCAAATTGGATTGGTCAATCCTGGAGACAAGCTCGCCAAGCCCATCTTTCAAGACAATGGGAGCGTTCTTCTTGGCGAAGGAGTCGAACTGAGCGAACGTTTTATAAATCGGCTGCAATCACTGGGAATCGATTTTTTGTTTATCGAAGATGGGAAGACAGAAGATTTAATTCCGGAAGAAACAATCAGCGACGAAACGCGCAGGCAGGCCGCTGATGCGATTTATAAAACAATGAATTCATTTAAGGACTTCTCGCCCATGAAGGGAAGGGCTATCGTCCCGGATCTCGGGAGAACCTTTCGCAACGTGTTTGGTGCCATTATGACTGATTTGTCGACGAGACCCAACGTCCTCGTCAATCTGACAAGCATACATACGACTGACGCCTACTTGTTCCAGCATACCGTTAACGTTGCGGTGTTGGCCGGGGTGCTCGGCATCGCCAAGGGCTATAACCGTAACCAGTTGGAGGAGCTTGGCATCGGTGCGCTCATGTATGATATCGGGATGTCGAAGGTGCCTCAGGAGCTGCTCAAAAAACCTGGCCCCTTGACGAAGGAAGAGCGGTCAATCGTGGAGAACCACACGAAAGACGGTTTTGATATTTTACGTAAATATCATGATATTTCGATCGTCTCGGCCCACTGTGCGCTGCAGCATCATGAGCGCTACAACGGATCGGGCTATCCGCGCGGTCTGCAAAAGGATGAAATACATATGTATGCGCAAATCGTCGCAATCGCTGACGTCTATGATGCCTTGACTTCTCCTAGGCCGCATCGTAAACGTTATACTTCCGCTGAGGCCATTGAATTTTTGTTTGCGGCGGGAAATACGTATTTCGATTTTGATTTGATCAAGCTTTTTTGTCGTCATATTTCCATTTATCCAGTGTCGACGACGCTGCTGCTCAGTTCCGGACAGACCGCGGTTGTGGCCGTGAACAGCGAGCTAGCGCTTCATAGGCCAAGAGTACGCATTATTCGTGAAGCAGATGGCAGCGATCCGGCGCAGCCTTATGATTTGGAGCTGAAGGACGAGCTCCATCTGATGATCGTTAAAGAGCTATAAATAAAGCTTCAACGCAAGAATCCCCCTATCAACTAAGCCCGTTGATAGGGGGATTTGCTTTATAGGCCGTTTCCATATCGCGACTCTTAAGGTAAAATAGAAAGAAAAGGCCGATTCTGGGAGAGGGAGAAGGTTTCATGAGTGAGCATCATCAGCATTTAAAGCTGCCGAAGCTTGAAGTGCTCCGCCGCATGCTTTTTATTACGTTAGGGGCGGCGCTCGTATCGGTAGGACTTGAAATCTTTCTCGTGCCGAATCATATCATTGACGGCGGCATCGTGGGCATCTCGATTATCATTTCGCATTTGACCGGTTTGCCCCTTGGCATCTTTCTCTTTTTACTCAATTTGCCCTTCCTGGTACTCGGCTATAAGCAAATAGGAAAGACGTTTGCAATGTCGACGTTGTATGGCGTCAGCGTGATGTCCCTGGGGACGTTTCTGCTCCATTCAGTTCCTCCCTTGACGGAGGAATACGTGCTGGCGACTATATTTGGCGGAGTTATTCTCGGCATCGGCGTGGGGATGGTTATCCGCTTTGGCGGCTCGCTGGATGGCACTGAAATTATTGCGATTTTATTTAATAAGCGGCTCCCTTTTTCGGTAGGGGAAATCGTTATGTTTTTCAACCTGTTTATACTGTGCAGTGCCGGATTCGTATTCGGCTGGGACCGGGCGATGTATTCGCTGGTGGCCTATTACATTGCATTTAAGATGATCGATATTACGATTGAAGGCTTTGAGGAATCGAAGGCGGTATGGATTATTAGCGAGGACTCGCAGGAGATCGGCGCGGCTATCATGAGCCGGCTGGGACGCGGCGTTACTTACTTGCATGGGGAAGGCGGCTTCACGGGAGGCCAGAAGCGGGTCATCTTCTGCGTCATTACGAGGCTGGAAGAGGCGAAGATGAAGTCGATCGTGCATGAGCTTGATCCCGTTGCATTTCTAGCTGTCGGGAATATTCATGATGTGAAAGGCGGCCGCTTCAAGAAACGGGACATCCATTAGCGGCCGCGAAGGAGACAAGAGCAGTGGATGAATTTGCAAGCATCCGCCATTGGACGGCGGATAGGCAAAGCGCGGAATGGCAGCGAAGCCGCGGCGTTGTGCTCGGAATCGGAGACGATGCGGCGCTCGTAGACAGTAATTTTTCCATTTCGGACATCAAGGGACCGTATGAATGGGTCATGGCGATGGACACGATGGTAGAAGGCGTTCATTTTGCAGATGCGACGATGGAGGAAGAGGATATCGGCTATAAGGCGTTGGCCGTCAATATTAGCGATATCGCCGCTATGGGCGGCATCCCGCTTCACGCGCTCATATCCGTAAGTGTGCCAAAGTCGTTTGGGCCGGAGCGAATGCGCCGGCTGTACGATGGGCTGTATAGTTGCGCGGAGCGATATGGCGTAGCGGTCATTGGCGGCGATACGACATCGTCGCCGCAGCACTTAGTCGTTGCGGTGACGGTGACGGGTGCCGTCGAAGCCGGGCGGGCGCTTCGGCGCTCCGGTGCGAAGCCCGGGGACGCTGTCTTTCTGGCCGGGCCGCCGATTGGCATGTCGGCAGCCGGCCTGCATGGTCTGTTCGCGCAGCAAAGCGGCTTGCGAGTGGAGCTGCCGGCGGCGCTTGTGCAAGCGCACCGCCGCCCGGAGCCCGGCGTACGCGCAGGCCGGATACTGCTTGAGCGCGGCACTTGCCATTCGCTCAACGATGTGAGCGACGGGCTCGCCAGCGAAGCGTGGGAAATCGCCGAAGCTTCAGGCCTGGCGATCCTTTTGCATGAGCGCAAGCTTCCGCGCAGCGGCAGCATGGCAAGCTATGCCAGCCGTGCTGCCGTTGACCCGCTGGAGTGGATGCTGTACGGCGGTGAAGACTATGCGCTGCTAGGGACGATAGCACTATCTGATGCTGAGGCGGCTCAAGCCGCTTTTCATGCAGAGGGGTTGCCGTTCTATATTATTGGAGTGACAGAAGCAGGTGAGCCTGGCGTAAGTCTCATTGAAGAGGAGACGGAGCGGGCGGTACAGCTTGCGAAACGGGGCTTTAATCATTTTGGTTGATGAGCAGGTGGTTGGTAGAGATGAGCAAGCCTATAGGACAAGCTGCAATTAGTGTGAAAGATGAGCTGGAAACGGCGAAATTGGCCGAATTGCTTGGAGGCATGTCTGCTCCTGGCACGATAATAGCGTTGGACGGCGACTTAGGGGCAGGTAAAACAACGTTCTCGCAATATTTTGCAAAAGCGATTGGTGTAAATGGCGTGGTGAACAGCCCTACTTTTACGATCATTAAGGAATATGAAGGTGCTGCGATGCCCTTTTATCATATGGACGTTTACCGGCTTTCAATGGAGGAAGCGGATGAGCTTGGCTTGGATGATTACTTTTACGGAAACGGCGCGACGATCGTGGAATGGGCCAGCTTGATTGAAGAGCTTTTGCCCCCGGAACGGCTTGATATTTATATTGAGCATGAAGGTGAAGCAGGCCGCCGTTTCCGACTAACAGGCATTGGAGAGCCATACGCTGCATGGTGTACGGCTTTGAACGAGATAGGAGCAGGGAAGAGCGATGACAGAAACTAAACAACTTCCGATATTGGCATTTGATACATCGACCGCAGCAATGTCTGCGGCAATCCGGCAGGGCGAGCAAACGCTGGGAGAAATTCATTCTCTGGCGGAGAGGAACCATTCGGTTCACATCATTGTTCATCTTAAGCAGCTTCTGGAGCAATGCGGCGTGAAGGGACAGGACCTTGGGGCAATCGCTGTCGGTAACGGTCCGGGATCTTACACGGGAATGAGAATTGCCGTAGCTGCGGCAAAAACGCTTGCTTGGGTATGGAAGAAGCCGTTAATCGGCATTTCCAGCCTGGAGGCACTGGCATATGGCGGCATTCATCAAAGGAATGACTCCAAGACTACGGCTGGCGTGCACTGGGTACTGCCGATTATGGATGCCCGGCGGGGTCAGGTGTATACGGCTGGCTTTGCGATGAACGCAGAAGGAGTATGGAGCCGATTTGCCCATGATGGTGTACGGCTTATGAAGGACTGGGTCGATACGATTGCAGAATTACTGGCTGGTGAAGGCGCAGAAGCAGGTGGCCAAAACCCATCGGCGATTTCGATTTGCGGCGATTTGACTCTCCATGAGGCTGAGGCTTTGCGATTGAAACAGCTTTGTGCAGAAGCAGGTATTGCCGCCGAAGTACTCTTGCAGCCATATGAGCTGGAAGGCCGATGGGTTGCGGAACTGGGGCAGCAGCGGCTTATTGCGGGACAATTCGATGATACGCATACGTTTACGCCAAACTATACGCAGCTGACCGAAGCGGAAGTGAAGCTGAAGGAAAAGCTGGCTGAACAAGCCAAACGTGCGGAGGAAACCAAGTAATGAGAAAATCCGGTATGAACGCGAAAGTTCTCTTCCGGCCAATGGCGCTGGAGGATATTGAGCGAATCGTTGCCATCGAGGAAGAGGCATTCGCTACGCCTTGGACGGCGGAAGCGTTCCGCAATGAGCTGTTGAACAATATGTTCGCGAGATATGTCGTTATGGAATCCGATGACCGGATTATCGGATATGGGGGCATGTGGATCATTATTGATGAAGCCCATGTAACGAATATAGCTATCGAAGCGGACAGGCGCGGAAAAGGGCTGGGCGAACGGCTGATGGATCAACTGCAGCGCAGAGCCGTCTATTATGGTGCGACTAAAATGACGCTCGAAGTGAGAGCGTCCAACATAATTGCCCAAAGCTTGTATGGAAAGCTTGGATTTGAGCCTTCCGGCATAAGACCTGCTTATTATTCCGATAATCAGGAAGATGCAATAATTATGTGGGCGGAGCTGACAAGGGACATACAGAACGACGATGAGGTTGAGGCGGAGGATCAGGGACTGTGAGCGGACTAGAAAATAGTAATGAGAGCAGCAACAACGAAGGCATTATACTGGCGATTGAGACAAGCTGCGATGAAACTTCGGTAGCGGTTATAAGGGGCGGCAGCCACATCGCTTCGAATGTCATTTCCAGCCAGATCGAGGTTCATGAGCGCTTTGGCGGCGTGGTACCCGAGATCGCTTCGCGGAAGCATGTAGAGGTTATTACGCTGATGATCGAGCAAGCTTTGGAGGAGTCTGGTTATGGGCTTGACGATGTGTCGGCGGTAGCCGTTACCCAAGGTCCCGGACTTGTAGGCGCTTTGCTGGTCGGGATCGTAGCGGCAAAAAGCTTGGCGATGGCATTGGATGTGCCGCTGATCGGCACGCATCACATCGCTGGACATATCTATGCGAATCAGCTCGTTCATGAGCTCCAGTATCCTTGCATGGCGCTCGTCGTTTCCGGCGGTCATACTGAGCTTGTTCTGCTGGAGAGTGAAGGCTCCTTCCGGATGATTGGCAGAACCCGCGACGATGCCGTTGGGGAGGCGTATGACAAAGTAGCGCGTGCGCTCAAATTTCCTTATCCTGGAGGGCCGCATATCGACAAGCTGGCAATGGAGGCGGAGCGGGCCATTACGCTGCCGCGTGCGTGGCTGGAAGCTGGCTCCTATGATTTCAGCTTTAGCGGTTTGAAATCGGCAGTGCTCGCCGTCATTAACCAGACGGGTATGAAGGGTGAGGAGCTCGACAAAGCGGCACTGGCTAGAGGCTTTCAGGAATCTGTCATTGAGGTGCTTGTTGAAAAAGCGCTTCGCGCCGTTCGTGAATTTGGAGCTAAGCAGCTGCTGTTATGCGGTGGAGTAGCGGCCAACCGCGGGTTGAGAGAGGCACTGACGGCAAGATGCGCCAAAGAATCGGTGCCTCTGCTCGTGCCGCCGCATCGTCTATGTACGGATAATGCGGCGATGATCGGCGCTGCGGCTTATTTGAAATGGAAGCGCGGCGAATTTACACCGCTGGATATGAAAGCCGAGCCTAATTTCTCGCTGGAGGGCTGGGCAACAGGCAGAACGATCTAAAAAAAATGCGGTTAATGGGAATTGACAGAATATTATTCGGAGAATATAATAAGCAACAATACTTCAATTCTATACTTTGCAAACGCAAGGAACAGGATCAGTAAGGTTTATCCGGGTAAAGAGAGCTGCGGGCTGGTGCAACGCAGTCGAAGGAGACCTGAAACTCGCCTGGGAGCGGAATGACGGAGGCAAGAGCTGGCCATGGCAGCTTAAGCGCGTACGTCGTTACGGTTAACCCCCGTAATCGGGTGCGCATCGACTAACATCCGGAGTTGGCGATGTGCCTAAGGTGGACTTACGAACCTTTGCTATTGCAGCATGGCGTTCGCAGTCAACAAGGGTGGTACCGCGCAGGACATAACAGCCTGTCGTCTCTTGAATATAGAGACGATGGGCTTTTTTTATTGTCTTGCGAGCAGCAGGGAAGGAAGTATCAGGCGGAAATGCCTGGAGTAACGTTATAGCTCACTCAACTGACACGAATAAATAGGAAACGACAATCCCATACACATAACGCTAGGAACAGGAACAGTAGGACAATGAAGTGGAAACACGGCAGTGAAGACAAGGTTATTCTTGACTAAGCTGCCGCAGAGAGCTGCGGGTAGGTGCGACGCAGTCGAAGCTTGAGTCTGAACTCGCCTGGGAGCGGAATGGTGGAAAGCAGCAGCGGCTGCTCGTACATCATTACGGCAAAGCCTCCGTCATCGGGCATCAAGCGGGTCTGGAACTTTTAGTGTGTTCCGGCCAATTAGAGTGGTACCACGGCGGATCAACAACCTGTCGTCTCTTTCCAGAGACGGCAGGTTGTTTTTTTGTATCCAGAACATTTGAATAATTCAATTAACGGAGGTTTTTTAATATGAGCGAAATGATGAATAAGGTGCAAGAGATGAAAAAAATCCAAATTTTTGATACGACTTTACGTGATGGTGAGCAGTCCCCGGGCGCATCAATCGATCCAGAGCGGAAGATCATTATCGCCCGCCAACTGGGTAAGCTTGGTATCGACATTATTGAGCCAGGCTTTGCTGTATCGAGTCCGGGTGAGTTTGCTGCTGTACAGCAAATTTCTCGTGAGCTGCAAAATCTGGAAATATCGGGTTTTGCCCGCATGATGAAGGTGGATATTGATGCTGCAGTTAAGGCGACTCAGGATGCGGCGAGAAGAAGGCTGCACCTGTTCATCTCTTCCTCGGATATTCATCTGCAGTACCAGCTGCGCAAGACCCGTTCGGAGGTGGTGCAGATTGCGAAGGAAATGATCGCCTATGGCAAGCAGTTCGTTGATGAAATTGAGTTTTCCGCGATGGATACGACGCGCTCCGACCGGGCGTTTGTCATCGAGCTGGTAGAAGCGGCTATTGCCGAGGGAGCAACGATCATTAATCTGCCAGATACGCTTGGTTATGCACTGCCTGACGAGGTGGAGGAGCTGTTCCGGTCCGTTCGGACGCAAGCACGCGGCGGCGATTCAGTTCGTTTCAGTGCTCATAATCATAATGATCTGGGTCTTGCGGTAGCGAACAGTCTGGCGGCCATTCGCGGGGGAGCGACGCAAATCGAGGTTACCGTCAATGGTGTCGGTGAGCGCGCAGGCAATTGCTCGCTGGAGGAGCTGGCGATGATTATCGAAACGCGGAAATCGGTGCTGCAGCTGGAAACGGGAATCCAGCAGCGCGAAATTTATGAAACGTCTCGGATGGTCAGCCATGCGATGCACTATCCGATTGCGTACAATAAGCCGATTGTGGGCCGCAATGCCTTCCAGCATGAATCCGGTATTCATCAGGACGGCCTGCTGAAAAACCGCAATACGTACGAGATTATGGATCCGGAAGCGATGGGGATTTCCCGCAGCATGATCATCCTGGGCCGCCACTCCGGCCGTCACGCCATTAAACACAGGCTGGCGGAATATGGCGTTGATGTGGCGGAGCATGAGCTGGCGGAAGTATATGACCGCTTCAAAGCACTGGCTGATGAGAAAAAAATCGTCACCGACGATGAGCTCATTCGCATTGCAGGGGAGACGACGGCAACTCAGCCTGACCCTTATGTACTGGTCGACCTTCAAGTGCTGGCTGGCAGCCATAAATCAAGAATTGCCTCTGTAACGGTTAAAAATAGTGCTGAAGGCGAGGAACGTTCCTATACCGGCATGGGTGAAGGCCCGCTGGAGGCGGTCATCCACTGTATTCAGCAGGCGATTCCGGTAGCAGCGGAATTTGAGGATCTGGAGATGCATTCGCTTTCGACGGGGGAAGACGCGCATGGCGAGGCAGTCGTCACGATTGTAAATAACGGCGAGCGATTCCGCGGAACGTCGATTCACAAGGATATTATTTTCGCAGCCGCACAGGCCTATGTTGCAGCTTGCAATCAGGCGGTTATGACGAGTAACAAACGTGGTGCGAAAGCAAATACTGCCGTGTAGGCCAGCCAAACTGCAAATAACTGGAATTATCCACAACCGGAAAGAAATCTGTGGATAATGATGGAAAACCGTTATAGAATGCGGGTTTGTCAGTGGATACGACTGTGTGTGGAAAGTGGACATTTTTTTCACAGTCGCATTGTGAATAATGTTGATAACGTGTATAAGTGTGATCAGCATACAGCTGTTTCCAGTAATTAGCGTCATTAACCTTTACAAATCCTTATTTTTAGGGAAACGATATCGACAGAATTGACTAACAATTTATCAAGTGATGTGGATAACCCTGTGGATAAGGTGGACAGTTTCTGGAAAGCTCTTGCCGGGCGCGACTTTAGCGCCTTGCGAGAGCTTTCTTTTTTGCGCCTAAAAACGGTTGCCGATTCGGGGGCTGCTTGCGTGACCGCAAAAAGATTGCGTGGAATTGCAACTAGTATTTCGGTGCAAGATTGCTAGCGATGCGTTAAGGTAGAGTTAATAGAATTGATCAGGCAGGCAGCAGCCGTCAGAAATCGATTCGTCGATTGGTCGGTAAAGATAGGCTCAATTGCGATTTCCAGCGTGAATGGAGGATTACTACAATGAGAAAGCGGACAGTCATTCAAGTAAGCTCGGTAAGCAAAAGCTATGGGAGCAACCAGGCGGTAGAAGAAGTATCCTTTCGTGTGAAGGAAGGGGAGCTTTTCGGAATCATAGGGACCAATGGGGCAGGCAAAACGACGCTGTTGGAAATGCTGATGGGACTGCGGAAGCCGGACAATGGGCGGATTGATGTACTGGGTATAGATGCGATAATGGAAGCGGAGAAGCTGAAGGACTATATCGGTATCTACTTGCAAAGCACGTCTTTAGTGGACAAGCTGACTTTGCGGGAAGCACTCGAAATGTTTCAATCGTTTTATACGCGGAAAATGGATCTGGATGAACTGATTGCGCGGTTCGGGCTGGAGCCTTTTGAAAACAAAATTGTGAAAAGGCTGTCAGGTGGCTGGCAGCAGCGTGCAGCACTTGCGATTGCACTTGTAAACGATCCCAAAATTATATTTCTGGACGAGCCGACAACGGGGCTGGATTGGCAGGCTAGAGCTGAATATTGGTCATTAGTGTTAGATTTGAAACGTCAGGGGAAAACGGTTGTAATCTCGTCTCATGACATGGGCGAAATGCAGCGTAATTGCGATCGGATAGCCGTATTACGCAAAGGCAGCATTGTAAAATGCGATACGCCGGGTAAATTGATATCGCAAATCCCTGCAGGAGGCTTGACGATGGAGGCCGTTTACGTTCACTTCGCCTACGCTGAGGTGTGACCGCCCCCAGACCTGGAGGAGGGCTTTTTTGAAAAAGGATCAAAGAAACGACATCAAAAGTCCGTCATTGCATCGCAGTGAAGTTGTCGAAAAACGTATGGAAATGCTGGCAACGCTGCTTGATAAATTGAATGAGGAGGCGATCGCGGAACAAAGACTCCAGAAGGAAAAAGCGGAATCCACCAAATGGAAGGGGAGAAATAAGAGAAGATTTATGCGGGCGGTTGTCGGTATTTTCTTCCATCGTGTAGAATGAAGTCATTCATAGAGTACGGAGGTTTTCCGATGGAAGATTTTGCACCGCTTATCAGACAGGAAATGAAACAATTCGCAGAGCTTTATTTCAAGGATGAGAAACTGCTCTATTATGCGAATCTATTTATGGAACGCAAATTTACCGAACCGATGAAGTTTGGTCCGCTTACGGTGCTCCATTACCGGCTGTTCGGCGGTACGTCGCCGGAAGCGGCCTATCATGCGGGGGCTTCTATTGAGCTGTTTATTCTAGCTTCGGATATACTGGACGATTTGCAGGATCAGGATGCGCCTCACCAGCCGTGGTCGCAAGCGCCCTTGCCAATCGCGCTGCATCTGGCTACCGTATTCATGACGTTATCGCAGCAGGCGTTGACGGAATGCGGACTGGAGGCTGAGATAGTGCTGCCAGTCATTGATATGATGAACAAGCAGCTGCTTATTGCGGCAAACGGGCAAATGGCCGATCTTGGCAATCTGGCAACAGACGAAGCCTCATATCTCAGTATCGTTCAACACAAATCCGCCGCATTGCTTGTCCTTGCTTGTATGACTGGAGTCATGCTGACGGGCCGGGAATGGCACGCTGGCGTGGCAGAGTATGCAGAACAATTGGGCATAGCGGCTCAAATTGAAAATGATCGAAGGGACCTGCTCCGCTGGGACGAGAAGAATGATTTTCTTCAGCGGAAAAAAACGCTGCTGACGCTGTATTTACTAGAGGATCTGGGAGAAAGGGACCAATGGGTTGCGGATTACTACGCCTGTCGGATCAATGAGACAGAGGCCTTGGGTATGCAGGAGGAATTTGAACAGCTATGCGAGCGGTCCGGGACGATGCTGTACGGTTCAGCGATGTTCAGTCTCTATTTCAACCGATTTCAGGAATTGCTAGGCAATATACCGGAAACAGCCGGGAAAATCCAAGAAATCATGGCGATTGTTTCGGGAAAAATAGCGAATAGCGGGATACCGCAATAAACATTGCGGTAAATACGAACTAGTTTGGCGTTTGCTGTCGATAGAATTCCTGCTATATTAGAATCAGTAATTGATTCTAATATAGCAGGAGGAGATTTAAATGTTAAAAGAAACAATTCGTTCGTTGGCAAGCAATGGATTTGTAGTGGGCGCTCAACCGCAACTGGCTGGCGTATCCGCAGCTGAGCACAGCGCTCTCCAAGATGCATTGAAGAATCAACAAGAGAAAAAGGGCAACTATCAACTAGCATTCTGGGGCTAGTCCTTAAGCGATAGGATATGATGCAGGAGGAGAAGCATGCGTAATATACATATCAAGAGCACTATGACCATTCTCTTTCTGCTCATCCTGTTGTCGACCTTGCTGTACTTGACTTTGACGGTTGTCAGAGAACCGTTTATCGGAATGGAAGTCAAAGAAACGGCAGGGAGATATTTTGTAGAAGCGATTGAACCTGCGGGGCAAGCAATCCTCAAAGGGATAGCGATTGGCGACGAAATTGTTGAAGTGAACGGCAAGGCCGCTACGGAGTATCATTATTTGAACAAGTTTTTCTCTGTTGAGAAGGCTGTAACGGTAATGGTCAAGCACGTTACTGGTGAATATGCTCTGGTTTCCTTCAGCAAAGGCTGGAATGGAGAGCATACGGGCTCGGAATTGCTTATTCAACTTTACTTGCCGCTATGTTCGCTAGTTTTATTTACCGGTTTGTCTGTGTTCCTGTACCGGAAACGCAAGGATGATCAGGCAGCGCTTATCCTAATGATGCTTTTTTGTCATTATCGGGCTAAGCTATTATTCTTCCGCAGCGTCCTATCGCAGTGATTTGGTCGGCTACTCTATTATTTACGTAGCCATCCCGTTTATACCTTCTCTTTTCTTGCTGTTTATGAACAGCTACCTGAAGCGGTATGACGTTGTGTTTATCGGTAAGCGATGGTTGATCTCTCTATTTGCAGTCTCAGGTATTGTGCAATTGAGCTGCCTGATCTACGTATGGACAGAGATGATTCCGAGCAATGTTTTCGTATCTATTCGAACGGTCTATTATGGTACTTTGCTCGTCGGTAATTTCCTTTGTATTGTACTGTTGGTTAAGAAGTACTTGTACCACAGGCATACGAAGCTGAACTCCTTGTTCAAAATTACGCTGACTTCGCATATTGTGGCATTTACTCCGTTTACGGTGATGAACGTATTGCCGCTTTTTGTTGGAAGCGCACAGTTTTTACCGGCAGCTTTTACCGCACCCTTTCTATTTGTATTGCCGGTTGTCTATTTCTACTTGCTAACTTCCAATCAGCTATTTGACATTGACTTCATCCTTACGAGGTTTAAATACTATACGTTTCTGGCCTTGCTGCCTTCCGTCCTCATTACCTTCGGTGTAACGGCCGTCATGAAGAGCCAATCCAGCATGTCCTGGATTATGTTTGTACAGACCTTTGTAATCGTCTATACGGGGGTAACCCTTTTCTTGTATATCAAGGAGCAGATCGATCATAAGTTCCGGCCAAAGCTATTCAAGGCCATGTACAGCTACCAGGACAGTCTGGATCGCTTCTCTCGTAAAATTGCGAGAGTAATGAAACGAGCGGATCTGGAGGCTGTACTGCGCCAGGAGCTCAATGAGCTGCTGCCCGTCAGCCGAATCGACTTTTTGTTAGTCGATCAGACGGATTCCATCGTGAAGCCAATTGGCGATACGCCAGAGGAGCAAGGGACTGCTATCTTCTTGCTGCAAGTAGCCGACACGCTGAAGGTAGGCGAGATGGTAGAGCTGCCGCATGGACTTGGTCTTGTAATCGGCAGACAGCGTTCCAAATACCATGTCGTATGGATTGGCTCTAAAACCAATCATACCCGTTTCAACTCCGACGAACTTCGCTGGTTGAAAACGATGGCAAACTATGCCAGCATCGTGTTCGAGAACCTCTATTTGATTGAAGGGCTCATTGAGGATTTGGAATCGGAAGTCCGTAAGGAGCAGACGACAGCACCGTGGGTGCTGCGCCTCCTATTCTGTCTTTCGGAGAATGAACGCCGCAAGCTTGCAGCTGATCTGCATGATTCTGCGCTGCAGGATCAGCTGCTGTGGTATCGCAAGCTGGAATCGGTCATTATGGATCACCCGATCTCAGACAAATTGGGGCATGAGCTTGAGGATATTAAAGAAGGCTTGCTTGACGTCATTCATCAAATTCGTGAAACCTGCAATGAGCTTCGTCCTCCATTGCTTAAGGAGATGGGAGTTGTCGAAGCGGTAGAATCGATTGTGGCGCACTCGCAGATGCGGGATAACTTTGCCATTGATTTCCGTCCGAAGACATTCCATCAGCCGCTGAACGAGGAGCAAATTACAGCGATCTACCGAATTGTTCAGGAGCTGCTGCGTAATGCGGCTAAACATTCCTATGCCAATCTGGTTACATTGGAACTAGAGCAAAGAACGGATGAGATCTATTTCCGTTACAAAGATGACGGCAAGGGCATGGATGTCGATTACATGAAAGCGTCTTTCGAGCATATGGGACTATCCGGCATCAAAGAAAGAGTTGCGAGCCTAGAAGGAGAAATTTCATTCCGATCGAAGCGTGGAGAAGGTCTTGAAGTTGTTATTAGTTTGCCTGAAACGATGACAAACGGCCGATCGGAAAGGGGTTTACTGCGTGATTCGTATCTTATTAGTTGATGACCACCCTTCGGTAGGCGAAGGCACGAAAACGATGATTGAACAGGATCCGGAAATGAAAGTAACGGTTGTGCTTTCTGCGATGGAGGCTCTCGAAGTCGTTAATAACGAATCCTTTGATATCATATTATGCGATTTGAACATGCCGGGAATTAGCGGTTTGGAACTGACGAAGAGGTTGATCCAACAGGTTCCAGACCGCAGGGTGCTCATCTATACCGGCTATGAAATTAGCACCCACTTTAACCTATTGATTGAATGCGGTGTATCTGGCTTTATCTCAAAGACAGTGTCCCGCGAACAGCTTCATAATACGATTCGCTGCGCAATGCGTGGTGAAGCGGTCATTCCAATCTCGTTGCTGAAACAGCTTCGACGTAATGAAGTCAAGATCACGCGGGCAGAGAAAGCTATCGAGGAAGTTTCGATCAATGAGCGCGACCAAGATATACTTCAAGAAGTAGCAAACGGTAACAGCAATAAGGATATCGCGGCAAAGCTGCATATGAGTCAACGGACGGTTGAATACAACCTCACCCGTATTTTTGAGAAACTAAGCGTTCGATCCCGGTCGGAAGCGATTGTGGAAGCAAAAAGGCTTGGCTTAATTCGAATGGAACAGTTTTAAATGCATCCTAACTTTTGAGAATACGATCACTCCGTTGATTTAATAGACGGAATGACATTCACATATTCTAATAAGGGGTAACTTCCATGGCTCGTCCATTGAAGAATCGTATCCCAGCAGTAATGGCAAGTATGCCACTCCAAGCAAGCAGCAGTACCCTAACGATGGTTTCCCTCTCAATGCTTACGCTTTTATAGCGTAAGCATCTTTTTATGGAATAAAAAGCGGACCCGTTTGGCCTACTGCTGCCAACGACGAGTCCGTTATCAAAATCAAAATGGATTTGTTCTGCTATTCACTAAGCTGCTCCCATTCTTCATAGGCAGTTGCCAAAGCAGTGCGATGTTTGTCGATTTGAGCCTGGATCTCTTGAATCCTCATATAGTCGTTAAATATGGAAGGATCGGTAAGCTGCACTTCGAGCTCTGCAATCTGTTCTTCCAGCTCGCTGATGGTTTGCTCGGTTTGCTCGAGCTTGCGCTGACGGGAGCGCTCATCGCGCTTCGCTTGTTTATCGATTTCGTAAGAGGTAGGCGCCGCTGTCTGCTGTTTGTTGGAGGACGCAGACAGCTTAGCTTCGGCTTCACGGCGTATCTCTTCAAGCTCGGCTTTCTTTTCAATCATATCGTCGTAATTTCCTAGGAAATGTTCGGTTCCGTTTGGAGACAATTCGACAATGCGCTCAGCCATTTTATTGAGGAAATACCGGTCATGAGATATAAATAGCAGCGTTCCTTCAAAATCAAGCAGGGCAGCTTCCAGCACCTCTTTACTGAATAAATCGAGATGGTTGGTCGGTTCGTCCAGAATAAGAACATTCGCTTGCAGGAGCATGAGCTTAGCTAGTGAGACTCTCGCTTTCTCGCCGCCGCTAAGTGAACTAATCCTTTTCAATACATCTTCACCGCTAAATAAAAAGCTTCCGAGCACCGTTCGAATGCGAGCTTCTTCCAAGTTCGGATACTCGCTCCATAGTTCTTCTAGCACGGTGTTAGAAGGTGTAAGACCGGTCTGCTCCTGGTCGTAGTAGCCCAGCTTGACGTTGGAGCCCCATCGCACGGTACCAGTTGTAGGCTTGCGCTGTCCGACAAGTACTTTAAGCAATGTCGATTTGCCGATGCCGTTAGGTCCAATGAGTGCGACTGTCTCGCTTCGTTGAAGCTGGAAGGAAACGTGATGAAATAATGTGCGTACTTCGTCGAATTTCACCGACAAGTCAGCAACATCGAGTACATCTTTTCCGGTATGACGCTCAATCTGAAATGTGAAGTTGGCTTTCTTCAAGTCACCGAGCGGCCTGTCGAGTACATCCATTCGATCCAATGCTTTACGCCGGCTTTGCGCACGTTTTGTTGTCGAAGCTCGTACAATGTTTTTTTTGAATGAATTGCTCCATCTTGGCGATCTCATCCTGCTGCTTCTCATATTGCTTCAGCTCGGATTCGTATTCGGCCGATTTTAGTTCCATATACCGGCTGTAATTGCCCGTGTAGCGTTTTGCGGCATGACGTTCGATCTCAATAATAGTCGTCGCCAGTGCATCTAGAAAATAGCGGTCATGGGAAACGACGAGAATGGCGCCAGAGTAGCTGCGTAAATAGCCTTCCAGCCAAGTCAGCGTTGGGATATCTAAATAGTTGGTCGGCTCATCGAGCATGAGTAAATCAGGCGATTGCAGCAAAATCCGGGCAAGCGCGAGGCGTGTTTTTTGTCCTCCGCTTAATGTCGCGATTTTTGTGTCGGAAGGAAACTCACCAAACCCCATACCGTGAAGCACGCTGTTAATGCGCGTATTGATTTCAAAACCGCCTTGCTCCCGGAACCAGTCTGAACGGCGAGCATAGCGCTCAAGCACTTCTTCGTACCGCTTGGGCTGATTATGCAGCTCGGGATCGGCAATTTGCTGTTCGAGCTGACGAAGCTCCTGCTCCGCATCCAGCAAATGAGCGAAGACAGCACGCATTTCCGCTTCTATTGTGCGATCAGACTGCAAGCCGCTGTTTTGAGCCAAATAACCGATCCGTGTTTCTTTGGCTTTATGAATAGCGCCGGAATCGAAGCTTAACTCTCCGGCAATGATTTTCAACAGGGTAGACTTGCCTGCGCCATTGACACCGACAAGCCCGATTCGCTCGCGTTCGAGCACCTGCATGGATATATCTTGCAATATGACATCGATGCCATAGCTTTTACGAATATTCGACACTTGAAGCAGCATATCAACAATACCTCCACCAAATAATGGCAAGATGCGGGGATGCTTGCCGTTTCATTCTATATTACCACAAACCGCCGTCAACATTGGCGAAAGTTGCATAACAATGGTAAACTACAAGTAACGAAAAGGGAATGACGGGAAGGCTGAGACAAACCGATGGACGAGCAATTGAACTTGGCTGCCGGCCCAGACAAAAACAAGCTGCGCCAGAAGATGCTGGAGGCGCGAAATGGCATGCCGGCGGAAGATCGCACGGAGAAATCGGCAGCGGTGTGCCGGTATTTATCCGAATGGCTGACAGCAAAGGCTGTTAAGCGCATGATGTGTTATGCGCCGTTTCGATCCGAGCTGGATACAAGGCCTCTCATAGAATGGGCATGGCAATCGGGGATCGAAGTCGTGCTGCCTAGAAGTGAGCCAGCTGATCGTTCAATGACGCTCCATCTTATTTCAAGGTGGGAGGATTTGATTCCTGGAGCCTACGGTATACCAGAGCCGGATTCTGCCGCTAGTCCCGCTCTTGCAGAGCAAGATTGGCCGGGGATTATTATTGTTCCTGGTGTTGCATTCGACAGCTATGGAGGACGTCTCGGATATGGCGGCGGTTATTATGACCGGTTTGCAGAGCGGTTAGGAAATGAGCGTATATGGATGGGAGCGGCCTTCGACATTCAATTTATGAACTTGGAGATGGAGAAGCTGCCGATGCAGCCTCATGATAAGCGGATGGACGGGCTGGTTACAGAAAGCGGCTTGCGGTTATTTTGAACGGAGAAATCATTATAACGGGGTGACCATGATGGACTTGACGCATTTCAACCAACAAGGCCGGGCAAAAATGGTCGATGTAAGTGAGAAGGAAATTACCTCTCGCACAGCGGTTGCCCGAACGAAGGTTATGATGCATGAAGAGACGTTAATTCGCATCAAGCAAGGGAAAATAGGGAAAGGCGATGTGCTCGCCGTATCTCAAATTGCTGCCATTATGGCAGCCAAAAAAACATCGGATTGGATTCCGATGTGTCATCCGCTGCCGTTGACGGGCATAGACGTTCATTTTGACGATAACGGTAAGGATGAGCTTTACATAGAAGCGACGGTAAAGACTACTGGGAAGACTGGCGTTGAAATGGAAGCTTTAACGGCCGTTTCCGCTGCCGCTCTGACCGTTTATGATATGTGCAAAGCGCTTCAGAAGGATATGATCGTCGGACCAACTTATTTGGTTTCGAAAACGGGCGGGAAAAATGGCGATTATCGCGTAGATGCAGAGAAAGAAGAAGCCTAGCAGCTTGTCAATGAGCCGGGACGGGAGGAATGGATAATGTTGGATTGGAAGGTTGCGATACTGACAGCAAGTGATAAAGGCTCGCGCGGTGAGCGGGAGGATACGAGCGCACAAGTCATTCGCGAGCTTGTGGAGGAAGAGCTAGGCGGGGAAATCGTCGATTATCGGATCGTCCCTGACGAGCAGGATGAAATTATGGCCGCCATCATTGAAATGACCGAATATTATCAAGCGGATCTCGTATTGACGACCGGCGGTACAGGGCTGGCGGCTAGGGATATTACGCCGGAGGCGACACTCAAGGTTGTAGACAGGCTAGTACCGGGTTTAGCTGAGGCGATGAGGATGGGGGCTCTGCAAAAAACGCGTAGAGCGATGCTATCGCGCGGGGTTTGCGGTATTCGCGGGCAAACGCTGATAATCAATCTGCCGGGAAGCCCGAAGGGCGTGCATGAGGGATTGATGGCGATTATGGATCAGCTCCCGCATGCTTTGGAGATTGTCTCCGGCAGATACGGAGAGCATGGCGAATGATTGAAGGCAAAGAGACGAGCGGTAAAGCTGGAGGCTCGGTACTGGTAGAGGTCCCGGTTAGGGAAGCGATCGGCATGAGGCTGGCCCATGATCTGACTCAGATTTTGCCGGGGAAATTTAAGGGTCGGTTGTTCAAAAAGGGTCATGTTGTGACCGAAGCGGATATTCCGAATCTGCTCGATATTGGCAAAGAGCATATCTATATCTTGGAGCTTGGTGCGGATGAGCTTCATGAAGATGATGCTGCTGAGCGAATGGCTCAAGCATTGACGGGGGATGGCATCGCAACGAATGAGCCTCATGAGGGTAAAGTTAATTTGAAGGCTGTCGAGCTGGGATTGGCCTATGTGGAGGAGACGATCGTTCGCGCGATTAACGATATCGGCGAAATTGCACTTGCTACGGTGAGATCGAACACGGTGCTGCAAGCTGGCAAGTCTATAGCCGCAACGAGGGTAATACCGCTCGTAGTTAATAAAGCAAAGGTAGAAGCCGTGGAGAGGCTGGCAGCGGAATACCGTGCGGCGAACGGTGGACAAGCCCCGCTTAGGGTGGAACCTTTCCGCAAGCTAAAGGTCGGTTTGCTGACGACTGGAGGAGAAGTGTTCTCCGGCCGGATTCAGGACAAATTCGGACCGGCTGTTCGCGCCAAAGTTGAAGCATTTGGCTCGGAAATCGCCGAACAGCGCTTTGCTCCTGATGACCGACAAATAATTGTCAAGGAAATACACTATTTGCTAGAGCAACGTTATGATATGATACTCGTAACAGGCGGAATGTCGGTAGATCCTGATGATCGCACACCAGGGGCGATCAAAGCGTCAGGCGCGCGAATAGTCAGTTACGGAACACCAATGCTGCCCGGATCGATGCTGCTGATGGGATACATAGGAGAAGTTTCGATAATGGGCTTGCCAGGTTGTGTGATGCATGATCCTTATACATCATTCGACGTGCTCTTGCCCCGAATTCTGGCTGGGCAAACGATCGTTAGAGATGACATTGTTCAAATGGGCTACGGAGGTTTGCAGTCGTAATTCATTGTATATGCATGAAGACTAATTTGGAGGTGGATTAAAATGTCAGGGATTGGAACGACAGGCGTTATTCTGCTCGTGCTCGTCGCTTTGCTGCTGTTCGGACCGAACAAGCTGCCGGAGCTGGGCCGCGCATTCGGCCGTACGCTGAGAGAGTTTAAGGCAGGCGCCAAAGATATTATGAGTGACGAGGATCAGAAAGATAAGGACAGCAAGCGGGTCGATGTAACCGAACGGGAACATAACGATTCGAACAACAAGCGGCTTCCGGACTAACCGGGCCCGCTTTTTTTGCTGAAAAGGAGGCTATTCAGATGGGAACGTCGCAGCGCGGAGCTTCCGAAGAGTCCTTCGACAGGAAGCGGATTCGGGAAGAGGGGCTAATGCCTCTGCTGGAGCACTTAGGCGAGCTACGCAAACGAATCATCTATATGCTGATTATTATCGTAATCGGCATGGTAATCGGGTTGGTGGTCGCAGACCCAGCCTATACTTTTTTAATGAAACAGGAGCCTGCAAACGGATTGCCCCTTCATGCCTTCTCCATGTGGGATGGCATCGGCATGTATATGAAGTTTGCGCTCGTAATCGCGCTTATTCTAGCGATTCCGTTTACGGCTTATCAGCTTTGGGCTTTCGTAAAGCCTGCGTTAAAGAAGAATGAACAACGGGCAACTTTGAAATACATACCGTTTGCTTTGTTTATGTTTCTGCTAGGGCTGGCATTTTCGTATTTTGTCGTGTTCCCGCTCGCTTTTCATTTTACAAGAACGGTATCGGCTAACTTGAATTTGGAGGAAACGATCGGTATTACCCAGTATTTCTCCTTCATGTTCAGCATTTTAATTCCGATCTCGCTGTTGTTCGAACTGCCGCTTGTCATTATGTTTTTGACGGCTATTCGCGTGCTGAATCCGATTCGGCTGCGCAAGCTTCGGAGATTGGCATACTTTATTATGATATTTATCGGTGTTGTCGTTACGCCTCCTGATTTCATATCGGACATACTGGTGGCGATCCCGCTCATCATCCTTTATGAATTCAGCGTGTTCTTATCCGCAATGGTGTATAAGAAGCAGCTTGTGGCGGATAAGAAGTGGGAAGATGAGCAAGAAGACTAATTTTAGTGTAGTGCTGAGAATGAAGATCTTTCCGCTGGAAGGATGGTAAGGCTGTCGAGAGGCTCGACAGCCTTTTTTGTATGCAACAAATCTTTTGGAAGCAGCAGGTTCCTGGCTCGCTGCGCGTTTCGGCTCATGCTGCCATTCTTGATTCTATTTCACATCGTATACACGATGTAAATGAAGCGAATCGTCAAAAAGTCATCATGAACTCAGAAACACTCCGCTCACCCTCTTGTGCCGCATAACATGGTCAAACAAGACTGACAGACAGTCATTTCCTCAGTTGAACCTCGGAAAGGGAAAAGGAAAGGGATTTATTCTATTCATTCTCGTTGTCCGCTCCACAGTAGAAATTAGCGAATCGACTTCGTTGTTTAACGAAGACGAATTCGCAAATAATAAGCGAAACAACCGCATTCGAATCAATCTCAAGCATTAACGAAGTAAATTTCGCTACCCGAGAACCTAGGTTCTCGGATAGCGAAATTTACTTCGTTGTAGCCGCGGTGGACATAATTTAGTTGGGGGGGATAAGGAAATTAGATTCGTTCTTTTGCGAAATAGGTTCGCTATAGATTTCTGAAGAGTAGGTTCGTTAGATGTACTTTTGCGAAATAGGTTCGCTATAGAATTCTGCGGGTAGGTTCGTTAGATGTGCTTTTGCGAATCAGATTCGTTAGAGCTCTATTGTGAAGCTGGCTCTGCCCCATAGCCCTGTTGGG
This sequence comes from Paenibacillus gorillae, assembly GCF_000513275.1. Classification (GTDB taxonomy): domain Bacteria; phylum Bacillota; class Bacilli; order Paenibacillales; family Paenibacillaceae; genus Pristimantibacillus; species Pristimantibacillus gorillae. Next base: position 16,098 of record NZ_CBVJ010000141.1, on the reverse strand, counting down.
AAACATTCATCTATAGTTTTGGATATAGAAGCTGAACATATATGCGGGGTGTTGGTTACTTTTCCGTATAGCTGTCCTTTCGGACGTTTCTTTTAAATTTTTATTGACAGCCGTTTATGGCAGGAGTATGATTTAAACAAACGTTTTAAACAGTTGTTTAATGCGTAAACAGAGAATGTATCAGGGAGTGGATTGTAGATGACAACAGCTTTAAAAGCTTTTTTTAAACGGCCAACGACCATCGTTGGTATCGTTACAGCACTTATGTTTCAAGTTATTTTTTCGGTCATTTGGATGACCGGATACAATGGCGTAACGGATCGTACCGATCAGTTGAAAATCGCGATTGTTAATGAAGACAAACAGCTTGGCCAGCAGGTAGCGGGCACATTGGTGAAACAATTGCCATTTAACATGTCGCAATTATCAAATTTAGCGGAAGCACAAAAGCAATTAAATGAACGCGAGCTGCAAATGATTATTTATTTGCCTGCCGACTTTACACAAAAGGCGTCATCGCCAGACAGCAAGGCAGCTGTACAATATTTTATTAATGAATCGAACCCGGCATTGATTAAAAGCATTATGAGTTCAGTAGCGAATCAAGTGACAGCAGAGGTAAATCAGCAAGCGGTTGCCGCAGGCATTCAAGGCGCGCTGGCGCAAGCCAACTTGCCGGCTGAGCAGGCTGCTGCTGCATCGCAAAGCCTGTCGCAGCGCGTGACTGCTGACATTCAAGCGTCGAACAAAGTAAATGGAATGAACAACCAGATGGTGCCGATGATGCTCGTATTGGCGTCGTATGTAGGCTCGATGATTATGGGAATGAATCTGGAGCAGTCTGGAATGGCGATCAGCGGTCAAGTTGGACGTTGGAACCGATTCGCTGCGCGGAGCGTAATAAATGTAGTTGCAGCTATTTTCGTATCCTTGGTAGGAGCGTCGCTGCTGGCTGCATTTGGCGGCCAAATGGAAAATGGGTTCTTCCACGTATGGTTATTCCAGTTTGTCGTACTGTTAACATTCATGTTCGTATCGCAAACGTTCTTGTATCTGTTCGGTATGGCAGGTATGCTGTTTAATATTATTTTGCTATCGGCGCAGCTTGTTACTTCCGGCGCGGTCGTACCTCGCGAGCTGTTGTCAGGCTTCTTCACGGGACTTGGTGATGTGCTTCCAGCAACGTACGCCGTGGAAGGCGGAATGAATCTGTTGTTCGGAGGTCCTGGTATCGGGAGCGATGCAGGCGTGCTGCTAATTATTGCGGCAATTGCATTCCTCGTTAGCGGTGCAGCGGTTGCTGTGAAACGGCAGTCTGCACCCCAACCCTCTGGAGCGTTAGCGAAACAAACTACTTAAATTCATTGGAGGCCTTGATATGAACAACGATGGCAACAACGATATGAAGGTAAAAATATTGTTTGCGGCCAGGAAATTGTTCGCAAATCAAGGCTATGACGGTACAACAGTCAGGCAAATATGTGAGGAAGCGGGAGCGAATGTCGCTCTCGTCTCCTATTATTTCGGCGGCAAGGAAAATATGTTCGCCGCATTGTTTGAGAACTTTTTTCCGAATGAACAAATCGCTTCGATCGCTTTGGATGTAGATCCCGTTGAAGGAATCTGCACCTTGATTAAGGAAGTGACGGAGTATCGGATGCGTGAGCCGGAGCTTGTTCGCATTATGCAGCAGGAGATTATTTTGAACACCCCCCGCATTCAAAAAATTAGAGAGCATGCCATGCCGGTCTGGCAATTGCTGAAGCAAGGACTCAAACGAGGCAAACAACAAGGCGTGTTTGAGTTTGGTTCATTAGATACCGCATTTATGGCAATCGTAGGTACATTGCTCTTTTACCGGCATTCGGATTATTGGCGGGCATTGACTGAGGAAGATCCGGACATCGAGAGCTTAGTTGCGGATTTAACTCAGTTTATATTAAACGGGCTCCAATACAAATCCGTCTAACGCAAAAATCCCCGATAGCCTTGTATGTAAAAGGCTGCCGGGGATTTTCATGTTCGCAGTACTTCTGCGCGGCAGCGGCTTAAGCTTCCAGCGGCAGCGGGTTGCGAACGATTTTTACTTCGTAGAACTGGATTTTATTATCGATAATGTAGTCCGGCGTTTTGCGGTGCTGATGGGATTCGCGGAACGCTTCACTGCGGGTCCAAGCTTGAAAATTCTCTTTGGACTCCCAGCGGGTTACGACCGAAACCTCGTCATATTCTTTCGTATTCTCGGTAAGCATAACCTCCAGCCCGAGGAACCCTTCCATGCCTTCTACTTTCCCTACCTTGTTAAAGCGCTCGATCAGCTTCTCACCGTTGCCTTTTGTAATCTTCGATACGTTCGTTACGATAACCATCGTTTTGTCCTCCTCTAATTTTTTAAGTTTGGGAATAATAATCGGGTAATCTTCCTCGTAGCTGACTTTCGCTTCAAGCTCGAAGACGTCCCGCAGCAACCTGGAATTGATAATGCTCTTGGGGTGACCCGCATCGGCGATTTGTCCGCCATCCATTGCGATCAAGTAATCGCAGAAGGCGGCTGCTTGTTGAAGATCATGCAGCACCATGACAATGGTCAGATTCAATTGCTTATTCAGCTTCCGCAGCATCTCCATTACGTCGAGCTGGTGGGAGATGTCCAAGTAAGTTGTCGGTTCGTCGAGCAGCACAATACCGGTTTTCTGAGCAAGCGCCATAGCGATTCGCGCTTTCTGCTGTTCGCCGCCGGACAGCGTATGGAACATGCGGTCTTCATGTCTTAAAATACCGGTCTGCTTCAGCGCCCATTGAATAATGGACGTATCTTCCTCCGTCAGCCGCTGGCGAAGCAGTCCCTGATGAGGAGAACGGCCGTAGGCCACAAGCTCTCTTACAGTCATATAAGGTGCAGTATCTTTGGCTTGAGGCAGCATCGATATTGTGCGGGCAAGCTCTGCCCGCTTGAACGTCTTGCCTTCCTTCCCATCGATGAGAACGGCGCCGCTGTCCGCCTCCAGCAATTGTGCGACTAGCTTCAGAAGCGTTGATTTGCCGGAGCCGTTAGGCCCGATAATCGCGGTCATTTGCCCCTTCGGAATGGATGCCGTCACGTCGTGCAGACGGAACATGCCGCGTTCCAGATCCAGCTCTTTCATTTCAATTGCACTCATCTCATGACACTCCGTTTCCTCAGTAAATATAAAAGAATGGGGCTCCGACACACGCCAGCAATATGCCGACAGGAAGCTCGATCGAATCAATCCATGATCTTGCAATCGTATCTGCTAATACGACTAGTGCCGCTCCGCCTCCTATGGACAGAGGCAGCAGAAAACGGTAATCCTCCCCGATTAGCAATCTTATTGCATGAGGAACGACCAGGCCGACGAAGCCGACTAGTCCAGCCACGCTGACGGCAGAGCCAGCAAGAAAGGCGGCCAGTACGATAAGCAGGAGGCGCTGCAGCTCGACGCGCTGACCAAGCAGCTTCGCCGAATCGTCGCTTAACAACAGCAGATTGGCCGGCTTAATTGCGATCAGAGATAGCAAGAGACCGACAGCAGCATAAGGAAGCATGAAGGACAGGTGAGACCAGCTTCGGCCGTTAAGTCCTCCGGCTAACCATGGCAGCACAGCCTGCACGCGGTCGCTATAGATGACCATTACACCGTTCATGACGGCACCAAGCAGCGCGTTGACGGCTACTCCGGCCAGAACGATCTTGATAGGCGAGCTGCCTTTATCCCAAGCTAGCAAATAAATAAGCATGGCTGCGATAAAAGCGCCAGTGAATGCGGACAAAGGCAATAAATAGCTGAATTGCGGCAAAAGCACCATCGTGATAACAGCCGCCAGACCAGCACCGGAGGAAACGCCGATTATTCCGGGATCAGCAAGCGGGTTTCGCATGACGCCCTGCAGCAGTGCGCCGGAAGCAGCGAGACAAGCTCCTGTCAGCAGGCCGATCAGCACGCGAGGCAGTCTTAAATCCATAATGATGGTTCGGTATGTCGAATCCCCGTCTCCAGTTAGTACAATCCAAATATCATGAATCGGGATCGGCACAGAGCCGTAGCTTATGCCATAAACGGAGATGAGAACGATAAGCGGCAGCATAACAGCAGATAACCAGCGTCTTCTTGTTGTACGGGTAGCCAGATTCATGTCGGCTGCTTCGCTTTCTCTACGAGCTCATGTAAATCATCTAATGCATCAATGACCCGCGTACCCGGATTGGTACCGAACAGCTCGGAGGGTAAAATCTCGACCTGATTGTTTTTAACGGCATCGATCCCGTTCCAAGCGGCATTGCCCTGCATTTCCTTCAAAAAGCCTGCTTTCACTTCTTCCGGATTGCCATGCGTCATAATAAGGATTAATTGGGGATTCGCCTGCACCACGCGTTCCGTATTGATTTGCGCATACTGCGGGTAGCTCTGCAAAGCGGCAAAATCAGAAGCGATATTGTAGCCGCCCGCAAGCTCCAGCAAGTTTCCGCTTAAGGAATTGGGCAATGCGGCCATATAAGTGCCGGGAGCGCCATATACGATTAGTGTCCTTGTTGACTGTGCGCCATCTGATGGACGAAAGTCACTAAGTTTGTCGTCTATAGAGGCAATAAGCTCTGCAGCTTTCGTTTCCTTATGAAGCATTTCCCCAAACAGCGTAATCTGTCGTTTGATGTCCTCGACGGAATTAGCGCTCGTCAGCACCATTTTGGAATGAATGCTTTCGATGATGGGAACATCCTTGCTGTTCATCGGATAATGGCCTAAGACGACGTCAGGCTTCAGCAGCGTGATGCGCTCCAGGTCGACTTCATGCGTGGAGCCGATTTGGGTGACATCCTGCGCTTCCTTCACAGGGGAAGGGCCGTTTGTCGAAGGTCTTCCGACAAGTGTGCCTCCCAGCGCGTAGATGATATCCATCTCTCCGTTGCTCAGCGCTATGATATGTTGCGGCACTTGGGAAAATGCCACGTTCCGTCCCGCAAAGTCCTTGATGGAGACAGCAGCAGCAGCTTCCGGGTGATTCAATATTGAATCAGTCGTGCTGGCTGCCCTGGAGGCGCTGCAGCCGGCTGTGGCCAATAAGGCGCATAATGCCAGGGGTATAAGCTTTTTCATTAAGACAGCCTCCTGCGTATTTATTATCAGTGATAATCACTATCAATTAGGCTCATCAAATAAATGATAGTGATAATCGTTATCGTCGTCAATAGGTTTTGAGAAAATATTAGTTAATTTTGCTATTTATTTTTTAAATCACGAAATGTTATTGACAGGATAATTTTTGTGCGATACGATCACTTCGAGCTCAATATGGTAATGATTTTAACGCTGGAGGCATGCTGTGCAGATAAAAATGAAGTGGATATGTTGGAGGGGCTGTGAGCTGAAAAGCTCTATAACCTATGCTACATAGGGATTTAGTAAGTGAAACGAATAATAGAACGTTTATTTTTTTGTTCAATTATTGAGAATGATAATCATTAACTGATTATTTAATTGGAAGTTAATGATGGGGTTGTTAATCGAATTTTATTGTTTATACATCGATAAAGTTTGATTTTTTTACAATATAAGGAGGATAGGAATGAAACTATTCAGTCGTGCAACTATGCTTTTTCTGCTCTGCATGGCACTGTTTGCAAATACATTGCAAGCAGCATCCGATCTCGCCGACGGTACTTATTCGATCGCGTACACGGTATTGAAAGCGGAAGACGACTCTGTATCGATGGCTAATGATTATTGGGAGAAACCGGCGACTGTGTATGCAGATAAGGGAAAGTTGACCGTCCAGCTTCAAATCAACCACAGCCAGTGGGTGAAGGAGTTCAAGGTTGAAGCCGGCGGAAGTTACACCGAGGCGAAGCAGGTCAGCAAGAACGATTCGGCAGATACAAGAGTGGTGAAGTTTCAGGTAGACGACTTCTCTAAGCCGGTTATGGCGAAAATTCATGTCATCGTCGAATCGATTGACTACAACCACAAATATACGATTCGAATGGCTTTCGACAACGATTCCTTAACGCTGGTTAAAGCGGCGGATAAGCCGGCTGTTAACAAGCCTGCGGACAGCGAGTCTAAGCCAACGCCTAAACCGACAGTTAAACCGACTGCTAAACCAGCAGAAACCGCTGGAGCAGCAAAGCCATCTGAACCGGCTGTAAAGCCTGCGGACAATGCGGGAAAAGCGGATTCCGAAGTAAAGCCTAACACAAGCGCTAATGTCTCTACAGGGGAAAAAGACGCGAAAGCTTCTCCTGCTGCTGCCGGGACTCATGTGGAGAAAGCGGACAATGGAGACAAAGCTTCTGAGGAAGCAACGCCAGTGCCTTCCGGGGAACCGGAGGCGCCAGGATCGGAAGCTAAAGAGGCTGAGAGCAATCCGGCGAGTGAGCCGACTGCCTCACCATCCCCTGCTGCTGAGGAAAGTACCACTGTACAAGCACAACCAGCCGCTATGGACAGTGAAGATACGCCGGGAGTTGTGCAGACGGTGGCGGAGCCAAGCAAGTCCGGTGGTGATCCAGCCAAAGGCGACGAAGAAAGCGGGCGCAGCAACCTATTCGTTATTGCGATATTGGCGGTTATTTTGCTGGGCGGCGGACTTGTACTCTTCTTACGGAGCAAAAAAGACTGGTGTGAAAAAATAATGATGACGAGGAGATATGGGGAAATGAAAAAGAAATGGTTCAAGCTTATGACAATGGCGCTGCTGCTGTTCGTCGTTCTAGGGACGGTACAGCTGTATCCAGCGCAAGCGGCTTCAAATGACCGGTTGACAGACGGTGTTGCGATTGATTTCAAGGTGTTAAAGGATCAGACCGAAGATCTATCGGTTATGGATGGTTACTTGGTAAAACCGGCTGTATTGAAGCTGGAAAACGGCAAGACGTTTATCTATGCCACGCTTAAAAACAGCGATTGGATTACCGTGTTTAAGACGCAGTTTAACGGTGCATACACGGATGCCGACAATGTGCAGGAAACGACTATTGGCGGTATCAAGCACCGCGAGGTCAAATTCGAAGTGACGGATCTGGGCGTGAAGCTGAATGCTAAGACCCATGTCACGATCCCGCCGGAAATCGTTCTAAACTATGATCATGACTATGATGTTCAACTGCAATTCCTTGCGGCTGCCGGCGATTCGGCTGCGCTTCTCTCTGCGGTTGCAGCTGCTCAAACGGTTTACGCCGGGGCGCAGGAAGGTACGGCTCAAGGCCAATATCCGGCTTCCGCTAAGCAAGCTTTCAAAGCTGCCATCGATGAAGCATTCCTGACCGCTTACGATGCGAATGCAGCAGCTGGAGAAGTAACTGGCGCACTTTCAGCTCTTCAAGCGGCTGGCAGCACATTCGCAGGTTCAGTTATCGGCGAGCAGGCACAGCAAGTCAATTATGTCGTTATTAATGCCACGAATACGTTCAAGGCTTCCGGCATGGAGCGTTACTTCACGAAACCGGCTGAAGTGACAACACGCAATGGTAAAACTTATGCTTCGTTCACGGTCAAAGAGAGCAGTGTCATTCCTAGTCTGAAGGTTGAGAAAGAAGGAGCGCTCGCTGAATCGACGATCGTCAGCTCCAATTCGGCTGCCGATACGAGAGTTGTAGAATTCGAAATTCCGAGTCTGACAGCTCAGCTGAATGGCTCAGTAAGCATTGATACTGTTGCAAACGGTCAGCCTTATCAAATGACTCATAACATTATTTTTAAATTTACTCCTGCCAATAAAACGGCGCTGGATCAATTGGTAACAAGCTCGGAAACCTTGTACAACAGCGCCGTAGTTGGCACAGAGCCGGGCCAATACCCGCAAACTGCAAAAACAGCGTTCCAAACGGCAATCAACGCAGCGAAAGCAAAAGGAACTTGGCTGGCGGCACAAGCAGCAGTAGACGAGGCTGTTGCTGAGCTGACATCGGCGAAAGCAACCTTCCAGGCTGCAGTTGTAGGAAACGGCAACAACGGTGGTAACAACGGAGGCAATAATGGCGGCGGAACGCCAAATCCTGAAGTGCCAGGCGACATTGCGGACGGAACTTACAACTTGTCGTTCCAGATTTTGAAAAAGGGCACAAGCTCCGCATCGGTTATGGATGGTTATGTTGTGCGTCCCGCTAAGCTCGAAGTAACAGGCGGCAAGAAATATGTGACGCTCCGACTGACGAAAAGCAATGAAATTACAGGGTTTAAAGTAGAGGGCGTTAGCCCTGCAGTTACGGCAACCAATACAACTGCTAATTCGAGAGACGTTAAATTCGAAGTCTCCAACCTGAGCGGCTTGATCAATGGCTGGGTCAAAATCGATTGGGCGGAAATCGGCTATCATCACGAATACGATGTTCAAATCCAGCTAGGCGGCTATAGCGCTTATACCGGTGATCCGGGCCATACAGCAAATCCAAAACCGCCAACTGATCTTCCAGGTGAAACACCAGGGAAAGACGAAGAGGGCGGCAAAGACAACGAGCAAAAACCGGGTGGCAGCAACCCTTCTGTTACTTTGAAGGATGTGGCGAACAACTGGGCAAAAGCATCGATCGAACGTGCCGTTTCACTCGGACTGGTAACAGGGTACAGCGACAACAGCTTCCGTCCAGACGGAACGATCAGCCGCGTAGAATTTACGGCGCTGATCAGCCGGGCATTGAAGCTGAATAACGCTTCGGGTTCACAAGCGGCCTTCAAGGATAATGACAGCATTCCAGCTTGGGCAAAAGCTTATGTCGAGCAAGCGGTGGCAGCAGGCGTAATTAGCGGCTTCGCCGATGAATCCTTCCGTCCCGCGCAAAATGTTAACCGGGCTGACATTGCGGTGATGATGGTTCGTGCACTTGGCATTATGGTTGACGAGAAAGCGGAACTTACTTTCGCTGATGCCGATGCAATTCCGGCTTACGCCAAGCCTTACGTAGCCGCAGCGGTTAAAGCGGGTTTAATCACAGGCCGCGAAAACAATCAATTCGCTGCGTCTTCCAACGCTACGCGGGCTGAAGCGGTAACGCTCATTCTGCGCGCTTACGATTATGCGGAAGCGAAAGCAAAAGAAACAAAAGCAGCGGAAGCAAGCAAGAAGACAGAAGAAAAAGCAGCCTAAACCGGGCGGAAGAATGAATGATAAATCGAAGAGGATGCCGGGCAACCGGCGTCCTTTATCGATTTTTCTCCTTGTAGAGAAGGAAATGGGGGTTATTGATGAAGTGGTTTGGAACAAAGCTCACGCTGCTCGCTCTGTTAGCTCTACTCGCGGCAGGCTGTGCGGCGCAACCTCAGCCAGCTGTACAACCGGCGCAGGGACAGGCGGCTGCAACCGCCGCTCCTACGGAAAAACCGGAGGCGCGTATCGTTTCGACAACCGTTGCGATTACACAAATGCTGGACTTGTTGGGGATCGATGACGTTGTCGGCATTCCATCCAGCTCCAAAACATTGCCGTCCCGCTATGATGGCGTGAAAAAGGTCGGCAATCCGATGAGCCCGGATATGGAAATCGTCAAATCACTCAAGCCGACAGAGGTGTTGTCGGTAACGACGCTCCAATATGAGCTGGAGCCGGTATTCAAAAATGTCGGCGTAGACGCGACCTTCCTTAATCTGACGAGTCTTGGCGACATGCAGCAAGCGATTGTGAAGCTGGGCGAGAAGTACGATCGTGTGGATCGGGCGAAGGAAATTGTGAAGGGCTATGACGACAAAATTGCCGATATCCGTCAGAAAACGGAAGGCCGTCCCGCTCCAACTGTTCTCATATTGCTAGGTGTGCCTGGCAGCTACTTGGTGGCGACGGAGCATTCGTATATCGGCGATCTAGTGAAGCTTGCAGGCGGCATTAATATCGTGCAAGGGGAAAAAGTGGAGTATCTTGCTTCCAATACGGAATATTTGCAGCAGGCGAATCCCGACGTCATTCTTCGGGCAGCGCACGGCATGCCGGAGGAAGTTGTGAAAATGTTCGATGAGGAATTTAAAAAGAATGATATTTGGAAGCATTTCAACGCAGTGAAAAACGGCCGGGTATATGACCTGGAAGAGACGCTGTTTGGAACGACGGGCAATCTGGCGGCAAACGAAGCGCTTGATGCACTGATGGGAATGCTGTATCCATAATGGGGGAAGTCTGGTATGTACAAAAAAGCTGCGTGGTTTAGCGCCGTTATTATTTTACTGGCGGGAGTGACGATATTCTCGGCGATGACCGGAAGCATCAAGGTCGGCCCATTGGAGCTGATCAAAGGTTTAATAACGGGAACGAATGAAGAAGTTGCAGTCATACGGGATCTGCGTCTTCCGCGTTTGATCGTGTCGCTGCTTACAGGAGCGGCGCTCGCAGTATCGGGTGTATTGCTGCAGGCCGTTATGCGGAATCCGCTGGCGGATGCGGGTGTAATCGGCATTTCTTCGGGAGCGGGACTTGTGTCACTGCTGATGGTGACGATTTTCCCGGCGATGTATTTCTGGATGCCGCTGTTCTCCTGTATCGGCGGGGCGATCGCTTGCCTGCTGGTCTATTCGTTCTCTTGGCGTTCGGGGCTGCAGCCGATGCGGCTTATTCTGGTGGGCGTCGCCATTAATGCGACCTTCACGGGACTTGGGCAATCCTTCAATTACCGGGGCAGCTATGCGGTAACGTCCGTTAATCAGGCGATCAGCTCGATTTTTACGATGAAAACCTGGGCCGATGTTGAAATACTGGGACTGTACGGTTCAATCGGACTGGTGCTGTCCCTCTTTCTTATTTCCTGGTGCAACATGCTGTCGCTGCAGGATAAAACGGCGGGAAACCTCGGCCTTCGGGTTACACAGGCGCGGCTTCTGATCTCCGTTGTTGCCGTACTGTTGGCTTCTGTCGCTACGGCAGTGGGCGGGTTGATTGCTTTCGTAGGCCTGCTCGTGCCCCACATTGGAAGAATGGCGGTGGGCTCCGACCATAAGGCGCTCATTCCGTTCTCGGCTTTGGCTGGGGCGCTGCTTATCCTGACTGCGGATACGCTCGGAAGAACGATTTTGGCGCCGACCGAAATTCCCGCTTCTATAATAATGACCGTAATCGGCGGGCCGTTTCTTATTTTCATGCTAAGGAGGAGTGATCGTCATCATGGAAATTAACAAGCTGAGCTTCTCTTACGATAAACAAAGCGATTCTATTAAAAATGTAACCTGCACCGTGGCTGAGGGTGCCATTACGACAATTATCGGACCAAACGGCAGCGGCAAGTCGACGCTGCTTGGACTGATGTCCCGGAACTATGCTCCCCGTCACGGGCAAATCGTGCTGGACGGCAAGGCGCTGAGCGGCTATAAGCCGAAGGAGCTTGCGAAAAAGCTGGCTGTCGTTCATCAGCATAATGAAGCGCCGGCAGACATGACGGTCGAGAAGCTGGTGGGCTTCGGCAGGCTGCCGCATAAAGGGATGTTCCGGCAAGACAGCAGCGATGGCGAAGCTGCAGTGGAGTGGGCGCTTGCCAGTACCAATCTAATTGGCAAGCGCCAGCTGCGAATTGACCGGTTGTCTGGAGGCGAGCGGCAGCGGGTGTGGATTGCGATGGCGCTGGCACAGAAGACGCCGATTTTATTTTTGGATGAGCCGACGACTTACTTGGATATTTATTATCAGTTCGAAATTCTCGAGCTTGTGAAAAAGCTGAATGCCGAGCATGGCCTGACGATTGTGATGGTGCTCCACGATATTAATCAAGCCATTCGTTACAGCGATAATCTCATTGTAATGAAGGAAGGCGAAGTGCTCATTATGGGAGAACCGGAGATCGTAGTGACACCGGCTGTTATGAGGACCGTCTATGGCGTTGATGTGAAAATCAGTCATGATGAGGAGTCCGGCATCTATATGCTTCCGCTCGGAATTCACGCTTGAAATCAGGAACAAAATAGGCGCCCTGCTCGTCATAAGTAATAGTGAATAAATGGCAAGGAGGCGGACTGATGAAAAACCTGTATGTACTTCTGCTAGTTCTGGTGCTCAGTGCTTGCAGTAATGAATCGGTTAATAAAATCGACGAACAGGAGCAGGGCGAGAGCGGGCAAGGCGAATTGGCTTCGCCAGCACCGGTATTTATCGAGTCTCGAATGGGGGATTTTTTGCTTCGTTTGGATACCGGCAAGTCGATCTTTACACCTGAGGAAGCGGTTACGGTCCGAGCGCTGCTGAAATACGACGGCGATATGGAAGCAGAAACGATCTACCATGCGATGTATCCGGTCGCGTTTGGCGTATCGGAGCTGACGAGGGGAGTCGACTTCGGCTATGAGATGGAGCAGCCTTTGATTACTACAGAAACGCATAAAGGGATGTGGCTGGAGTTCCCTTATAAAAAAACGGCTGGATATCTCGATTCAGATTCGAACGCAGCGTTCATTGAAACATTTTTGAAGGGTGCAGCATTCCCGGCAGGTGAGTACAACATCAAGGCTTGGGCTGACTTTTATACCGAGGCAGGCGGAAAGAAAACCGACTATCAGTTTTCGGCAGAAAAACAGATAAGCGTACGTTGAAACGGGAGTAAAAAAAGGCGGCCTGCTCCTTATAGGTTATTTTACAAAAGGCTATAATGGTTAAAGTGCCTGAGAGCGGCTATAAAAAAGAGGAAGCACTTGAAATCGAAGCGAAAAAAAAGTATGATAATTATGGTTGTTAGCACTTTACGCTTACGAGTGCTAATAAAAAACAATAAGCGACAAACTTTTTAAGGAGGCTATTTTCAATGATCAAACCTTTGGGTGAACGCGTACTGATCGAACCGATCGCAAAAGAAGAAACGACCGCAAGCGGTATCGTATTGCCGGACTCGGCTAAAGAGAAACCGCAAGAGGGCAAAGTAGTTGCAGTAGGCAGCGGTACGTTGAAAGATGGCGTTCGTGTTGCGCTTGAAGTAAAAGAAGGCGACCGCGTTCTTTTCTCCAAATATGCAGGAACTGAAATCAAGTACGAAGGCAAAGAGTATTTGATTATGAAAGAAAGCGACATTCACGCGATCTTTGGATAAGCCCCGTTAGGGACATATAGAGCAAGAACCAAGCATTACCATACATTTATTTATTTTCCGGGAGGTAATCGATAATGGCTAAGGACATTAAATTTAGTGAAGAAGCTCGCCGCTCCATGCTGCGGGGGGTTGACGCTCTTGCAAATGCGGTTAAAGTAACGCTCGGCCCTAAAGGCCGCAACGTTGTACTGGAGAAAAAATTCGGCAGCCCGCTCATCACGAATGACGGCGTATCCATTGCGAAAGAAATCGAGCTTGAAGATGCTTTCGAAAACATGGGTGCACAACTCGTTAAAGAAGTAGCTACAAAAACAAATGACGTTGCCGGTGACGGAACGACAACTGCTACCGTTCTGGCTCAAGCGATGATTCGCGAAGGTCTGAAAAACGTAACAGCTGGCGCTAACCCAATGGTTATCCGCAAAGGTATCGAAAAAGCGGTTAAAGCAGCTGTTGAAGAGCTGAAAGCTATCGCAAAACCAATCGAAGGCAAACAATCGATCGCACAAGTTGCTTCGATCTCTTCGGCAGACGAAGAAGTTGGCCAACTGATCGCAGAAGCGATGGAGAAAGTCGGCAACGATGGCGTTATCACAGTGGAAGAGTCGAAAGGCTTCGTAACGGAGCTGGAAGTGGTTGAAGGTATGCAATTCGACCGCGGCTACGTGTCTCCTTACATGATTACAGATACGGATAAAATGGAAGCTGTCCTCGACAACCCATACATCCTGATCACGGATAAAAAAGTATCGAACATTCAAGAGATCCTTCCGGTTCTCGAGAAAGTTGTTCAATCCGGCAAGCAATTGCTGATCATCGCTGAAGACATCGAAGGCGAAGCTCAAGCTACGCTGGTAGTGAACAAACTTCGCGGCACATTCACTTGCGTAGGCGTTAAAGCTCCAGGCTTCGGCGACCGTCGCAAAGCAATGCTGCAAGATATCGCTGCTCTGACTGGCGGCCAAGTGATTACTGAAGAGCTGGGCCTTGAGCTGAAATCGGCTACTGTAGAACAACTGGGCTCCGCTCGCCAAGTACGCGTAACGAAAGAAAACACGATTATCGTTGACGGCAGCGGCGACGCTTCCGACATCGTAGCTCGCGTGAACCAAATCCGTGCGCAACTGGAAGAAACAACTTCTGAGTTCGACAAAGAGAAACTGCAAGAGCGTCTGGCTAAATTGTCCGGCGGCGTAGCGGTAATCAAAGTCGGCGCGGCTACTGAAACGGAATTGAAAGAGCGCAAGCTCCGCATCGAAGATGCACTGAACTCCACTCGCGCAGCTGTGGAAGAAGGCATCGTATCCGGCGGCGGTACAGCTCTGATCAACGTATACAATGCAGTTGCTGCTGTTAACGCAGAAGGCGACGAGCAAACTGGCGTTAACATCGTATTGCGCTCCCTCGAAGAGCCGATTCGCACAATTGCTGCGAATGCAGGCCAAGAAGGTTCCGTAATCGTTGAGCGTCTGAAAAACGAAAAAGTCGGCGTAGGCTACAACGCAGCTTCCGGCGAATGGGTAAACATGTTCGAAGCGGGCATCGTTGACCCTGCGAAAGTAACGCGTTCCGCGCTGCAAAACGCAGCTTCCGTTGCGGCTATGTTCCTGACAACTGAAGCAGTTGTTGCTGACAAACCAGAACCTAAGGGTGCTGGCGCTGGCATGCCTGATATGGGCGGCATGGGCGGTATGGGCGGCATGATGTAGTCATCGCTCGAACCCATTGAAAACACAGGGGTTTAATGCATGAAATGGTGTAAATGGTGCCATTTTGGTGCCGAAAAGTTAAATTACGAAGCCTTGCATGAGTTCACTGAACTTTTGTGAGGCTTTTTCTTCCATATTTTTAGTCATATGGGCATAGATATTCATAGTTGTATTAATGTCGGTATGCTCTAGTCTTTGTTGAATCTCTTTTACACCTACCCAGCCTCAATCAAAAGGGACGTGAGAATATGTCTCAAGGAGTGGGGTGTCACGTGTTTTTCAATTGCCGATAGCTTGAGCATTCTTTTTCAATAATATTATTAAAGATTGGATAGCCATCTTCTTTAGAGAAAATAAAGTTCTGATCTACATATTTAGTTAGTCTATGATAAAATATACAGTGGTTAGATAATGGCCGACTATTTAATTTAATTTTAGTAAGAGAAGATTGGGTGTTAATCTAACTTCGATTTCTGAAGCTTTTTCTTTAAGTATCCATATATCTCAAGCCTCGGATATATGATTGATTTACTTCTCAGTGAGGAGGAGTTGTACCCTTCTTGACTATTTAAATTTTTTAGATTAAAGTTAGTCGATGTATTTAAAAATTATTCAGATTGATTAGGAGATGAGCGCATGAATCTAAGTGAGGATGTTAAATATCTTCGGTTATTTTCTAATTTTTACAATCGCTCATATTTAATTGATTTTATTAATAAGAAAAATAATAAAATAAAAGAAGTACTGATCAATTCAAACAATAACCTAAACATTTTCGATAAAATCCAGGATTTAACTTATGCTGAATTTTTTAACTATGTCTATCAAGAAATTAAAGATAACTATAAATGTGAATATGTCTACCTTAATGAAATATTTGTTAATGAAATTTTGAAAAATCACGATGAACAACATTCAATAATTACAGAACTATACGTTAATAAATCACAAGCTGATTTAGTTGTTATTAATGGAACGACTACTATTTATGAGATAAAGACTGAACTTGATAGCCTGTATAGGCTTTCTAAACAATTAAATGACTATGTACAGGTTTTTGATAGAGTATACGTTGTTACGTATCTTCAAATGATTGAAAAGTTGTTTCTGCTATTAAATTCAGATGAGAACCTTTCAAAAGTAGGTGTATATGTATTAAATGAAAATGGAAATTTAGTTCTCATAAAAAAAAGTGGCAGTCACAAAAAAAAGTTAAACAAAGACATAATTTTTGAAATCCTAACGAGAAAAGAATTTGAAGTGTTTAATGAAGATTTCTATCTCGCTAAGGACATTTTTACTAATTTATCAGTTACTAAAGCCCACAATTATTTTAAGGACATTTTATTTTCAAGAGGAAAGAACACCGAATATTTATCGAAA
>NZ_CBVJ010000140.1 GCF_000513275.1 Paenibacillus gorillae | reverse complement strand
GATAACAAAATCATGACCTGTGCATTGAGCCTTATAACGAAGATGAAGATGAATTGTATAAGTACAATAAATTGATTAAGCTAGTTGGTAGTTTAATTGAAGCGAATAAAAGTTTCGTTTTGCTAATAGATAGTGAAAAAGATTTACAAGAATTAAAAAAAGTTTTAAAGATTTAGACGATTATTGCATACATGGGTATGAAAGCGGAAATGTTAATTATCAATCTGACAAACAAAACATAGCCATTATTCATCGGAATCAGGATTCTTTAGTTAATGATTCTAGTAATTTAATATACAACATTTTTATGCCAGAAGTTTTAAGGTTTCAAACATACATAAACCAATATAATCAAGGAAAAAGTGTTTTGGTTGAGGATGGATTTATAAAGCATGAACCTAATAGTGACTATCCTTCACATGAGGATTTTAATTCTGAGTTATGCTTTACCTACAAGAATAAAAATGTACTAGGATTCGGCGACTTTACAATTCTGGAAAACGGGTATCAGCCCTCAGGCGGAGGTAAAGCAGACAGTGTCACACATGTAATTCATCTTACTAAAAAAGAAACTGCTAGCACTAAAGACAAAATAGTTGTATATCATTATCTGACGACTCCAAGTGAAGAAGCAGATAATAAAAGACGCTCGGCGAAGACCATTGCAAAGGCATATAATAGTAGAACTCAATTTTTATATACTTCGGGAATAAAATTAATTGAGGGGAAATACCCAAATGGGACAAGTTTAGGTATGTATAAGAGGATTGGTGTTGCTCACCATATCGAATTAATACATTCGCTTATTTAAATTAATACACGAACAACAAATTTCCTGAAATATGCTGCAAATTGAACTGCCCCCGTCAAGTAGACAGTACAAAAAATAAAGATCTATGAAGCGGCCTTAGCCCTGAATTCCATGGGGCTGAGGCTGTTTATTCTTTTCTGTAATTGTTCGTAATTTTAAAAGTGAAAATAAGCGTCAATGTCGTTCTTTAACTACTCGAAGGGTTGGTATTTATGCAAATAATACTTCACACAGTTCAACCTTTCCCAAAAGGATTCACATGGGTCTGTTATCAATGCAACGTCCAACTCTTGACATGCTCTGCTTTTGTTTAGCCTTGTCCAACATCTTCTTGAAGCTCAGAGACATATACTGGAAGCCACGGTCGCTGTGAAGGAGTTTTTTGCTCCTTAGTGCTGCTTTAGCGCCAACTTCAATGTCTTAAACACGAGGGGATTATTATTGGAGTGCCCCAGTACATAAGAAACAATCGATATCGTGAAGGTATAGAATCGCGCTTAAATATGCTACCTGACCATTGCCGTCTTTAAGTTCAGTTACATCCGTTACCCACTTCTCGTTTGGAGCTTCAGCTTGAAACTGACGGTTTAATACGTTCTCAGCTACCTGCTGTGGCGTAGAACGCTCATATTTGTTTTTCTTTCTGCGAATGACAGACTGAATCCCTTTATCTTCATCAGACGATACACGCGCTTATGGTTAATCTGTTTCTCCGTTTATCGGTCAATTTCACAAGCATGAAATCAGCTCATTTTTATTACTATAACCTAAAGTTTGCATGACGGACACCGCCGCGGCGCACAGAAATCGCTTTTATTCGTGTAACAATAATGTATCAATTATGTACCGATACCTTCAACGTTCAATATCCCGTAGCAGCACGCCGTAACACACAAGATGCCTACAAGATGCCCACATTTTGCCCACGAACCACACGCACGCATCGTGTTTACACGGATTTATCGAACCAATTTTTCAAGATTATCGGATAAAATCACCACAAAAAGACTCTAAAAACACATAAAAACGTATTTGTCTCATGGGCGGCATGATGTAATAATCTTTGGAAAATCCTGTAGTATCAAGGGTTTAGGGCTCCTTCGGGAACCCTCAGGCTGTAGAGAAACCCCTTATTTTTTGTAGGGGCCTAAATCTCTCGAAATTTTTCACCTAAATGTGGTTCTCAGATCGTTTTAAATCGATTTTTCTTTGCTAAGACGAGAACCACCCCAAATAAAAATAAAAGTGTCGAAAAGTCCATAGGACTTTCTCGATACTCTGAGGGCTCCTTCGGGAGCCCTTTTTTTAATGAAATCACATTTTCTGCAGTTTATTCTATGTTCGCGTTCCTCTATAAAAGAGGAACTTTTTTACGCTCATAGAACATAAAATAAACCGACAAGCAGGTTATTAGCAGCTAAGGCACGATCAAGAAGTTCTCCTATAGGAGACTTCATGGTCGTGCCTTTTTTTACATTTCATTCCGTTACCATGCCAACTCAATTCCACTCCCGCTCCCTTAACCAATTATTAATAAAACGATGACAAACCGTTAACACCTCAATTTTATAGTAGTTGTATAGACGTCTAGACAAATGAAGGGGAAGGAGAACATTTTGAACAGCACAAGAATGAGTTTGAAGTTGCATCCCAAACACGGGCTGCTGGTTGTGGTTCTAGTTGCTACCCTGTTTCCGATTTATTGGATGGTGAACATGGCGCTGCAGCGATCAGAGGATGTATTCAAAAATGTATCGTTGCTGCCCAGCTCCATCACATTCGAGCATATGATCAGCATTTTCACAACGGAGAATTATCTCCTTCCGCTATTCAATAGTTTCATCATTACAGCAATATCGCTAACGATTGTCATGGTATGCGGCTTGTCCAGCGCTTATGTATTGGGACGAAGAAGCTTTTCGATCGCTTACAATAAATCACTGCTGATATGGATATTGCTTGTTCGAGTGCTGCCTCCCATCACTTTTGCATTACCGCTCTACATATTGATGAACGAACTAGGGCTCTTGAATACGAAAATCCCCATCATTCTAGCTCATATTCTAGTAAATTTGCCGCTCGTCATCTGGTTTATGCTTGCATTCTTCACTAGTGTCCCGAATGAAATCGAAGAGAGCGCAAGAGTTGACGGGGCTTCGGAGTTCACGATTTACTACAAGGTCGTTTTACCCCTGGTACTGCCGGGTATTGCCGCCGTTACGATTCTGTCGTTTATGGCTTCGTGGAATGAATATTTGTACAGCGTCATTTTTATTCAGAGCCCGAGTGATTTCACGATTCCATTGAAGCTGGCAACGCTCAACAGCGAGCAAGAATTAACGGAGTGGGGCAAGGTGGCAAGCGGCGGCATCATATCGATGCTTCCTGTGCTCATTATCGCGATGTTCATGCAAAAACATTTGATGAATGGTCTAACTGCTGGTGCAGTAAAAGAATAGAGGAGGATACGAGAGATGAAAAAACGTTTTGCGATATTACTAAGCTTAGTTATGATGGTGTCGATTTTTACGGCTTGTTCAGCGAAAGGACCGGACAGACTGGTCATCGCTGCACGCGGCGGCTCGCATGTGACGGCAATGGAAGCTGTGAAGGAAGCATTCGAGAAGGAGCATAAGGTTAAGGTTGAGATCATTGGGCTTGAAGCGGCAGATCTTAAACAGAAAGTATCACTGGACGCTAAAAACAAGCAAGGCGCTTATGATCTGATTATGGCGGATGACCCTTGGATGCCGGAGTTTAGTGAAGGGGGAATTTTCGCTAACTTGTCCAAGCTTGGTGTAGAGGCAGATGATGATTTCGAAGAATCCTCCATTGCCTTGGGTAAAAATCCTTATGCGACTGGTGATCTGTACGCACTGCCGTTCTCGGGAAATGTTCAACTCTTTTTCTATAACAAACAGCTGCTTGAGAGTCACAATTATGACGTTCCAAAAAGCTGGGAAGAGGTACTTACGATAGCTAAAGACCTTCATGCTGATGGTGCTTCAGGCTATGTCATTCGCGGTCAGCAAGGCAACCCGATCGTTTCCGATTTCTTGCCGATTCTGTGGGCTTATGGAGGTCAAGTATTTGATGATGCTTGGAAAGCACAAGTGAATTCCGAGCCTGCAAAACAAGCATTGAACACTTACATTCAATTATTGGCTGTCGGTTCGAACTATGAGACGACGGATATCGTTAGCTCTGTGTCTGAAGGGCGCGCTGCGATGGCACTAGGCTGGCCGTCATGGTTTATTAAAGGGGAAGATGCGAGTGCGGATTATGCTCCAATTCCGGCTAAAGGAACGGCCAATGCTGAGACGGCTGCAACCGGGATGATTGGCAACTGGATGATGGGTGTAACGGCCAATGCGAAGAACCCTGAGCTGGCGGCGAAGTTCTTGACGTTTATTACGAGTAGTGAAACTCAGAAAAAGATGGTGGAGCATGGCGGAGTTCCCACCCGGAAAAGCGTATACCTAGATAAAGAATTATCGGCAAAGTACAAGCACTTTCCAACTCAGCTAGAAGCGCTGCAAAACTCTGTAGCTCGGCCAAGAACGCCAAAATGGTCCCGTGTAGAAGAAGCGCTTGGCAGTGAGCTTTCCGCAGCCATTGCAGGAACAAAGTCCGTAGAGAAAGCCCTGTCTGATGCCAATCAAGCAATCGATCAGATTATGCAAT
The DNA here is from genome assembly GCF_000513275.1 of Paenibacillus gorillae. Lineage (GTDB taxonomy): Bacteria > Bacillota > Bacilli > Paenibacillales > Paenibacillaceae > Pristimantibacillus > Pristimantibacillus gorillae. The sequence continues at coordinate 37,373 of NZ_CBVJ010000140.1, read as the reverse complement.
AATGGTTCTCACGGTATGAAGGAGTGTTACAGAATTGCATAGTAAACGTCGCTTTCAGTGGATCATGCTGGCTCCGGTTCTCATTCTGCTAACGGGTTTGACGGTATTCCCAATTGTCTACACGATTGTTAACAGCTTTACGGACTATTACTACTTAGCAAGTGAAGCGAAGCAATACGTCGGGTTAAGCAATTATATGAAAGTCGTGAAGGACGAGGTGTTCCAGCAAGCGGTCTGGAATACGACCAGATTCATGCTGCTTGCAGTTGCAATTGAGACGATAGTCGGTCTGGCTATTGCCGTGCTGGTTGAAAGCATGAAGCGCGGGGTGAAAATATTGCGGGTATCGATTCTGATACCCTCCTTATTGCCGCCCGTTACGGTAGCTCTAATCTGGCAGATGATGCTGAGCAATCATAATGGAATCATCAATCATATGCTGTCCTGGTTCGGATTCGATCCATTTAACTTTCTGATGGATATTCGCATAGCATTTTATGCGATTCTCTTTATCGATGTTTGGCAGTGGACGCCATTTGCATTTTTGTTAATCTATGCGGCTCTGCAGGCTGTTCCCAAATCGCAATACGAGGCGGCTAAAGTAGACGGAGCGAATTCGATGAGCATTTTCAGACATATTACCGTTCCTAATATTATGCCTGCACTATTGTTTGTCATTTTGCTGCGTACGATTGATACCTTTAGATTATTCGATAAGGTTAACATTCTGACCGGCGGCGGACCTGCGAATTCTACAACGACGATCACGCAGTATATTTATCGGCAAGGCGTATACAATCTGCAAATTGGTTACGGTTCAGCAGCGGCAATCGTCATGGCTGGACTGGTCCTTGTATTCTCAGTCTTTTATATTAAACGTTCAATAGGTGGGGCTCAAGATGAATTGCGTCATTGATTTTTTGAATGTAGGCTTTGGTGAAGCGACGGTTATCCGGTATACATATGGTGCTCAGCGCTTTTGCCTTGTTGTGGATGGCGGAGATATTCATGCGAGTACGAATCCGCGCAGATGCAGTCTCACCCAATATATTCGAGAGCAGCATATTGAAAAAATTGATGTGCTCGTCCTCACACATTTTCATAGGGATCATATTGGCGGAGTGCATGAGATTATAGGCCATATTCCAATTGGCGAAATAAAAATCCATCTGATGCTGCCTGAATTTATATTGGAAAGCGGAATGATGGATTGTTCGACGCCAATGCTTGCGTCACTGTCGCTATATATTCAAATTTTGAATCAAGCGAAGGAGCTTCGTATCCCTGTCGATATTGTAGAGAAGCCTACAGCATTTTACGAGCAGGAGTTAACTTATAAGCTGCTAATGCCGGACATGCATAAACTGGAACAACTGAAGCTAGAGCTAAATAATCTCGACATGAGCTGTCTTAAACAACAAGCGGAGTCTTTAAACCGAATTGACCGGATGCTGAATTCGACGGCCATGGCAGCCATCATTAGCTATAAAGGTGAATCGATCGTGCTGCTTACTTCTGATGTGGCCTTGAGCTTTTGGGTGCCTTACTGCGAGGAGCTTAAGAACATCGCTGTCGTGCAAGCTCCGCATCATGGTGACCGGCATCAGATTTCAGGGGAGTGGCTGAGCAGCATCAACCCACAAGCTGTCATTGTTAGTGCTGATGATAAAGGAACGTATCAGCTTCCGCATAAAGAGATTGAAGCGATGATCTCGGAGCATAGTAAGGCGAAGCTATACTATACGGAAGCTGTAGCGACCACTCATCGGATTCTTCGTGTGGATGCCGAGCAATGCAGCGTGGAGTTCATATAATAAGGAACTGTGATAACATGAATTTAGATCAGTTAATGATAGAAATAGAATCTTGGGTAGACAAGGTCGCTGTTTATCAGAAAATCGCCAATGAGCAAAATCAGCTTCAGGTTCGTACAAAGGGCTATGCGACGGATTTCGTTACCAATGCAGATGTGAAATCCGAAGAAATTTTAGTCGAATGTATTCGCAAAGCTTATCCGGAGCATAGCATTCTCACCGAGGAGAAAGGGAGCTATGCCAGTGATAGCAATTATTTATGGGTAATTGATCCCATTGATGGCACGACGAATTTCATTCATCGTTTTCCTCTATCTTCGATTTCGATTGCTTTACAGCATAAAGGCGTTACGCAGGCCGGCATGGTCTATTCGCCATGGCTCAATATGAAGTTCTATGCAACTAGAAGAGGCGGCGCTTATCTGAACGGGAAGCGTATCTTCGTATCCGCAACTGCCCAATTGGAAAAGAGTTTGCTCGCCACCGGATTTCCTGGCGGCGGCTTTTCCGAATATATGAACCTGGAATACTTCAAGCGTATGATTAGTCAGGTGGCTGGCATTCGGCGTACCGGGAGCGCTGCGCTCGATTTATGTTTTGTGGCCGCTTCGTATTTTGACGGCTTCTGGGAGTTTGATCTTAATGATTGGGATATGTGTGCAGGTGCGTTAATTGTTGAGGAAGCGGGCGGAATCGTACAGAGGCTGGAAGTTAATGAGCATTCACTTACTCTCTGTAGTAATGACCGGCTATATGATATCTTTAAGGAAAGCTTACTTATTCAGGATTGAATTCATAAAAAGCGGGGCCAGGCGAAATGGGAAGCTATCAGACGATTAAGCTGGAAATCGAGAAAATGATCGACAATAAGCTCTGGAAGGTTGGGCAACGGCTGCCGGCGGAATATGAGCTGGCAAAATATTTTAATGTGAGCAGAGAGACGCTGCGTGCTGCCCTTAAGCTGCTGGAGCAGGAGGGCAAGCTGCTTGTGAAGCATGGCGTAGGCACCTTCGTCATTCAACCGCTTCCGAGTATTCCAAGCCGGCTTGAGATGCTGCAAAGTATAGGTACGATGATTAAAGTAGCGGGCTTGAATGAGGAAGAGAAGAAAGAAATGATTGGAGAAGTGCCGTGCAGAAAAGAATGGGCGGATGCGCTCAATATTGAAGAGAACAGCGCAGTTATTAAGCTGGAACGTATTCGTTATGCCGACGGCCAGCCTGTCGCTTATTCGATCAACATTTTGCCTAAAGAGTTAGTCGGGGATGCGTTTGATCGTGTAGATTTCTCCGGATCGTTATTCGGTTTTCTAGAGGATAAATGCAAAATCAATATTGCTAGAGCAGACACAGAACTGCTTGTCCCCTTGAAGAAAGACAAGTATGCAGCGAGACTGCAGGGCGATGAGGAAGAAGAAGCGCCTGTTATTCTGATGAAGCAGCTTCATTATGATGAGAAGAATAAAGAGGTGCTGTATTCCTTCGACTATTTGCGAAATGATGTATTTAGTTTTTGGATCCGGCGAGAACGGAAATAAGGATGACTGGTTCCGAATAAACATGTAAAAAGACACGCTTCCAGGCACTTCTACAGTGAGTTGGAGGCGTCTTTGCTTATTAGAGGACTTGCATGCTTGGAGTGATCCTATTGGGTATTGGGATAGTCTCAACTTTACGTCTTCTTAATAGGAATATAATATTAGCATGACCATTGGGTGACTGGAAACATGTTACAATTGCGCAATGATGATATTCGGGAGGATGTCTATGAAGCTGACCAGAGAAGAAAGATCTTGGATTTTATATGATTGCGGGAATTCGGCCTATTCATTAGCGGTCACAACGGCGTTATTGCCGATTGTATTCGGCATGTTCAACAATGTGGACAGCAGCATGGATCTAGGCTATTTCAATTCATTAGCAAGTATTATTGTTGCCGTTCTTAGTCCGATTCTAGGAACGCTAGCCGACTATAAAGATAAGAAAAAGCGCTTCTTCCTGTTTTTTAGCTTTGGTCGGTGTTTTATCCACGTTGTCTCTAGCTTTTGTTTCTCCGGCTAGCGGCCAGTGGCAGCTGCTGATTCTGTTTTATGTATTATCCGCAATTGGCTTTGCAGGCTCTAATATCTTTTATGATTCATTTCTAGTGGATGTATCGAATGACGACCGCATGGATAAGGTTTCATCAAGAGGTTTTGCTTATGGCTATATTGCTAGCGTAATTCCTTTCGGTATTAGCCTGGCATTGATCTTCTTAATGGGCATGGACAAAGCAATTGGCTATCAGATCGGCTTTATTATGACAGCATTGTGGTGGGGACTGCTCACGATTCCGATGGTTAGAGACGTTCAGCAGCGTTACTATGTTGAGCCTGAACCGCGTCCGGTCGTAAACAGCTTCAAAAGGCTTGCTCAAACGTTCAAACAAATTCGCAGCTATAAAGTCGTGTTTGTATTTCTAATTGCTTACTTTTGTTATATTGATGGAGTCGATACGATTATTAAAATGGTCGTGCCCTATGCAACTGCGGTGCTGGGTGCGGATGCATTGGATACATTCACGCTGTTAGGGATATTGTTAATCATTCAAATTATCGCATTTCCTTTTGCGATTCTGTACGGGAATTTAGCAAAGAAATATTCGACAAGAGCGATGATTATTGCCGGCATTATTACGTATATTGTGTCTTGTGTAGCTGCCTTTTTTATTTCGTCCGTATGGCATATTTTTATTCTGGGAGCATTAATTGGGTCCGCACAAGGCGGCATTCAAGCTTTGAGCCGCTCCTACTTTGCCAAGATTATTCCGAAGGAAAACTCGAATGAGTTTTTCGGTTTTTACAACATATTCGGCAAATTCGCAGCTATTCTCGGACCGTTCATTATGTCGATAACGACGACGGTAACAGGCAACGCTAAGATTAGCATTTTATCCATCATTCCATTGTTTGTTATCGGGTTGCTCGTATTTCTGACGCTGCCTAAGGAGCAGAAGAGTAGTGGTGAAGTGATAGGGTAACCTGTCGAAAATTTACAGATTTAAATTACTAGAGGAAATTCAATCCACCTTCATGTATAATTTTAGGAAACGACATGTTTCGCGAAGGGATGATGAATAATGGCGAAGGCGTTAGTGAGACTGCTGCATGGATTAGAACTAAAGGACCCAGATACCCTTTTAGAAGTAACGTTTGATTCGGAGTTTCTAATCATTGTTGAGAAATCAATCAAAGGTTTTAAAACAATAGTTGAAAACACCTTTAAGATTCCATTGGCTAATTTTTTGGGATCAACGATTACAACTGAAAAAGACTTAACTGAAGTCAATAAAAGTGTTATAGGCCGGGGTATTGTCGGTGGTTTACTATTTGGGCCGGCTGGATTAGTATTGGGCGGGATGTCAGGTATTGGGACAAAAAAGGGATCAACACATCAGGTATACATCGTTTCATTTGTTTCTTCGAATGGAGAAGTACGCAATATTACATTTAAAATGCCAATACCAATGGTTAGTGTGACCCAAAAATTCGATGACAAGTTGAAAAAACAATTGATCAAAGTACCAAGAAGCGAGGCAGCTATAAACATCCTGAAACAAGCTCAGGAACAGGAGCAGTACGGTAAACCTGATGTTATTTTATAATAGGAAAAGCGCCTCTCTGGGGCGCTTTTCCTATTATAAATATCATAAATTGGCCTAGTCCTTTTTCTGATCCTTAGCAAGCTGCTGCCGAAGCTCGGCGTTTTTTGCTGACAGCTGTTTGGAAAACTCCTCTTGAGAAGCCGTTAATTTAACGATTTCCTCGTTGAGCTTTTTGATTTGTTTGGATTTGCTGCTGGAATCAGGGGATGAAGGATTCATCCGGAGTTCCTTTTGTAGCTGCTTTATTTTGGAGAGCGCTTTGCCCGCTTTAATTTTATCATTGTTTATCTGATTCTGAATTTCAGTAATATCCCGTTTTAAGCGGCTGATTCGGGAGGCCGTAAAGCTGATGGACATTCTAACACCTCATCCTCGTTTTGTATTGCATGCTCATTCTACTATAAAAACGTCAATAGAGCGAGATGAATGCCTAACCGGTATGAAATGCTTTATTGACAATGATTTTGCAATTCGGATATACTGTCTGTAATCTTATAACGATATACGTTGAAAGAGCCCAGTAGCAGCTTTGTCCCTGTTATAGAAAGTCAGGGGTTGATGGAACCTGATGCAAACAAGGTCTGCGAATTACACTCTGGAGTATCTTGGGTAATGCCAAGCGGAACGGCGAACGATATTTTGCCAATGAGTGGCATGAACAGCGCCTTTTCGGCCTGTTGGTGCAATTTGGGTGGTAACACGGTTATTCAATCGTCCCTATGTCTACAATTAGACGAGGGACGATTTTTTGTTGTTTTCAGACGGAAATGAACTTATCTATTAAAAGGAGCTGCATGAAATTGAACATTATCGACGAACTGGAATGGCGCGATGCGATTAACCAGCAGACGGATGCGGAAGGCTTGCGCGAATTAACGAATACGAAGGCGGTTTCGCTCTACTGCGGCGTTGATCCAACGGGCGACAGCATGCATATCGGTCACTTGATCCCATTCATGATGCTCAAACGTTTCCAACTGGCTGGTCACCGTCCGGTCATTCTGATCGGCGGGGCAACTGGAACAATTGGCGATCCAAGCGGCCGCCAAACTGAGCGTTCCCTGCAAACGATGGAGCAAGTGCAAGCGAATGTGGATGCGCTGACAGCGCAGTTGAAGAAGCTGTTTGTAACAGAAGGCGACAATGAAGTACGCATGGTGAATAATTACGATTGGACGCATAAAATCAATGTGATCGACTTCTTACGCGACTATGGCAAAAACTTCAGCATCAATACGATGCTGGCGAAGGACGTCGTATCGAGCCGTCTCGACAGCGGTATCTCCTTCACCGAGTTCTCCTACCAAATTCTTCAATCACTTGATTACCTGCACCTGTACCAGCATGAGGATGTGCAGCTGCAAATTGGCGGTTCCGATCAATGGGGGAACATTACGAGCGGTCTGGATCTGATCCGGAAAAAAGAAGGCTCTGAGGCGAAAGCGTTTGGCCTTACGATTCCATTAATGCTCAAAGCGGACGGCACGAAATTCGGCAAAACAGCCGGAGGCGCTGTATGGCTTGATCCGAATAAAACGACGCCATTCGAATTCTACCAGTTCTGGGCGAATACCGACGACCGTGACGTTATCAAATATTTGAAATTTTTCACGTTCCTCGATAAAGCGGAAATCGATGCGCTAGCTGAGAAAGTGCAAACGGAGCCGCATAAACGCGAGGCCCAAAAAGCGCTGGCCGAAGAAATGACGAGATTCGTGCACAGCGAAGAGCTGCTGGAGCAAGCGAAGCGGATTACGGCGGCTTTGTTCAGCGGAGACATTCGTTCCCTTACAGCTGATGAAATCGAACAGGGCTTCAAGGAAATGCCAACCTTCGAGGCAGGCACGGAATCGAAGAACATTATCGACTGGCTAGTTGATCTGGGGATCGAGCCATCCAAACGCCAAGCACGCGAGGATATTACGAAAGGCGCGATCTCGATGAACGGGGAACGTGTCAGCGATGTGGAGTTGACTGTTACGGCGGAGCATGCGATTGGCGGCCGGTTCATCATTATCCGCAAAGGCAAGAAAAACTACAGCTTGGTGAAGCTGGGTTAAGCTTAGCTTTAACCAAACAAGCAGCATACGGGCAAGGAAAGGAGCTTCCTTTAGAGCATTTCATATGCTTTGAAGGGAGCTTTTTTAAGTCCTATAGACACTGTTGAAAAAACAGGATGCTTAATATGTAAATATTACGAATAACCACATGACAAATCTTCATTTTTTCGTTATGATGAGCAAGATAATTTAATAGGATAAAAATGAACAGGTGCCTATTCCTTCATTATAATGAATCGGTTAAATGGGAAGCGGGTGAAAGTCCCGCGCGGTCCCGCCGCTGTAAAAAGAAGAGTCCTTGCATGAAGCCACTGGGAAACTGGGAAGGCAGCATGGGCGATGACACTTGAGCCAGAATACCTGCCTGTTTATTTACACATTCTATTCTACGAGCGATAGAAGGGTGTTTATTCATGCATGCTTTTTTGAGTTGTGCGCTTGATTAAACCCCTTGACTGTATCAGTCGAGGGGTTTGTTGTTTTTTTGGAAATATATCATTCGAGAAAATGAAAGGAAGTGAAATAATAGGATGAAGTGCAACCGGTTGTTGGCGTGGCTGCTAATCGCAGCTGTATTTTTATCCGTGTTCTCAACGAATTTGACGGTTTCCTATGCTTCTATTGGACCCCAGCAAACCTATTCCGATGCAGCGTCCATTTCACAATGGGCGAAGGCCTCAATCGACCGGGCCTCGGAGCTTGGCTTCGTGCAGGGCAGCAATGGCAAGTTTAATCCGAAGTCATCGGTAACGAGAGCGGAGTTTGCGAAAATGCTCGTATCGGTGCTGAATATTCCGATGGTAAGCAAACCTGCTGGCTATACAGACGTAGCATCTAATCAATGGTACTACCCGTACATCAACGCTGTGTCCCAAGTAGGGTATATGAGCGGCTATAATCAGAAATTTGAGCCAAATGCGAGCATTACCCGCGAGCAAATGGCAGCTACCATTGTCAGAGCGCTTGGACTTAAGCCTATACAGACTGCCTCTTTGATCGCTGACGCAGATAACGTATCGGCATGGGCAAAAGCGGATGTAACCACGATCCTCGCTTCGCAAATTATGCTTGGCGATAACAATCGCTTTAATCCGCAAGGGACGGTTACTAGGGAAATGGCTGCTGTTGTTGCTATGCGTACCTTCGACTACGGCAAGCCAAACGAGACAGATCCTGAAACACCTGTTGTAAGCCCGATCCACACCAAGGTTAAAACACAAGTAAAGGAGACTGCAGCTTTTCTGCAGTCCTCTGTTACCAATCCCGTCATCGCCAGCGTTGGCGGTGAGTGGACGGTATTTGGCTTGGCCCGCTCCGGCATTAAGATGCCGGATGCGTATTATGCTAAGTATTACGCCAATGTAGAGAAGAAATTGAAAGAAGTGGACGGCAAGCTTCACAACGTCAAATATACAGAGTATGACCGTGTCATTCTGGCGCTTACTGCGATCGGTAAAGGTGTAGATGATGTAGCTGGCTACAATTTACGGGAGCCGCTCGCTGACTACGAGACATTGATTAAGCAAGGGATTAATGGACCAATTTTTGCGCTGATCGCTTTAGACAGCAAAAACTATGAAATTCCGACGGTTGCTAAGGTGAAGACGCAGACAACGAGAGAGCTGCTCATTGACTTCATTCTAAATCGTGAAATCTCAGGCGGAGGATGGGCGCTAGGCGAGAAGCCGGCAGCCGCTGACCCGGATATTACCTCCATGGCTATTCAAGCATTCGCGCCTTATTATGCAACGAATGCGAAAGTGAAAGCAGCCGTAGACCGCGGCATTGCATGGCTGTCGAAAGCGCAGCAGGCTGATGGCGGTTACGTAAGCGGCGGCTCCGCCAACTCCGAAAGCACGTCACAGGTTATCGTGGCTTTAACCGCACTCGGCATTGATCCGCATACCGATGCGAGATTCGTGAAAAACGGACACTCCGCAGTTGATGCATTGTTAAGCTATGCGGCTAACAATAAAGATAAAGGCGGCTTTTATCATGTGAAATCCGGCGGCGTGGACAATGGCGGCGCCAAGCCGGGCGACGTGGATCTGATGGCTACGGATCAGGCGTTCTATGCGTTAGTTGCCTATGATCGTTTTCTGAACGGCCAAACCCGCCTTTACGATATGACGGATGTAAAAGCGTAATGGAATAAAAGAGCGAGCAAGGGCTGAATACGATGCCCTTGCTTCGTTATTTTCACGATTGGGGTGAGAAATAAGTGAAGAACAGAAATAAATGGCTGGCAGCTATAGCGGTGATTATAGTGCTGGCTGTTGCATTTTTCTGGGGCGGCGATTACGCAAAGAATACAACGAAGGTAGACACAGCCTCCGTGATCGAGTCGCCGGCAGCAGCAGGCCAAGAAGAGGCAACGGCATCTCCGGCAGCGACGGAGGAGCATGACGATGAAGAGAAGGCGGACGGCGGTCAAGCCTCACCTGCGAGTACTCCATCGCCAGAATCGTTGGCGGCTGAAACCGACAAACCGGCAGGTCAAGCTGAGAAAGATGTAAGCCCGGTCCCGACAGATGGGGCGGAGCAAGGCAGTCCAACAGCTACACCATCAGCGAAGCCGGATTCGACTAAGGCGCCAACCCCTAAGCCGGAAGCCACCAAGAAGCCAGCCGATGCAGGGGGCAAGCAGCCAACGGCAACAGTAAAGCCAACATCCACGCCGAAGGGCGGAAAGGATAAATACCAGACCGATCCGGTCCCTAGCGGGAAGCCAAAGCCTGTCGAGTGGCAGGATACGGTGGTCGATAAGAAAAAGAAGCTAACAGCAACGCTGTCCGTTTCGGCGGCCAGTATTCTGGATCATATGGACAGCTTCAATAAAGATAAGCTCGAAGTGCTTCCCGAGGACGGCATTATTTACAAGGAGCAGAAAGTAACCTTTTATGAAGGGGAGTCCGTCTTTGATGTGCTGCTCCGCGAAATGAAGAAAAACAAAATTCATATGGAATTCGAAATGACACCGATCTATAACAGCAATTATATCGAGGGTATCAACAATATTTACGAGTTCGACTGCGGGGAGCTCAGCGGATGGATGTACAAAGTGAATGGGTGGTTCCCGAATTATGGGGCTAGCCGCTATCTGCTGAAGGACGGCGATAAAATCCAGTGGCAGTATACTTGCGATTTGGGACGGGATATCGGCGGTTATTCGGCTGGCGCAGGAGACGGTAAATGATGAAGGACAGCTTCTCCAGCTTCCATCCGATCATTAATTTTGGCTATTTTGCCGCGATGCTGCTGTTCGGAATGTTCTTAATGCATCCGGTTCTGCAAGTTATTGCACTGCTTTGCGCCCTAACGTATTCGATCCTTCTCAATGGAAGGAAAGCCGTCAAGTTCAATCTGCTCTATATGCTTCCGCTGTTTGTTGTGATGGCGGTTATGAATCCGGTCTTCAACCATGCGGGTGTGACGATTCTCTTCTATTTGAAGAACGGCAATCCGATGACGCTGGAATCGATTCTTTACGGGGTGTCGGCGGCTTGTATGTTCGTGACGATTCTGCTCTGGTTTTCCTGTTACAATGCGGTTATGACGTCGGATAAATTTATTTATTTGTTCGGTAAAATAATGCCTGCCCTATCGCTCATTTTCTCGATGGTGCTGCGTTTCGTGCCGCGGTACAAGGAGCAGATTAGGCGGATTTCACTGGCGCAGAGAAGTATTGGCCGTGATATTACACAAGGAAATATGCTCGTTCGGGCACGCAATGGCCTTACTATCTTATCGATTATGACGACCTGGGCTCTGGAAAATGCGATCGAAACGGCAGATTCGATGAAATCGAGAGGCTACGGCCTGCCCGGCCGCACGAGCTTTTCGCTCTATCGCTTTGACAGCCGCGACCGCCTAGTTGGAGGAGCCCTATTGGCTTTAATTGCAATTATGGTGATTGGCGAAGTAAGCGGACGTAACGCTATGCGTTTTTTCCCTTCTATTAAAATGGCGATGACCACTCCATTCAGTATTATCGTATTTGCCGCTTATTTGCTGCTCGGCATGCTGCCTGTCATTATACATGTTGTGGAGGCTTTGAAATGGAAATCTATCAGCTCCAAGACGTAAGCTTTACGTTCCCACTGTCGGATCAAGCTGCGCTCTCGCATATCGATCTCACAATTACGAGCGGGGAATTTGTTACGATCTGCGGCAGGTCAGGCTGCGGCAAAAGCACGCTGCTCAGACAGCTGAAATCGATTCTGACTCCCCACGGTAAGCGGGAGGGGACGATACACTACGCTGGCAAGCCCATTGAGGAAGCGAATCAGCGGACTCAAGCGGCGGAGATTGGCTTCGTGCTGCAAAATCCGGATAACGGCATTGTCACTGATAAGGTATGGCATGAGCTGGCATTTGGGCTTGAAAGCCTGGGTTATGACAGCGGCTCGATTAGACTGCGCGTAGCGGAAATGGCGAGCTTTTTCGGGATTCAGCACTGGTTTCATAAAAACGTTGCCGAGCTGTCCGGCGGGCAAAAGCAGCTGCTCAATCTGGCATCTATAATGGCGATGCAGCCCTCGGTTCTCATTCTGGATGAGCCGACTTCCCAACTGGACCCCATTGCCGCGGCGGACTTTATCGAGACGCTGCGGAAAATCAATCAGGAGCTCGGCACGACGATTATTCTGACCGAGCATCGGCTGGAGGAGGTTCTTCCCGTATCGGATCGGTTGATTGTGATGGATGATGGTGCGATTATTGCCGACGATACGCCCCGCCGTTCGGGGCAGACGTTGTTTCAGATGAAGCATCCAATGCTTGCGGCGATGCCTTCACCGATGCAAATCTGTGCGGGCGTAGAAGCCGGTGCATCGGCAGTTCCGGTTACGGTAAAAGAAGGCCGGCAATGGCTGGACGCTTTTTTGCAAGGAATTCCGGCGCTCCATCGGGAAAGCTGGAGTCAGCCGGTCGTTAATGCTGTCGCTGGCGTCGGCAAACGGCAGAAGCCGGTTATTCAGTTCAAAGAGGTATGGTTTAAATACAGTAAAGACGCATCGGACACGGTGAAGGATCTCTCTTTTGAAGTGGAGGAAGGGCAGTTCTATTGCATCGTTGGAGGCAACGGAGCGGGGAAAACGACGACGCTGTCGTTAACAGGAGGGCTCGTTCAGCCTTATCGGGGCAAGATTCTAATCGACGGCAAAAACATCGCGAAGATGAGTGCGAAAGAGCTGTTCACGAATCAATTGGCCATTCTTCCGCAAAACCCGCAGCATCTGTTTGTGAAAAAAACAGTGGAGCAGGATTTGTATGAAATGCTCTCCGGTTCCCCCTTAAGCTTTGTTGAAAAAACGGAAAAAGTTGAAGACGCCGTTCAATTTCTCGAGCTTGAGCCGCTGCTGGCGAGACATCCTTATGATCTGAGCGGAGGCGAGCAGCAGCGGGCGGCGCTGGCGAAGGTGCTGCTGCTGGAGCCGAGAATTTTGCTGCTGGATGAGCCGACGAAGGGCTTGGACGGTTTCTTTAAGGATCGGCTCGCGCATTATTTGAAAAAGCTGAATGCGGAAGGCGTAACGATTATGATGGTCTCGCATGACATTGAATTTTGCGCCAAGCATGGGGAAGTTTGTGCGATGTTTTTCGACGGCAGCATCATTACAGAAAAGGCGACAAAAGCCTTTTTCGCGGGCAACAGCTTTTATACGACGGCTGCAAACCGGATGGCCCGGCATGTGTGGCGAGAGGGCGTTACGATTGAGGATGTGATTGCATTATGCAAGCAGAGCAGCTAACGAAGCCCAACCGGCGGTTAAGCCGCCGGACGCTGCTGTCCGCTGTACTCATACTTATCGTAATACCGGCAACGATTCTCATGGGCATCTATTTGCTGAATGACCGCAAGTATTATTTTATCAGCTTGCTTATTATTCTTTACACGATGCTGCCCTTTGCCATGGTATTTGAGAAACGGAAGCCGCAAGCGAGAGAGCTGATCGTTATTGCCGTGTTGGCCGCAATTGCTGTTGCGGGGCGGAGCGCGTTTTTCATGCTGCCGCAGTTCAAGCCGGTTGTCGCGATCGTCATTATCGCAGGTGTAAGCTTCGGGGCAGAAGCCGGATTTCTAGTTGGCGCTACGGCGGGCTTTGTTTCGAATTTTTTCTTTGGTCAAGGTCCTTGGACGCCCTGGCAAATGTTCAGTTTTGGCATCATCGGTTTTATAGCCGGCATTTTGTTTCAGAAAGGACTGCTTCGCCGGACGAAGCTATCCCTTTGCGTATTTGGCGGTTTGTCCACATTAGTCATTTATGGCGGCATCATTAATCTGGGCTCGGCAACCATTTTTTCACCATCATTTTCGTGGCAAGCCTTACTTGCTGTATATGCCTCGGGCTTTTGGTTTGATCTGGTTCATGCGATAGCTACCGTGTTTTTTCTGTTTATTTTATCGAGGCCTATGCTGGAGAAGCTGGATCGCATTAAAGTCAAATATGGCTTGATCGAGCGTGAATAGAGAAAATCATAGAGGACATAGAGAGCTGTAAGGCGAATAGATATAGGATTACCTATATATTCCTCATAAGGGAGGGTTTCGCCATGAATGAGAATCAGGACTTGCAGGAGATCAAAGACAGACTGACCCAGATTGAAGCCAAGCTGGAGAAAAAGCCAAGCTTCTTAAGGAATTTCCTGATGGGCTTGGGGATTGTCTTTATTCTGATGTTCCTCATTGGCATTCTTCAATTTATTACAAAGAACTAAATGACGCGAGTTGCATAGGAGGACCGTTCCTCCATTTAGCTGAAGAACCGGATATGTCGAACTTGGGTAATCAGGCGATGAGCTTTCTTTTGCAGCCAGTTTCGATTGTCAGGCAGCAGCGGTAAAGATAGTTGTGCAGCTATCAAGCTTACAACTTCGTCTGTCGTAATCGAATCGGTATTCAAATGCTGGCCGAATCGTTTATTCGCCAAGCCTTCCATACAGCGGTCTATTTGTTGAGCAGGCCAAGAGTGCTCCCTGTCGCCGCGGCCTTTCAGTCTTTTGAGCAGCACATCCCGGGAAGCCCATAGAGTAAAATGATGAATTTCCACGCCTTCAGATTGCAGTCGTCCGATAATTTCCTGAAAATACGCAGGGGATACAATGGTCATCGGGATGATGATTGGCCCTTCATAGCTGCTGCTTATGTATTTCAATAGGCTGTAATTGAATTCTCTCCACATCGGATAATCCTGAAAATCACCAATGAGGAGCGATTGCGGCAGCTGCTTGCGAATATAGTAGCCGGCATTTTCCGGATCAAATACGAAAGAATGTTGAAGCCGTCTATGAAGCTCATAGGCGGCTTGCGTTTTTCCTGCTCCAAAAGCGCCGTTTATCCATATAATCATAGTAAACACCTCGTATAGAATATAAAGTGGTGGAACTGGATTCTAGACGCTCTATATTTCGAAAAGGTTCCTTTGGAACGGAATTTCGCGCAAAATAGAACGTATACAAGCGCAAACGGGAGAGGGGCATCTACATGAACATGAAAACAAGCATGCTCCGTCAACGGATTACATACGGGCTGGCTGTTGTGGCCGCATTGCTGCTGGGCTTGGGATCGAGAGAATGGGCCGGTCAGCTCCCGGCATTCGTTGCGGAGCAGTTTGGCGATGCGTTATGGGCGAGCATGATTTATTTTGGGCTTCGTTTGCTTCTGCCAACAATGAAGCTGGCAAGGTCAGCGGTTATAGCTGTTTTGTTTTGTTTCGGTATCGAATTCAGCCAGCTTTATCAAGCAGAGTGGATTCAGTCGATAAGGGGGACGACGCTGGGGGCTCTTGTGCTCGGAAAAGGATTTTTAGCCATTGATCTGGTCAGATATAGCATCGGAATTCTGATTGCTCTAGTAGTTGACCGCTTCCTAATGGCGCGTAATGGACGTATTACAAAGTGACGAACAACTGCGTCCAATAGGTGCTGAATTCACTCTGGTCATTGCCAGGGACGTAGCCAACACCCAAATAGGTGAAATTAGGGTTAAGGATGTTGGCACGGTGGCCGGGACTGTTCAGCCAGGATTGCATAACGGCTTCCGGCGTCCGCTGGCCGGCGGCGATATTTTCTCCATATGCCGTCCAATTTACACCAAATTCAGTGAGCATTTCTCCGGGAGAGCCATATGTGGGGGACGTATGGTCAAAATACTGGTTATCGCGCATATCCCGGGCTTTTAACGTGGCGATATCACTCAATTGATCGGTCGTTAACGTCTCTCCATTCGGCAGAGTAGTCGTTACGATGAGCTTTTTTAGCGGCCGAAGTCCCGCTGCAGCCCGTGCTTCGTTGGTCAGGGTGAACACATCATCAGCGAGCTGTGAAATTCGTACCCTGGAACGTGATCGGGAGCGAGAGCGGGTCAAAAACAGTGTGTACTTGCGAGAAACGTTTTTATGGGAGCGGTTAGTCGCTAGGGGTTTCACCCGCCGTTTTCGCGTTGAGGAAGCGACTTGTTTTCTTGCCATTTCATTCCTCCTATCTATTAATTAAAGATATGATATTCTATTCAACAGATAGAGTAATGGCTTGAGCGAAATGAACCTGGTTAGCGGAAAGAGGCGATTTGATATGTTTCAGAATCAATTTTATACAGGTACGCGAGAAGAAAACTACCGGCTGCTGTTGAAGCAGCTAGAGGGATTAATAGAGGACGAGACAAGCCGCATAGCGAATCTAGCGAATGCTTCAGCGCTTTTGCAGCAATTTTTGCAGGATATCAACTGGGTAGGCTTTTATTTGCTTGAAGGTGAAGATGAGCTGGTGCTAGGGCCGTTTCAGGGCAAGCCGGCATGTACGCGGATCGCAGTTGGCAAAGGAGTATGCGGAGCAGCCGTCAGCCGGGGAGAAGTGATGCTGGTTGAAGATGTCCATCAATTTCCTGGGCATATCGCATGCGATAGCGCATCGAATTCGGAGCTCGTCATTCCGCTTCGCCGCGAGGGCCGGATCATTGGCGTGCTCGATATCGACAGTCCCTCGTTTGCACGGTTCGATGAGACCGATGCCCGGTTTTTGACGCTATTCACAGAGGTGCTGGGTAAGTATGTGTAGGGTGCTGGAAGAGGCTAGCGTTGAAAGCGTAAAAGGCGGGTCAACATGCAAAGGTGCGTGTTGACCCGTTTTTCGTAGCATCAAGTCTGGGGGAGTTCAAGCTACGCATAAAACGCACCGAAGACTACAATATTGGAAAGTGTAAGTAATCAAAATGTAAAAGTGCAGGCTGAATCGCCCATTTCATCTCCAAAACGCGTCCAAAATGCAAAAGTGCAGGTTGATAGCGGTAAAATCGCTTGGAATGGCGGATTTCTAACATTTCACATGCACTTTTACATTTTGAATAGAAAAATCGGGCTAAAAAGGTGGAACAACATGCAAATTTGCATGTTGTTCCACCTTTTTTCAGCTGCCATCCCTTTAGAAATAAAACTTGTCCATTTCCTTCGGAATGCCGTTGCGGGCGAGCAGCTCGCCGACCGTCTCACTGCGGCCAAGCGTATCACCCGAGGTAAGCAGACGGATGGCGAATTTATTGGCCTGTCGTTCATATTTTCCCACATTAAAGAAGGATTGTTCATCCAGCCAGAAGCGATTGAACCCCGGATGCAGCCGGTCATGTCCAAGCTCATGCGCACAGACGAACCGGCGCCAGTCATCCGGCAATACGTCATGAATGACGATGAAGCGGCGACGCAGCTTTTTATAGTAAAGCCCTTTGGTGGCATCCCCAAGATCGGCATAACGAATATGAATGCCTAAACCCTCTGCAATGACGAAAGGATCATTGGTTTGGAATTTTCGGATAAGCCTCATTATTAGTTTGTCCATGGCGTCACCTACTTCTCGTTATGTTTATCTGGTTCCTCTTTCACTTGTGTTTTAGGACGTTTGTTCATTTGCTTGGCTTCCCAGAACAATCCTGTCAAGACGTCCATGACGCGCTGCCGGTCCGTACCGCTCATCGGCACACCGTCGAACATCAGATCGCCGTCTTCCTCCAGCATCTTTTTGAAATCTCGCTTATCCTTATACGTAGCCCATTCAGGAATCGATTCAGCTGCAGACTCCCGTCCCAGCAAGTAATCCGTTGTTGTGTTCAAAATATCTGCGATCCGCTGAAGATCGCCGCTTGTCGGAACAACCCGGTCATTCTCAATATGACCGAAATTGGAGCGTCCCATGCCGATACGGGCCGCTATGTCCTGTTGGGTCAGCTCGTTTTTTGTACGAAGTTCCTTAATTCTTGCACCAAGAGACATTATAATCATCCTCCGAAATATAAAATGGTATTTAAAATACTTGACGGTATTTATATTACCACATATAATGAATTTGTAACGAGGAATCGTAGTATAAATACTTATATTAATATTTTATTAGCTATAGGTGGTAATGTCAATACCGCGAGCAGTCTAGGAGACTACTAATTTTTTTGTTCAATAACAGTATTTTAAATACCAATAATAATAAACGGAGGGTATTTCTATGAACATGGAGCAGGATGTGGTGGAGCAATTGAAAGCGTACAAGCGTCTCGTCGCCCGGAAAAAATGGATCGAGAAGCAGCCGGTAGGAAGCGGGGTGACGATCAGCTCGGTCTATGAGGACGATAAGCTGCAGGAGCTGCACCGCGAGCTTCGCCGGATGCCTTCTTATATGTACTTGAACAAAAGAGAGCAGCAATTGGAGCACGCGGCTCATACCCATTTAACGCAGCATCCCGTTGGAACCAAAGCGCAATTGAGGGAAGTTAAGCTGGCTGCGGGGAACGCGGAGCCGGGCGACGAGAAGCTGCTTCGCGAGCTGGCCCGCAAGATTGAGAAAGTAATTGAAGCGCGGGCCGGTGCAACTGCCGAAGGCTATGACGGTGTCATTAACCGGCTGAGTGAGCTTCAAGATATTGAGCGGCAGCTGCAATCGATCGATCAGGCGATGGAGGCGCTGCAAACTTGTTTTCCGGAGTACGAGCGTTTGCTTCGTTTGCGTTATATCGAAGGAAGACCTGCTGACTTCGTTGCTTCTGAGCTTGGAATCGTGGACCGGACCTTCCGCAGATGGAGGCAAAAGGCTTCTCTCGAGCTTGTCCGTTTCTTGTCCGAATGATGTCCGCCGCTTGTCCGATATTGCCTAAAAAACCGTGCTACTATGATATTGTGAAATACATCGTAAGCAGCGGGGACGAGAGGCGAATACAGCCACTCGTCCTTTCTTATTCCATTGCAGGGGGTGATCGTATGTAGGCGCATCAGCTGCACGGTTGGAGCATCGCAATAGCAAACCATGAACCGAAGGGAGCAAGGGCATGAATCAGATCAACAACGAAAATCAAGACAAGCCGTCAGGCGAAACGTTCAGCAAGCGCCAGCTGCTGTCATCGAAGGTGTACACCGAGTTGCAAAAGGATCTACTGTCCGCCGTATTGGACGCAGAGCAAAGCTATTCTCATGAGCAGGCACAAACGCTGCTTGCCACCTATTTGAAAAAGGAGGTCATGTAAATCATGGCAGGAGGAACTTGGACAACCCAAAACAAAGTAAGACCAGGCGTATACATTAATTTTGCAGGTGAAAGACAGCTTGGAGCGAGCATGGGCGAACGCGGGACGGTATCTGTACCGCTCGTGCTGGATTGGGGTGCATCGCAGACGATCATTCCGATTGAAAGCGGCGATGATGTAAGAAGCCTGCTCGGCTACAGCTTGAATGCACCGGAATTGCTGCTCGTTCGCGAAGCGCTGAAGCGGGCGAAGAAGCTGTTGGTTTACCGTCTGAATACAGGCGTCAAAGCATCAGCTACCGTTGGTGGGCTCACGTTGACTGCGCGGCATGGGGGTGTACGCGGCAATGACTTGACTGTATCCGTTCAGAAAAATGTTGATGACGAGACGCTGTTCGATGTCGCCACTTATTTGGCTGATGAGTTGGTTGACGTGCAGACAGCAGCAGTGATTGCCGGTCTTGTGGTGAATGATTTCGTCGTATTCAGCGGCTCGGGTGCTCTTACTGCATCTGCAGGCGTACCGCTTGCCGGCGGCGCCAACGGTACGGTGACCAACCAGCAGCATGCCGATTATTTGTCGGCTATCGAGCTGTATGATTTCAATACGATTGCTCTTCCTGTCGGCGACGAGTCGCTCAAGGCGGTATATACGGCGTTTGTCCGCCGCTTGCGTGAGGAAGAAGGCCGCAAGGTTCAGGCTGTTTTGGCAAACTTCCCTTCCGCCAATCATGAAGGTATTATCAGCTTGAAAAACGGCGTGAAGCTTGCGGATGGCACAGTCGTTCCAGCAGAAAAGGCAACCGTTTGGGTCGCTGCCGCTACAGCAGGTGCTGCGCTTAATGAATCTCTGACTTATGCCGCTTATGAGAATGCAGTGGATGTCGATGTACGCTACTCCAATTCCCAAATCGAGACAGCGCTGCGCAGCGGTGAATTCGTATTTACGGCAAGCCGAGGCGGGGCCATCGTGGAGCAGGACATTAACAGCCTGACCCAATATGGGGCGGCTAAAAATCCTTCCTTCTCGAAAAACCGCGTTATCCGCGTGCTTGACGGCATCGCCAATGATCTGAAGGCATTGTTCGAATCGTCTTACATCGGCAAAATCGACAACAACGCGGATGGTCGTAATCTTTTCCGCTCGGAGGTTGTTAAATAT
Organism: Paenibacillus gorillae; assembly: GCF_000513275.1. Lineage (GTDB taxonomy): Bacteria > Bacillota > Bacilli > Paenibacillales > Paenibacillaceae > Pristimantibacillus > Pristimantibacillus gorillae. The sequence continues at coordinate 17,196 of NZ_CBVJ010000140.1, read as the reverse complement.
TTGGAGCTTCTGCAGGGCCGGAACGCCATCCAAAACTTCAACTCGCAGACGGATCTGATTGTTGCTGCAGGCGCGCAAAGCGATGCTCTTGTCATTGAAGTTCATATTCAACCGGTAGACAGCGTGGAAAAAGTATATATGAAAGTGACGGTGAAGTAAGATGGCATTTTTGAACGCAGGCGATACGATTTCCGGCCAAGAGGGCCGCGCTTATACGACGATTGACGGCAAATACGAGGAAATGTTCTACATCAAGACGCTGGAGGCCAGCATCGAGAAACAGAAGGCGGAGATCAAAACGCTTGGTCACCGCGGTTTGCAGCACAAGGCGACAGGCTGGTCGGGTACGGGCAGCATGACGATCTACTATGTGACGTCCAAATTCCGCCAGCTGATGCTGGACTATGTGAAGACGGGCGTGGATAAAGGCTTCGAGGTTCAGATCACGAATGAAGATCCTACTTCGACCATCGGCGCGCAGACGGTGACGCTTTATAACGTCAATCTGAACAGCGTTATCATGGGCAAGCTGGATACGGAAAGCGAAGCGCTGGAGGAGGAGCTGGAGTTCACGTTCACAGATATCGATATCGTGTCGCCGTTCTCTTCTCCAGCATCGCAGGGTTAAACCAATAAAAGGAGGCAATTCAATCAATGAGTGACTTGAGTGTATTTTTCGCGCAAAATACGGGCGCAGAAGCGACTGAGCAATTTGTAGTGTCGGAACGCTTCAAGGATAAAGACGGCCAGCCGGTCGCATGGGAGCTTCGCAGCATGACGGAAGCCGAGAACGAGGAGTGCCGCAAATCGGCAACCCGCAAAGTGAAAGGCAAGAACGGCGTGTATACGCCGGAGACGAATACGGATGAATATTTGGCGAAGCTGGTCGTCAACAGCATTCATTTTCCAGAGCTCAAAAATGCCGAGCTGCAGAAATCGTATGGCGTCCTAGGCGCCGAGAATCTGCTTCGCAAAATGCTCCGTCCCGGCGAATATGCGTCCCTGGTGCAGCGCGTGCAGGATATCAACGGCTTCAACCAAAGCATGAACGATTTGGCGGATGACGTAAAAAACTAATCAAAGAGGGCGACGGCGAAGCCAATTACGCTTATTACGCCCTCCACGAGCTTCGCATTTTGCCGCATGAGCTGATGGGGATGAGCAGGCGCGAACGCGCCGCCATCTATGCAATGATCGACGTCCGCGTCGAGAATGAGCGCAAGCAGCGTGCCAAATCGAAACGAAAATAAGGAGAAGGCGTCCCGGCGGGACGCCTTCTGTTCGTTATGAAGGAGGTGTTTTGGGATGGCCACAAATTCGGCGGAAGCCATCAAAATGTCCAAAGCCTTAAGAGCGATGGCGTATGCTGTAAACTACACACTTCAGACTTTAAAAACATTTGAAGGGCAAATGAATAGGAACGCTAAAGCTTCTGATGCTTTCGCGAATGTTCAATTAAAAGTAATCAAATCCATGAACACAACGAACAATTCCATGAAAAGGCTGGAGACACAAGCCGTTAAGATGGAGACGGTCGGTAATGTGTTCGAAACCATTAAATTCAAGATTAGTGCAGCTAACGGCGAGCTTTCGAAAATGAAAACTGCAATCGGCGGTAACGATAAGAAAGTAAAAACCTTATTGAAATCTTTCGATACCGGCGGTAAAAGAATTCGATCTTTCGTCAAAGTGGGCGAACAGATTTCAAAAATAACAAAAGCGATTCAGACCTCTACTACCGCTCAGACGAGGTTTAATGATGCTATTAAAAAAGGAAAAGATGCTGCCTCTAAAACAAAGGTAGGAACTGCTGCTAAAGACGCCGCTGAAAAAAATTCAGAAAAATCAAAAAGTGATGGTAAAGGTGAAGATAAAGATAAGAAGAACGGTGCTGCTTCATTCGCTGCTGGATTGAAAAAAATGCATGGTCCTATAAAAAAAATGTTAAGTATGACGTTTGACGGGGCCATTGATCAGCAAAAAATGAAGGATCAGCTTATGGTGACAACCGATAGTGCTGCTCAAAGATCGGGTGTTTTTGATTTAGTTAAACAAAACGCTCTTAATTCAGGGCAGGATGTGAATAAAACTTTTTCTGGTGCTTTGTCTTTTATGCCGCTTGTAAGCAATACGGATCAGTTGGATAAATTAACGCAGTTTTCTACACGTATATCTGCATTAAGTCCTACTGGTGAAGACCCCGGGGCGTCCTCTGCAGCTATGAAATCAGCGATGAGCGGGGATTATACGGATCTTTCAAAACAGCTTCAACTGCCTGAGAAAACAGTTAGCGATATGCTGGGAAACTCCAAAAATATGGATAGCTTTCTAGCATCGTTCGACAAGCTTCTCGATAAAGCGAACATGGGTGAAGAAAAACTGACCGCGATGCTGAAAAGTCCGGCTGTCCAACTGGATATGCTGAAGCAGCAGTTTAAAACGTCTTTTGCTGATGCCGGTGAGGGAGCGCTAGCCGCTATATCGCCTTTATTAACGCTGTTGCTGGATGCATTTCAGAGCGGTAAATTCCAGCCTTTCTTTGATGCTTTGAACAAGGGCCTTACCTTGGGAGCGGAATTACTAGCTTCTATTGGGGAGAAGGCCATGGCGTTCTTCGATGCGAACAAGGAATTTTGGCCAGTTTTACTTGCATTTCTTCCAGCGGTTTTTGTCGGCCTTTGGGCGTTGGTGGCCCCTGTCATTGCCCAAGCTTTGGCGTGGATGGCAGTGAATTGGCCGATCTTACTGATAATGATTGCAATAGGCTTATTAATTGCTGTCTTTATGCAATTTGGAGCGACAGCCGAACAAATTGTTGGGTTTGTTACTGGTGTTTTTTATGCATTGGTTGCCTATATACAAAATAATGTTGCTATGCTGTGGAACATTTTTTTGGCGTTCGGTGAATTTTTAATCAATTTATTTATTGATCCTGTTTATGCAGTGAAGAAATTGTTCTATGACCTTGTTACAAGTATTGGTGATTTCCTTGGTGGAATTATTAATGCTGCAATAGATGGAATAAATGAATTGATTAATTTATCTAACAAATATCTCAAAACCGATTTTGACAAAATTGGTAAATTCACAATGAAATTAATTGATGATATGAAGCCGCCAACAAGCGATAAAGATGTTCTTGATTTATCCAAGTATAAGCTGCCCCAAGTCGATATTGGCGAGGCTTTTCAAAAAGGTGATAAAGCTGGTAAAGACTTCGCGGCGAAGACGATTGACGGGGTTGGTGATTTCAAAGAAAAGCTAAACGGGCAATACCCGAAAGACAAAGCTGGAGCAGGCGGTGTTCCCGGACTGCCAGCAGCCGGCCCAGACATCAACCGTGTCGGCGAGGTTGGCAAAATCAATGACTCGGTCGATATTACGAGCGAGGATTTGAAGACGATGCGCGAGCTGGCGGAGATGAAGAACATTCAGAACTTCGTGACGCTGCAGCCGTCAATCAGCGTTCAGACCGGTGACATCAACAACGGCTACGACATCGATACGGTTATTAAGCGGATGGAAGCTTCATTGACCAATGAAATCGCGTCATCGGCGGAAGGGGTGTATGCGTAGCATGATTACGAATCGCAATGAAAAATACACGATTGGCCTTAGCTATAACAATCAGCAGCAGAGCTTCTTCCTTCCGGTAAACCCCCCTGAAATCCAAATTAGCGATTCTGCGGGCGGGAAAACGTACGAAGTATCCGGCTTAGGCGAGATTAACGTCATTCAAAGCCGGAAGCTGATGGACGTATCATTCGATAGCTTTTTTCCGGCGTCTGGATCGGAGTATCCTTTTATCGTCAGGAAGGATGAGCTGCTGGATCCGGTTTTCTACATTCAAATTATTCGGGACTGGATGGAGAAGAAAAAACCGATCCGGTTTGTGTTTACGGGTGAATCCTTTGATTTGAACATCGCAGTTAGTATCGAGAAGTTCGACTGGAAGGAAGTTGCCGGCTCTGGCGATATCGAGTACAGTATCGCGCTTAAGCAGTATGCATTTTATCGGGCGAGACCCGTCATCGTGGAAAAAAATAAAGGGAACACCCAAAAGGATAGGCCGACAGATAAGCAAAAGGATACAACCTATAAGCTGGTTGCCGGCGATACGCTCATTAAAGTGGCGAGAAAAAAGCTAGGCGATGACTCCCGCTGGCGTGAAATTCAGAAGCTGAACGGTATTTCGGATGCGCAGTTGACCAGGCTGCCAATTGGGATGACGCTCAAGCTGCCGGGGTGATGAATATGCTGGAAATTATTTTGGACAACCGCAACGGTAAGCTGTGGAACATTACGAGTATTGTGCCGTCAATGACGTTCAAGACGAAACGAATCGGCAGCCCGTCCAGTCTGGAGCTGACCTTGATTAAAGGCGCTTTGTTTCAGCACCGGGATTTTACGGTGAACAACGGCGACGTTATTCGGGTTAGAATGGACAACGTGAATGTCTTTTACGGTTATGTCTTTGAGAAGAGCTTTGGCCGCGACGAAAGCGTGTCGATTAAGGCATACGACCAAGTGCGTTATTTGCTTATTAACGATCATTATTCGTTCACGAATGAAACGGCAGGCAATATTATTCAGAAAATCGCTGATGACTGCGGGTTGAAAACGGGCAAAATTGCGGATACGGTCTATAAAATTCCCACTATGCTGGAAGACAATAAAAAGCTGCTCGACACGATGTGTAAAGCGCTTGATCTGACGCTAATCAACGGGCATGGCAACTTTATGCTGTTTGACGATTATGGAGAGCTGACGGTCCGAAAGCTGGACGATATGAAGCTCGATACGGTGATTGGCGACTGGAGCCTTATGTATGACTTTGATTATAAAAGCTCGATCGATTCGGATACGTTCAACCGGGTGAAAATCGTCAAGGATAACAAGGAAGCGGGCAAAAGAGAAGTATACATCGCGCAGGACAGCGCGAATATCGCCCGCTGGGGCCGTCTTCAATATTATCAGAAGGCGGATGACAACATGAACAGTGCCCAGATTAACGAGCAGTTGGATCAGCTGATGAAACTGAAAAACCGTGAGCAGCGAAGTCTGAGCATTGAAGCGCTGGGAGACATTCGGGTACGCGCCGGCTGCTACGTTCCGATTATTATCGAAGAGCTAAAGTTGAAGGAATATTTTCTCGTTGAGGAATGCACGCACAAGCTGGATGCGGATACGCATACGATGAATCTGGAATTGAGGGTGATTTAATGGCATTGTTGGATATTATCAAACAAGCGGGAGCTGCCGCCCATGCGTCGGGCAACCCAATGGCTGTGATGGCCGGAAAAGTACTCAGCATCGATCCTCTGCAAGTAAACGTTGATCAGCGTTTTACTTTGACAGAGGATTTTTTAATTGTCCCGGAAAGTCTGACGCGCTATGAGGTGGATTTGGCACATTCACACAGCATCGGATCGGGGCAAACGGAAGCAGCACTGCAGGAGAAGCTTCTTATCCGCCGCGGCCTGGAAGCGGGCGACGCCGTTCTGCTGCTGCGCGTTCAGGGCGGACAGAAATTTGTTGTTTTGGACAAGGTGGTTTCATGATTCCATCGGGCGGCATTCAATTAACGGAAAGCTTGGTGACAGAGTCACAGCAGACAAGCAAAACTTATGCGCTGGACGTAGCAGGCGGACGCATTTCCGGTATTGTTGACGGGCTAGATGCGGTGAAACAGGCCGTGTTCAAAATTTTGCAGACGGAGCGGTTCGAGTATTTTATCTACAGCTTCGATTATGGATTTGAGTCGATGAGTCTGATTGGCGGAGCACCCGGCTATATGAAGTCCGAGTTGAAGCGGCGGATCCAGGAAGCGTTGCTTCAGGATGACCGGATCACGGGTGTAAATGATTTCGAAATGACTGTGGAAGGCGATAGTGCTTTGGTTACTTTTCAGGTACAGAGTGATTATGGCGATTTTCTCTCAACGATGGAGGTGAAGGGAAATGTATGAAAATCAGACCTATAGCGCGATATTGCAGCGCATGCTGGAGCGGGTGCCGGGAGACGTGGATAAGCGGGAGGGCAGCATCATTTATGATGCGCTTGCACCGGCCGCGGCTGAGCTTGCGGAAGTCTATTCGCAGCTTGATGTGCAGTTGGATTTGACGTTTGCGGATACGTCGAGCGGCGAGTTTTTACGCAGGCGGGCATTGGATTACGGCGTGATATGGCAGGAGGCGACCCGAGCTAGCAGGCTTGGGTTGTTTTTCGATGCAAATAATGCCCCAATGGCAGTTCAACTTGGCGCACGCTTCTCACTGCGTGAGCGCAATTATAAGGTGAAGACACAGCTTTCGCTGGGCCGCTATGTGCTGGAATGCGAGACAGCGGGGACAGCGGGCAATTCCGATTTCGGGGCGCTGCTGCCTATCGATTATATTAATGGCCTTGCCCGGGCAGAGCTTGCAGATGTATTGATTCCGGGGGAGGATGATGAGACGGATGAAGCGCTGCGTACGAGACTCTTGACTCAAGTACAAAGCCCAGGAACAAGCGGCAATAAAGCCGATTATGCAAAATGGGCGCTTTCCGTGGCAGGTGTCGGAGGCGTTCAGGTTGAGCCGTTATGGGACGGACCTGGTACAGTTCGCGTTGTTCTGATTGATAGCGAGAAACTGCCAGCAAGCATTCAATTGGTTGATTCCGTTCAAAGTTATATCAGTCCGGAATTAGGAATGGGAGAGGGCGTAGCTCCTATTGGGGCAGAGGTTACAGTTTCCTCTGCTGAAGGCATTTCTTTAAGAGTGACTGCTAAATTAGTGTTGGATGGTACGAAGTCATTGGGAGCGGTTCAGGAGTATTTTACCAGGGTAATGACTGATTATTTGCGAAGCATTGCGTTCACAGCAGATCCGTCTCCGAAATATGTTCGAATTGGCTCACTCTTGTTGGACACTCCCGGAGTTATTGACTTCACAAACTTGCTCGTTAACGGAAACGCAACGAATGTCGCCATTGCATTGAGTCAGGTTGCCGTTTTGAGCGAGGTGAGCCTGCATGAATGACACTGTCGAGAGTCCAATAGGCAAAATCCTAATGAACCATTTGCTAGAGTTTTATGCAGACATTAAAGAGAGTCGGATCATTTGCCAGACAGAGGGTACGGAATTTGATAGTCTTGAGTCTGCCTCTGCAGGATTGCTGAGTCAACGTTTCGTTGATTCGGCAACTTGGGGGTTGCAACGATGGGAAAAGGAGTTAGGTATTGCAGTAACGGCTGGCCAGCCCTTTGAACAGCGAAGAGCTGTTATTTGGTCCCGTATGAGAGGAACTGGGACTGTAAGAACTGAGTCTATTAAAGTGGTGGCAGGCGCCTACACGAATGGTGAAGTCGAGGTACTTGAGAATTTTTCGGAAAGTACAATTACTTTAAAATTCGTATCCGTACTTGGTATTCCTCCTAATATTGCAGATTTAACCGAAACGCTTCGAAGCTTAATTCCTGCACATTTATTTATAAGGTTTGAATACATCTACACAACATGGGGTAATATCGAAGCTGCCCCTGAATTTACTTGGAGTGATCTGAAGGATAGAAATATTACATTTCAGGAGTGGTCTGTTGTTGATCCATTTTCTCTCGTTCTAACGAGCCTAGGTCTTACCGGATCAGATCACTAGAAGAATAGGAGGTTAGTAGAATGGCATTTACTTTTCCAAAAGATAGTAATAATAAAGCTGGCGCTGTTCGTACGAAGAATGCTGGTACAGAGTTTGTAATGCCAGTTCAGGATGAAATGTTTGATGTTATGGAAATTAAGCGTTCTACGCTTGCGGTATCTACTAATACACAGCTGTCTTTTACAGGTGTACAAAGTGTAATTGAAGTTCATAATCTAGGACCGGGGGAATTGTACGCATGTCTTGATGCGGTAGCTTCAGTTAACGGGTCAACTAGTATTCTGGTTCCAGAAGGAGCCGTTTATGTTTTCCCCATTAAAGGAACAGTTGTAAATATTATTTCCAGTGGTACGCCTAAAGTTCAAGCTGTAGGGGTGAAAAACAATGCCTAAAAAACTCGGAATGCATATGCCGTCCGGTAAAAAGCTTGTCGGTAATGCCGTTGCCGGGGAGGTATTGACGGGAAAAACATTTTCCAATGCAACAGGTAATGATAAGGTAGGCACAATGCCTGATCGAGCAGCTATGACATTAATTCCTGGCGCCAGTGATGTTGCTATTCCTGCAGGATACCATAATGGAGCAGGAAAAGTGTCTAAAGTAGCCGTTGATCCATCAAAAGTTTTATCAGGAACTGTCATTGCCGGCATCGCTGGAACTATACCTTTGAGGGGAAATGAAGAATATGCAGGCTGGTCACGTGCAACTCTAGGACCTGTACCAGCGACGGAAGCAAGATCGCATATGAGAATACCATTGGGCGCATATTTGAATGATGGTGCGAACGGATCGGGGTATCAAGCTATATTCTTAGATGATCCTAATTTCACAGCGAAAAATATCGTTGCTGGGGTTAGCATTTTTGGGTTATTAGGGACACGGACTCCCTTAACTATCCCTGTGCGGACAGGGACTATTGCATCTGTGAATGATGCTCTTAACGTATCGGGATTAGATTTTAGACCTAAAATGATAATTGTTGCCTGCACAGCTGCCACAACTTTTTGGGGTCTTTGTATAGATTCTAATGCAATAGGTGTACACCCATACAATAATGTAAATTTAGTAAGAGACAATAATAATTATGTTTCTTCGAAATTTTCAATTAATAGTGACGGTTTTTCAATGGCTAGTTATGCTGGGATTTCAGGTTTGCAGTTTGTATATATTGCAGTGGGATAATATTTGAAATAAATTGAAGGGATGTATTTATATGACACTAAATTTACCTAGTGGTGTTAAAATGTTCGAATCATCTGATGTGGTGACAAAAGAAATTTTCAATAATAACTGGGCTGTACTAGATCGTCATATTTTAAGAAACGCTGGTTATGGCACTACAGTAAATTCGGGTAATGCTTATGGAGTTTCGTTGGAACCTGCTTCCCCGGATTTGATTGAGGGAATGGCTGCTATTGTAAAAATTAACGTGGATAATACTGGTCCTGCAACAATTAATGTAAATGGGCTTGGGGTGAAGTCTATAAAAAAAGGAAATGGTAGTGACCTTGCTGCAGGGAATTTAAAAGCAGGCAGCATTTATACATTACGTTATAACGGTTCAAATTTTATATTACAGGGTGAGGGAGGTTCGGGAACGGCACAACCCAATAATGTGCTGGCAGGACAAACTTTTAGTAACAACCAAGGTGACCATAGTGGCACTATGATTAATCAAGGCGCGCTTACCCTTTCTCCGAGCGGTAGTAATGTGGTGTTGATTCCAGAAGGATATCACAATGGTCAGGGTAAGGTTAATAAGGTTACCGTACCAGCAGCTAATGTATTAGCTGGGACAACAATCGCTGGAGTCACAGGGACTATTCCCGTCAGGACTGGAATACAACCTCCAAAACAGCAAAGTGCGTTATGGGGAGATGGCGATATGGCTGTCTATCTTAATACTGGATATTATGATGCAGAAATTAGGGTGCCTAAAAGCCACTTGACTGCTTTGGGTAAATATGGAACAGGGGATACTGTACCAATCAGCAAAACAGGTAGAGCTCCTTTTATAAAGATGTTCCATGGTACTAGTACAACTAGTAGGGGCGCAAGTTCTGGGGTAACCTCCAATGGCTACGTGTATTGTATTTCTGAGTATAGATTAGGTATTTTTAATCCGGACGGTATACTGACGACAGTAGGACTACCTAATAACATTGCTACAAATATTTGTGTTATACGTGACTCTATGTTCTTTGTTGAATCGGATATGGCATCTCAATACAGGGAAAATAGTAGAGTGCTTTATAAGCAATTAGATATGTATGTTCAAACTATGTCTACAGATGGTAATTATTTGTATGTTTTTGGCTCATATGGGGGGCAAAGAGTATTTGCAAAGTTCAACGAGAATTTTGACCTGATTTGGAGGTCGGCCCCTGTAGAAGGAATAAGTGGAAATTCATTTACTCTTAGTACGGATCCTGTATCTGGACAAAGTTATTTCACAGCAACAGATGGTTTTACTAGTGGTAAGGTTTATATAATTACTCCAACAGGTCTTGTATATACTGTAGTAGGCCAGTTTCCTAGTAATGGAATTTTTAATTTGACTACGTTATCCTATGACAGTTTTTTTATTAAAGGTGCTTTATATAAGGTTACAGGCTTAACTGCACATATTGTCTGGAGTTCATCTTACTTCGATAATCCCGCAATCAGAGACATAGAGGGGAGTCTTATTATTTTTACATCCCCAGGATATATGAAAAAGTTTAGGGTATCGGATGGAGTGGAGCTCAGTTCATGGGCTGTGCCTGGAATTTCGTATCCAATGATAAATCTACAAACGGGGGTTGTTACAGTGAACTCTTTTAATACATCAAGTATTTGGTCTATTGCATGTATTCATGCCTCTGGTATTAAACTTAATGATTAAGTTCTTTTTTGTGAAGGGGGGATTATTAATTTGAACTTTCAAATTTTATTCAATTCAAGCGCCGGCATTGCTGGCGCTTTTTTGTCGTTTGCTTACGGCAGCTGGCATGAATCGCTTACGTTTTTGCTGATCGCGATCTCCGTCGATATTATTACAGGGCTTTACGCTTCTATAAAAGAAGGCCGCGGTCTTAACAGCGCTGTTGGCGCTGTCGGCCTCGCGAAAAAATGGCCTCATGCTGCTAGTCGTTTTACTGGCTCATCGAATCGATGTTCTTCTTGAGACGGACAATATGACGATGATGGCCACCGTTTATTTTTATATCGCCAATGAGTTGATCTCTTTCACTGAAAATCTGGGACGCGCCGGTGTGCCTCTTCCCGAAAAACTGAAATATATTATTGAAGTGCTGAAAGGAAAGGGGAATAACAAGGATGTCTTGTAATTATCTCATTGATCATATCCCTCCCAACACCCCTTGCAACCGCCGTCCTGCGCTTCCCATGCTTGCCACAACCATTACCATTCACAACACTGGAAATCCATCCAGCACCGCCCGCAACGAGCGCAATTGGCTGACGAATCCGTCCAATAATCGTACGGCTTCCTACCATATTGTTATCGACGAAAGGGAGGCAATCGAATGCTTGCCGCTATCCGAAAATGCCTGGCATAGCGGCGACGGCAGCGGTGCCAAGTCCGGCAATCGGACGTCTATCGGCATTGAAATTTGTGAAAGCGGGGATTATGCCAAAACACTCGATAACGCAGCCTCACTCGTAGCCTCGATGTTGCGGGAGCGGGGATGGGGTGTCGACCGACTGCGCCGGCATTATGATTGGAGCGGCAAGATATGTCCTCGTCTCATGTACGATAACGGTAAATGGACTGGCTGGGAGGCTTTTAAAGCAGCGGTAAGCTCCAAGTCAACTCAAAACGTGCAGGAGAGCGAACCGAAACAAGAACGGGGGGACATGATGATGGAGAAAATCGAAGTTTACATGAATGATAAGAAGCTGATTGACGGCTTATACGACACGAAAGCAGGCGTTACTTACGTGCCTGTTCGAACAGTAGCAGAAGCGCTTGGTGCAGGAGTAAAGTGGGATGCCAAAAATAAGCGCGTCGAGTTAAAGTGCTAGAGTAAAGCCCGTCTGCTTTGCAGCAGGCGGGCTCTAGTTACTAGTTGAACTGCTCTCTTATGCCATCAAAAAATTCATTTTCCTCGCCATCCGTACCGGGAGCGAATATAGCCATCACTTTATCTCCCTGCATCATGACGATCCGTTCTTCTTTTTTATCGCTTTGGATAAGAGTGGCCGAATGATTTCCTTCTTCACCTTCAACCTCAATCGTACTAACGACTTTAGGTTTCAGGAACTCAGCTTCGTTCTCCATCCCGCCCATATTAAATAACAGCTGCATATCTTCTTGCACATATTCCTTCACTGCCTTATCCTTCTCTTCTTTTGTTCCATTGTAATAGACTTTCAGAAATTCAAGCGCAATGGCGCTCTCCTTCGATTTCTTTTTCACCTTCAAATTTTCATTCTCGGCCTCTTTTTTATCGTTTGCACCTTCTGCCGGCGTTGTTACGTTAGCGGGTGCTGAATCATTAGCAGCAGCCTCTTTCTTATCCCCGTTGCCACACCCTGCCAACAGCAAGCTTAGCATCAATGCCGAAATCACAATTTTTTTCATTTCTCTGTTTCCCCCTTAAGATGTATTTTCCAGTAACGCTCCTTATTACTATGAAAATAGTTCAAAGGTTTCGAAAATAATGTTCGATTTTGGAAAAGACCATTTATATCTGTATAGGATTACAGTATAAATGAGCAAACAAAATGCAAAAGTGCATTTTATATTCACTCAAAACCCCCGAAATGTCGATCAAAATGTAAATATGCAGTTTGAAACAGCTATATCGACCAATTTCAAGCGAATTCAATGGATTCAAATGTACTTTTGCATTTTGAGGCGGGAAATCGGCATTTTTGCCCAATTAAAATGCACTTTTGCATTTTGACCTGCGCACCGGGCAATCAATTCCTCCAACAGCTGAGCAGCAGCAGAGTTTCCCTCAAAATGTGCATCATCCCGGCAAAAATGAGCAAACGCACATATTTGCTTAATGCCTATACGCATTAGGTTTTTCTACATAGGATACAAATGTACCCAAGCAAGATGCTGCCGTACAGATACCACAGCAACGCCGCTCGCGGCGGCGGAGAGCCAGGGTGCAAGCAAGTTCAAGCTTTTCCTTCCTTATCTTTCTATTTAAAGGAGATGAACAAATGAGCTATGGAGTAGGTAACGCCGGCGTTGGCTGCGGCGGACCGGTTGTGGGCGGCGCTTTTACAAGCGTTGGAGTCATTCTGGTCCTCTTTATTCTTCTGGTCATTATCAGCCGTTCCTTCTGGTGCTAGTCTAAAGCTGATTAGCGAAAGAGAAACGGCGTGGCCGCCAAAATCTAATTATAGATGACGACGAACCCCCAAGACCCGCAGTCTTGGGGGTTTGATCGCGCCCTGAGTCTCGGTCTTTCTCGCAGTCTTGATCTTGACGTTGATTTCAATATCGAATCCGCCCTCCCGTTGTCCCAGTCGTAACAGTTACGATATAATGGGGCTAGCGAAATGACAAACGCGATTACATAAGTAAAGAAGGTATATGCGATGGCTGAAAATAAAGCTTTAATTCCGGTGCATCTCCTCTCCGGTTTCCTTGGAAGCGGGAAGACGACGCTGTTGACCAATCTGCTTGAATATTATAAAGGACAAGGGCTTAAGCCCGCTGTCATTATGAATGAGCTGGGTGATATTAATCTAGACGGACAATTAGTGGATGACGAAGTGCCGATGTCGGAAATGTTAAGCGGCTGCATCTGCTGCACAATTCGCGGCGATTTGAGCATGGAAATCAAGTCGCTTGTGGACGAGCATCAGCCGGATCTAATTGTCATCGAATCGACCGGTGCTGCGAATCCGATTGAAATATTGGATGGCGTGACCGAAGCCGCGATGTATTGCCGAATCGAGCTGCAATCCGTCATTACCGTCGTTGACGGTCCGGAGCTTCTGCAGCGCAGAAGGAGCGGCAAAGGAAGAACCTACAAGCTCATGCAGGAGCAGATCCGCTGTGCAACCAGATTGCTGCTGAACAAAGTGGATAGGCTTGAGCCAGAGGAGCTTGTCGAAGCCCAGCAATTACTGCGCGAGCTGAATGAGCATGCGCCGGTCATGGCGACGATTCGCTGCTTTGTTGACGATTGGGAGTGGCTGGCCTCATCCAAACAAAGTGCAGCATCATCCGCGCTTCCAACCGTCACAACAGCCGGTCAGCAGCGAGAATCCGCTGCGTCGTGCGGCTGTGATCCCAATCGGGACCATGAGTGTGCCGAAGCATCATTCGATAAGGCCGAACACGAGCATGAACATAAGTATGACCATGCCCATGACCAACGCAACCATCATCACCACACGCATGATCATGTAATGGTATTGACGCATTATTTGAATGGGGCAATCGACAGCGAAGCGTTCGAGGCGCTGCTGAAGCGGCTGCCGGACAATATATATCGGGCGAAAGGCATCGTGACCTTTTCGGATACGGCTAGCCGGTTTCTTTTCCAATATGCCTATAAGGAGACAGACTTCATGCGCATTACCCCGCAGGGCGATGTGAATGATGTAGCGGTGTTCATAGGCGAGCATTTCTCGAAGGAGAGCCTGTTGGCGGAGCTGGAGCAGCTGGAGCGGAACGTTTAAAAGACCCTCACGTCTATTCATCATGAACGTTGGGAAAAATAATCCAAGAGGAGCGCTACGCACGCATGCTCCTGCAACGCATCATGAATGAATAGAAGGGTTGTGGCAACAGGATGAGAGCAAAATCGTATGTCGCGCTGCTAACCATTGCACTATTATTAGCAGCCGCTCCGGCGTATGCGGCACAGCCGGAAGATCAGCAATCGGCGGAGAAGGGGGCTGACTCGCAGTCCCGTTCCGGCTCACAGGAGGGCTGGAAGTCTGACCATGATCACCATCATGGCAACCCACCATCGGCTGCTCAAATAGAAGAACATCGCCTGGCCAAGCTGCGCTATATGGCGAAATATTTTGGCATCAGCACAGAGGGCAAGACTGCGGATCAGTTAAAGAATGAGCTGAAAGCCGCAAAGGTGAAAGACAAGGATAAATGGGAAGCTTTCAAAGCTGAGCATCAAGCGAAGCGGCTGGAGCACTTGAAGCGCGTCGCCGCTGAACATGGCATCAGCACAGAAGGCAAATCGGCGGATCAATTGCTCGACGAGCTGCGCAAGCAGCGCCGGGCTGAGGAGAAAAAGCAAAGTATTCCAGAGCAAAAGACGAAAGTGAAAGAAAGCTGATTCAACAAAAAAAAGGCTGGAGCTTCAGCGTGAATGAACATATCGATTGAGTTCGAATGTCCATTGCACCGCGCTGAGCTTCAGCCTTTTATTTATGCACCAAGCCTAGCCATCATCATCTAGTCGCGAATTTCGGCAATCAGTTCAATTTCCACTGGCGTATGGAAAGGCAAATCGCTTGTGCCAATTGCGGAACGCGCATGGCGGCCATTTTCTCCGAATACAGAAATCAACAGATCAGAAGCGCCATTGATGACGTACGGCTGATCGCCAAAGCCGGGAGCGCTGTTGACGAAGGCAAGAATTTTAACGATTTTAACGACTCGGTCGAGATCGCCCAAATGTGCTTTCATAGCAGCCAGCAGGTTGATTACAACTTGGCGGGCAGCTTCTTGTCCTTGCTCAATCGTCAGATCAGAGCCAACTTTGCCTTCATAGATAAGTACGCCGTCAATACGGCAGTCGAAGCCGGATGTATAAATGAGATTGCCAGTCTGGTTCACCGGAATGTAAGAAAATTTAGGGGCGGTTACTTCTGGTAGAACGATACCAAGCTCAGCTAGACGTTGATCGATTTTGGACATATGAATAAATTCCTCCTCATAATGGGGTTAAATCTTTTAAATCGAACAGCAGCGGTGCGCGCGAATCAACTGGCCTTCACGCTTATGCGTATGCGTGCCGTGCTGCAATGTCAGCTGGCCGCCGACGATAACATGGCTAATGCCCGTTGGGTATTGGCGAGGCTGCTCGAAGGTTGCCGTATCCTGGATCGTATCGAGATTGAATACGGTCAAGTCGGCAGCATAACCCGGCACGAGCAGCCCTCTTTTACCCAGCTTGAAGCGCTGCACGGGGAAGGAGGTCAGCTTGCGAACCGCCTGCTCCAACGATAGCACCTTATCTTGACGGACGTATTTGGCAAAGACACGGGGGAATGTGCCATACGTCCGCGGATGCGGCTTGCCGGTCTCGCAGTTCAAGCTGTCGGAGGCAATCAGCGACTTTTCGTAGCCGATTACCTGCTTCACATCATCATCTGACATGTGGAAATAGACAATCGCGATCTGTCCGTCCTCCTCCAGCAGCAGGTCCATCATGCAATCGACGGGATGCTGGCCCCGGAGCTCGGCAGCTTCGGCAATGGAACGGCCCTCCAGATGCCGGTTGGCATCGCCTTGAACGGAAGCGATGATGATGCTTTGCCAGCCGGTGGAGCAGACAAGATTATCCCAGCTGTCCTGCTCGCGGCCAAGCTCCTCCTTGATACGGGAGCGGAGCTGCTTGTCGCGGAATGCTGCAAGCGTCCGCTCTATTCCGCCCTCCAGTACCCATGGAGGAAGGACGGTCGTTAGCGTCGTGGAGCCTGCCGAATAGGGATAGACATCAACCGTTACATCCATGCCGCGCGCCCTTGCATCCTCAACAAGCTCAAGCGCATCCAGCGCTTTACCCCAATTTGCTTTGCCAGCAGCTTTCAGGTGACTGATATGCAGCGAAATGCCGGCCTTCTCCGCAATCCAGATCACTTCTTGTACAGAAGGCAGCAGATTATTGCCTTCGCCCCGGATGTGGGTGGAGAGCAGTCCGTCATATTTAGGAAGCACGCTGCACAGCTCCGCCAGCTCCTCGCGGGAGGTATAGCTGCCGGGTGCATACAGCAGTCCGATAGATAAGCCGATCGCGCCTGCCTGAAGCCCTTCCTCCAGCAGCTCTTTCATTCGCTCGATCTCAGGTTTAGCAGCGGGACGATTCTCGAATCCCATCACAGCAATTCGCAGCGCGCCATGGGCTACATAGGTTGCGATATGCTCGGAGGGATTGGAGCGGGCAACATGTTCCATGTATTGCCCTACCGTCTCCCAAGGCCATTCCCAATTTGTGCTGCCAAGCACAGGCTGAACATAGGTTTGAAGCAGCTCTGCCCGGCTTCGAACGAATGGGGCAGGGGCTAGGCCGCAATTGCCGACGACCTCTGCCGTTACCCCTTGTTGAAGCTTGATCTCGCTATAGGGATGGTCGATGATCATCAGATCGGAGTGGCAGTGCCCGTCAATGAAGCCGGGGGAAATGATTTGCCTCCCGACATCAATGATTTCGCGAGCCTCTTGATCTACGCTGCCTATAGCGGCAATGATGCCGTCTTTTACGCCAATGTCGCCAGCAAACCAAGGGTTTCCGCTGCCGTCGACGATTTTTCCGTTTTTCAATATGAGATCCAGCATGCCGCAATGACCCTCCCGGGGAGTAGGATGATGTATGAACGCAAAATTAGTACCGGACTATT
>NZ_CBVJ010000139.1 GCF_000513275.1 Paenibacillus gorillae | reverse complement strand
AATTAGTACCGGACTATTCCAGCATGCCGCGCGCGGCAACCCGTGTTTTCCGCAATGCACCGCCAGGCTCCGTGATATAGACGTCATTATGCAAATTGACAGTACTGCAAATATGATTCGGAATAATCCGGATGACGTCGCCTACCTCGTATGGATGATGGGCGCCGATCCGAATCATGCCGTGCTCCTCGTTCATTCGCTCCAGAACCGCATCGGGCGCACCCATAATATGGCCGAAGCCTTGCAGATGAAGCGGCGGATTGTTCGGCTGCACATCGGTGGCGAACGTTTTGCTGCCGCCGTCCACAACGATCAGTTCCGCCGAAGGGCGGCTCACTACCGTAACCCAGACCGTAGCTGCACAATCCTCAAGGGAACAGACACCAAATGCTGCTTGCATCCGGTCATGGAAAATATAAGTGCCGGGACGGACTTCGGTTACGCCCTCAACCTCTGCTGCAAACACGGAGGTTGGCGTGGAGCCTACGCTGACATCAGCGATAGGCAGTCCTTCGGCACGCAGCTCCTGGGCAACAACAGCCATCAGGCGGCCTTCCTCCAGACCCGCTGCCCGCAGCTCCAGCGTGGACTTGCCATCCAGCATGGCGCCGCGATAGGTGAAAATACCGGTTAAGCGGATGCCCTCCAGCGCGTGAATCTCCTTCGCAAGTGCAAGGGCATTCTCCGGCAATACGCCGGTGCGATGCAGACCGCTGTCGATTTCAAGCCGGACCTCGAAAGCTGCGCCCTCCTTCACTGCAACAGCTGCGGCCCGTCTTGCGCCTTCCAAGCTGTCGACGGTTAGAATCAGGCGAATACGCCGGCTTAATACGGCGGCCCGCTGCAGCTTCTTCTCGCTGACAATAGGGTAAGCGATGAAGATATCGGAGATGCCGCCATCTGCCATCACTTCCGCTTCGGATAGCTTGGCGACGGTAATGCCGGCCGCTCCTGCTTCGATTTGGCGGGCGGCCATTTCCGGCAGCTTATGAGTCTTGGCATGCGGGCGCAGCTTAACTCCAAGCCGCCGGATACGTTCTGCCATCCCACGGATATTCCTGTCGGTAACAGTGCTGTCAATGATGATACAGGGCGTTTCCGGGACATTGCCTTGTACGACGATTTCTTCCGCCGCTTGCAAGGAATTCGACATTTACATACCTCCTTAATCTGGCGTTGAGGCCGTCTCTGCAGGGGTGCCGGTGTCGGCTGACGCAGATTTTGACTCTTCCAAATAGCTGTACAGCGTATATTTCGAGATGCCGAGGTAGCTGCATACCTTTTCGCCTGATTTTTTAATCAGGAACGCGCCTTTTTGATCCAGCAGCTGAATGAAGCGGACTTTATCCTCCTTCGCCATAATGGCCGCCGGCTTGCCGACCGATTCCTGTGTCTCTTGAATAAGCGTATCTAGCAGATCGTTGACGTTGCTGACGAAAGATTCGCGAACAGGCGCGAGTCCGCTTGCGGTGAGCGATTGCAGCGTTTTTTCTGCAACCATAAGATCAGTGATGTCGAAGTTAATACAGAGGGCGCCGATGATCGTCCCCGCATTGTTCTTCACGTACATGGAGGTAGAGCGAAGAACGCGTCCGTCTTTCGTCTGTGTAATGTAATTATGCCGGTTGTCGCCCTCGGTTGTTCCCCGCATAATCTCGAGCCCCAGATTCGTGCCGGGGTCACCAACCTTGCGTCCGGTGACGTGGCCGTTCTCAATTGCGACGATCGTTGAATCATAGGGTCGCGACCAGTCGTGAACGACGACCTCGCAGCTGTCGCCGAACTGCGCCGTAATGCCTTTCGCCAGCTCGGTCATGAAGCTGAGCTCCTGGGCAATAGATTCCATGCTATCCCTGCTTTCTTGAATCGCTTACTGCCTACAGGGTACACCTGATGATTGCAAAAATCAAACAAAAAATCTGTTTTGCTAAAAAAAAGTATGATAGGATAGCTGTGAATAGCACAGCAAGAAGCTTGTACTAGAAGCGGGGATGGGAGAGATGGGAAATGCGCTGGATCAGCAGCTCGCTGAAACGAAAGCTTAGCTTTTTGCTCCTGTTGTCTGTATTGATTCCGCTGCTTGCGCTAGGGTTGTTTTCCTACGATATGGCGGCGACAGCGACAGAGCAGAAGGCAAAGCAGTCAGGGCTGAGCATTTTAAGCCAGACGGCTACTAATTTGGAGTTTATTGTGCAGGATATCGAGAACATTTCGATTTTTATTATCGGGCAAAAAGACATTCAGCAGTATTTAAGCAACCGCGGCGACGATGCCGTCAAGCAGACGCAGATGATCGAGTTTCTATCCAATCTCGTATTCTCCAAATCTTATATTTCCGACATTACGATTTATCCCATGTACCAATCGCATTTATTATCCAATACAACGATTTTTAAGACGGAGCTGCCCGCCCTTTCGGGACAGGACGGACAAAGCTTTCAAGCATCTGAGAAGTGGTGGTCGGCCCGCTACGAGACGACGACCGCGGCGGGAACGAAGCAGGTCATCTCCCTTGTTCGGCCGATCCGCAGCATCAACTCGTTCAAACAAATCGGCACGCTTGTCATTAGCGTAGATGAGAAAGCGCTTTCTAAAATATTGGACCAAGCCGGCATGCCGGGAGGCGGGAGCGTCGTGCTGTCTAATGCTGAAGGAAAACTGTTATCGGGCTCCGTTCAAGAAGAGATGCCGCTCACGATGAAGGAGCTGCTGCCCGGTTACGCCGCTAAAGGTAATGCAGGTGCTGCTAATTACGGAAGCGGTGACGGCAAACGTACGGTTCTTCATGATACCGTTGCCGGCGTTAATTGGCGGCTGACCGGCATTATGCCTTTTTCCGAATACCGTTCGCAGAACAATTATGTGTTGAAAATAATGGCGATCGTCATTGTGCTCTCCGTCATTATCGTAACGGCGCTTGTGTTGTATTTCGTACAGCGTATAACGAATCCGCTGTCGATGCTGACCCAATTCTTAAAGAGCTCGAGCCCGGAGGAGCCGATGCGGACGTACCCGGTGGAGACGATGGATGAGGTGGGACAACTGGTCCGAAGCTATAACAAGCTTAGCGAGCGGATTGTTGCGCTCACCGAGCAGGTCAAGCTGGAGGAATCGTACAAGAAAGAGGCTGATATGCAGGCGCTCCAGGCGCAGATCAACCCTCACTTTCTCTATAATACGCTATCCTCGATTCACTGGATGGCGCTTATGAACCAGGATGCGAAGACAGCCGATATGGTCGGCAGTTTAAGTGATTTTCTGAGATTCAGCTTGAATAAAGGGGAAGAGTTTTGCACGGTAGAGCAGGAGGCGGCACATGCCGGCCACTATGCGACAATACAGGCGATTCGATTCCCGGACCGCTTTAAGCTGACGATGCGAATCGACCCCGAGCTGCAGGAGCGGGTCATGCTGAAGCTGCTGCTTCAGCCGTTAATTGAAAATGCGCTTATCCATGGCGTTCAGAAGAGAGAAGGCTTTGGGGAAATTACGGTTACCGCCCAGCGGCAAGGGAACTGGATGGCTTTTGCCGTATCGGATAACGGAGCTGGCATGGACGCACTGAAGCTGGCAGCAATCGAGAAGGAGCTGCACGGTCCGGATGACCGGGTAAGAGAGCGCGAAAGACTGCAGGAAGGAAGCTACGGCTTGCGCAACGTCCATAAGCGGCTGCTGCTGCATTACGGAACGGAGGCAGGACTGCGTGTGGAAAGCACCGAGGGGATCGGCACGCGCGTCTCTTTCGCAATTCCCATCTCACAGGAGGAGGAAGCGGTATGAAGCTCTTGATCGTTGATGATGAAGTGATTATTCGCACTGGCCTTAGCACCGTTATCAAATGGGAGGAGCTCGGTTACGAGCTGCTCAGGCCAGCAGCTTCTGCGGAGGAAGCGTTAGAGCGAATGGTGCTGGAGAGGCCCGACATTATATTGACCGACATCCGGATGACTGGACGCGACGGTCTGGAGCTGGCCGGCGAGGCTAGACGACTGCTCCCCGATAGTGAAGTGCTTATCTTGACCGGCTATGACCAGTTCTCCTACGCGCAGCAAGCGATCCGCCAGGGGGTTAGTGACTATTTGCTGAAAACAAGCCGTCCGGACGAGATCGTCCGGGCTGTTAACGGGGCGAAGCAGCGGGTTCTTGGCCGCCTGCACACGTTAAAGCCGGATCAGCTGCGTGATTCGCTGCTGGAGAAGCTCGTTGCTGGTCCAGAGCCTGACCGGCGGCAGCTGGAGCAGGCGGAGAGGCTGCTGCCAAGACTTAGACTCAAGCTGAACGCAGCCTCTCCCTTGCAGGCTGTTGCTGTAACGGCTTCGGGCTGGGGAGGAGCAGCCGAAGACGGCAAGCTGCTTCTATTCGCCGTCCACAATATGATGAGAGAGCTGGTAGAGGGCGAAGCGCTTATTCGCGATAACACGCTGCTCGTCGTGTTGAGACGGGACGGCCTCTTGGCGGATGAAGGCGGGCTAAAGCGCTTTGAGAGTGACATGCTTCGAATTGAGCAACGACTGAAATGCAAATTGTTTGCGGGAGCAGGCTCTATCGCATCGGATTGGAGAGGCTTGCCGTTATCGAATAAAGAAGCGGTCATTACATTGGACTTTAAGGAGTTCGCTAGTGAAACCCGATTGTTGTGCTATGCCGATGTCATGGAACGGAAAGGCGGCCGAACCGTCTGCACAATCGAAGAGGAGCAGCTGCTCACGTCGCTGCTCAAGGAAGGGAATCCATCGTCCTTGCAGCGATGGGTGGAGATGACAATGGTAGCGCTGCTTGCAGATCCCGACGTTACACCGCAATCGATGCGGGCGTTTGTGAACTCGGTGCTCATCTCCGCCCACCGCTGGATTGAGCGTGTGACGGCATCCTTTGGAGAAAGCAACGGGATGCATGCCGGATTGCCGCAGATTTCCGACCAAGACGTAATTCGCGACGATCAGAGAGCGCAATTACTGGCTACCTTGAATCATCTTATGCATGTCTATGCGGAAGCAGTGGGAAATGCAGGCATTCCCTATATTAATCGTTCTATCGCTTATATCCACGATCATTTGGACAAGGAGCTTACATTGCAGCAAGTGGCCAGGAATGTTCATCTCAATCCGAATCATTTCAGCGAAGTGTTTAAGCGCGAGACCGGCCATACTTATATTGAATTTGTAACCATTGCCCGGATCGAGCGGGCAAAGGCGCTGCTTAGCGATTCCCCGATCAAGGTTAGCGACGTAGCCAGCCGGGTTGGCTATGCCGATATGAAATATTTTAGCCAGCTGTTCAAACGTTACACAGGATTTACGCCTTCGGAATACCGGGCAAGAAGCTGATTTTTTTCTACCCTTGATCCGATGTCTGTCCCCTGCCAATGTCAGCTTGGTTTCCCTATACTCGAATGTAACCCCACTATGAAGGAGGAAACATGACATGAAGAAAAGAATAGCATTGGTCGCAATAGCAGCCCTTCTTATTTCAATTCTGGCCGCATGCGGCGGCACTAACGGCAAGGAAACGACGAACGAGGGTGAAAAGCCTGCAACCGGAGAAAAAGTGAAGCTGTCGCTTTGGCATAATTTCACGGGTGATGATCAGCGGGCGCAAACGATGCGTTCCATTATTGAGCAATATCAGAAGGATTATCCTAACGTTACACTTGATATTCAAGCGATTCCGCCGGATGGCTACAAGACGAGACTGAAGACGGTAGCAGCAGCCGGCGAAATGCCGGATGTCTTTATCCTCTCCAACGGCTCCATGACACAGGAGTTTTCCGCAGCTGGACTGATCCAGCCGGTCAACGAGCTGATTGACAGCCATCCGGAGTGGAAAGAAGGCTTCATGCCAAACTCCTTTGACGCGTTCACCGTAGATGGCAACATATACAGCGCGCCAATGGGCTTATCTCCAACTTCTATCCTTTACTACAATAAATCGATTCTTGAACAAAACGGCCTTACCGTTCCTAAAACATGGGATGAGCTGTTGAACGCTATCAGCGTGCTGAAAGGTAAAGGCATTACGCCAATCGCGCTTGGCAATAAAGCGGCTTGGCTGGCGCAATCCAGCATTTTCAGCTCGCTCGCAGACCGGGTGACAGGAACAGAGTGGTTTTTGAAGGCGGTTAAGCAGGATGGCGCTTCATTTACCGATCCGGAATTTGTTCAGGCTTTGACGTATATGCAGGATCTTGGTGAAGCTGGCGCTTTCCAGGATGGGTTTAATGCAATTGACAATACACAAATGGAGCAAATGTTTGCCCAAGGCAAAGCAGCGATGATGATTGACGGAGGCTGGGCCTTGTCGAATCTGGCTTCCAATGCGAATGCTGAAGCACTGGAGCAAATGGGTGCAACAGTGCTGCCGACGATTCCTGGCGGCAAGGGTGAGCCGAACACGTTGTCAGGCGTAGTAGGCGTCGGCATGGGGCTTGGTAAAGATGCAACAGGTACGAAGAAGGATGCCGCATTCCAACTGATTTATGCAATGTCGGGTCCAGATGCACAGAAGCGGACGCTGGAGAGCAATCAATTGGTCAGCTACAAAGTCGAGCTGGATAAGAGCAAAGTATCTCCGATCTTTAGCGAAGTCTATGAACTGGTGAATAACGTGAAGCTGACTCCTGTATATGACGGCAAACTGACGTCGGCGGGCGGCGAAGCGGTTAATAACGGTCTACAGGAGCTGCTGATGGGCGGCAAGCCGGAGGATATCGCCAAAAAAATTCAAGATGCACAATCGAAAGCGTTAGGCCAATAAGGGCAAGTCGAACCGTTGATAGAGCGTGCGGTCTGCACGGCCGCCGTTCTGGCTCGATGTTGGAGGGATGAACATGACATCAATGCGTACTAGAAGCTTTATTACGATCGGCTTGCTCCCCACGCTGGGCCTCTTTATTTTTTTCGTCATCGTACCGATTGTCTGGTCGGCGTATTACGGTTTTTTAATTGGAAGGGCATCGGCCCGATGAAGTTTATTGGCTTCAACAACTATGTGGAAGTGCTGCAAGACCCGTTATTCTGGAAATCGTTCAAGAACAATCTGCTTATTGTAGCTGCTTCCGTATTCGGGCAGGTGCCGATTGCGCTGCTGCTTTCGCTCGTGTTGTTGAAAAACGGTTGGTTCCAGAAGTTTATCCGCGCATCGATCTTTATGCCGATGGTTCTCTCTTCGGTCGTCGTCGGTATAATCTGGGGCTATATTTATCACCCGCAAATCGGTATTCTTAATTTTCTGCTCGACTCCTTGGGACTTGGCAGTTGGAAAATGCAGTGGCTATCGGACCCGTCGGTATCGATGTATGCCATTATGGTTCCGATTATCTGGTTGAACGTTGGGCCTTATCTCGTGATGTTTATCGCAGCCCTGCAAAACATTCCATCCGAAATTGACGATGCGGCGCAGATTGACGGCGCTAAGGGCTCACGGAAGCTGTTCTCCATCAAGCTCCCAATGATCTGGGATACGATTAAAGTAGCTGTCGTGCTCTGTATTTCCGGAAGCCTGAAAGCATTTGACCTTATCTATGTCATGACAGGCGGCGGGCCTGCCCACTCGACGGAGCTGCTTGCTTCCTATATGTACAATAATACGTTCTCAATCTATCGGTTCGGCTACGGCAGCGCCGTGTCTACGATGATTGTCATTATTAGCTTGATTATGGTAGCAGGAAGTCAATATTTAATGAAATCCAAAAAATAGGAGGGGGACGATTCGTATGTCCGCACCCATGACCAGGCCGCTGCAGCCAGCCTCCTCCAGCCGAGCGGAAGCGGGATTGCCCCGCTTTCGCTGGCTGAAATCGAAAGTGACGGGGGCCGCTCTTACCGTCTACGCCTTAGTGACGCTTTATCCGCTGCTTTGGCTGTTTATTAGCGCGCTGAAAACAAACGAAGAGTTTTTCTCCCGCCCATTCGGCTTGCCCAGTCACTGGAACTGGAGCAACTTTTCCCGTGCGTGGGAAGTCGCCGGGATGGGAATCGCTTACGTTAATTCTTTTATCGTAACGATACTTTCGTTAATACTTACACTTGTGCTTGGCGCATTAAGCGGCTATGTACTGTCCCGTTTTCAGTTCAGAGGCAAGCTGCTCGTTATCGGCGTATTCATGCTGGGGATGCTGATTCCGATCCACAGTACACTCGTTCCGTTGTTTATATTAATGAACAAAATCCATATCTTGAACACCTATGCGGCGTTGATTATGCCATACACGGCGTTTGAACTGCCGATTGCGATCTTTATATGCGTCGCCTATATGAACAGCTTCCCGAAAGAAGTTGAGGAAGCAGCGCAGATTGACGGCTCGGGCTACTGGGGGATTTTCTTCCGTATGATGCTGCCGTTAGCGCTGCCAGCTCTTGCGACAGTAGGCATTCTCGCATTTCTGCGGTATTGGAATGATTTCTCGTTTGCGTTAGTCTTTATGAGCGACCCGAAGCTCAAGACGCTGCCGCTTAGCTTGTCTGTGTTTGCTACTGGCTACTCAACTGACTATAAGCTGACGATGGCGGCGATGGCGCTAGCCGTAATTCCGACGATTGTCGTCTATCTTATTTTCCAGGAGCAAGTGATGAAGGGCATGACCGCCGGGGCTGTCAAAGGGTAGTACGAGGGGGCTCTGCTAGGTAAAAGATGTTGATGCGCTAAGCCTATGCAGGCTCTGTGCGTGGTCTAAAATCTCCGCTTTTCGCTTCGGTGAAACCGGGGATTTTTTGCTATACACAAGAAATGGAATAAGCATTTGGAAGTGAGTTTTGAAGATAGGTGAGTAATAAGATAGGATTCGACAAAATATGTCGATTAATATTAGGTTCTAGTGACGAAAGGATGAACATTTGCATTGTGCTTCACATTATTTGTCAAGTATACTAGAAACAAATCATATTTTGACAAATATCGTCGAATCGGCGCTGATGGTTCCAGTCACAGGAGGATCGTTACTTTGAAGAAAATGAGGCTCAGTATTGCACAGAAGCTTATTACGGCACTAGGGGCTCTCATGCTGCTGTCGTTTGCGTTGCTGGTGTCGTTTCATTTAATGAAGCTTTATGATGCGAATTTACGCGAGGGTGAGCTGCTGGCTCAATCGCAGTCTACTTCTTATATCGGAAGATTCTCGCAATCCGTGAATCAGACGCTCACCAAGCTGGAAATGCTGCGGGATACGATGCTGGAAATGCAGAGGGATGACTCAGCTAACCGGGACACTATCATGCGCTTATTGGAGCAAATGGTAGAGGATAATCCTTATTTGTTAGGTACATATACACTGTGGGAGCCTGATGCTTTTGACCATAGCGATGCACTCCACCGCAATGCTGCGGAGCATGATGACGAGACCGGGCGGTTTCTGCCTTATGTTGTTCGAATGAACGGGAAGATTCAATATATGCCTATTCGGCATTATGAGCTGCCGGGAGAAGGCGACTTTTATCAAATTCCGAAGAGGACGAAGAAGTTTACGATGATGGAACCCTATAACTATGAAATTAATGGGAAAAAGATCATGATGACTTCCTACGTTTTCCCAATTGTAGATGATGGGGGAAGGTTTCTCGGCATCGTAGGGGCGGACTTTTCACTGGAAATGCTGAGCACTGAGGTGGGGAAGCTTCATCCGCTTGACGGTTATGCCAATATCATCTCATCTGATAATCGGTATGTGGTGAACAGCGCCTATCCGGAACAGGTTCTGCAGCCATATCAGCCGTGGTCAGCTTCAGAGAGTCCGGCCCTGCTGAAAAAAATCGAGTCGTCGATGTCCTATGACAGGGAGCCTAATACTTCAACAGAGGTGCTTCGGATCTTTTATCCGATTGCAATTAAAGATTATACCTGGTACTTCGAGCTGGTCATTCCGAAAGCCAATATGCTGGTGGAGTTCCGGAATAGCTTGTGGAACTCAATCGCCATATCGATTGCCGCTTTAATCGTAATGACGGTGTTAATGGTGCTGCTGGTCAGAAAAATCGTGCTGCAAAATATCCGCAAAGTCGCGCAGGTTTCCGCAGCGCTGGCTGTGGGGGATTTGAAGCAGAAGCTCGAGATCCAAACGAATGACGAGTTTGAGCATATGGCCGATCATTTCAACCGGATGATCGATTACCGCAAGGAAGCGGAGGATCTGATCGAGTTTCAGGCGACGCATGATCTGCTCACCGGCTTGCCGAACCGTTACGGCTATACGCGGCACTGGGAAACCAGAATGCAAAACTTGCAGCAGGGCAGCATTTTCAGCCATTCCGCATTGCTGTATATCGATTTGGACCGTTTCAAAATCATTAACGATACGCTTGACTATTCCATGGGCGATTTATTATTGAAGCAGATTGCAATGCGAATTGTTGATGTGGTGCATCAGAACGGAACAGCGGATTCCGTCTCCGGGCATGTATTCCGGTTCGGCGGGGACGAATTCGTCGTGCTGCTGGAGGATATCAGTCATCTGCATCAGGCAATTATGGTTGGTGAAACGATCCTGCAGGTGATCGCAGAGCCGATCCGGTTGAAAGACCGGCTGTTCTATATGACGGCCAGCATTGGCATGAGTCTTCAGCATGAGCTTCATGACTGGACAGGCGACCGGCTGGTGAAGGAGTCTGATATTGCGCTCTATTTGTCCAAAAAGCAGCGTAATACCTCTACGCTTTATTCGCCGTCGATGAATGATGTGCCGAAAAAAGAAATCGTGCTGGAGAACAGCCTGTTTGCTGCCTTGGAGGGCGAGCAATTTACACTCGTTTATCAGCCGAAAATTGAGCTGGCGACCGGCCGTGTATATGGAGCTGAAGCTCTTTTGCGTTGGAAGCATCCGGAGCTTGGCATGGTATCACCGCTTGAATTCATCCCGCTAGCAGAAAAAACAGGCTTTATTATCCCTCTCGGCGAGTGGGTGCTGCGCAGAGCCTGCAAGCAGATCAAACAATGGGAACGCGAAGGCATCACGTCGCTTTCGATTAGCGTGAACATGTCGATGATTCAATTTCAGCAGAAGCATATCGTTCATACGATAGAGAAGATTATTGAAGAGGCTGGGGTGAAGCCGGAGCAGATCGAATTGGAGCTGACGGAATCGATCTTTATGGACAATCCGGAGCATACGCTGAAGATTTTGCATGAATTGCAGATGCTGGGTGTTAAGCTGTCGCTGGACGATTTCGGAACTGGTTTTTCTTCGCTCAGCTATTTGCAAAATATTCCGCTTCATTACTTGAAGCTGGACAAAACGTTTATTCATGATATCGTTGGCGATATCAAGAAAGAAATGATTTTCAAATCGCTGATCGTAATCGCTCATAATCTCAATATGAAGGTCGTAACGGAAGGTGTAGAAAGGCAGGAGGAGCTGGATATCATCCGCAAGCATAAATGCGATCTGGTGCAAGGCTTTTTCTACAGCCCGCCTGTTCCGCCCCATCAGTTCGCTGAATTGTATGAATCGGCTATATCCGCCGAACAATAACGTATCGGCCAGGCAAGGCCGCCTCGATGAGGCGGCTTTTTTTTGACCCTGTTACATAATCGGCCTATCGTCCGTCTTATAGATAGCTTAAGCGAAATAAAGGAGGTTATCGGGAAGTGGAACATTCGGCGCCGGATCTGTTTCGCCAATTATTCGACCAGCATTATCCGTCCGTCCGCCGCAAGCTTATTGCGCTGCTGCGCGACGAGGCTGCGGCTGAAGATATAGCCCAGGAAGTTTTTCTAAAGCTGTACCGAAATCCGCCTGATCAGCTGGAAGCCGCAGGAGCATGGCTGCATCGGGTTTTAACTAGACAAGCCTATGATTATATCGATAAAAAAAATCGGGAGCGTGCGCTGCTTCAAAAGTCTGAGCAGCAATTTATGGTCCAACCGCAAGCATTTCAGTCCAATGAGGAGACGATGCTGGAGCGGGATGAGCAGGAACAGGTGAAGCAGCTGCTTGAGGCCTTGCCCGAACGGGATCGCAAGCTGCTCATGCTCAGATATTCGGGATACAGCTATGCGGAAATAGCGGAGAAGCTGAGGCTGAAGCAGCCGCAGGTGGGAACGCTCTTGAAGCGGGCGGGAGAACGGTTCAAACGACAGGCAATGAAGCCGGACGGCATTATGTCCAATGAATAGAATAGGAGGTTAGCGATATGACAATAAAGGATGATAAAACGACTGCAGATGAGCGGCGGCAGAAGGAAGAGGCGTGGACCCGTCTTGAAGCAAGACTGGCAGGAGAAGAGCAGTCGCCGCTATGGGCACAGTGGGCGGAACAGCGAAGCGCTGCTCAGGAAATAAGCGCAGAGCAAGGTGATGAGAGCAGCAGTAACAAACGGGCGGCGGCATCGGCTGCAACAGCGGCAGGCAATATAAATGTTGAAGGCAATGGTTTGGCTGCAACAGAAATCCCTTCTATTACCGGCAAGACGATGTCGCGAAGCAGCAGATGGCTGAAGCGGCATGCGCTGAAAATCGGAATGTCCGGCGCGGCCGCAGCTATTGCGATTATGATCGCCATTCCAACGACCAATCAGGCGCTGGCTGCGCTGCTTAATCAGTTCAAAATGAACGAAGTCGTTGTCGTACAGGAGAATGATCTGGAACAGCTGTCGCGGATATTTTATAACGATTCGAACTTGAGCACACGGTTTGGTGATTTTGTTTCCAGTAAAACGGCCAGTTACAATATCGATTTAACCGAGAGCCAAATCTTGCAGCAATTCGGGGTAGTCGTGCCAAAGCTGAAGTTAGGTGAACAGACTGAGATCACAAACGGCTCTAACCAAAACTCGGTCTATACGCTGAAGCTGAATGTGGGCGAGATCAACAAAACGATGAAGAAGCTGGGCGCACAAACGCTGCTGCCAGAATCGGTGGACGGAAAACCGCTGAACCTCAAGATCGGCCGCTCCTTAAATGTCTATTACAAAGAGGTGACGGGCTCTAAGACGGGTGAAGGACGCTCGGTTAACCTTAGCTATATGGATGCGCCGGTAATCGAGATTGATCCGAGCATTGATGCGCAGGAAGCGTTCGATGCAGTAGTGCGGCTTCCGGTATTGCCAGACTATATGCGAGACGCTATCGTAAACTCCTCCAGACTGGAAGAGGGGGAAATTCCATTCCCGGTTGTGAATAACGGCAAAATGGAACAACTTACGATCAATGGCAAGAGCGTTTATCTGGAAAAGTTCCAGCACAATGATGATCAAGCAACCTGGAGTGCGTTGTGGCTGTCTGACGGCAAAAGAGTCGGCGCCTATTTTGAAGGCTATGGCGACGACCGTGCTGCGGTAATAGAGCTGATAACGGAGCTGACTCATCAATGACAAGTACAGCAATTGAAACGAAACAATTAACGAAGGATTATGGGGACGGCCGCGGCATTCGCGGCGTCTCCCTTCGCATTGAAGCGGGAGAAGCATTTGGTTTTCTGGGACCTAACGGAGTAGGAAAGAGCACGCTGGTTAAAATGCTCGTCGGCTTGATTAAGCCGACCTCCGGAGAAGCCCGCATATTCGGCATGACAGCCGGAAGCGTTGAAGCTAGAGGAAGAATCGGCTATTTGCCGGAGCTGTTCCGATATCCCGGCTGGCTCACTGGTGAAGAAGCGCTTCACTTTCATGCCCAATTATGCGGACTGGACCGCGTAACGGCCAAGCAGCGTATCTTTTCCCTGCTGGATGAAGTGGGAATCGGCAGCAGGGGGAGAGACCGGATCAAAGGGTATTCCAAAGGCATGCAGCAGCGGCTAGGGCTGGCATGCGCATTGCTAGCGGACCCTGACATCGTGTTCTTGGATGAACCGGCTTCAGCGCTAGATCCTGTCGGCAGATATGAGGTTAGAGAGCTGTTAATCCGGCTGCGCGGCAGAGGGAAGACGATTTTTCTAAACTCGCATTTGCTGGAGGACGTTGAACAAATGTGCGACCGTGTCGCTTTGCTGAACAATGGTTCGATTTTGGCTAATGGTACCTTGAACGATGTGCTTCATTCCCGGAACAAATGGATGCTTAAAGTAGGCGGATTTACACCTTTTGTTCTGGACTGGCTGTGTGAGTCGACGGGTCTTTCCATTACAATCGTAAGCGGGAGTGAGGCTGATGCTGAGGAAGTGCTGGAGGATGGCGTCGTCTGGCTCGAGACCTCGGTGGAGAACGAAGAGCAGATTGGCTTGCTGCATTTTCGGCTGATTGAACAAGGGCTGACGTTGTATGAATCGAAGAAAGCTTCATCCCGTCTGGATCAATGGTTCCTGAAATCCGTTTCGGGCTTGGAGCATAGGGGGGAGCGCCGATGAACGCAGTATGGAGGCTGACGCTCAGGGAAATGCTGCGGAAGCGGGTTACGCTCATGACCATTATTATGACCGCATTGTTCCTAATCGCTTTTTGGTTCGTATCAGATTCGATTATCGGTGACAAGACGCTCGCTACCGATGAGTTTTCTTCATTTGGCCAGTTGTTTGAACGCTTTCGTAATGGCGCTATTATTTTATCTCTCGGGTATTTTTTCGGCGCATTTGCTGTGGCATTTTTGGCCATATTCAGCTCTGTAGCCGCCGTTTCTGGAGAAGCAGAGCATGGTGTTCTGCAATCTGTACTCGCAAGACCGCTTCCGCGCTGGAAGTGGTATTTGGGAAAGTGGTTCGGGTTTAACGTATTCGGGATTATGTACGCACTGATTCTGTTCGTTGCCATTCAGTTCGTGACTTGGCTGCAGACAGGCATCCATTTGGAAACGGTGGTGCTGGTCAAATCCTTCTTATTGTTCGTTTCCGTCGTGCCGCTGCTAATCTCCCTGACGATGCTGGGATCCTGCTGGCTCAGCGCGCTTGGCAACGGTGTGGCGATGACGATGCTGTTCGGGATGGGCTGGCTGGGCAGTATGATCGCAAGAGTATCTGACACTGGCCAAATTAGCGAAGAGGGAGTCAAGTCACTGTCGACGATAACGGGACTTATAACGCTCGTCATGCCTGCCGACTCGCTCCAGCAGCGGATGCTGGCGGAGATGTTCTCGATCAGCGAATTTACGAGCTCGCTGCATAGCAGCAGCTTTATGCTGCTATTCACAGTGACGAATCCGCCATCCAACTCGTTCCTAATCTATTCTGCTGTGTACACACTAGTTATGCTGCTCGCAGGACTGCTGGTTATCCAGCGTAAAGATTTTTAGCTTGTTTGTAGGGAAGTGCAGGCCGGGTGCGGCCTGCACTTCTTTTGTTTTTCTACGTTTGCACATTTTTGAACTACGCACTCATCCACCTTCAGGCGCTTGGTGCGATCTCAGCATGCAGGTTGCTTGGTTGCATGTTGGCGCTCAAACCTCGAGCGACGTTTCAACATTTAGCGTACGTTGTACTTATATGCCGCTGCTGAACGAACCAACTCGGAAGATGCCCAAACGAACCAGCTTCGCAAAATAGCGAAGCCATATTCGCAGCAGAGCCTGCTGGCCGCCAGTTGTATGTCC
>NZ_CBVJ010000138.1 GCF_000513275.1 Paenibacillus gorillae | reverse complement strand
TTGCTATCCCCCAACTAACTAGTCTTGGCCCGCCCCGCAGCGAAATTACCTTCGCAAAAAAGCGAATCCAATTCGCTGTAGCGTGAGTTGGAGCATAAAACCTAACTGTCGGAGCAATAAACCCTAATCCGAGCTTTAGCGAGCACGGAAATGCCCTAACGAACCAGCTTCGCTAAATAGCGAAGCCATATTCGTAATAGAGCCCCGCCGCCCAGCAACTGTATGTCCACAACGAACCAAATTTCGCTATTGGCGAACCTTGGTTCTCGAAAAGCGAAATAAAGTTCGCTGTCCGCCAACTAACTAGTCTTGGCCCGCCCCGCAGCGAAATTACCTTCGCAAAAAAGCGAATCCGCTTCGCTGGAGGTTTGACCGCCGATGTGTGACCGAGCACCGCGGTGCCATCGCGGCAAACAACCCTAGCTAGATACAGAAGACAGTCATCCTTCAAATGTCGTTTTTGCAGCTCACATAGAACACGAGGGGCGATAAGCACTGTAGCAGTAAGCCATGAACCATTCAGTTAGCGGGAGCCACAACGATCACTCAAATCGTCCAACTGGAATGGACGATGGCGCTCAAGTGCCAGACAGAGCCGTCCTGCTCCAATACTACAATCAAGCTTTCCCAGTCCATACCCTCGTATTGCGGGTCAAAGCCGCTGAAGTGATATTCCACCGTTGTGCTGCCGGGAAAAACTTCCTCGATGTTGATTAGTGAATTGCCCTTGCCGACGATAGTATCTATGCTGACCGTTTCAGCCGCGGCAAAATCCTGATCGTATACAAATTTGTCGTAATAGCGGCTGAAAGTTAAAGATATCGCTTCACCGGAGCCGTCGTAATCTCCCCAATAGTAAACGGTAGAATCATCTAGGCCAGGAAGTTCATCTGCTTTAAACACTTTGGCGCTGGCCGTATCAATATGGGCATAGGGAGAGAAAAGAACCCCCTTATCCGGATGAATGTAAGAAACGAGAGCTTGATGATCTTTGTTTTTCAAAGCGGTAATAATAGCTTCAGCAGTTTGTTCGGCTGTGACTGGCTGCAAGTCAGGCGTCGGCGTCGCGGCAGGCGGTTGAACAACTGGCGGTGAACTGGCTGCCGGAACCTTCGTCCCTCCCCCGCCAATATCCGCCGAACATGCGGAAGCGAAGACCATGATAAGCAGCAGCATGAGCGGGGTCAGCATTTTTGTCATCAACGAATCCCTCCATTCTCTATAGTTAGTGTAACCACAAAGACGTAACACAGACGTTATTGTTGCAGCATACGCAGCCTATTTTAGTCTAATAGTTGCAGGAAGCCGTAGATATTTGGTACAATTAATATGTAATTTAGTAAATTTATTAACTAAAACTAATAATCCTATGTTTCAAACAACAAAACAGAAGCAAAAACCTCTGCTGCTATAGGAGCGGATGAACGGAAATTACTTTGAAATGGTGATGCGATGGCTACGATCAAACAAATCGCCGAAAAGGCCGGCGTCTCCTCCGCAACCGTATCTCGCGTACTGAATAACGACGCCTCAATGGCAGTCAGTGATGCCACGCGAGCGCGGATTTTCGCGGCAGCTGAGGAGCTGCAGTACAAGCCGACCCGCCTCAAGCGCTTGAAGCAGGAGGGGATGATGGCGAGCCAGCAAATCGGTTTGCTGCTCTCGTTGTCGGTCGAGGAGGAAAGCAGTGATCCTTACTTCGCTTCCATCCGGCGCGGCATCGAAAGTCGCTGCGAGGAGCTTGGCTTATCCATTGGAAAAGTATGGCGGCTGAACAGCGGCATGGAGCTTCAACCAGGCCATCAGCTTAGCGGACTTATCGCGGTAGGTACGATTGCTCAGGAGACCATCGTCCATCTCATCGGCCATACAGACCGGGTTGTGCTGGTCGATAATTGGGAGCAATTGAGTGATTACGACTCCGTGCATCTCAATTTCCGGCAAGCCGTTAATAGTGTGGTCGATCATTTGCTGCATTTGGGGCATGAGACGATCGCTTATATCGGCGGTGACAGCGACGAAGGCTTCGACCCAAGAACCAAGCATTTCAAGGAACGTTTGGCGAAGCAAGGACTTCTTAAGGAAGAGTTGATCCTGCATGCGGGGGATTGGTCGACGAATGGCGGCTACGAGCAAATGAAAGCGCTGCTGCTGCAAAAAAACCGGCCGACCGCTTGCTTTATCGGCAGTGATCCGATGGCCGTCGGCGCCCTGCGCGCGCTGCATGAACATGGCGTAGACATTCCGAATGAAATGGCGATTGTCGGTTTTGACGATATCGAAATGTCTGCATTTCTCAGTCCGCCGTTATCCACGGTGAAGGCCTATACCGAACAAATGGGCAAAACGGCGGTTCAACTGCTGATGGAGCGAATCAAAGGCCGTGAGGCATCGATGGAAGTTACGATTGAAACAAAGCTTATTATTCGTGAAAGCTGCGGCGGTCTAGCTGCAAATAGTTAATACGACCTGGGAGGCTTACAACATGGGAATTCAATTTGATGCACAGCAACAAATTTTTCACCTGCAATCTAGCGACACTAGCTATGTGATCAAAATCGTAAAAGGCGGTTATCCTGCGCATCTTTATTGGGGCCGCCGCGTTCGTGGCAGCCGTCTGGAGCGTTTGCTGGAGCTGAAAGAACGCTCGTCGTTCAGCCCGACTACCGATCCTGAATTTTCGCTGGACACACTGCCGCACGAGTATCCGGCATTCGGCAACTCCGACTTCCGCTCGCCAGCCTGCCAAGTACAGCTGACAAACGGAACGACTGTATCCGATCTGCGTTACGAATCGCATGAAATCCGCAAGGGCAAACCGCAATTGGCAGGACTGCCTGCGGTCTACACGGAGAGCGATGACGAAGCGGAAACGCTGGAAATTACGTTGAAGGATGCGCTGTCAGGATTGACCGTTGTATTGACATATACTGTATTTGAGAATTACAACGCAATCACACGCTCCGCTAGACTTATCAATAACGGCAGCGCTGATCTGAAAGTATTGCGCGCTTTGAGTATGAGTCTTGATTTTGCGAATGATGAGTATGAGATGCTTCAGCTGTCGGGGGCTTGGGCGCGCGAGCGTTACATCCACCGCCGCAAGCTGGTACCGGGCATGCAATCCATTGAGAGCCGCAGAGGCTCAAGCAGCTCCATGCAAAATCCGTTTATTGCCCTTCTTGGCCAAGGCGCGGATGAAGATCATGGCGAAGTATATGGTGTTAACCTTGTCTATAGCGGCAGCTTTACAGCCGGAGTTGAGGTATGCCAGTTCCATACATCCCGGTTGTTCATGGGTATTAATCCATTCGATTTCAGCTGGCTGCTGGAGCCGGGCGAGCAATTCCAAGCGCCTGAAGTTGTACTCGTGCATTCCTCTGAAGGACTTGGCGGCATGTCGCGCTCTTTCCATGACCTGTATCGCAGCCGCCTAACGCGCGGCAAATTCCGCGATCAAAACCGTCCGATTCTGATCAACAACTGGGAAGCGACCTACTTCGATTTTACTGCAGACAAGATCGAAGCGATTGCCAAGGCCGGCCAGGAGCTTGGGCTTGAGCTGTTCGTACTTGATGACGGCTGGTTCGGCAAACGGGATAACGACAGAAGCTCGCTGGGCGACTGGTTCGTTGATCGCCGGAAGCTGCCAAACGGTCTTGAGGATTTGGTACAACGCGTACGTAACCTCGATATGCAATTCGGGCTATGGTTCGAGCCAGAGATGATTTCGCCGGAGAGCGAGCTGTATCGTGCTCATCCAGACTGGTGCCTGCACGTTGAAGGACGCACAAGAACGACTGCACGCCAGCAGCTGGTGCTTGACCTGTCCCGTGCCGATGTACGGAATTACATCGTAGAGACGGTATCGGCTGTACTTGCAAGCGCGCCGATTACGTACGTGAAGTGGGACATGAACCGCAACATGACGGAGATTGGCTCTGCTCTGCTGCCAGCAGAACGCCAGCGGGAGACTGCGCATCGCTACATGCTGGGTCTGTATGAAGTGATGGAGCGCATTACTTCGGCCTTCCCTGACATTTTGTTCGAAAGCTGCTCCGGCGGCGGCGGACGTTTTGATCCGGGCATGCTGTACTACATGCCGCAAACATGGACGAGCGATAACACAGATGCCGTCTGCCGTCTGAAAATCCAATACGGCACGAGCCTCGTTTATCCGATCAGCTCCATGGGCGCGCACGTATCTGCCGTTCCGAATCATCAGGTTGGCCGTTCAACTCCGCTTGAAACGCGCGGCAACGTCGCGTTGTCCGGCAACTTCGGCTATGAGCTCGATCTGACGAAGTTCACGGAAGATGAGAAAACGGTGGTGAAGGATCAGGTTGCCTTCTATAAGGAAGTCCGTCACATCGTTCAGTTTGGTGATTTCTACCGGCTGAAGAGCCCATTCGAGGGCAATGACACAGCTTGGATGTTTGTATCCAAGGATAAGCAAGAAGCGCTGGTATTCTTTATGACTGTACTTAGCCAGCCGCAGCCGCCGCTTAACCGTTTCACTCTGAAAGGGCTTAATCCAGAGCTGGATTACACGCTCCAAGAGAGCGGAGAGGCATATGGAGGCGATGAGCTGATGTTTGCTGGTCTGCCTTTCCCTCAGTTCCACGGCGATTTTGAGAGCAAAGTGTACCGCTTCAAAGCTAAAGCATAAAATAATAAAAGGCGTTTCGGGAGCAGCTCCCGAAACGCCTTTTTGCTTTGTTACTTCACCAATGCCTTCATGACATCGTCAATGATTCTTTCGTTCGCCAGTTTGCCTTTGTACAGCCAGCTGCTTTTGGAATCGAGCTCAATTACGTTTCCAGCTTTTACAGCAGGGATACTTTTCCAGATCGGGCCATTAATAACGGAGGTATCGCCGGTACTTTTATCGCTGTTGAGGAGGAAAATATAATCCGCATCCAGTTCAGCGAGTTTTTCCAGTGCGATTGGACTCCAGTTGCCGCGTGATTCCTCTGGAATTTCGATCACGAGATTGGAAGGCTTCATGCCAAGATCATCATAGAGAACGGTACCGCTCGATACTTTTTCGTCAACGAGATAAAAGCTTTTGCTTGTCAGCCATAAGATAGCCGCCGATTTCGTACCGATGGCTTCAGTGAGCTTAGCTTTACTGTCCGCCGCTTTTTGCTCATAGTCTTTGATGGCTTGCTCCGCCTGCTCGGATTTGCCAAGCAGACCGCCAATGGTCCGCAGCGCTTCACGCCAGTTGTTGCTTACCTTGTCACCGACGACATAGGTTGGGGCGATTTTGGAATATTGCTCGTACAGCCCCTTTTGCGCGGTTGCTTCAGAGGAGACCAGAATCAAATCCGGCTCGAAGCTCGCTACTTGTTCAGGAGGCATATCATCATCTACAGTAGGTACTCCAGCGAGTTTATCCTGCAAATAATCCTGAACACCGCCGCCGCCGTAAGTCCACTGCGCGACAGGTGTAGTGCCAAGGGCAAGCACCGGGTCTTCCAAATAGGAAGCAACAATCCGCTGCGGATTGGCCGGAATCGTGACTTTGTTGCCGGCTGCGTCGGTTACAACTCTATCAGCTGCCGGTTCGGTGCTCGCTGACGGTGAAGGCGATGCATTCGAATCCTTCGCGCCTTGGTTCTCGCCTTTGCTGGAATTGCCGCCGCAGGCTGCCAGAAGCAGGGAGAACGCTAATAAAAGTATAAGAAGTGAAGCTGATTTTTTGTGATTGCTAGTAAACATGCAGTAGAGCCTCCCAATTCATTAAATATCGGTATCAATTGCGTATATGATCCTCTTTGAATGATAATGATTATCATACTCATTGTCAACGGTTATTATTGTAATACTAAGGTGTAGGAGAGGGTCTATCGCGCATATATTCCGTTGGCGTCGTCCCGGTTTCCCGCTTAAATATTCTTTGAAAATAAGAGACATCGCTATAGCCGACAAATTCAGCGATTTCGCCTACAGTGAGCGTAGAATCCACAAGCATATAGATCGCCTTCTTGATACGTGCGGCATGAACAAACTCACTAATCGTCTGTCCGGTTACACGGCGGAACAGCGTGGCGGCATAGTTAGGGCTTTTGTGAATATAGTCGCCCAACTCTTCCTTCGTTATCTTTTGCTGGTAATAGTCGGATATATACTGCTTCATCCGTTCTACACTTTGATGAATATCCGGTGAGCTTGTCCCCTCGTCAAGCTCGCGGTTCCAGACTGCCAGCCATTCGGTAAGTGCAGCCAGTCCGCGGATATCAGCATAGGGTGCCTTGTCGATCCAGTCGGCATAGACGGTTTTAATTCGTCCTAGACACAGGTCGTACATGCCTAGCTTCGTCTTTACCCAAGTATCGCTTTGGGCGATCGGAAGTCCCGCAAGCTGATCAGCCCCGGTAAATTCGACGACATATTTCTCATGAAACACAGTCGGAATACATTTGCCGTAGTAGGATTGGCAGGCAGGAATATATAAGGACTCTCCTTTGTCCAAAATCACCTTTTCATGCTCAATCCAATAGACGGATTTGCCGTAGCTGGCCAGTACAAGCGTAGAGGAGCCAGGTGGCCGCGACCCGTCGTCGAACCAATCTACGCCCCGGTCCTGGCGGATTTGCACAAATCGAATCATGGAAAAAGCCCCTTTCAAAAACGTACTATTTTTCATATAGCGTACTATATTTCGTAGTCCGTTGGGAAGATTAGCGCTACAATATTCAACGACAATGTTCTTTTCGGGAGGAATCGACAAAATGCGCAAAACTAAAATCGTATGTACGATGGGACCGGCCTGCGACTCGACAGATGTGCTGAAGGAAATGATCCAAGCAGGAATGAACGTAGCGCGGCTTAATATGGCTCATGGCGAGCTGGAAGACCATGCGGGAAGAATTGAACGTATACGCGAAGCGGCACAGGCAACAAATGCAATCGTGCCGA
Organism: Paenibacillus gorillae; assembly: GCF_000513275.1. Taxonomy (GTDB): domain Bacteria; phylum Bacillota; class Bacilli; order Paenibacillales; family Paenibacillaceae; genus Pristimantibacillus; species Pristimantibacillus gorillae. The sequence goes on along the minus strand of NZ_CBVJ010000138.1, from coordinate 24,065 downwards.
TTTTGCTTGATATTAAAGGCCCAGAGGTTCGAATCGGCAAGCTGGAGGAAGCTTCTTACGAGCTGAAGACAGGATCAACGCTGACGTTGACGACTGAGGATATCGTTGGTAACGGTGATCGAATTCACGTGAACTACAGCGAGCTTCCACTGGTTATCAAATCAGGGGATAAAATCTTGCTGGACGACGGTCTGATCGAACTTGAAGTACAGTCCGCTCAAGGGACGGAAATCCTTTGTACGATTTTGAACGGCGGCGTCATCAAGCCTAGAAAAGGTGTCAATCTGCCAGGTATCCGCACGACGCTGCCAGGCGTAACGGATCGTGACATTCGCCATATTCATTTCGGTATCGAGCAGGGTATCGATATTATCGCGCCTTCCTTCGTTCGGCGTGCTGAAGATATATTGCAAATTCGCGAGCTGCTTCAGGCAAACGGAGCCAGCCACATTCAGATCATTTCGAAGATCGAGAATGAAGAAGGCGTAGACAACCTGGATGCAATTATTGAAGCGTCTGACGGCATCATGGTTGCACGGGGCGACCTCGGCGTTGAAATTCCGGTAGAAGAAGTGCCGATGATCCAGCGCGAGATGATTAATAAGTGTAATCTGGCGGGCAAACCCGTTATCGTAGCGACACATATGCTGGATTCGATGCAAGTGAACCCGCGTCCTTCCCGAGCGGAAGTGAGCGACGTAGCAAACGCTGTGCTGCAAGGAACGGATTGCATCATGCTCTCCGGTGAGACAGCTGCCGGCAAGTATCCGGTGCAGTCGATCAGCACGATGGCATCCATTGCGGTACGCGCGGAATCGATGCTTGATTATGCGGACGGCTTCCGTCAGCGCAGCTCGGAGCAGCCGACAACGACTACTGAGGTCATTAGCCAAGCGGTGGTAAGCTCCTCACTGGAACTGGACGCGAAAGCGATTTTGACGCCTACGGAAAGCGGATTTACGGCGCGTATGGTTTCTAAGTACCGTCCTAAGTCGCCGATCGTAGCTATCACAACAGATGACAATGTGCTGCAGCGGCTTGCGCTGCTCTGGGGCGTTATTCCTGTCAAAGGCGAGGAAAGACCAGAATCGACGGACGGCATTTTCCAGACGGCACTCAGCAACGGCGGCAAAACCGGCTTGCTGGAAAAAGGCGATTATGTTGTCATTACAGCGGGAACGCCTACTGGCCGTGCAGGCGCTACGAATTTGATCAAAATCGAGCAATACGGCGTTTAATAAAAATGAACTGCGGCATACTTCCACAAGGAGGAGCCGCAGTTTTTTCTTTCTAATACGGGACCGGATGAAACCTCCTATGCCATAATGAAGTAGAAGTGGGTATGAAGGTTTGGAGGGATTAGGATGCGAGCTTGGCTGCAGACAGCTGTGGTTGTTTTGGTTACGGTAATCTTAACGAGGTTTATTCCGTTTTCGGCTTTTTTCCGTAATGTAGATACACTGGTTCATGAATTGGGGCATGCATTGGCGGCTTTGCTGCTGAAGGGGCAGGTCAATCATATTTACTTATACGCGAATCAGAGCGGGGTCACTTATACGAGCTATGCAGAATCGTGGATGTCGATTCCGATCTCGCTTGCCGGCTATACGGGGGCTGCGTTATTTGCACTGCTGCTGTTCTGGCTGTATGCAAGGAAGAATGAAAGAGCCGGTCTTTATCTCGTTACGGCGCTGGCGGCGATTGGTCTTGCTCTGTTCGTACGCAATGGCTACGGCATGTTGTGGTGTGCAGGATTTGCCATTGTGACTGGAGTAATCGGAGCGATGGCCCCGCAATGGCTGCGTCATGGCTACTATTTGCTGATTGCATTCATTTGTTTAGTGGAGTCAATTTTGAGTCCGTTCGTTATTTTAAGTCTCTCGATTACATCGCCAGGAGCTGCAGGTGATGCCGCGAATCTAAGCCGGGCAACGATATTGCCAGGCTTTATATGGGCGCTGCTGTTTGTTGCTTTCGCTCTGTTGTGCGCGAGATTTTCCGTATCTCTGCTATTTAAGCGAGGATTCCGCGACCGAGTGGCGGGCGGCGGAGAAACAAACGGAAGCTTCCGTTTGTAAACTGGCAGTATTGAATATGCTCATATGGGCAAAAAAAAGATGGCCTCTGTTTTGGGGTCATCTTTTTGCGTTAGTTGTATTCGACTCGGCGGCTCAAGTAAATGCTTCCGCTATATTTTTCTTGTACTCGAACGGCTTCTTCTTGCACGTAAGGATAAATTTCCTTTAAGCGCTGGTTTACCGGCTTTATCGTTTCCTTTACTTCTCCATCCACTACAACATCGAATACGATCATGCTGATTTCGCCTCCTGTTCTCTCTTGATGTCTTTACTATAAGGGGGCAATATTAGCGGCGTATTTAATAAACGTTAGAGCAATGTTAACTTTCTCTGTTGCGAGAATGATAGCGGCTGTTTTTTTATCAAGTAAAGTACATATCAACGAGAGCTTTTTCAGTTCTCATTCCGTACGCAATAATAATTTCAAAAAAATGTATTGACATTTTTTAGTCAGCTCTATTACAATGATGTCGTTGATAGCAAATTATGGGTAAAATTGTTTGCTGCCAATTAGGGACACTGGACTTGGAGGAGCTTTTTTTTACGACTACATTGATAATGATATTCATTTTCACAATTAACATTTGAAATGATAAGGTGTTGCCGGCATCATAAATTGCTGCCCGCAGAACCCTTTTTTTTGAATGATTATTGATAATAATTATCATTATCGACAGGATATCGTTCGCCTCTTTCGGTTCACAGCGTCTACAAGGAAAGGAGTGTGAGGGTCGTTCATTTGTTGTTGTCTCGTTGTAAGCAGTAGAATATCCATCCAAAAAAACGATTAAGGGAGAGTGTTTGAATTGGTAATCAAATTCCGTAAAAATCTCGTTATGTTCATGCTTCTTATTGTTGTAGCTGTTGCTGCTGTCACGCCTGCTTATGCGGCAACCTTCCCTGATGACGGAACTTACAACATTGAGTATGCGGCTTATTCGGCTACCAGCAGCGCTCCATCGATGTTATCCGGCTATATTGCGGCACCTGCCGTTGTTGTGGCCGACGGCAATTCCTTTACCGTTACGGTAGAGTTCACTAGCGACAGTTACATCCAGACCTTCCGTGTTAATAATGGCGCGGGCTATGTAGATGCAACGAGCGTAACACCTGCTACGGCAGGCAACTATGCCTTCCAGTTCACAACTGACGATCTTGACAGTTACGTTAATATTCAAATTTACGTAGAAATTCCGTCTTCGGTATATCCTCCGAATGGCTATCAATACACACGCGACGCACGCCTCCTGTTTAACACGGCTGGTGCAGTTGAAGCGTAAAGCTGATCTTGAGAAAAGGCTTGCCCTTGCAGGCAGGCCTTTTCTTCTCTGCATAAATTCATGAAAAAGGATGTGGATGTGTTGAAGTTGAAGGGAAACTTGGCTGCGGTAATGGCCTTCTTATTCATTTTACAGACGGTATTTACCGCTCCGTTAGGTGCAACGGCTGCTGCTGCTCCGCTAACTGACGGCGAATATCCTGTCGGGTTTTATTATTATGAAGATGGAAAGCAAACGGCCTCCAAGCTTCAAGATTATTCGGTAGCCGGAAGCGGAAAGCTGATCGTGCAGAACGGGACAGCCACATTTCAGCATGAAATCATAGCGAAGCAGGATATTCCATTTGTCGGCATTCTGAAGGACGGAGCTTCCCGTGCCGTTATTAGCGGCGGTAAGCTCGTAAGCGGAGCAGAGAACTACATATCGGCTTACGGAAATGATCCGAATGCCACCACTGCAAGCTATGTCGTTAATGATTTGTCTAAAACGTATGATATTCTCATTCACGTCTATATTTCAACGCCGCAAATCCAATATGACAACTGGTATCCAGTCCAGTTGAAGCTGGACGCAAGCGAAATTATTCCGGGAACGGAAGGTGATCCGGTATCGCTGGAGGAGCTGAATACGCTTATTGCGGAAGCGCAAAGCCTTCACGATACGATAACGGAAGGAACAGGAGACGGCTATTATCCGGCTGGAACGAAGAATGGGCTACATATCGCAATTCAAAAAGCAGCAGCAGTTGCAGCTGAGGAAGATGCTGCCGAGCTGGAGTTTGGTCAAGCTTTCTTGGAACTTAGCAAACATGTGGAGCAGGTCAAGGCATCAAAAATTGCAGTAGATAAAGCGGCGCTTCGTAATGTCATTACGGAGGCACAATCTGTCTATGCGGCTTCCAAACCGTTCGGGGCAGCAGCAGTTGCTGATCCGGTTACCTATACAGGTGCAACGGATGCGCTTCGAAAATATATAGTCAGCGAGGGAGAAATTCCCGATACGCCAATCAGCACGAGCTACAGAAACAAGCTGCAGACGCTCCTAACAGCCGCTATTCAGGATCGGGACAATGTACAAGTCTCACAGCAGCAAGTGAACGGAAGAGTATTGGACCTGCAAAACTATTTGGTTGAAATTGCAGATAATATCGCCACGCAAAGAACAGGACGATTTGTTGTGTTGGACAGCCGCTCGCTTAACGCGGCGGAGTCCGAATTTGCTTCTTATTTTGTCCCGGAAACAGTCGAAGTGATCTCGGGAGCGAAAATATACGAGCGGATTACGATCAAAAATTATAGCGAGTTTAAGTCTAAATTCGTATCGCTGGACTGGTACAGCGCAACTTATAATCCAGCCTTTAGCGATGGAACCAGTATCGGGTCCAAACAGACAGTCAGGGAAATTACAAACCGTCCGGATAAGGATGAATACACGGGTCAGCTTATTCTGAATTCGACAAATCTGAATGCAACGAACGGGTTGCTTCCTATCGTATACAAGACGGCTGATCAGCCTGCGATTGAAAAGACGCTGTATTTGAACTTCAATGTAGAGCTATCTCATCAGTTGAAGCAAGCAGTAGATACTGCTCAAGCGCGGCATGACGGAGCCGAAACAGGGACAGGGCCGGGACAATACGGCGCAGGGGCAAAAGATAGCTTCCAAGCAGTCATTACGGAAGTGAAGCTGACGGCAGATCACCCTGCGGCAGCAAGAGCAGATATTCATGCAGCTTCAGCTAGATTGGAGCTTGCTAGCCAGCAATTTGAAGCCGCCAGAGTTCCAGATCAAGTTCTTGCAGATGGCAATTATTATGTGGATTTTAAAGTGCTGAAGGCTGGAAGTTCGGAAGCATCCGTCATGCAGACGTTTGTTCTTACGCCAGGCATGCTTCACGTTGTCGGTAACAACAAAACGTTTTATTTCACGATTAAACAGGATTCCGTCATAACAGGCTTCAAACTTAACGGTGAAAATGTGCCCGTTCTGTTCCGGGACTCGGCAACGAATACACGCGTCGTTTATTTTACTGTCCCGAATTTGACTACGGTCATTGACGGCTGGGTGAAAATCGAGTCGCCGGAAAATCACTACAGCGGTGAAGATCAAATTCGGCTTCAGTTCGATCCGGCTTCGGCGACTGCGACGCAGGATGCTTTGCCTGCGCCGAGCCCGAGCCCGACACCGACACCGAGCCCGACACCAAGTCCGAGTCCAGGTACTAGTCCGACACCAAGCCCAAGTCCAATACCGAGTACTAGCCCAGAACCAAGCCCGGGCACTAGTACGGCACCGACGCCTACACCGAGCCCGAGTATTAGTCCGACACTAAGTCCGGGAACTAACCCGGGAACTGGACCGACACCAAGCTCTAGTCCTACACCGAGCGCAAAACCTGGTCCTAGCCCATCCCCAGGTACCGGAAACGGCGAAGCGCCGGCTAAGTCATTTTCCGATACGAAAGGGCACTGGGCGGAGGCTGCAATTGTCCGTGCAGAAGCACTTGGCATTGTGAAGGGCTACAGTGATGGAAGCTTCCATCCTGAGAATCCGGTTACGCGCGGTGAATTCGCGGTGATGCTAAGCAGAGCGTTGAAGCTGGACACAGAAGCGGAGGAAGCAAGCTCTTTCCGGGACAGCGGCCAAATTCCTGACTGGGCCAGTTCGCATGCTTCAGCTATCCAGAAGCAGCAATTGATTCAAGGTTATGCGGATGGCAGCTTCCGTCCTTCCGGCTCTATTAGCCGTGCAGAGCTGGCCGTCATTATTGCGCGGGCTGCGAAGCTTGATACGTCAGCGGAATCATCATCGGCTTTTGCCGATAACAGCAGCATTCCGAAGTGGGCGGTTAAAGAGGTAGCAGCTGCCGTTAAAGCAGGACTGCTGGAAGGAAAGGCAGACAATGCTTTCGATCCGCAAGCAAGCGCGACACGAGCGGAAGTCATTACATTAATAGTGAAGCTGCTTGACTGGCAAGCGGTAAAATAGAAGCTCCAACACAACAACAAGGCTGGCGCCATTAGAATGCGCCAGCCTTAGTTCTATTACTCTACTCACCGCCGGAAATCGTATGTCCTTGCGAGTCCTCAATGTTGTTTTTCCATTTTACACGAATAGCATGGGAGCCATCGAATAAGTCAGGGCCATTGGATACTTGGAAGTGAAGATGTGCCTCGCTGGAATTGCCGGAATTCCCGGTTTTACCGAGGAGATCGCCCGTTTTGACCTTATCTCCTTCTTTTACAATAATGGTGCCTTTCTTCATATGTGCAATAAAGCTGTATTCGCCGCCATGATCGATAACAACGACATTGCCCTCAGGCGCTTTTTCATTCGCGACACCTACAGGCTCATTGTCCGGAATATCGTTGATAACCTTTACAACTACACCGTCTGCAGGGGCAAAAGCATCCTGATTAAAGGCGTAATAGCTTTCATTCTTAAGCGGATCGCCGTTATACGATTTCTCATCCTTCACTTTAATGATGTCATAGGCATAACGCTGGCCAGGATATTCGTAGTGGTAGTTCACCAAGGCGTTGATTCCGCCCCAATAGACGTACCAGTCTCCTTTGAACGGCGGCTCGTATGCTACTTTCGTCAATTGAGCATCGGTCTCCGGGTAGACATCCAGCGGCCGGACCTGCAGGCTGTTGATTTCATTGCTCGCATCGATGAGTGCAATCAGACCCTTTTTACCGTCGGGAGCCGTCCAAGAACGCAATTCCATTCCGTTCAGCTTCAAGATAGAGGACTGCTTTAGGGAGTCTACGCCTTTGCTAAAGTCTCCGACCAGGGCACTGAAATCAGCGAGACTGATTTCATCTTTGAATGCTTGGGCAGCATGATTATAGATTGTCTCATATTCTCCGCGCAGCAGGAGGTCTGGTAAATTCTCGAATTTAAATTCGCTCTTCTCTCCTTCATTGGTCACTGCCTCTTTTACGGTCGGCGATGGTTCCGGTGCCTCCTTACTGCCTCCGCATCCAGCCAGCAAGCCGGCGAATGCACCTGCAACCAATATTAATGCCACTCTTCTCATCTTAACATTTGATTTTTTCTTCAACCTTAACGCCTCCGATTTATCGATTTTCTATTCTCAGTTAGAATAACAGGGCAACCTTATAGGAACTGAACGCTTTAGTGAACACAAGCTTAATTCATTTCCTTTTTACAGTAAGCAGAATTAAGACTGTGTTAAGAGAGAACTATGGGTTCGGCTGCAAGGATCATGGTAAACTAATGAAATAAACTGCATGAAGGAAGCTGGTGTACACAATGAACGATCATTCCATTCTGCTTGTCGATGATGAGCATTCTATAGTTGAATTACTGCAAACTGTGCTGGAGAAAGAAGGGTTTACCGACATTGACAAGGCGGCATCTGCCGAGGAGGCGCTCGCTGCTTGCAGAACCAAAGAGTATGATCTAATCGTTCTGGATGTTATGATGCCTGGCAGAAGCGGGATTGAGGCCGCACCCTTTTTGCGGGAAATGACTGACGCGCCTATTCTGTTCTTAACAGCAAGGACATCTGATTTTGATAAATTGACGGGCTTTGCGGTAGGCGGCGACGATTATATTACGAAGCCATTTAACCCGATGGAGGTTGTAGCCCGCATTCGCTCGCAGCTTCGCCGGTACACGCATGCCAAACGGCTTGCGGCTGGTCAGTCTGGAGAGAGCACACGTCTGCATACCCAAACGCAAACGATCTATGATTATGGTAGGTTTCAAGTAAATGCGGAAGCGGGAGAGCTAATTGTTGAGGGTGAGACCATATCATGTCCGGCGCTCGTATTTCAATTGCTGTTGTTTTTATGCGAAAACCCGAATCGGATATTTAGCAAAAGCGAGCTGTATGAGCAAGTATGGGGCGTTGATGCCTTTAACGATGATAATACGGTTATGGTTCATATTCACCGCATCCGCGAGCGGATCGAAGCCGATCCCTCCAATCCTCAATTTATCGTCAACGTGAGAGGCCTGGGGTATAAATTGATTCAACCGAAAGAAAAAGGCATGGAGAAGCGATGAACATTAAGCGGCGATTAGCTTTGCGGTTCGTTTTCCAATTATCGATTGCAGGTATCGTCTCGTTACTGATCGTAGTACTGACCGGCGTTTGGGTCATTCGTCAATATGCCGAAATTAAAATTTCCCGCGATTTTGCCTCGGTTGGGCTGCAGCGGCTCGTCGAGTCCTCCAAGCTGACTCAGGATGGCTTCGAGTTTGAACCCGGCTTGCTGGAGCGGGTGAAGAAAAATAACGGCTGGCTGCAAAGCCTGGATGAGAACGGCCAAGTGGAGCGTTCGTACAACACGCCGAATGATGTACCCAAACATTATACTTCCGGACAATTAATGGAGTATTGGCTGAACAAGGATGCTTTTCCTTATGAGGTTTATTTATGGGTTCAACAGAAGGATGGCAAGCTGTTTACACTGATTTACGGAACTCGTAATGAGCTTAACCCGTTGTTTGAACAAGTGAAAGCGAATGCTGCGCTCTCAGGTAAGGAACTAAATATTCCAGAGAAAGCAGCTAACCGGTTGCGTGCGTTAGGCGGATTTGTTCAATTGCTGGATCCGAATGGCAAGGAGCTGGCTTCGTTCAATAAACCAAAGGGGGTTGGGGATCACTATAAAATTGACGATATGGTCCTTCGTACTTTGTACTTCTATCGTTTCGACGATCGTATTCTCACCTCGTATGAGGAGGACACCGGCAGAACCTGGATAGTAGGAGTGCCCAATATTTCCAGCGGAAGCGTGGACCGGGGGTGGTTGCCGCCCGAGGGAAAAGTACTGCTTACCGCAATGACAATCATGTTCGTTGCTTTAATTATCGTCTTTATCTTGCTGTCTTTATGGAATGCGCATCGTTTCGGGGGGCCGATGCTTCATACACTGGCTTGGCTGAATTCATTAGGCAAAGGAGATTTCAATGAACCGCTTGACCGCAGAGGCATTGCCGGCAGCCGCAAGCGATCCGGGGAATGGCGGTCGCGATACCGGGTATTTGCAGAGGTGCTTTACTCCATTGATCATCTGGCTGCGACATTACTAAGAGATCAGAAGCTTCGGGAGCAAAATAAACATTTGCGCGAAGAATGGATTTCAGGCATCACTCATGATCTGAAAACACCGCTTTCCTCTATTAAAGGGTATACGCATATGCTTGCCGAGGACAGTTATGAATGGAGTCCGGAGGAGGTCCGCAAATTTTCCCGCATCATGTTGGAGAAAGCGGCTCATATGGACACGCTCATTAACGACTTAGCCATGTCTTACCGGATCAGCGCCGGTATGCAGCAGGAAGAAGGGGGCCGAGTCGAACTGAATGAATGGCTAGGCGCTGCATTAGAACGTGCCGGAGCAAATCCATTATTTAATAAGGAGAGAATCCGGTTCGTTCCGGCAAGCAAACCTTTATATGCGATGCTGCACAAACCTTGGATGGAGCGAATTGTAGCGAATATTGCAGCAAACGTATGGCTGTATAATCCTCCGGAGACGATATTGACGGTAAAGGTTGAAGAGGTGGAGGACAGAGGGCAGGTGGCGATATCATTCAGCGATAACGGCAACGGCATGGACGGGGATACGGCCAACCGGCTGTTCGAGCGATATTATCGGGGAACGGACAGCGCAAGCTCAACCGACGGCTCAGGATTGGGCATGGCCATTTCGAAAGGGCTTGTAGAAGCGATGAGCGGTGAAATTATGGTACGAACCTTTCCGGGCACCGGTACGACAATCCGAGTGACCTTCCCGACAATAAAATAATAAATGAAGAGAGCCCTTCTTGCTGTTGCAAGAAGGGCTCTCCTTTGTTCTTTTAATTATTTGTTCAACAAACGCTGAAGCTCTTCTTCGACAAGCGCATTGCGTTTTTCTTGCTGCGGATTAGGAATGCTGGATGCTGAGCTGCTGTAGCTGCCATGTGGCGTTTTCGAGAGCTCGCGCGCTGCCTCCCACTCCATTACCTTTTGCTCGATGCGGTCAAAGCCTCTTGCGGCCGAGCTGCCTTGGAACGATTGCGGTGCAGGTGCCCCGGATACAGCTCCGGCTTGTTGGACACGGGCGATTAGCTCTGTGCGTTTTCCTTGCAGACGAGTACGCTCTTCTTTCAAAGAGTCCAGGCGCAATTCAATTTCAGTAACGGCCTGCTGGGCAAATTCAAGCAGGCGGGAAGATTCCTCGGCATGCTCTTTATAGAGAAGCTTGGCTTCCAAAGCGGTTCTAGCTTCTGCCTCGCGGTCAGCAGATGCGGCTTGTACCGCTTTGTCTTCATAGTAAGCAGCTTGACCATTTTGCTCGTCCAGCTTCGTTTGCAGCATCCGTACTTGAGCTTGCTGGGAAACCAGCGAACGCTCGGCTTTGGCGATGTCCTCGTCCAGATCTCTCAAGTAATGATTCAGCATCATCACCGGATTTTCAATTTTGTCCAACATCTCATTTGCCGCTGCTTTCGTAATCGAAAAAACTCTCTCCAAAATTCCCATCTTCATCTCTCCCTTAGTTTTTATTAATCATGTAGTTAAAAGTGGTATTGGTTAGTGTAATTGAAATCGCTGTAAGGCGCTTTAGGCACGAAGATCGATGCGACGATGTAGATCAACACGACCGCCCCGAAGCTGAATAGTGCTGCTATTGCTACCAACAATCGAATTACAGTAGGATCAACACCCAACCACTCCCCGATGCCTCCGCAAAGACCTGTTAGCTTGCGGTCAGTCTGTGAACGAAATATTTTTTTCATTTCCCATCATCCTTTCGACTTGCTCTTCGATGTCTTTATTGTAGTATGGAATGCGCTGCCTCGTAACAGTCCCCAGTCGGTTTCTGGAACTGGTCTTAAGGCGGGGAAAGACTGGGACGGGCGGCGGGGATGGGGCGGATTCAGCCGATTTGAAGCGGAGTAAAGCGGGGAATCTGTAAGGATTCCGGTATTGTTAGGATGAGGATGGTCTCGGGAATGCAAGTGAAAGAGGAGCCTTAACCTGCCGGCCCCTCCTCCGCTTGCTTGATTTACTTAAGGAAGCGCAGCAGCTCTTCATTAAATTTGTCCGGCTCATCGAACAGCATGCCATGTCCGCTCTGTTCGAACTGGACAAGAGTGGAGCCGTCGATGCCGGCGAGCAGCAGTGCAGCAAACTCCGGCGGGCAGATGGTATCCCGCATCCCCTGGAAGATGGTTGTTGCTGTCTTGATCTGTGGTACATCATCACGTAAATCTTCATCTCGGAGTGACTCGAAGGTGCGTACGGTACCCCAAGCGGAAGCTTCTAGACCAAGCTGTTGAAGCCAGTCTTTGAAAGGACCGCTTATTGTCTTCTCTCCGCTGCTACTTAGAAATTGCGAGCCAAAGTCGCGAAGCAGCTGAGGTCGGTCTTGCTGGATTGCGGCAATTTGATCCTCGGCCTCCTCACGCTTCATTCCGTACGGGTATTGCTCCCGCTGCGTGAAGGCCGGGGCGGCTGCTCCCAGCAAGGCAAGCTTACGGATACGATGGTCAGCATGGCGGGCCATGTAACGGACGGCTATAGCGCCGCCAACAGAGAAGCCGACTAAGCAGACTTGATCCAGCTCCAAGCTGTCGATAACAGCCTTAATATCATCTGCCAAGCGGTTATAGCCATAATCATCTGCCGGAGCATCCGACTTGCCGAAGCCCCGTTGGTCGATACCGATGCAGCGATAGCCCTGCCCTGTAAGCAGTGTAAATTGATTTTCGAACATCCGGCTGTTGAGAGGCCAGCCGTGCAGGAAGAGGACGGGTGTCCCCCTTCCGATATCTTCCACATATAATGAAACGTTTTTTTCAACCTCTACATAAGTTCCCATCTTATTCTCTCCTTTCGCTTCCTATTTGTACCATTACCCGTAATGATGGTCATTGAAAAGCCTGTTTAATGGGAATGATGAAGGGATAAGAATAAGAAAATAGAATAAATAGGATATAGATTAGAAGGAAGGCTGTGAGTACATGAGCAAGGAGTTTCGAATTTCAGTAAAGAAGAAAGTAAATCTCTCGAATTACGATCCTAAGGATACGGGACGCTTTTCAAATAAAGACGAAGCAGCTGAGGAGATTGAACAGCTTGAGCAGGAGCTGCAGGACTTGCAGGAGAAGCTGATCGCAGGTAAAGAGCATGCTGTTCTGTTTGTGTTTCAAGGCATGGATTGCAGCGGCAAGGATGGCGTCATTAAGAAGGTTTTCGCTGGATTGAACCCGCAAGGCATTTCGGCGCATAGCTTCAAAGCTCCGACGGAGGAAGAATCCCGTCATGATTTCTTATGGCGGACGCATAACGTTGTACCGGCACTGGGACAAATCTCTGTTTTTAACCGTTCTTATTATGAGGATGTGCTCATTACGAGGGTGCATGGCAAGGTGGATGACGAGGAGGCTAAGCGGCGCTTCAAGCATATTAACCATTTTGAGTCGCTGCTTGCGGATAATGGCGTTAAGGTCGTGAAGCTGTTCTTGCATATATCGAAGCAATTCCAGCTGGAGAAGCTGATTAGCCGGATCGAGGATCCGACTAAAAATTGGAAATTCGACCCTTCCGATTTGCAGGAACGCAAATCATGGAAGCAGTACAGCAGCTATTACGAGGAGCTGTTCGAGAAATGCAGCAAAGCTTCGCCTTGGCATTTGATCCCTTCGGATAACCGGTGGTACCGAAATTATGCGGTGCTGAAAATTGCGGTTGAAGCATTGCGCAGCCTGGATCTGAAAGAGCCGCCTGCCAATCCGGAGCTGCAGCAACTGCTGGCTGAAATCAAGGAAGCAGAAAAATAATAATGGCTGCATGCAAGTCCCCCGGTTATTGCCACATGCCGAGGGGCTTTTTTCCGCTTCTGCAAGACTGGCATGGCTGAACAAATATAGCGAGTAAGGTTGGCGGGAATAACGGCGAAGGCTTGCCGCAGGTTATACAGCAGAAGCTGCATCGCAGAGCAATAAATGGTCAAAGAAAAAAGCTGCCGAGAAATTCTCGACAGCCTGACCGCCCCTCAGCGGGTATGTAGCGGGTATTACATATTGCCAAATGCAGCGAACATGCTGCCCAGGAACAATACTGCAATAAGAATGTAAATGACGAGAACAATTGCAGCCCACATCAGAGCCGCTTTGTAGTAATTTTTCTTAGTAGGATTGCCTTCCCCGAAAGCCCAGACGAACATCATGATAATGCCAACGATCGGAATGATCGAAATGAGCATCATGAGCATCCATTCTCCGACCGTAATAACCGGCGATACTTGCTGGTTGTTGTACCCCGCATTATACGGATTTGCTTGCGGTTCGTTATTGAGTTCCAAAAATAATCTCTCCCTTTGATAATAATTGACGTCGTCACATAACGTTCACATCTTATTATAGCGGCTTAAATTCACTTTACAATCCCTTTTTTGCTAAAATCCCCCTCTTTTTTTCAGGACTAATTGTTTTTTAGGGTCGTTTTACACCGAAATAGGATGATTAGAGTCAAAAGTTTAGTGATTTTGTCAACAAAAACAAAGACCCTTTGTATTATATTCCCTGAATCGCTGAACATTCTCGGCTTCTTGAATACATAACGCAAAATTTAAATAAAGCCAAGCTATTGCCAGTCCGCATAATTGTCCAAGTTCCCTCATAGACATGTTACCAGTTGGAAAAACATTGTGAAGAGGGGTTGATTGGAATGCGTCGCATTACATGGGCCGCGGCAATTTTGTTAGTTTTCTCACTCGTATTGAGCGCTTGCGGGACGAAGGACGCCGAGTCCGTGGTCAAGGAGCTCGATAAAACGGTGAGCAGCATGGAGAGCTATCGGGGGAGCGGAACGATGACCCTCAATACCGGTACACAGCCTCTCCAGTATGCGGTTGAGGTTTCTTATCAGAAACCTAATTTTTACCGGATTAAATTGACCAACACTGAGAAAGACATTACGCAAATTGTGCTCCGCAATGACGACGGCGTATTTGTACTCACTCCCCGTCTGAACAAAGTATTCCGTTTCCAAAGCGATTGGCCGCAAAACCAAGGTCAGGTGTATTTGTATCAGACGCTGGTACAAAGCATTCTACTCGATAATTCCCGTCAATTCGCAGTCGAAGACAACTCTTATGTATTTGATGTCATGGCCAATTACAATAATGGCTCGCTTGCCCGTCAAAAAATCTGGCTGAACAAGTCGGATTTCAAACCGGTTCATGTAGAAGTCAGCGATACGAATGCTTCTGTGATGGTCGACGTGAAATTCGATACTTTTGAATTTGGTCCGAAATTCGAAAGCAGCGCTTTTGAGACGGAAGCGAATATGAAATCTGCTCCATCTAATGGCGGCACAGGCGATCAAGCTACAACTGTGGAACCTGATGACAATGGAGAAAACAGTGAGCAAGTGAATACACCTAGTGATAACAGCAGCAATGCAGGAACGAAAGCGGGCGGTGAAGCTAGTAACGGCTCGGAAAAAGACCCTGCAGCAGGGAAAGCAGACAATGCTAATACAACCGGCGGGAAAACGGAAGAGGAAACGGATGAGACGATCGCTCAGCCGAATGAAGCGGGAGCTATCCTGCAAGTGATGCTGCCAACCTATATGCCGCAAGGCGTCTCGGAAAAAGACAGCGTGGACATCGTATTCGGCGGCAACGCTGGTCTTATGACCCGTTACACGGGAACTTACGATTACTCTATCATTCAAACGCAGCCGAAGGATCAGGCAGCATCCTATAGTGGAGGCGAGATGTTTGATCTGGGCTTCACGATCGGACAAATCAGCAACGGTGAAGAGCAGCGTACACTTACGTGGTTGTATGAAGGCAATCAATTCCGTCTTACAAGCTCGACGCTGTCCGACAAGGAATTGACTAAAATCGCGCAATCCGTTCAGGCAGACACGTCGAAATAACCGGCAGCGAGTTTCCAAGAGGTGCTAACTGTTTCAGGCGGCCAATTCATTGACAGTCCAAGCGGCAACGTATAACATTGTTTTTATGATGTTTATCGTCCGGACTGGATGTTGGATATAGGGATTGGCCGTCAGAGAGGTTAGGTGAACGACTTGGATTCGTATTATCGCCCGACGAGGGTAGAAATTTCGCTCGATGCACTTAGCCGCAACCTTCAAGCGTTCCGAAATACGATGCCTGAAGGCCGGCGGCTGCTCGTTGCTGTGAAGGCGAATGCTTACGGTCATGGAGCGGTTGCAGTTGCCCGCGAAGCCGAACGTTTTGGCGTCGACTATCTGGGCGTTGCTTTTTTAGATGAAGCGCTCCAGCTTAGACAAGCCGGCATAACGGCACCGATACTCGTGCTGGGTTACGTTCCCGCAAATGCGCTGGAAGTTGCCAGGAGTTATGACGTTACAGTGGCTTTATTTCGTGAGGATGTTCTGGAAGCGGCCGCGGCGCTGCCGCTGCATGAAGACGGCAATCGACTGAAAGTGCATATCAAGATGGATACTGGCATGGGCCGTTTAGGCCTGCTCGGCGTTCAAGCCGTTGCTGATTTTATCGAACGGGCGCTGAAAGTTCCGCAGCTTGAGGTTGAAGGGCTGTTCACTCACTTTGCCCGAGCGGATGAGCTGGATAAAAGTCATACGAAGCAGCAGCATGAGCGATTTAGCGAAATTGTGGATTATGTAAAGCAAAAGCAGCTGCCGATTAAGATTATACATTCTGCGAACAGCGCAGCCGGAATCGATATGCCGGAATGGCCTAGCGATATGGTAAGGCTGGGCATCAGCATGTATGGTCTTTATCCTTCAGATGAAGTGAAACGGGACGCTATTGCGCTTGAGCCGGTCATGTCGCTCAAAAGCGAGGTCGTCATGGTAAAGGAAGCGCCTCCAGGCTGGGGAATCAGTTATGGTTCCCGATATGTCACTTCAAGGCAGGAGCAGATTGGAACGCTTCCGATCGGTTATGCCGACGGTTTTAGCCGGATGTTAGGCGGCAAAGCTAAGGTGCTGGTTAGAGGCGTAAAGGTGCCTGTGCTTGGAACCATCTGCATGGATCAATGTATGATTGCTTTGGACGAAGTATCTGGCGAAAAAGCGGTTCAGCCGGGTGAAGAGGTCGTGCTCATTGGGCGCCAAGGCGAGGCATGCATTACTGCCGAGGAAATCGCGGCGCAGCTCGGTACCATTAATTACGAAGTGACATGCATGATGGCTGCCCGTGTCCCACGTATTTATATGAAGGATGGCAAGGCGGTTGCAGTCGAAAACCCATTAATTTAGGTGGAAAATTTTCCAAAACGCAAAAATTGCCAGAGTAAAAAGGAATTTCGTCAATTATCGCGAATTAAGTAAGGCAACTGATGTACAGGGAGCTATACGCGAAATCATACAGCATATTTGATATACGCAACACATAGATATGTTGGAGTATAGCGACGGCTTATTAAAGCAATAATGAATATGAATGGTTGTTGGAAAAGTTTTGGGGGTGCTTGCTCGGTGGCCAATGTGCAGAACACCAAGAGGATCATGATTAGTTTGCCGGATCAGCTATTGGAGGAAGTAGACGGAATCGTCGCGAAGGAGAACTCCAATCGCAGCGAATTTATTCGGCAGGCCATGAAGTTGTATCTTGTCGAACGTAAAAAACGGCAAATCCGCGAATCCATGCAGCGCGGTTATCTCGAGATGGCGAAAATCAACTTGAATATGGCCTCAGAAGCTTTTCAAGCGGAGGAAGAAGCCGACCATATGCTGGGGCGTCTCGTAAGCGGGGTGTAGAGCTTGATCGTTAAACGCGGTGATGTTTTTTTGCGGACTTGTCCCCCGTCGTCGGATCGGAGCAGGGGGGCGTAAGGCCAGTGCTTATTATTCAAAACGACATTGGCAACCGTTTCAGCCCGACTGTAATCGTGGCTGCTATTACAGCGCAAATTCAGAAGGCTAAGCTTCCGACTCATGTGGAGATGGATGCCGCTGCCCACGGATTTGACCGTGATTCTGTCGTACTGCTGGAGCAGATTCGAACCATCGATAAGCAGCGGTTAACCGATAAGATAACCCATCTGGACGACGAGACGATGCGCAAGGTCGACGATGCCTTGCTGATCAGCGTTGGTTTAATCGATTTTTAATGGATTTTGATTAGTGACAAGAAAGCTTCTTCTGGTCCGGCATGATGCCGTCTGCCGGGAGAAGCTTTTATTATTAACGTACCGGTTGTTAGAATTGTTGCGCAATTCAAATTATGTATAGACAACATTGCTATTAGTTGTTATTATTACATTAATTGGTTGTTGAATTTCTATATAGTCAAGCAATGCTTTGCGAAGAACGCAAGTAGATTAGCCTTAAGGGGCTACTGCTGCGTTCTTTTTTTATGCATTGCGGGCTTGAGGGGAGAGAAAAGATGAGCAGAAAGCGTAGTGCGGGTATTAGCGTGGCGGCCGCGCTCTTGTCGGTATCGGTCGTTTATGGTTTGTTCCATATGCAGCGGCTGCAGTTGGAGAAGCAGGAGACGATTGCGGTAGTCGTGCCGAAGCGGTTCATAGAAGCAGGCAAGCGTCTCGAAATGGAGGATCTGATTTACCGGCGTATGCCGCGGGATACGCTAGACAAGGATATGCTCCTTGATGCAAGTGCGGTAGCCGGGATGGAGACCGTCGTTCCGCTTGGGACGAATGAGCCGATTCTTGCATGGAAGATCAACCGGTACCGCTTGCTTCCGGCGGGCTCAGAATCGACGTTTCAAATCCCCCGGGAATACGTCCGTTCGATCTCTAACGGTATCCGGGCCGGTGATAAAGTAACACTTTATGTGTCTGGGGAAGGCGAGCCGTCCCGGCGGCTGTTCGAGGAGCTGATCACGGTCGCATCCGTGAAATCATCTGGCAATACGGAGATCGACAATATGCAAAACTCGAATCTGTTGTCGCTCGCTGACGATGATAAGGCTCGTATGTACGCTTCGAGGCGGGATGCGAACGGGATGATTGACTATATTAATTTGAATCTTACAGAGGCGCAGTGGCTGCTAATTGACGGCTACTGCAAAGAAGGTGCGGGCAAGCTGGTTATCGCGTTTAGCCCTGAGTCGCTTAACGTGCCTGAGGAGCGAACGGGTGAGGGGTCATGAACGAAGCGGGAGCCGCTTCGCCGGTTATCGCATTAGTGGGAACTACCCCTAATATCGGTACGACTACGGCGGCATTTGCACTGGCTTACCGGATTGCCGAAGCGAGCGATAAGCAGATCGTTTACTTATGCCTTCATCTGAAAAGCGCTAAAATCCACCGTTACCTCGGTGTGGACGCGCCTTCCGTTACGCTTGACAAGCTTCGTCCGGAGCTTAAATCCGGTTCCTTAACGGCAGACAAGCTGCAGCGGGCTGTACATCGGGTTCCGGAACGGC
Source organism: Paenibacillus gorillae (assembly GCF_000513275.1). Lineage (GTDB taxonomy): Bacteria > Bacillota > Bacilli > Paenibacillales > Paenibacillaceae > Pristimantibacillus > Pristimantibacillus gorillae. Next base: position 5,327 of record NZ_CBVJ010000138.1, on the reverse strand, counting down.
CTTGCCTGCACGTTTTGTTCGGCAATTTGCACCGGGATCAGGCTGAATATTTTACGCCGGAAGAGGTCGAGCATTTGATCGACATCGCAGCAAGAGCTTTTTCCCTCGTCGTCGTTGACGTAGGTGCTTATTGGGATAATGCAGCTACGATTTGTGCCTTGCGCAGAGCCGACTCCCGGATTGTTGTGACGACGGGTGCCTTATCCCATTTTCAAGAGGACGGGAAGCGCTGGATTCATCAATTATCTCCATTGTTCGGAATTCAATCCGAGCAGTTTGCAACAATCGTTATTCAATCCCCGTGGGGCACAGGAGGTTATCGTATGAAGGAAATATGCAAAGAGATGGGGACAGCGAAGCTTGGAAAGCTTCAGTTGTCCAGCAATCTGTTCACGCAATTGGATAACGGAACTTATGGTCAATGGCTGAAGGAAGATCCGCAAGGAAGGACTGCAATGAAGCGGCCGGCCGATAGTATGATGATCAAGCATGGTCTCCGCCGCGACTTTCCCGCTGTTCATACGCAGCCCTGGTATCGGAAGCTGCTGTCGCACCGGAACGGGGTCGGATCATGACAGCAGGCTCTGAGACGGGGACAGGCACTGGACGATTTTCTCCTACAGGTTATGCTTCAACCGTCCGCCGGCTTGCCCCGGTAGGAGAAGGTGAAGGATCAGGACGCAGACAGGAGCGCAGTGACGATTTCAGCAGGCTGGCGGAGGAGATGAAAGCGTATCTGGCTTCGCCGCGCGGCTTGTCGGAGGAGGAACGGCGGCAATATAACGAAACGTTGAACCGGGCTGTACTAGGATTCGCTGACGAAAGAGAGCAAATTCTCGCTATCATTGAAGACCAGCTCATTCGGCTGCGCATCCATCAATTGGAAGGGTATGCGCATAGCTATCAGACTTTGGCTGAAGCGGTTTTTGCCGAGGTCATCGGTCTGAATGTGCTGGAGCTCGTACTTCGTCAGAAGGATGACCTCGAGGAGATCCAAGTGGTCGGTACCGTTATTTATGAAGTTCGTAGCGGACATGCTGTACGTTCCAAACATTGCTTCGACCATGAACGCGAAGTGGAGCGGATTCAGCAAAACCTTGTTCTCTATAATAATGACCGGATTGGTCCGCGCAAAAGATGGGCCGAAGTTGTTCTCCGGGACGGCTCCCGCGTCACGATGACAGGCTTTGGCTTCACGTCGAGGCCAACGCTGACGATTCGAATTTTTTATCGTTAGGAGCTTTAGTTTGGCAGCGCTGGCTGCTCCGCCCTATTCGACGCTGAATGCGCGAATGTTGGAAATGCTTCAAGCCGTCCTCCAATCCCGGTTCAATCTCGTTATCATCGGGCCAACCAATTCCGGTAAAACGCATCTAATCAAGGCGCTCATCGCCGAACTTCCTGATGAGGAGAGAATTGTTACTATCGAGGGCCGCTATGAGATGATGCTGGGGCGGGATTTTCCGAATAAAAATACGGTGGAATATGAAGCGGAGGAAGAGGATTCACTGCACCGGGCGGAACAGGCATTCAAGCTTGCATTACGTCAATCTCCCGACCGCATCATTCATGCGGAGATACGGGATATGGATGCCAATATTTATGTTCGGGCCTGTACGAGGGGGCATTCCGGCAGCATGACTACCGTTCATGCCAATACGCTGGAGGATGTGCCGGAGGCGATCTGTGACATGTGCATGCTAGATGGTCGGGGGATGAATCCGGAGCGGCTGACGAAGCGGATTGCAGAGTATGTGACGCAAATCGGCATCGAGATGCGAAATGTCAACGGCAGACGCATTATCGCCCGCATTGGAGAAATCGATTGGGCTGCAGAAGGAGTTATCGTTCGGGATTGGGCTCGTTACGATGATCATACGGGGGAGTGGTTATTTCCAGTGGGACCGTCTGCCAAAGCTACAGTAAGGCTTGACCGGGGAGGGGCGGCTATTGAGTAAACTGTCGATTGCGGCGGCTGCCCTATTGCTGGTTCTGCTTCTGTTCATAGCCATCCGGTTCGCGCTTACGTTATGGAGCGTTGAGCAAGCAAGGCGGGATAAGCTTGTCTTCCGTCAAAGGGGACGTCTGAGCTTCCGGTTAACCGAAAGGTTGAAACGGTACGATAGGCTGTACAGCCATTTGGCGGAGCTGCTCGAAACGCTGCAGCTGAAGCTGTCGCCGACAGGACTGGCTGGCTTTTCGGTTCTATTGCTTCTGGCTGGCATTGCAACAGGCGGTATATATTTTCAAAGCATAAAAGGAACGCTGCTCATTGGACTCGTTGCCGGCTTTCTGCCCTATACGACGCTAAGAGCGATGCTCGTTCAGCGGCAGTTGCAGCTGCAGCTTGATTTTTTGCCATCTATTGAACTGTTCTATCAATGTTATTTGGTGACGGGCGGCAGGCAGGTGCGTATTGCTCTCCAGCGTACTGTAGAGGAACGCCGCCTGCTTGGCCCTATTCAGCCTGTATTTGAGCAACTGTACCGCAATTTGTCTGTACGAGGGGATGATGAAGCGAGCCTGAGAATTTTCGCTGCTTCGCTGGGCCATATCTGGGGCCATTATTTCGTTAATATTATTCGGGCCGCGCTCTCGGAAGGGACGCCGATTGCGGACAGCTTGAAGGAGCTTATTGCCGATATGCGCAAGGCTAGACGATCGAATGAACAGGAGCGCAACCGGCTGCTTGAAATCCGCATTGTCAATTTTACTCCGCTGCTGTTTCTTGCCTTGTTTATCGGCATTAATGTGCATTACAACAAACAAAGTGCATATCGGTATTACGTTCTTGATCCTGGCGGAAGGGACATGCTTCTCAATGCGGTCGTACTTATCTTTTGTTCATTTTTAATGGGATTATGGCTTTCGAGACGGAAGCTTTAGCCAGAGTAGCCTATCAACTAATAAAGGAGGTTTATTACGGCTATGCAGATGCAAATGACCCAGTGGCTTACAGGCTTTAGCCTGTTCGCTGGCCAGACACTATTCGGGTTTATTGCTGTGCTTGCTCTGTTCCGGCTGCTTCCGCGAAGAAGGCCGCGCTGGACGCATATAGTTAAGCTGGACTGGCAGCATCAACAGCTGCCGGACAGATGGCTGCAAAGGCTTCAGCTGGCGCGGGATCAGTCTTCCTTCACCGAGCGGGAGACGCTGCTGGCTGGCTGCGGATTAACGGCTGATGCAGCCTGGTACATTGCTGGAAGGCGCATACTGCTGGTTGTGCTCCCGTTGGTTATGTTAGGGGTGCTTGGGCTGCAGCTGAAGCAGGGCCGAGCCGAGCTATTATCGATCGGTCTTGTTGTGATGATTGCAGCGCTCTATGCAGATTTGCCTTGGCTTCGTTCGATCCGGAAGCTTAGGGCCTATCGCATCACGAAAGAAATTTACATTATGAGCAACCAGCTGCTTTACTTGGCAGAGTCTTCGCTTCATATTCATACGAAACTGACGCGCTGCGTTCCGTATACCCGCGTTCTGCGGGGAGAAATGGACAGGCTGCTGACGGAATGGTATCACGATGCCGAGCAGGCGCTCCGGCGGTTTAAGCACAGGATCGGAACCGATGACGGCATGAGCTTTGCCGAGACCATCGACTCTTTAAGACTACACGAGAGTCCTGAATATTATGAGCTGCTGCGCGAGCGGATTCAGGATTATAAGGAGAAATTGGAGCTTGCGAAGGAAAGTCGTAAGGAGACGGCTTCGTACGGGTTGTTTATTATCGCAGGCATTCCGATTCTGTATACGTTTCAAGTGTTTATCTACCCCTGGATCAGAGAGGGGCAGAAGCTGTTCGAGTCTCTGGGTTAATTTGTTATGGAAAGGGGTGAAACGAAATGCGCAATATTTTAATGACCGTTATGCTGCTGGTTGTCGTGATTTTGCTGTTCAATAACATTATTACGAAGGATACGACAGGAACCAGCAGTCAAATCACGTCGCAGGGTGAAGCCGCAAATACGAAAATCAGCCAAATGCTGACTAGCAGATAGGCTGTCCCGGAGGATGATGAAAGGATGAGAAGCATCCTTATGACACTGCTGCTCCTTATCGTTGTCCTTGTCATCTATACGAACGTTATGGAGGGGGAGCGCGGAATGAACAAAAGCTTGAGTGATTCCGGAGACGCAATCGGAGGTTACATCCGGCAACTAAGTCCATGAAGAGCATACTCGTATTTGTCTTATTCGCCGCTACGATGTGCTGGATGATGTTCTCGCCGATCTATCGTCATGTTCTTGTGGTCAGACAGGCTGTGTTGCAGCAGGAGACTGATTATTTGCTGGAGGTTGGAGCAAGCGGAACCTACGGTTACATTGACACGGATATGATTGACCAGTCCCGGAGCCGGCTCGCAGGCTTCGGATTGCGGCCGGAGGCGGTGGAGTACGAAGTAAGCTCTGACAATGGGCTTGGAGCAACGAATCCGGCAGCACCGCTTCCGCGTGGAAGCGGGCTTCGTCTAACGATGAGCTATCCGTATGAAAATTTATTTCAAATCGATCGCTTAATCGGTCTGGCTCCTGTAGATGAGAATGCGAGAATGAGAGCTTTCGGCATTAAAATGAGCGAATATGTACCTTAGAAAGGGGCAAATGTTGTTTGTATAAGCTGCTGCTGTTGACGCTGATGGTAACGGTATGGATGACGCTTCATTTGCAGCAAACGGATGAGGAAGCGGCGATGAAGCTTTTGTACCAAGGGAAGAGGGCTGTCAACCGCGCTGCGCATGCTGCGGCCTTACAGCTTGACCGGCAGGCTTTGTCCGAAGGAATCATTCGAATCGACGAAGCTGCGGCTAGAGCCGCAGCTTCATCTTATTTAGCGGCGAATCTGCAGCTAAGTGCGCATGATTGGAAGCCGCTGCCGAACTCTCCGCTGCGAGATCCGATTAAAATTCTCGTATTTCAAATTATTGATGAAGGCGTGAGCTTTCCGTACGTTTATCGTAACGATGACTATGATTACGAAGCTACGCTGCGCAGTCCCGGGGTCATTCTTATTATTCGGATGGAGCATCCTCGGATTTTCACGGCCACTCCGCCGATCGGCTGGGAGATTAAAGGCGTTGCGGAGCAGGTGGTTGGATAGTTCATTTCTAATTCCTCTCTCAATTAATAAAATTGAGGGAGGATTTTTTGTTTCAATGAGGGCGGCTCGTTATAGTTCTAAACACTGTCGATTAACGAAGCAGGTTCGCTCTCTAGCGAACCTGCTTTCGCTATTCTGCCTTATACCTGTGCATGTACGGCCTGCAGCGAACCAAATTTCGCTATCCGTGAAGTTAGGTTCACCAACTGCGAAAATCGGTTCGCTATTCTGGG
>NZ_CBVJ010000137.1 GCF_000513275.1 Paenibacillus gorillae | reverse complement strand
GGCAGCGACCTCAATTAACCACCCTTGAGCGAACCTACCTTCGCTAATCAGCGAAGATGATTCGCTGTAGTTCCAGTCATCTTCAATTACGAAGGTAATTCGCTATTTATTTAGCTATATCGCTCCACTCCGCTCCGTCCCGTTGTAGTTGTAGTTCCCCTCCATTAACGAATCAGATCCGCTCTACAGCGAACCTATTTTCGCTACTCCGCCTCATTCCTGACCTTGTACGGCCTAGAGCGAACTAAATTTCGCTAAGCTTTGAAGTTAGGTTCACTTTCAAGGAAGAGGCTTATAGAAGGTTGACGAAGCGGAGGATTATTGATGTAATAAGCGTAAGCTCCCTGATCGTTTTTACAAGTAAAACGGGAGTATTCATTGCGCTTTGGAGCTGAGAAAATGATGAATCAATTACAGGATGTCCCTTCTTCTGTTGCTTTTGAGCGAATATCCCGCTTACAGGGAGAACTTCAGTCGGGCGGCATGGACGGCATGCTGTTAACTCAAAATATCGATTTATACTATTTTACAGGTTCTATGCAGACGGGATATGCGTTCATTCCTGTACAGGGAGAACCAGTCTTCTACGTTAAAAGAAGCGTAGAGCGCGCCAAGCAAGAAACCGGAGTTACCGTTAAAGAACTGGGTGCTTTTCGGCAATTTAGGGAGACACTTGCACGTGATTATCCCAAATTGTTCGGTTCGGGTCAAAACTTGCGAATTGCTGCCGATCTTGATGTCTTGCCTGCGCAAACTTACTTGAAGCTGGCAGAGCTGCTGGCTAGCCCGGATGGCAATGTGAAGCTGCTGGATGGATCCGCTTCGATTCGTAAGCTTAGAATGATCAAGTCGGAGTTGGAAGTAGAGCGAATCGAAGCGGCTGCAAAAGCGGTAGACGAGGCGCTGACGGAATCGCTGAACGACTTGCATGAGGGAATGTCAGAGCTATCTTGGATAGCTCGAATTGAATATGAATTGCGGATACGCGGGCATATCGGCCTCATGCGGATGCGCGGCTACAATCAGGAGATCGCAACCGGTATGCTGATTGCAGGAGCGGCGGCAGCAATGCCGAGTTATTTTGACGGTCCCGCAGGCGGCTTGGGGTTAGGGGCAGCATCCCCGCAAAGCGTCAGCCGCAGCCTCATCCGGCGAAACGAACCGATCTTGCTTGATATCGGCTGCTGTATCGACGGCTATATTATTGATCAGACGAGAACGGCCGTTATCGGAGAGCTTCAGGAGAAGCTGGCCTTCGCTTACGAGACATCGGAGGCGATTTTGCGCGAGGCGGAGAAACGAATGATACCCGGCACCGTATGTTCGGCGTTGTATACGCATTCGCTGGAGCAAGCGCTGTCAGCTGGTTTGTCTGCTCATTTCATGGGCTATGGGGCCGATCAGGCCAAGTTTCTCGGGCATGGAATCGGACTGGAGATTGATGAATGGCCGGTGCTGGCGAAAGGCTTCGATATGCCGCTGCAGCCCGGAATGGTTATCGCCGTAGAGCCTAAATTTACGTTTCCGGGACAAGGCGTAGTAGGTATCGAGAACAGTTATCTGATAACTAATGAATCTCCCCGGCCGCTAACACGTACTAAAGAGGAATTAATTAAATTGCCCTAGAGGAGTGCTGCCGGGATGAATCGTCCATTAAGCAGAAGATTGGACCAAGATTATATTACCGTGTACCGCATCAGTTCATTAATTACCCACGCGGTCGGCTATGCGCTGATCATTGCGTATACGGCATTGGCCGCGTCCAACCAGTGGACGTTCCTTCCGGCCTGGATCGCACTCTCTGTTGTGACGTTGTCAGCCGTTTGGTTTACCTGGTTCATTCCATTATGGAAGTACCGCAGCTTCCAGTATGAATTGTTTGATGTGGAGCTGGAACTGGCTTCCGGCATTATTTTCAAAAAAAATGTGCTCATTCCAATGGTTCGAGTTCAACATGTGGAGCTGGAAAGCGGTCCGCTTATGCGAAAATATAAGCTGGCCAGCGTCAAGGTGGTAACGGCAGCTACGACTCACGAGATTAGCGGCCTGAAGCAGGATGAAGCTTCTCAGCTGAAGCAGCAGATAGGGCTGCTTGCGAAGGTGGATGATCAGGATGATTGACCGCCGTAAGCTGCATCCGGTTTATATGCTGTTTGCTCTGCTGCAGACTGTCAAAGGACTGCTCCCTGTCATAATTATTACATTGCTGAGGGGAACAAAGCTTTCCCAATTGAATCCCTATTGGTATATCGGAATTGGGGGCGTTATCCTGCTGCTTCTGGTTTACGGTTACTATGATTGGCGCAAATTCAGTTATGTGCTGGAGCATGATCGTATCGTCATCCATAAAGGTGTATTATTTCGCGATGAGAAAACGATCTATTTCTCGCGCATCCATTCCGTTAATGTAGAACAGCCATTAATTCAGCGTCTATTAGGCGTCGCTCAGTTGAATATTGAAACGCCCGGCGGGAATAAGAAGGCAGAAGGCGTATTGTCGGCTTTGTCGGCAAAAGATGCGGAGAAGCTTCGGACACAACTGCTTGGAAGCAGTGGTAAGGCTGCCGTAACAGAAGCGGCACAAACTGCTGATGCTTCTCCCGAAGCCGCAACACATCTGTTATCGGAGACTGCAAAAGAAAAGCTGTCAACTGGTGTGCCGGCAGAAGAGGGGGCCCGTTACCGTTTGAAGGGCGGGCAATTGCTCATGGCGGGACTGACATCAATGAACTTCGGACTCGTAGTGGCTTTCGTTGCCGGATTGATTTCGTTCGCAGATGATTTTATCCGGTTCATTGTGCCTGATCATTTTTATGAAAATATCGCACAGGAGTCAAAAAGCCTCATGGGTGACTATTTGAGCCTTATATTGGTTGCTGTCGGCGCTCTTTTGCTGGCGTGGCTCCTTTCAAGCATACTCTTTCTCGTTAAGTTTGCGGGCTTTGAGGTTCGTATGGAAGGGAAAAGGGTAGCGGTATCCTACGGTCTGCTGGATAAAAAAACGCATGTATTCGATCCCCGTAAAGTGCAGGCGGTCATCATTGAGGAAAACTTGCTGCAGCAAATGGCCGGCTATGCCAAAATTAAATTGCAGGTCATATCTTCAGATAAAAACGAACGGCTCGTCCTTCATCCGTTCATTGCGATTGGGAAGCTTCAAGAGGTGCTAGGCAGTTATGTGCCGCACCTGAAGGTGCAAGAAGCGGATAACCCAGCTCCAAAACGGGCTCTTCTCTATTATATGAGAGGTGAATTGATCATTGCCGCGATCTTCAGTGCTGTCTTGATCTTCCTGTTCAAGGGTCCCGGACTGTTATCGCTGGTGCTGCTGCCAATCGTCGCTTATTGGTGCTGGGCTCGCTATAAGACGGCCGGAATAGGGCTTGAAAACGGTCAACTGACATTGCGTAAACGATATTTGTCCCGGATCACTTACTACATCCGCAGGCCTCAAATCGTCGTCATGAATGTGAGACGAACGAGGTGGCAGCAGCGGAAGCGGCTTTACTCGTTATCTGTGAATGCTTTGGGAAGCGAACAGGAATACAGTGTAAGTTGTTTGGATCAGGCTGCCGTTGAACCCGTATGGGAATGGTATAGCCGGGATCGAAAATAAAGAAATGGCGGTGCTTGGGAGATTATCCCGGGTACCGCCATTTTTTGTTTTCTGCATCAAAATGTAAAAGTGCAGGTTGTAAGACGGTTTATGAGCGATTTATCGCAGCAAAATGCAAATATACAGGTTGATTTGCCAAAATGGCGTCTAGAAGGCGGAAAAGGCGGATTTCAAATGTATTTTTGCATTTTGATAGCGATTTTGGGCTTTTTGAGGCCCATCAAAATGTACATTTGCATTTTAATTTGTGCATACAGCTCAAGACGCAAGTACAAACGAGAGACTGGATGACCCGTTAAGGGACAGCATCTTCCGAAGGAAAGATTACTGTGTATGAGCCCAAATTTAGCAGATCATCTTGCAGTAAAAAGACATCTGTTATATTATATATATAACAGATGTAACAATAAGAGCAAAAGAGGCGCCAATATGATGATTGAGTTGGATTTGCAATCAGAGATTCCTATTTATACGCAGCTTATGGATCAGATCATCGAGGGAATTGCCAGCGGAAGACTGGAGCCGGGCGAGTCGCTCCCTTCAGTAAGAAGCTTGGCTTCCGATATCGGGATCAATTTGCATACGGTCAACAAAGCTTACACCCTGCTCAAGCAGGAAGGCTTTATCCAGATTCACCGCAAGAAGGGCGTCATTGTCGTGCAAAAGGAAGAGATGCCGCAGTTGACGGAGCAATATTTAGCGAAGCTGAGCCAGCAATTAAGACCAGTCATTGCAGAATCGCTATGCCGGGGATTAAGCCAGGAGCAGCTGACCGAAATCATCACCCGGCTTTACAACGACATTCAATCACAAAATAAGGAGTGACAGGTATGCAGAATTTCATCATTTTTATGCTGGCAGCTTACGTGCCCTTGAACATCGTTATGATTCTATCGCCTTTTCTCGCTAAAAGATCGATTCGATTTGGTGTTGCTATTCCAGAGCCTTACCTGAAGGATGCGAGCCTTGAGGCTGCCAGAAAAAATTACTTGCAATGGTCCGTAGTCGTCTCAATAGCGGGACTGCTTCTCTATATCGCTTTGCAGCCATGGCTGGGTGAGACACGCTTTGCAGTTGCGCTGCTGACCAGTATATTGTTATCACTGCTGGGCCACTCCTTTTTGTATGTACGCAGCTACAGCCGGGTAAAGAAGCTGAAAGCGGATAAAGGCTGGGAAGTTCAGGCGCCGCCGGCACAGAAAGTCGTCGTGGATATGTCCTTCCACAAACAGAAAACAAGATACTCGAATGCATGGTTTTTGCTTCATTTCGCAATAGTAGCGGGAACTGCTATTTACTTGGCAATTAATTACGACTCGATTCCGGAGCAGATGGCGACACATTTTAATCTTCAAGGTGTAGCCGACGGCTTCTCAGCCAAAAGCTTAGCGACTGTCTTTGACCTAAGCGTCATTCAATTGATTATGATCGGGATGTTCATGGGGATTAATTGGCAAATCGCGGTAACCAAACAGCAGATTGATCCGGCTAATCCGGAAGTATCGCGCCGCAACAGCATTAAGTTCCGCAGATTAAGCTCGCTATTGATGATCAGTATGGGATTGTTGATCGTCGTCTTGTTCTCCCTATTGAAGCTAGCCAGCGTATTGGAAGCGGGCAGCCGTTTTATCGGAGCGAGTACCACGTCGTTTATGATTATTCTTTTTGTTACGATTGCCATTTTTATTGGCTTAATGATTCGCGCGAAAAAAACAACGTTCTCCCATGAAACGACTGTTCTTCCGATGGATGCCGATCAGCATTGGAAGCTGGGTACTATTTATTACAATAAGTCTGACCCGGCGCTGTTTGTCGAGAAAAGGCATGGCATCGGTTATACGATTAATATGGGAAGTCCGCTGAGCTGGCTTATCGTCGTTGGGTTGCTTTTATTCACCGGACTCATTATTTACCTCTCCAGCTTTGCTGCAAACTAAAGACCTCACATACTAAATAAGAATCTAAGAGATATAAGGGGAGCATAAGAATGAATGAATCGACGATGGAACTGAGTAAGCTTTTGCCGATCATTGCCCCGTTTTTCGTCATACAGCTCATATTGGTTATTGTTGCATTGGTGGCGCTCGCTAAGACGGGCCGGACGAGAGGGCCGAAATGGCTCTGGGTGCTGCTTATTGTATTTGTAAATATTATTGGTCCTGTACTGTTCTTTGTAATCGGCAGGAGGAATGATTGATGAGCGCTTTGCTAAAAGCCGAACAATTGACCAAAGCCTTTGGATCTACGCAGGCGGTTGCGGATATCAGCTTTGATATTGCGCCTGGCCGTTGTACGGCGCTTCTTGGTCCGAACGGGGCTGGAAAAACAACGACAATTCGCATGCTGGCAGGGTTATTGCAGCCTACAGGCGGGAAGCTGAGCTATGCGGGATTGAAGCCTGGACAAAGTCCTAATTCGCTGCTTGGATACCTTCCGCAATCCCCTTCCTTTTACGGCTGGATGACCGGCCGCGAATATGCGGTCTATGCTGGCCGTCTATGCGGCTTGTCTGCGGCTGAAGCAAAGAGTCAAGCAGATTCGCTGCTGGAGAGGGTAGGTCTCTCTGCCGCAGCCAAACGTCCGATCAGCGGTTATTCCGGGGGAATGAAGCAGCGGCTGGGTTTAGCGCAAGCACTAGTTCATAGACCGAGGCTGCTCATTCTGGATGAGCCGGTATCGGCACTCGATCCGCTAGGACGTCATGAGGTGCTAATGCTGCTGCGGGAATTGAAGCAAGAGACAACGGTGCTGTTCTCCACGCATGTGCTGCATGACGCTGAACAGCTATGCGATGACGTTATTATTATCCGGAACGGTGAAATGGCTCTTCAAGGCTCTTTAGAGGAGATCAGGAACAACCATCGTATGTCCGTCATCACGCTGCATACCGAAGGAGATATTCGATCCATGCAATGGTGCATGGCATATCAGAGTGGAGCCTATGTGAAGGAGCTGCGCAGAATTGAGAAGGGAATGGAGCTTGTCGTAACCGATATGGAATTGGCCAGAGGGGAGCTGCTGAGGCAGCTTGCTAAGGATGAGATTCGAGTGACGAAGCTGGAGTTCGGGCATTCAACGCTGGAAGAGCTGTTTATGAAGGTGGTGTCTGAATGAGTCAATGGACGATTATTTGGCGGAAGGAGCTGCTGGAGCTTGCCCGCAGCTATAAGCTGCTATGGCTTCCATTAGTGTTTCTTTTACTGGGGGTAAGCCAGCCGATTATGACTTATTTTTTACCTGATATTCTAGCAAATGCAGGGAACCTTCCAGAGGGTACGGTGATAGAGATGCCAAAGCCTCAGGGCGGCGAAGTGCTTGCACAGACCCTACAGCAGTATGGCATGATCGGAAGCTTAATCGTTGCTCTGGGCTTTATGGGAGCGGTATCGGGCGAGAGATCCTCCGGGGCAGCTTCTATGATTCTCGTAAAGCCCGTCTCCCGGGCAGCTTATTTGTTAGCCAAATGGACGGCGATGCTTGCGCTTGTATGGGGATCATTAGCCGTTGGCTACTTGGGAGCATGGTATTATACCTCGCTGCTCATCGGAGAAGTGGATGCGATACGCGCTATACAAGCGCTGCTTGTATTCGCGCTCTGGCTGTCGGTTATCGGCACGTTGACGATAGCGGCGAGCGTATGGCTTCGAAGCGGAGCGGCGGCAGCTTTTTCCGCGTTGGGACTTGCCCTTCTGCTTTCCTTGACGGCATCGTTTTTGCCAAGAGCGCTAGCCTGGAGTCCAGGGCAATTGCCGGGCCTCGCAAGCGGTTTTCTTCTGGAGTCCATGCCAGAAGCGGCCGGTATGATAATTGCCGCAGGAGCTGTATTAACGGCAGCCGTCTTATATGCAGCTGTGTGGCGGATGCGAAGAATGGAGCTTCCTTAGAAGCTCTATAAACAGGTGATAATCTTAACTTCTATTACTCTATTGGACATGGCTATTATTTTTTAGTAGGATAATAGTTATAATTACCGGCTGATAGAGACTGGAGTGAAAGACGATGCTGAAATTAGGGTCAAAGGTCGTCATAATCGCCGACCAATATGAACAAAATCTTCCCGTAGGGGAATATGGCTATATAATCGCTTACGACCGCAACGCCGACAATGTGTTTGACTACGTATTGCGCGTGCCGGCAGCAAACCGCAATTTTCTAATTCCGGATGAGGATGTCGAACTGGAAGAAGTGCTCATTCAGGAGGAAGTGGACCGCGTGGAGCGGGAGGCGTTGATCGATTATGCGCTTGCCACTTATAATGAAGAGCTGTTCAACCGGATTGTCAAAGGCGAGGAAGCGCAGGTTGAGGTGGAAAGCACAAGCAGCGAGAGCCAGAGCAAGGAAGATTTCATCCGGCAGGTTAACCTGAAGGCATGGATTTAATGAGGTACGCTCCTTCCGATCTATCGGGGGGAGCTTTTGTTTGTCGTCATTTTTTGCAAAAGAGACCTGCACGACTACTTTGTGAAAATGCGAATCTAAGCTATAATGGGAAGAATGAAGTGAAGGATGGAAAGGGAGGATTATGCATTCCATGAGCATAACGTTGAAAGATGTCGAACATGTAGCCAACCTGGCGCGATTGGAGCTGTCCGAGCAAGAGAAGGAGCAGTTCACCGGCCAGCTTAATGCAATTCTGAAATATGCGGAAAAGCTGAACAGCCTGGATACCGAAGGCGTAGCGGCAACAAGCCATGTTCTGCCTATCACGAATGTGATGCGCGAAGATGTGACGAAAGAGTCGCTGCCAATTGAGAAAGTGCTGCTTAACGCACCTGATGAAGAAGACGGCCAGATTAAAGTTCCGGCTGTATTGGAATAAAGAGCTTGGTTAATTGAAGGGAGGAGCTGCAGTTGGCACTGTTTGATCTGCGCCTGCAGGACGTACATAACAAACTGAATGACAAAGAAATTCAAGTATCCGAACTGGTGGATGCTTCTTACCGCCGCATTGCGGAGACGGATTCTTCCATTAAAGCATTTATTACGCTCGATGAGGAGAACGCACGTCGTCAAGCTGCGGAGCTGGATAAGCAGCTTCAGGACGGCACGGAGCGGGGTCTGCTGTTCGGACTTCCGGCTGGCATTAAGGACAATATCGTAACAGAAGGGCTGCTCACGACCTGTGCGAGCCAATTTCTGAGCAACTATAACCCGATCTATGATGCGACAACAGTTGCAAAGCTGAAATCGGCTCAATCGGTGACGATTGGCAAGCTGAACATGGATGAATTCGCGATGGGCGGCTCGAATGAAAACTCAAGCTTCTATCCGACACGCAATCCTTGGAATACTGATTATGTACCAGGCGGCTCCAGCGGCGGCTCTGCAGCATCGGTTGCTGCCGGCCAAGTGTATTTCTCACTCGGCTCGGATACGGGCGGTTCAATTCGCCAGCCTGCTGCTTATTGCGGCATCGTGGGCTTGAAGCCAACCTACGGCCTCGTATCGCGTTATGGTCTCGTAGCATTCGCCTCGTCGCTGGACCAAATCGGGCCGCTGACGAAAAACGTCGAAGATTCTGCTTATGTTCTGCAAGCCATTGCAGGTTACGACGGCAAAGATTCCACGTCTGCTAATGTAAGCATTCCTGACTACACCAGCGCTTTGACAGGCGATGTGAAAGGTCTGCGAATCGGCGTAGCGAAGGAATATTTGGGCGAAGGCATTGATCCTGAAGTGAAGGAAGCGGTTCTGAACGCGCTGAAAGTATATGAAAGCCTGGGCGCAACCTGGGAGGAAGTATCGCTGCCGCATACCGAATATGCGATCGCGACCTATTATTTGCTGGCTTCGTCGGAGGCTTCCTCCAACCTGGCCCGTTTCGACGGCGTTCGATATGGCGTGCGCGCCGACAATCCGGACAACCTGATCGATCTTTACCGCAAGTCCCGCAGCCAAGGCTTCGGACCGGAAGTAAAACGTCGTATTATGCTTGGCACGTATGCGCTTAGCTCCGGCTACTATGACGCTTATTACTTGAAAGCGCAAAAAGTACGGACGTTGATCAAGCAAGACTTTGATCAAGTATTCAGCAAGTTTGACGTCATTATGGGGCCAACAGCTCCAACGACAGCTTTCCGTATCGGGGAGCAGGTTGGCGATCCGCTGACGATGTACTTGAACGATATTTGTACGATCCCAGTCAGCCTTGCCGGCGTTCCGGCAATCAGCATTCCTTGCGGCAGCTCGAACGGCCTGCCAATCGGTCTGCAAATTATCGGTAAAGCCTTCGACGAATCGACCGTATTGCGCGCAGCGCACGCGTTCGAGCAGAACACCGAATTCCACCGCGGCCGTCCGCAGCTGGGATGAGAGGAGAATAACGATGTCTGAAGCGAATAAATACGAAACAGTAGTCGGACTTGAGGTTCACGTCGAGCTGCATACGAATAGTAAAATCTTCTGCGGCTGCTCGACTGCTTTTGGCGCTCCGGCTAACACCCATACATGTCCGGTATGCCTTGGACATCCCGGCGTTCTGCCGGTGTTGAACAAGCAAGCCGTAGAATATGCAATGAAAGCGGCTATGGCGCTGAACTGCCAAATTGCCGACATCAGCAAATTCGACCGTAAAAACTATTTCTACCCGGATTCCCCAAAGGCATACCAAATCTCGCAATTTGATCAGCCGATCGGAGAACATGGCTGGATCGATATTGAGGTTAATGGAGAGACGAAACGTATTGGCATTACCCGTCTGCATCTGGAAGAAGACGCAGGCAAGCTGACGCACGTTGACGGCGGCTACGCCTCGCTCGTCGATTTCAACCGTGTCGGCACGCCGCTCGTTGAGATCGTATCTGAGCCGGACATCCGTACACCAGAGGAAGCGAAAGCTTACCTGGAGAAGCTGAAAGCGATTATGCTGTATTGCGAAGTGTCGGATGTGAAGATGGAAGAAGGCAGCCTTCGCTGCGACGCAAACATCAGCCTTCGTCCATATGGACAAGAAAAGCTCGGAACGCGTGCCGAGTTGAAAAACATGAACTCCTTCCGCGGCGTTCAACGCGGCTTGGAGCATGAGCAGCTGCGTCAGGCCGAAGTGCTCGACAGCGGTGAGAAGGTAGTGCAGGAGACGCGCCGTTGGGACGAAGCCCAAGGCAAGACGATATCCATGCGTGGTAAAGAAGAGTCGCATGACTATCGCTACTTCCCGGACCCGGATTTGGTACAGCTTCATATTAGCCAAGAGTGGAAGGACCGCGTTCTCGCTTCGATTCCAGAGCTTCCGGATTCCCGCAAAGCTCGTTACACGAACGACTACGGCTTGCCTTCCTATGATGCAGAAGTCATTACATCCTCGAAGAAATTGGCCGATCTGTTCGAAGAGAGCCTTGCGCATACGAAGGATGCAAAAACCGTATCGAACTGGATCATGGGCGACTTGCTCGGATACCTGAACGCCAACAACCAAGAGCTTGCTGATGTATTAATTACCGGTCAAGGCTTGGGAGAAATGATCGGTCTGCTTGAGAAGGGAACGATCAGCAACAAAATCGCTAAAACCGTGTTTAAAGCGATGCTGGAATCCGGCAAGCTGCCGCAGCAAATCGTGGAAGAGCAAGGGCTGGTACAAATTAGCGATGAAGGCGCGATTTTAACGATCGTAGATCAGATCATCCAGGCTAACCCGCAATCGGTAGAAGATTTCCGGGCAGGCAAAGAGAAAGCGATCGGATTCCTTGTCGGTCAGATTATGAAAGAAACGAAAGGCAAAGCAAATCCGGGACTGGTTAATAAGCTGCTCCTTGAGCGGTTGAAATAGACAGCTTCCTCTTTCCCTTTTTATAACAGTGTTCCACCTGGTTAGCGTCGTTCATCGTCATGGTGAACGGCGCTGTTTTTTTTGCTTGGACGGAACGAGTCAGGCAGCTGGGCGTATACAAATATGTTACAATAGGCTCACATAGTAAGGTTGTAGGTTATTAAACATATGGAGGGAGTCCATTGCGTGAGCTCGGAGTAAAACGGCCGAAGAGCCGCCTGTTAGCCGCCGTGCTTGCTTTTATCCTTCCTGGCAGCGGACACTTATACGCGGGGCGTTATGCGCGCGGCTTGCTGATCATGGCTGGTCTTATGCTGGACGTTGCGGCAATCATCCGATTGGCGGACGCAAACGGAGCCAGACATTTGCTGTTTATTGTTTATTTGGCGCTAGCGGTGCCGGTCTTTTATTTCATTAGCGTGTACGATGCTTTGCAATGCGTCGAACGCCCTTCGGAAAAGCCTTCCAGACTGACGATGGCGAGTGGTTTTTTGCTGATGATAGCCGGCCTGCTGCTCGCGCTCCTCATTCGTCCGCCTGCTAATCTCGTTCCTTGGATGAATGAGCTTGCGGATTATTCGGTTGGACCGCTGCTGGCTGTAACGGCTCTGATTCTAATCATTATTTATTTGAAAGGGGCGGTAGATGTGTTTAAGCTAGGCCGCTTCACGTCAGCCGCAATCATTGTAGCAATCGGGGGCTTGCTCTTATCCGACCAATTGCAAAACCGGAATGACATTGCGCTGCTGCTGCACTGGTGGCCCGCAGTTTTCGTATTGCTTGGAGCCGAGATCATTTTGTTCAGTATCTTTAACCGGAACAAAGAGAGAAGGCTGCGCCTTGATTTCGGGGGCGGTCTGCTAGCTGTCATTATTGCAGCAACGGCACTCGTGGTCACGCAATATGCGGAGTTGCCCTTTAAGTGGCTGGATCAATATGTCGAGCTGAAGGGAAGCGCAGATTACGGTGAGGAGAAAGGCTTTCGTTATACAAAAGAGCAGATCGTCATACCGTTAGAAGAGAGCGTTTCCGAAATGACGATTTCGAATCCCAACGGGCACGTAACGCTGCGTTCCGGCGATGTGAACAGCGTTCTTGTGGATACGGAGGTCTGGGTCGATACCGAAGATCAGACGGAAGCTGGACGCATTGCGGAGAAGTCGAAGGTAGACGCCTCGGCTGATTCGTCTAAGCTGACCATTCAAGGGAATGGCGAGCCTTACGGAGCGAGCGGCGGCCGCAAGCCGCGTATTAACTTAATCGTAACTATGCCGCGTGAAGCGACTGAACTAACGCTATCCGTCCATGTGACCAACGGGGAGATTGACGTGGCTGGAGTGTCGGCTGCAGGGGGACTGCGGGTCAATAATGTCAGCGGCGATATCGAAATATCGGATATCCAAGGCAATGTAGAGGCTTCCGGCATCTCCGGGAGCGTGAAGATTTCCGGTATTACAGGATCAGCGAATGCAACAACTAAAAACGGTGCAGTAGATGTATCCTCCGTTTCCGCAGAATTGATCGCAGCAACTATTAACGGCAGCGTGACAGTCAAAGACGCTGGCGGAGCAGTCGAAGCCGAGACGAAGAATGGTAAAATCAGTATTCAGGAGGCGGCCTCATCCGTTAAAGCGGACACGTTGAATGGCGGAATTGAATTATCCAGCTCTGTAATCCGCGGTGATTGGGACGTTGACAGCTCGGTTGGCGAGATCAAGGTCGAAGCTCCGGAAAACGGGGATTTCACGGTATACGGCTCCGTTACGTTCGGCAACATCGACACCGATTTTCCGTTCACCGTTAGTAAAAAAACGGTCAGAGGAACGGTAGGGGCCGGTACCTACCGGATTCAGATCAATGCGACAAACAGTATCTCTATTCATGCAATTGGGCTGCTCGCGAGCAGCGCTTTCATTGACAAATCATTTTGAATGAACGTACAATGGTTTTAACTACTTAGCAGAAAGGCGTGAGGGGAATGGGAGTATCCAGCGTGAGCCAGGCATTGGAACAGTTGAAAATGAATGGCGTCCGTATGACCCCGCAACGTCATGCCATATTGAGTTACTTGATGGATGCGACTTCGCACCCGACAGCGGATGAAATCTATAAAGCGCTGTCACCAAACTTTCCTAGTATGAGCGTGGCGACCATCTATAATAATTTGAGACTGTTTGTTGAAGCAGGCTTGGTTCGTGAATTGACCTACGGCGACGATTCCAGCCGGTTTGATGCCGATCTGTCGGACCACTATCATGCGATTTGCAAGGATTGCGGACAAATCGTCGATTTTCACTATCCGCCTCTTCTCGAAGTGGAACGGGCAGCGTCAAATATCACTGGTTTTGTTGTAGAAGGCCATCGAATGGAAATCTACGGCGTATGTTCGAGCTGTTTAACAAAGCATACACCAGAGACCAGTTTATCTTAATTGTAACTGAATGCTTGCTAACTAACGTGCAAATCGCGGGAACTCCGGCTTTGCACGTTTTTTTATAAGTAAGATAACGAAATAATGATAATGGGAGTGTGAGCAATTGGAAGCGACGTACACTAGGGCGCCGCGCCGCCGAAAGGGCGGGGGTTTTAAGTTTTTGCTGTTTATGTTTGTGGTCGGCATGGTTGCCGTTATCGGCTGGATGCTGTATATGCGGTATATACCGAACAATCAATTGAAGGTGATGGATTATAAAGTAGAGCATCCGATCACGTTCGAGGGAGAAGTGCTGGCGGAAGGAGCCTTAATAGAAAATGATGAAGTAAAGCTTCCATTTTCTATTCTTGGGCATGTGCTTGGATCGGACGAGCTCATTCGTTATGAGTCCGATTCGAAGTCCATTATTATGACGACGGCTGACAAAGTGCTTCATATGAAGACGGACTCATTGACGGCTACCGTTAATCAGAAACCATATAAGCTTGAAATGGCCGCTGAATTGAGTGGAAAAAGCGTATATATCCCGCTTACACCGCTGAAGGAGCTATACGGACTGAAAGCGGAATATGAAGCGGATTCCGGTATGGTTGTATTGCTTAAGGCAGGCGAGAACATTCAATTGGCTAAAGCGGTTGGGAAAAAGGGAGAGGCGATTCGCACAGAGCCGACGATTCGGGCTCCTTATGTGGAGCGAGTGCCGCAAAACGGCAGCGTACGGATATGGGGTGAACGTGACGGCTGGCTCTTCGTGCAAGGTCCGAAAGGACAAGTCGGCTACATGGCCAAGAAGAGTGCTTCATTAACGACCATTGAGACGATTCCTCTGCCGAAGCAAGAGCCTCCTTTTCAAGCATGGAAGGTAATGGGCAGTAAGATTAATCTGGTCTGGGAAGCGGTATACGAGAAGAAGATCGACCCTGCTAAGATCAATGACATGCAAGGTGTTAATGTCGTAAGTCCAACGTGGTTCGAGTTAAAGGACGGCAAGGGAACGATAAAAGCAAAAGCTGACCCTGCCTATGTACGTTGGGCACATAATCAAGGTATGCAGGTATGGGCGTTATTCAGCAATGGATTCGAACCGGAGCGGACGACGCAAGCACTCGCAAGCGTGGAAACGCGGTTCTCGATGATTCAGCAGCTGTTAGCCTTTTCCCAGCTATATGATCTGCAAGGCATTAATATTGATTTTGAAAATGTAAAAACGTCGGATAAAGCTAATCTGGTGCAATTTGTCCGCGAAATGACACCATTGCTGCATGAGCAGGGACTAGTTGTCTCTATTGACGTTACGCCTAAATCAAACAGTGAAATGTGGTCATTGTTTCTAGACCGGGCTTCGCTGGGCAAGGTTGTCGACTATATGATGGTTATGGCCTATGACGAGCATTGGGCATCGAGTCCGAAGGCCGGTTCAGTTGCCTCAATTGGGTGGACGGAGAGCTCGATTGTACGTATTTTGGAGGAAGATGGTGTTCCAGCCAGCAAGCTTGTGCTAAGCATGCCGCTCTATACTCGCATTTGGACTGAGAAAACGGATAGCATCGGAGCTAAGAAAGTCAGCTCGAAAGCCGTTGGAATGGAGCGGGTAAAGGAAATTGTAGCGGCTAAAAAGCTGAAGCCTGTATTTGATAAGAACGCAGGGCAGCATTATGTGGAATATAAAGAGGATGATGCGCTGCAACGCATATGGATTGAGGATGAGGTTTCCATTCAGTCCAGAATAGGGCTTGTCCGAAAATATGACTTGGCAGGCGCTGCTTCCTGGCAACGAGCATTTCAAACCCCTTCGATTTGGAAAACAATTGACGAAGCAATCAGCAAACGGCCATAATTCATGTTTATAAAATAGAAACACCCCCTTCGCCTGATAAATCCGGTGAAGGGGGTGTTTGCCTTTCGGCTTTTCAAAGCGTGTTATTCTGCAGGAGCATGTGTGGCTTGCGCCGGGTCGAGTGTGAGGATCGTTTTGCAATACATGCAGCGATCTGTTTTGCCGAGCATTTTGGTCTGACGGCTGCATTCCGGACATTGGAGCATCGTGGCGCTTGTAGACATCATACCGGCCCAGAAATAAACGATGACACTGATTAGCAGTGAAAACATGCCGATAACCATAAAGATAGCAGCAATGATCCTGCCTATTTGCCCCCACCAGATGATGCCTCCGGTGCCAACAATCATGACACCCATGCCTACTAAAGTGAAGACGAGACCCCACAAACGAAACTCATTAATTTTGGCTGATTTGAAAAAAAACTTGTTCACGTTTTCCAATCCTCTCCATGACAATATACATATTAGAATTAGGACGGTTTTCTTACTGAGGAAGCAGGAAACTGGACCTGCCTTGTCGAAAAAGATATACCCATAGACTATTATTATAGCGGAATCCTCTTGGATAAGCTATATGGAGGCAGAAGTGAAACATATCATAAAGCATTTCACGCAAACTTTTCGCTCGCAGCCTGATGTCATCAGTCTTGCCGCTATCGAGAATCCATATCCATACAACCCCTTTATTGAAGGTTTGGACTTATTACTGCTGGTCATCAGAGAGCGCAATGGCGCCGCCGGAACCGAGCACATGCGGTTTGACGGGGAACGTATCTTAATTCGTACGATTGACTCGGACAGCATGCAGCAATGGATTTCCAGTGGAGAGCAGCGCAATTTGATTGAGTGGATTGTTCGGGGGGAGATCGTGTTGGATCGCGAGGGCTATCTGATGAATATTCGCGAACGCTTAATGTTATTTCCGGATACGATGAAGGAGCAGAAGCTGTTAATTGAGTTTACCGGCTTTTTGCGCACGTATCTGCAGGCGAAGCATGAGCTGGAGAACAACAATATATTGGATGCTTACAGCCATGTATTGTCCGCGCTTCATCATTGGGCGCACATTGTACTTATAGAAGAAGGACAACATCCCGAGCTGACGGTATGGCGGCAAATGCGCCTCGTTCATCCGGGTGTGTACAAGCTGTACGAGGAGCTGACCGTCAGCCATGAGACGATTCAGCAGCGTGTTGAATTAGTAATGCTTGCATGCGAGTTTACGGTAATGAACAAAATGAAAGCTTGCTGCACGCTATTGTTTCGGCTTATGGGGGATAGAGAAGAGCCATGGAGCATCCTGGAGCTTCAATTGCATCCTTCTATAGAAGCGTTACATGTTGATCTGTCTTTGCTAGTTCAAAAGCTTGTTAAGCGTTCACTGATCCGGGAGGTCGCTGTCGTGCCGGATAATGGTGATACAGAGGCGCTTGAATTGCGTTATATGATGTAGATAGAATGAAGGATGAGGCTCGTGAGCACCGAAGGTGCTGCGGGCTTTTTTGTTGGGTTTACAGTGCTTTTAAAAAAGTTTTAAAAAAGGCTTGACTCAAATGAAAGTAATATGATAAATTAATACTCGCCGCTTTTGAAACAGGCATTTAAGTTGATCGGCAAGTTGTACGGGGAATCAAGTAATAGCCGTACAAGGGAACAGGTTATGAGGAAATAATGAATACATAATCAGCTTCTGAAAAAAATGTCGAAAGACGAAAAAAAAGCTTGCAATCAGATAGGCAGCTGTGATATATTATAAAAGTCGCCGCTGAGCAAAACGCGGATGACACGCAAAAGAAATTGTTCTTTGAAAACTGAACAACGAGCAAAACTGCCCTTATGAATGGTTCGCCATTCGTAAGAAAAAGCGATAAAACAAGTAATGAGCAATCAACATCCTCGACTTTCAAATAACCGATTTAATCGGTCACTTGAAAGCTCGTATAAT
>NZ_CBVJ010000136.1 GCF_000513275.1 Paenibacillus gorillae | reverse complement strand
AATCCTTGGAGCTACAATCACAGGAGGTACCGTGGCGTTGTCCGGAGGCACAGTGGCAATATCCGGCGGAACCGTAGCGGTATCCGGAGCGACGATCACAGGTGGAACCTTGAATGCCGTACTTGGAGCAACGATCACGACCGGTACATTGGCGGCGGTGTCGGGAGCAACGATTACGGCAGGAACAATAACTGCAATCCTTGGAGCAACAATCACCGGAGGTACTGTAGCGTTGTCTGGAGGCACGGTCGCGATATCCAGCGGAACCGTAGCAGTCTCTGGAGCAACGATCACCGGTGGAACGTTGAATGCAGTACTTGGGGCAACAATCACCACGGGTACGTTGGCAGCTGTATCGGGAGCGACGATCACGGCAGGGACACTAACTGCAATCCTTGGAGCGACGATCACTGGAGGCACAGTCGCTATATCCAGCGGAACAGTAGCCGTCTCAGGAGCGACGATCACGGGTGGCACCTTGAACGCAGTACTGGGAGCGACAATTACGGCAGGAACAATAACTGCGATCCTTGGAGCGACAATTACTGGAGGAACCGTAGCGATATCCAGCGGAACAGTAGCCGTCTCGGGAGCGACAATCACCGGCGGGACTTTGAATGCGGTGCTGGGAGCCACGATTACCACGGGTACACTCGCCGCGGTGTCGGGAGCGACAATTACAACCGGTACGCTGGCAGCTGTATTAGGGGCTACAATTACAACCGGTACGTTAGCAGCATTGCTTGGAGCAACAATTACAGCAGGTACACTTACGAGCGTCATTTCAATTTCGCAGAAGAGCTTCCAAGAACAGTCCACGACTAATATAGTAACAACAAACACCTTTACCCCTATTTTGCCTGTGACGACAAGCAACTACGGCACTTATTCCTTCTATGTTTACAACAGGGGGCCAGGCAGCAACGCGGCTGATGCGATCGTTGAGATCAGTGCTAATGGTTCGAACTGGTATACCGATGTATCGACAGATACAGGCATATTGGTAGGTTCTGTTGATGTGCTCGTGCCGCAGAGATTTTTGAAATATACGAGGTTGTCCGCTCGCTCGAGTTCATCAGGAAACGCAACGACGGTAGACGTGTATTTCAATGGTCAAGGAACTTAGATGGGAGGTTTGACTATGCTTCTCGGCGTTCACGTCATAGTCAGAGACGAGGCCGATGTGTTAGGGCGCTGCCTAAGCAGCGTCCAAGGGATTGCGGATGAGATTATTGTCGCCGACACCGGTTCGACGGATCAGTCGGCGGCGATTGCCGCCGGCTTCGGTGCTAAAGTAATTGAAGTGCCTTGGAAGGACGATTTTGCTGCTGTACGAAACCGATTGCTTGAGGAAGCAAGCACGCAATGGATATTTGTATTAGATGCAGATGAATGGCTCACAGGAGGGGAGCTGTCGCTTCTGCGGCAAGAGTTGGAAAATGCGGATGAATCCGTGTCAGCATTTCATATTCAGATGGAGCATGTTATTGACGATACGGATCATCAGAATGTAGTGCGGAGCGATGCTGTCAGACTATTTCGCAACGGACATGGCTTTAAATATACAGGAGAAATCCATGAACAGCTTTGCACGGAAACGAATGAAACGAAGGAAGCAGAAGGTCCTCTGCTGAATGCTTCCTTTCTTCTTTTACACGATGGCTATAAACCGTCCGTCCTTCAACGCAAAAAGAAAACGGAAAGGAACTTACGGATCATTACCAGGCAGCTGACCCAGCAGCCGAATGATCCTTTTTGTCTATACAATTACGCTGTCGCATTATGCCAGTCGGGCCGGCTTGAGGAAGCGCTAGACGCTTTCCGCCAGTCGCTTGCAACGACATCGGTAAAGGCGCCATATCGGCCCACGCTCATTCGCGACTATGCCAAAACATTACTGGCAAGCGGCAAAGCAGATGAAGCCGGGCAATTGCTGCGAGGTGAAACGCTCGGCTATAGCGATTATGCTGAGCTTCATTTGCTGTATGGTGAAAGCCTCGTTGCCCTCCATTTGCTCACGGACGCTGAAGCTGCGTTTAAGGCGGCAATTGCAGCCGGAGAAAAAAACTATGTGTCATTGGCGGGGTCATCCACATACAGGGCAAATACCGCGCTCGCAGAAATTTATTTGCGCTTAGGTCACCGGATAGAAGCGCATCATCATTTGAAAATAGCGCTGGAGCAAGCCCCCCAATGGGAGCCGGCTCTTAAAGCTATGGCGTTGTGGCTTCATGAGGACGGCGTACCGGACTCCGCTCTGGCGGACCGTTTAGGGGAGTGGATGGAGCCCGGTCAGACCAAGCTGGTTGCCCGGGTATTAGGCGGAATCGGAGCCTATGGGGAAGCCCTGCTTGCCTGGCAATCCGTTCAGAATGAAGAGCTGACGGTCCGGGATACGGTGCTGTTCAGCGAATGCCTGATCGGAAACCAGCGATATTCCGAAGCGAGTGAGCTGCTGAAAGACTTGGTGGTTCATAATCCATCCTACTCGGAGGAGCTTGGGATTGCAGTAGTGGACTGGATGCTTTGCCTCTGGGCAGAGGAACGGCGAATGCCGGCTCAGGGCTGGAGCCAGCTTCGTCTGTTTATGGGGAAGCATCAGCTGGAATGGGCAAAAGAGCTGGATCTGCTTTTGACCTCAAACAGGCGGGGTTATCCGGCAGCTCTTGCAAATGCCCGCAATTTGGAGGCGGCGCGTATTTTTATGGATCGTGCCATTGGACATGGCATGCTTCCATTGGCGCAGCGTTTTGCAAAGCGGCTCCGAGGGCTGGATGGTTCCTTGGAGATTTCACTTTACGATAACGGCTATATGGTCGCATCGGCAGAGCTCATGCTGCAAAGCTACGGGGCAAAAGGCAGGCTGGGAGCGGAGCAGGCTTACCGTTTGGGAGAGCTGCTTTACCGCAAAAGATTGTTTCAAGAGGCGCTGCCGCTCATGGAACAGGCTGTTGAAGCTGAAGGATCAGCAATCGCTGACAGGGCGCAGCTGGCTATCGCCTCGTTATACTTGCAGCTGGCGCTGGAGTCCTTGCAGCCTGAGGAATACGGCGGGAGCCGAAGCTGGGACGGCGGCTGGCCGGAGCAGGATCGGGAACGAATTACGGAGGCATTACGGCTGACGGAAGCGCTTGGCTGGCTGACAAACTGGAACGGATTGCAAAGGAGGCGCGCAGGTGGAGATGCGTCGGAAGCTAATTTCCTTATGCATGATCGTTAAGGATGAAGAAGCATTTTTGGCGGATTGTCTGGAGAGCGTACAAGGCATTGCAGATGAAATTATTATTGTCGATACCGGTTCGACCGACCGCACGATTGAAATTGCGGCTCAATATGGTGCAGTAATGGTTCATTATAAGTGGGACCACGACTTCGCAAAGGCAAGAAATGCGGGCGTGGAGCGGGCTAACGGGGAATGGATTCTCTTTCTGGATGCTGATGAGAGGCTGGATGCGTCCACGAAAGGACAATTGCTTGATTTTGTGAAAGACAAAAGCCTTTCAGCACTGCTGCTGCAAATTTGGAACATTGTCGGGGACGATGAAGGGCAAGGGGCGACAATCCATCCGGTCCTTCGCTTATTCCGCAGCGACAAGCAAATTCGATTCGAGGGGCGGATTCACGAACAGATTGCACCATCGGTCTTACGAAGGTTTCCGGATCGAAGATTCCATTTGACGGAAGCCATCATCCGCCATTACGGCTACAAGCATCAAGTGGTAGAGTCTAAAGGAAAGCTTAAGCGCAATATGGAGCTGTTAAAACTCGCTATAGCGGAGGAGCCGGAAAACAGCTTTCACCGCTACAACATTGGCGTAGAGCATTTGCGGGTGGGAGAGCCGGCGGAGGCGCTGGCTGCTTTTCGGCTGGTAAAGAATTCTGCAGATTTCGAGCAATTGAATTATGCACATCTGGTCAACAAATACGAGGCGCTAAGCCTGCAATTGCTAGGACGATGGCAGGAGGCCGCGGAGGCCGCATCCGAAGGTACAGTTCGTTTTCCGGCTTATACGGACTTGTGGCATTACAAAGCGCTCGCGCATGCCCAGTTGGGGCAATTGCCAGAGGCTCGTGCTGCTGCGGAGCGGGCGATAGAGCTAGGTGTGGCGCCGCCTCAGTATCATACGGAGGATGGAATGGGTACTTTTCGCACGGCATATTTATTAGGACGGTTATGCGAAGCGCTGCAGGATGATCAGGCGGTTATCCGCTACTACGTGCTGGCGCTGAGGATGAAGTCCAGTCTGCTTCCGCCATTATTCCGTCTGTGCGCTTATTATCGGTCTAGTGGCCGGTCCGGAGCCATTAGTGCCGTTCTCGCATCTAAGCTGCATTGTCCTGACGAGCGGTCAATATTGAAGGTGGCGGGTGTGATGCAGGCTTCCGGCTGCACCCAAGCGGCGTTAACCTGGCTCGAATGGCATGCTTCCATGGAAAAAGCTTCGGCGCTCAAGGAGTCGTTGACTGAGCACATCACTCGGTTGAAGAGCGGTGACAACAGTACGCTTCCGTTTGGAGATAAGCTGTCAGCTGCTAACGGAAATGAAGGCGGGAAAGCCGGGGAAATACAGATAAACTCGCAAGGCTGGCGCGACCGGGCAGATGACAGGCTGGCTGCTTTTCAGAAGAGCAGGAGGACAACACTGGAGCAAAGAGCGGTCACGGCCATTCGGCTTCAACTGCCTTTTTACGAGGGCTGGTAATCGATACATGGCGGCAAGGAGGAGCTGAAGAAAATGGAACGACCGCTAGGAGAACTGCCGATTTCGTTATGCATGATTGTGAGGGATGAGGAAGAGCTTCTGGCGCAATGTCTTCGCTCCTGCTTGCCTTATGTATCAGAAATGATCGTGGTGGATACCGGGTCGGTTGACGGAACGGCAGCAATAGCGGCAAGGTTCGGAGCAAGGCTTATAGAGATAGAATGGATCGATGACTTTGCAGCAGTCCGGAATGCAGCTCTGACTCATGCGGCGCAGCCCTGGCTGCTTGTGCTGGATGCCGATGAAACATTAGAACCACTGATGATGGAGCATTGGCACAGTCTTTTAAAAGATGAAACGAAGATGGGCTACTATGTTCAATTGGTGAGCAGTGTTGACTCAGCGACGATAGATGAGCTTCAAGATGGTGCTCCGCAAACTGCTGTAGTGAAGGATCTGGTGTGCCGGTTGTTTCGCAATGATCCGCGTATCCGATTCGCAGGGGCGATCCATGAGGAGGCTGTGTCTGCGATAGAGAAAGCTTTTGGAGCAGAGGCGATCGGTCTAGCTCCCATTGTGATGCAGCATGAAGGATATCGCGAGGAGCGGCTTCACAAGCGGGGCAAAAGAGAGCGTAATGCGCGAATTATTGAAGCGGCCTTAGCTGAACAGCCGGGAGATCCCATGCTCCGCTATGCCCGCGGAACGGAGTTTTTTACGTATGGCGACTGGGAAAATGCCGCTGCATGGCTGGAGCCGTTAGCAGCGGAGCTTTCGCAGACTAGCAGGTACGCTTTCACTTCGGATGTCCTTCTGAAGCTAAGCCACGCGTTACGTGCGTCTGGCCAGCTGCAGGATGCCGAGCATTGGGCGGAACAGGGCTGGCGTATATTTGGGTTTGCGGATTTTCCCGATCTGTATGAAGCCCATGCAGCAGCACTATTGGAGCAGGATCTTTTAGGAGAAGCCATTCAAGCGTACGAACGGGCATTAGCAGTTGGATCGGCGCCGGTCTATTATACTTCAGCACCGGGAGCGGGCACTTACCGGACGTTATGCTCGGCGGGGTTTGCGGCGGAGAGGCAATACCGGTGGCGGGAAGCAGCCGCTTATTATAAGGAAGCACTTCATATCCGTCCGGGTTATAGTCCGGCTTGGGAACGATTGCTTATGATTGGTGCGTTGGATGAACGGTTTCGTCCGATTTGGACGGAAGCGATGGAATCGTTTCTGTATAACCAGCGGCTTAGCTTGGAGTGTCAGCAAGGGCAGAGGCAAGTGCAGAAGCAGGACGCAGATAATAGCAGGGAAAGTTTATTCAGTATAGAGGGATTGCTGTGGCTTTTCGCAGATGCGGGACTGGATCTTGCACCCGAGACAAGCTCGCTAGCAATAGAGCAGTTGGGTGATCGAGCTGCATTCTGGCATGGCTTGCTGCTTGTACAGCAAGGTGATGCAGAAGCAGCGCGATATCAATGGGAGCGCTATGCGCAGAAGCTTGCGGATGAGCGGAAAAGGCAGCAAGCGGAGGCTTACTTGGCTGCACTGCAGCTCAGGGGCGATCAAGCAGGGACAGTAGAGCATGCTGGCGCTGCACAGCGTGTCGCCGCTGCCGCCGGGCTGGCTCCGGCGGATTTCGCGCGGACGCTGCTGCACGTCCGCGCCTGGCCCGCGTGGCAGGCGCTGCTCGCCGCCGCGCCCGCGCATGAAGCAGCGGCGGCGCATACGCTCCCGCCGCTGCAATGGTGCGCGCTGCTGGGCGCGAGAGCATCCGCGCCCGGCAGCGCCTATGCGGCGCAGCTGCTGCGCGCTGCTGCGCCAGTGCCTGCTGCGCCCGCGCTGCTCGCAGCGGGCGCTGTTGCCGCAGCCGCGGGCGATTGGCCCGCCGCGGCAGAGCGGTTCGCGGCCGCGCGAGCCTGCGGGCCGCGGCCATGGCTCGCGCGAGCCGCAGGCAGCGGGGCTCGCGGCTGCATACGCCGCTGCTGCCCGAGCGGCGATCCCGCCCGTATCGGGGTCAGCAGGCCTTGGTCCTGCCGCCCGTTTTAAAGCGTACGCGAAGGAGCAGCTCGCAGCTTCCCTTGCCCCTCTTTTTCCCCCATTCAACGCTAGTGTCAGAGAGAGAACTGCTGCTTCGCATCAGTTCTGCTCTATATAGCCGCTAAAATACGGAGGGACTCGTGTTCCTCCTATTTCGGGCTGTCCGGTGAATCGCCATATCATTCGTGTAATTTCCGGCGATATTGTGTATGATAGGAAGATAATATTTTCGTGGGAAAGGTTGGTTGATCGCCGTGGAAAACACAGTGGAGAATAAGACATCATCCTCTAACTTTATTAAAAACATCGTCGCCGAAGATTTGAAGGAAGGCCGCGTGCAGGAAATTGCAACCCGCTTTCCTCCGGAACCGAACGGCTACTTGCATATTGGACATGCCAAATCGATCTGTCTGAACTTTGAGCTTGCCGATGATTTCAAGGGCAGAACGAACCTGCGCTTTGATGATACGAATCCGGTGAAGGAAGATACGGAATACGTGGAGTCAATTCAAGAGGACGTTCGCTGGCTTGGTTTTGACTGGGAGGAGCTCCGCTTTGCTTCTGATTATTTCGAGGAGCTGTACGACCGCGCAGTTCTGCTGATCAAGAAAGGCAAAGCCTATGTCTGTGATTTGAGCGCGGAGCAAATGCGCGAAATGCGCGGTACGTTGACGCAGCCTGGACAAGACAGCCCGTACCGGAGCCGCAGCGTAGAGGAGAACCTTGATCTGTTCGCACGGATGCGCGCAGGTGAATTCCCGGACGGAGCGAAGGTGCTTCGCGCCAAAATCGACATGGCTTCGCCGAATATCAATCTTCGCGATCCTGTACTGTACCGTATTTCTCATGCGCATCATCACCGGACAGGCGACGCTTGGTGCATCTATCCGATGTACGATTACGCGCACCCGATCAGTGATGCGATTGAAGGCATTACGCATTCCATCTGTACGCTGGAATTTGCCGATCACCGGCCGCTGTATGACTGGGCAATTGCCGAGTGTGAGATGGCGGCAGTTCCTCGCCAATACGAGTTTGCTCGTCTGAACGTTACTAACACGGTGATGAGCAAAAGAAAGTTGAAGCTGCTTGTCGACGAGAACGTAGTCGACGGCTGGGATGATCCGCGGATGCCGACGATCAGCGGTCTGCGCCGCAAAGGCTTTACGCCGGAATCGATCCGGGCGTTCTGCCGCGAGATTGGCGTAGCCAAAGCTTACAGCGTCGTGGATGAGCGGATGCTGGAGCATTTTATCCGCGAGGACTTGAAGCTGAAGGCGCTTCGTACGATGGCCGTACTGCAGCCGTTGAAGGTTGTTATTACGAACTATCCGGAAGGTCAAACCGAACTGCTTGAAGCGGAAAACAACGCAGAGAACGAAGAAATGGGCAAGCGTCAAATTCCGTTCTCCCGCGAGATCTATATTGAGCAAGACGACTTTATGGAGAATCCGCCGGCCAAATACTTCCGTCTGTTCCCTGGCAACGAAGTCCGGCTGAAGCATGCCTACTTCATTACGTGCCAAGAGGTGATCAAGGATGAGGCAGGCAATGTCGTTGAGCTGCGCTGTACCTATGACCCGGAGACGAAAAGCGGCAGCGGCTTCAATGCACGTAAAGTCAAAGGAACGATTCACTGGGTCGAGGCTTCGCAAGCGGTGCCAGCCGACTTCCGCCTGTTCGAGCCGCTTATTACGAATGAAGCCGAAGAGGAGGACAAGCCTTTCCTCGAGTGCATCAATCCGAACAGCCAAGTGGTGCAAAGCGGCTTCGTTGAGCCGAACATGAAGGGTATCGCGGGCGGCGAGAAGTTCCAATTCTTCCGTCATGGCTACTTCAATGTGGATCCGAAGGATTCGACGGCGGACAAACTGGTGTTTAACCGGATCGTATCGATGAAAAGCTCGTTTGATCCATCCAAAGCTTAACCAATCGTTTCATTTGATTTACAGTACCTCCCGGATAGTATGCCGGGAGGTTTTTTGTTATTCCGCCCTCTATCGGCTTCTTGGTTTGTCGATTTCGTAGCCAGCCATATGGTGAAAGAAGTCGGATCGGGATTCAAAAAGAAGGGTTTTGAGGAAAATTGAAGAAATTACTCGTATGCGAAAATTCAGAACCGTTTTCAGATGGGGAATTATTGGACTGTTGTTTGTGGGAACGTGCCTAATGGCAACGAAGCCAGGAGAAAGCCAGTATGAGAAGTGGCTGGCAACTAAACACAGGATCGTCTGCTGGAATGATCCGATGCTGCTGACCGCTTGCAAGAAAGACGGGGAAACGATCGAATGGCGCAGCAAAGGCGTAACAACGGGATTTTTTACGCTAAAAGTCAGAGATCGCTATAGGGGCGCTGATCGGTCTTATGAGATATATACGATCGGTCTGTTTGGCAGATTTATCGATTATTCGGTCATAAAGGAAGAAGGCAGCGGCGTATAGTAAAAGCAGCCCAGCTGTTCTGCCCGGATACAAATTGCTGTTCAATGAGGGGAGTCATGATGGTTGCCGTATTTCAACTAACGGTTCGGTTTTTGCTGGAGCTGGTGTTGTTCATCGGTTTGGCCTATTGGGGATTTCAAGTGGAGGGGAGCGTGCTTCTGCAATTTATTGCAGGACTGGGTCTGCCCGTTGCGGCGGCCATTGTGTGGGGCAAACTGCTCTCGCCAAAGCGAACGATCAAGCTGGGGCTGCCATGGCGTCTTCTAATCGAATTCGCTTTAATGGGCGCTGCGTTTGTCTGCTACTATGATCTGGGCTATCATGCATTTGCTATTTTGTTCGGCATTGTGCAGGTGGTTAATCGTACGTGTATCGTCATTTGGGATATTCAAGACTGGCCGGTGCGGGTAAAAAAATGATGAATAATGATAGAGGAGGAAATAGGATGAATGCAGGATTTTGGATTCGGTTAGGGGCGGCTTTTCTGGATGGTTTGATCATAAGCTTACCAGTTACTCTGTTAGCTATGGCTTTGTTCGGCGGAAATGGCGGCGAAAACTTCGCGAATTTGCTTACTTTCCTGTACACGCTGCTGCTTCCGGTTTTTTGGAATGGCTACACTATTGGAAAAAGGGCTTGTGGCGTACAAATTCGCAAGCTGGATGGCTCCCCTCCGACCATCGGTACGATGCTGTTGAGGCAACTGGTAGGAGGCATTATCTACGGCATTACTTTTGGCATTGGGGCTATCGTCAGCGCTTTTATGGTCGGCTTGCGGGAAGATAAACGCGCCATTCATGACTTCATTGCGGGAACTGAGGTTGTATACGCCAATTAGGAAGCACTCCCCATTAAATTGATGAACGCCGCCAGCGCTGTGAAAGCGTGGCGGCGTTCATTTGTGTGCAAACAAAATGCAAAAGTGCATTTTGTTCAGTGATAAATGGGTGATTTGGCGTGACAAAATGTAAACATACATTTTGATTCGCTGATTTTGAGCCAAATGGGTGAGAATAGCCCATTCAACCTGCACTTTTACATTTTGAAGGTGAAAAACGGCGGTTTTTCGCTAATTCACCTGCACTTTTACATTTTGATAGTTGAAGGCCGTCCAATTCTACCTACTATAGAACCGCTGGCCTGTGACAACGCACTGCGTTCCATGAGGCAGGCGAAATTGTTGTCCACTTGTGCTCATTCCTCCCGGCACGCGGTTCTGCTTTAATATGCGTGGCGGAGTTCTTGTCTTGGTTGAGTGACATGCCGTCATAGCGTACGAAATGCTCAAGGTTAGTTTAAATAAAGTGCAGCAAACGGGCACCGCGGCCTAAATCCCAGCTGCCCTATACACTTTGTCAAAGCCAGCCTTTGAGCGCTGCACGAGTTCCTCCGGAGAGCCTTGCGGCGCTTCCGCCGCCAGAATCTCCTGTGTCACGGCGCCTTTGTAGCCAATCCGGTCCAGCGCGGCTAGGAAGCCCGCGAGATCGATGACGCCTTCGCCCGGATAGAGGCGGCCGTTGTCCAGCACCTCAGAGACAGGGGCAGCCGGCGCATCGTTAATATGCACATGGACGATTTGCTCCGGACGTAGCGCTTCGATGTCCGTGATGCTGTGCTCGTTCGTGTACCAGTGGAACGAGTCAAACAGCAGGCCGACGTTGCTCTCGCCAATCGTGTCTATCCAGTCGAGCGTTTCTGCGAGCGTCCAGATGAACGGATTGGCCCAATTCGTACGCAAATGATGCGGACCAACGAACTCCAGTCCAAGCCGAATGCCATATGCGCCGAGAATTTGCGCGCATAGCCGGAGACGCCGCGTTGCCAGCGCCATGAAGTGCGCGGCGTTCTGATCGGTCGATGGCAGCACGTACGTGCAGCAGCTGGTACAGCCTAGCGCTGCGGCCGCTTCCGCCGCGGGTGCAAGACGCTTCAGGCTGGAGAGGAATTCCTCTTCAGTTGTCCGCCACTCCACAGGCAAGCCGATGGAGCCAATGACGATGCCCTTTTCGCCTAGCAGAGCACGGGCTCCCTCCAAGCCATGGCGGGCGATAAGGCCGCCTGCATCAATATCAACTGCATGAAATCCATATTGCGAAGCAAGCTCGATTAACTGCTCGTCGCTCTCCAAATTGCCGAGTCCTGCAGGGGATAATCCTCTTAGCATACTAGTTGTCGCCTCCTTGGCTGGACCAGTCCAGCTTCACTTCATTGCCTGTCCGCGACGATTCGTAGATCGCATCCAGAATCAGGTTGTTGGTATAGCCTGTCAATGCAGATGTAATTGGCTGCTTGCCCTCGCGAATACAGTCCAGGAAATGGCGGCTCAAGCGCAGCCGCTCGCCTTCGTCGTCGTTTTGCTTCACGATATCGGTATCAATCGCCCGGTCGAACTTCTCTGTCAGCAGCTTTCCTTTATCGCCCCGATACGAAGCGCCGCCCTCGCTACCCATCAGGTGGACAAACGGTGTATTGTCCGTATCCATATGGACCGCCCAGCTGACCTCCAGCGACAGCGTACTGCCATCCTCCATCTTGATGAGCGCCGTAGCCAGATCCTCCACGTCATAGTGGCCTTCCCAATTCGGCTTGCCCCAAGTGCCGATGCCTTTCCGGTTAGGACCGAACTCCGCATAAGTGGAGCCGTAGACGGATACTGGCTTTGGATTGCCCATCAAGTAAAGCGCAAGGTCAAGCATATGAACGCCAATATCGATTAGCGGACCGCCGCCCGACTGGTCCATACGAGTGAACCAGGTGCCCCAGCCGGGGATGCCTTTGCGCCGGTACCAGCCTGTTTTGGCTGTATAGATGCGTCCAAGCTCGCCGCGGTCAATTTGCTCTTTAATTTGCATGGGAATCGATTCCCACCGCATTTGATGAGCGACCATGACGATCTTGTCCGAAGCCTCGCTTGCGCATAAAATGCTGCGGGCAGCTTCGCTGTTAATGCCCATCGGCTTCTCTAGAAGCACATGCTTGCCCGATTTGATAGCCTGTACCGCAAGCGGGGCGTGAAATTGATTCGGCACGCCAATAATGACTGCGTCGATATCGTCGCGAGCGATTAGCTCCTCCGGCGAAGCTGCGACCAAAGGGATAGAGAATTGCCGCGCCCGCTCTTCTGCAAGCGGCAAGTACGCATCGGTAATAGCAGCGATTTCACATAGCTCTGCCAGTTTTGAGAATTCGGTCGCATGTACACTGCCGATGTTGCCGGCGCCGATAATGCCGATTCTAATTTTTTCGTTATGGCTCATAGGGTTCGTCCTCCAATGAAGTATGCATTCGCATGAAGCGCATGCAACAGGTGTATGGTTTCAATCCTTAACGTTCCGCTTACGATCTCTATGGTAAAATAAACGGTACGAGAAAGAATGCTTGTTTTTCGATAAAAGTCTCTATTTTTCGGAGGAGGCTCCAAACTGTGACTTATTTTCCCGACTATTTGAAAACGTATCCAAATATGCATACCTCATCTCCGCTTCATATCAGCCTGAACCGTTTGGATCATGGCTTTCGTCCGCATAAACATGATTTTTTGGAGTTTTCGTATGTCGTTTCCGGAAGCGGCGCCGAGTGGGTGAATGGGGACAAGCATGTCATGAAGCCCGGCACCTTCACCTTTGTCTTGCCCTATCAGGTGCATCAGCTGTTTACCGATCCTGGCGAGCCGCTTATGCTCTACAATTGCATGTTCAGTATGGATCTGCTGATGGAGCCAGCCAAGGAGGACGGACTGCTTGGTCTGATCGCCGCGTTCGAGATGCCGTCGTTCATCCAACTGAGCGGAGAACAGAATACCATGATGCTGGCGTTGATTGAGGAACTGTTTCGCGAGTATGGGGGCAGTGAGCCTTGGCGAAGTACGATGCTCCAAGTTAAGCTGAAGGAAATACTGATTACGTTCGACCGGCTGCGTCTTGCCACAGCAGCTCCGGCAGCTATGCCGATTATGCAAACTCAGCGCAAAAACGTATGGCCGATTATTTCTTACATTCATGCAAACTATCAGGATAATCTGACGCTTTCCGATCTGTCCGCGGTTTTCTCCATGAGTGTCTCGCGCATCAGTGAGGTGATCAAAGAAACGACAGGACAAAACTTTGTTCATCTGCTGCATGATCTACGTCTTCGCCATGCCTGCGGGCTGCTCGTATCGACCGATATGAGCGTTGCGGAAATCGCGCTTGAAGTCGGTTACGGTTCCTACAAAACCTTCTCCCGTATTTTTCACGAGAAGAAAGGTGTTGTACCGAAGGAGTACCGTAAGCAAAAGCCGGAGGGTGAGTATGTACCTTGATCGGTGATTCCGAGAAAAGAATCGCCAAAGAAGCTAGTCACAATTGTTCAAACTTTAACGAACGTACTAAAAATACCTCGCTTCCATGGATAATGGGCAGCGAGGTCCTTCTTCTAATTATAGATATGTATCAAGCGCCAAGCACTCTGCTCTATTGAGCAGTCCAGCCGCCATCGACGACCAGCAGCGTGCCCGTGACAAGATTGGAGGCCGCTGAAGCCAAATAGATGACTGCGCCTGCCACATCATCAATTGAACCGATGCGCCCCGCCGGAATCCGGGCCAGCACTTGATCCCTGAACTCGGGCGTATCCAGCCGTTCAGCCGTCCCTGGCGTATAAATAAAGGTCGGTCCTACCGCATTAATATTCACGCCTCTGCTGGACCATTCCAGTGCCAGCACCTTGGTCAACTGATTGACGCCGCCTTTGGACGCGCAATAGGCGACGCCCTCCGGAATGCCGACGATGCTGACTTGCGAGCTGACGTTGACGATTTTTCCGCTGCCTTGCGCCAGCATGATGCGTCCGGCTGCCTGGCAGCAGAAAAACACGCCCTTCAGATTGACGTCGAGCATATCATCCCAATATTCTTCGGTTACATCCTCCGCCAGCATGCCTTCGCCCAGCCCCGCGTTGTTCACCAATATATCAAGCCGTCCGAAGTCCTGCGCCACCTGCTCGAACACACTCCGGATCTGCCCGACGTTTCGCACGTCCAGCGCATAAGCCTTCGCTTCGCCGCCGGAAGCGGCAATTTCGTCGACTAACGCCTCAAGCGACTCCTTACGCCGCGCAGTTACGGCTACAATTGCGCCAGCAGCAGCCATTGCTTTTGCCAAACCGAAGCCAATGCCTTTGCTGGCACCAGTTACGATGGCGATTTTACCTTGAATACTGAAATCAGGCATGAATGTTCCTTCCCTTCCATTGGTTGCTTTGTTCAATAGTACCATAGGCCGTGACATTTGGCTGTTGCGGTCAGCTCCATGGAGCTCAGATCCGCTCCCCGTTTCCTGCCCTTTTTCCGCTTATGGTCCCAAACCCGAAAAATTGAACCCCAAATACGAAATCTCAAGCCTTACCCCTCCGGAGTGGACAATCTACAATAAAAGTATAGAGATTTGCAAAGGCTTTCATTTCGATTGATTCACAACAGCGTGGAGGTAATTACTTTGAAGACACAGCTCAATCCTGCGCCCGTTTCCTTGTCTGCCCAGGATACGAAGGCGGAAAGAAGGAAATGGTTCAAACGGTTGTACAGCCAAAGGCATATTCAAATTATGGCCCTCCTTGGCGTCGCTTGGATGATTATTTTCAACTACGTACCGATGTACGGCGTCATTATTGCGTTCAAAGAATTCAATATCGTTAAATCCATTAGCGAAGCGCCTTGGGTGGGGCTTACGCATTTTAAAGACTTTTTCCAAGATGAGAGCTTTATGGACGTCATGCGGAATACGCTTGGCATCAGCCTCATTAAACTGGCTATCGGATTTCCGCTGCCTATCATATTTGCGTTGTTTCTGAATGAAGTTCGCTCCGTTGGCTTCAAGAAGGCGATTCAGACGATTTCTTATCTGCCTCACTTTTTGTCGTGGGTAATCCTCGGAGGCATTCTGACGACTTGGCTTGCAGATGTCGGGATTATCAACAATGTGCTGATGGCGCTTCATCTCATCAAGGAGCCGATTTCTTATCTGGCGGAACCAAGCTACTTCTGGGGTATTATAATTACCTCCGACATTTGGAAGGAGCTAGGCTGGTCGGCGATCATTTATTTGGCAGCTATCGCCAGCGTTTCGCCGGAGCTTTATGAAGCGGCAACCATCGACGGTGCAGGCCGTTTTCAGAAAATGTGGTACGTAACGCTTCCGAGTATTAAGGCAACGATCTCCATTCTGTTCATTCTGGCTGTGAGCGGCGTGCTGAACTCTAACTTTGACCAGATTCTCGTGCTTCGCAACTCGCTGAACGAGAGCGCGAGCAACGTCATCGATATTTATGTGTATCAGACAGGAATGCAGCAAGGACGATACTCCTATTCAACGGCAGTGGGATTATTCAAATCCGCAATTGCTTTGATCCTGCTGCTGCTTGCCAACCGGGTCACAAAAAAAATGAACGATACATCGCTGTTCTAGAAAAGGAGGTCGTTAGACCGTGTTTAGTATTAAGCGCAAAACAAAGGGAGAAGCCTTTTTCGACCTCTTCAATAATTTCGGCATGCTGCTAATCTGTTTCGCCACCATGTACCCGATCTGGTACGTGCTGGTGAACGCCTTCAACGAAGGCCAGGACGGGATGCGCGGCGGCATCTACTGGTGGCCGCGGGTATTCAGCTTCGAGAGCTTCACAGCCGTGTTCCAGAGCAGCGGCATTATGGGCGCCATGGGCGTTACGATTGCCAAGACGCTGCTCGGTACCGTGCTGCACGTCTTTTTCACCGCTATGGTCGCTTATGCGTTTTCCCGCAAAGGCCTGATTGGCGGCAAGATCTACATCTTATTCGGTACGGTGACGCTGTTCTTCGGAGGAGGCCTCATTCCGACCTACCTGTTGATGAAGGATTTGCACCTGCTGGACAATTTCCTCGTGTATATCATTCCGGCGATGTTCAGCTTCTTCGATCTGATCATCTTCATGACCTTCTTCCGGGATATACCGGACGGGCTGGAGGAAGCGGCGAAGATCGACGGAGCTAATGACTGGTCGATTTTTATTAAAGTTATTCTGCCTGTATCGATGCCGGTTATCGCGACAATTGCGTTGTTCCACGGAGTCTATCAGTGGAATGATTACTTCGCCGGCGTGATCTATATGAACAATATGGACCTGCAGCCGATTCAGACGTATTTGTACCGCGTCGTAGCGCAGTCCAGCTCCAACCAGATGCTTGCGGCTATTCCGGGCGGCATCGGCAAATCGGTCACCTCGCAGTCGATCAAGCTGGCTACGATGGTCGTCACGACGCTTCCGATCGTTCTCGTCTATCCGTTCCTGCAGAAGTACTTCGTTAAAGGGATGATGATCGGTTCGATTAAAGGCTAACCTAAGGCAATACCTGCGGCTCTATGAATAGGGCGGCAGATTGCATATACTCATTCTTAGAGAGAAGGGGAAGACAAACAGATGAACAAGAAGCATACGCTTAAAAACATGTTGATGCTGATGGTCGCTGCGGTTCTCGTGTTTACAGCCGCCTGTTCTTCGGGCAGCAAAAACACAGACAAGGAAGAGGGCGGCTCGAATGCCGAGACAGTAAAGCTCACCCAGGATGATAAAGGCTGGGAAGTAGACAAAAGCCCGATTACGTTTGACTGGTATATTAACTTTTCATGGTTTCCTAACAAATGGGGCGTAGATGCGACCTCGAAATATATTACAGAGAAAACAGGCGTAAACATCAACTTCATCGTGCCTGCTGGCAATGAAGCGGAGAAAATGAATACGATGATGGCTTCCGGCAGCCTGCCAGACTTTATTACGCTGGGCTGGTATGAGGATGCCGTTAAGAAGATGATCGAAGGCGACTTGGTGCTTCCGCTCAATGAGCTTGCTGACAAGTACGACCCGTACTTCTACAAAGTAACCGATCCTGCGAAGCTGTCGTGGTACAAGCAAGAGAACGGCAATGTATACGGCTATCCGAACTCCTCTTCGTCGCCTAAAGACTATGAGAAATTCGGCGACAACATTGCTTCCTCGCAAACCTTCCTGGTACGTAAAGATATGTACGAGGCGCTTGGCAAACCGGATATGCGCACGCCAGAGGGCTTCCTGAAAGCGCTGGAAGATGCGAAAAAAATGTTCCCGAACGTGAACGGCCAGCCGCTCATTCCGCTGGGCATGTATGACTTCAACGACACGGGCAATGCAGCCCTGCAGCACTATATTCAAAACTTCCTGGCGATTC
The DNA here is from genome assembly GCF_000513275.1 of Paenibacillus gorillae. Classification (GTDB taxonomy): domain Bacteria; phylum Bacillota; class Bacilli; order Paenibacillales; family Paenibacillaceae; genus Pristimantibacillus; species Pristimantibacillus gorillae. The sequence continues at coordinate 10,763 of NZ_CBVJ010000136.1, read as the reverse complement.
CTTACGAGAAGGACGGCCAATTGTATGACCGCAATACCGATCCGGAGTATGTGAAATGGCTGAAAACGATGCGTCAAGCGAACGAAAACGGTTTGCTGGCCAAAGATATCTTCATCGACAAACGTCCGCAAATGGAAGAAAAAATCGCACAAGGCCGTTACTTCGCAATGCTGTATGCAAGAACGGATTTGGCTAACCAACAGAACGCTCTGTTTGCCAATGATCCGGAATCGGTCTACATTGCTGTAGACGGTCCAGCTAACGCGAATCTGGATCAGCCGACGCTTGCCGGCCCATCGATTTCCGGCTGGACAGTCACGCTCATCTCTAAAGACGTGAAGGACAAAGCCCGTGCTATTCGTTTCTTGGATTACCTCATCTCTGAAGAAGGCCAGCATGACCTGTTCTTCGGCAAGCAAGGCGTAACTTGGGACAACATCGACGGCAAAGATCAATTCCTGCCTGAAGCGCTTGATCTGATGAATAAGGATCGCGGCGCATTCGACAAGAAGTTCGGTGCTTCCCATACATTCTGGATGATGATGGATACCAATCTGACGCCAATCTGGAGCCCGCCAGCAGTCGAGCCTTTCAAGCAATTGGAGGATTGGACGTTCGGGAAGACAGTAAGTCTTTCGGAATTTGATCAGATCAACCCGACCGGCACTTCGCCAGAGGGGATCAAGAATACGAAGATTGATCAGGAATTCGGCAAAGTGCTTCCGAAGCTGCTGCTCTCGAAGTCGGAAGCGGACTTTGATAAGGTCTGGAATGAGTTTCTGAAAAAACGCGACTCCCTCGGATTCAAAGAGGTGCAAGCGTACAAGCAGAAGAAATACGAAGAAAATGTAGCGAAGCTTAACGGCGCTGCGGAATAATCGGGCATTCGCTCTCGAGAGAGAGCAGGCCCTGCAAAGGGTACTCCAGAACCGGAAACGGGCTGGAGTGCTTTTTGTCGCATAAGGGGAAGAATAGCAGAGTAGATTAGCCGGACGGAAGTGATAGGGAAATGGGCAGAAGAATGGCGCAATCGATTGCGCATTGGTTCAACCGCAGATCGATGCAGAGCCGCCTAGTGGCTGCGTATATCGTTATTTTGCTGCTGCCAAGCCTCTTGGTATCGAACTATTTGTTTAGTCAAATTCGCGAGAGCTATAGCAATGATACGCTGAAGCAGGCGCAGTATTCGGTGGAAATGGAACGGGTGAACATTCGCAATCAGATTGAGGCGATGGAACGGGCTGCCCAGCTCACGATATCCGATTCTGAAATTATCGACTATGTATCGCGGGAGGAAGAGCTCCCCGTGGAGGACCTGCTTGCGCTTTACCGCGGTCCTCTAACCGATATGATCAATATTCAAATCAACAATCCGAACATCGTTCATCTTCGATTATTTGCGGACAACCGTTATTTGTCCGAGATTTGGCCAATTGTATTCCATGAGCGCCGCATTCAGAATGAGCCATGGTATAAGCAATTGGAGACATTGAACGGCAAAGAACTATGGCTGTTTAAAAACGAGGACCCCGACATTCTGCGTCGCAACGTGACGGAGGGCACCAGTCAGATGCCAAAGGTTTCCCTTATGCGCGTGGTAGAGGCTGGGGGCAAGCGTGTTGGCGTGATCGAGGTGTCCATGCTGTTGGAGCAATTCTCGCCGAAAGCATTCGCCAGCATTAAGGACGAGGGAAGTCAGATGATGATCGCAGACCGCAACGGGACGATCTATATGGATGAGCAGCAGCCGTTTGCAGGCGGCAATCTGGAGCTTCACGACGCGGTGCTGGAGACGTTCGGAGAGATGGAACGGCAGCAATTAACCGAGATGCGTTTTGTTGTCGACAAGCATCCCTATTTGCTCGTGTCCGCCCCGCTGGAGCAAGCGGATGCGCATATTCTCAATGTGGTCTCCCTGCAAACCGTCAGCAAGGATATTTCGAAAGCGCAGACACAGATCATCACGTTTAACGTTATTATTATCGCTTTACTCTCTTTGATTACCTATTGGCTGAATTCGATTATTCTTAAAAACATGCGAAGATTAACTGATGCGATGAAAAAAGTAAGGCGCGGCGAGATGCCAACCGGATTACCGCTTGGCGGCGGGGGCGAGATTGGCGAGCTGGCCCATCATTTTAATAAACTAATCCATACGATTAATGAGCTGATCGCTCAGGGGGTGAAGAAGCAGGCGCTGACCAAAGAAGCGGAGCTTCGTACGCTGCACAGCCAGATCGACTCCCACTTTCTGTACAACACGCTAGAGAACATTAAGATGCTGGCGGAGATGGAAAATCAGCTTACGATATCGGATTCTCTTACTTCACTTGGCGGCATGATGCGCTATAATTTCAAATGGTCGGGCGAGTATGTAAGCCTGCAAGATGAAATTCGCCATATTGAGAATTATATCGCCGTCATGAATATCCGGTTCGATGAGCCGATTGCGCTGGAGCTTCATATCCCGCCAAGCCTAATGGAGATCGAAGTGCTGAAGATGTCGCTGCAGCCAATCGTCGAAAATGCGGTCAAGCATGCATGGGCGGGCACAGAAGAGGAACAGAGCGTTATTCGTATCGAGGTAGCTGAATGCAGGGATGGCACGGCAGGCAGCGAAAGCCGTGTTGAAGGCATCATCATCACGCTTAGAGACAACGGCATGGGTATGGGATCAGAACGGTTGCAGCAATTGAATGAATGGGTGCAGTCCGGGCAGAACCGTGAAATGTCTTTAGGAAGCGGTAACGGCAACGGAAATGGCAAACAAGCGATCGGAATCGGCCTGCGCAACGTGCATGAGCGCATCCGGCTCTATTATGGCGAATCGTACGGGTTGCAGATAGACAGCGTAGAGGGGCAATTCACAGAGGTGGTTATTACCCTGCCGAAGGTGCTGTTAATGGGAGGGAGTTCCGAATATGAGGAAAATGCTGATCGTAGATGACGAGAAAAATATTCGGTTAGGACTAAAAATGATGATCGAAAGGGAGTTTCCAGACTTCTATGCCATTCGGATGGCTGTTCATGGACAAGATGCGCTGGCTCAATACGAGGGCGAACGGGCAGATATTGTTATTACCGATATTCGAATGCCGATCATGGACGGATTAGAGCTGATTCGCAGGCTGATGAATGAGCCGGAGAAGGGGCAGGAGCCGCCCATCTTTATCATACTAAGCGGCTATGACGATTTTGCTTATGCCAGAGCGGCCATTGAATACCAAGTGAAAAACTACCTCTTGAAGCCAATCCGCCGGGAAGAGCTGTTTGAGGCGCTGCGCAAAAGTGAAACGACGCTTCAGGCGCAAGCTGAATTGGCCGAGCGAGTTGCGGTAAGCGATACTTTTCGTGAGCAGCTGCAAATTAATCGGCTCAAGGAGTGGTTTGCGCAAGAAGGTGACGTTGCGATCGAGAAGGCAGACGAGTTTGCAGCAAGCGCCGGCTTTGATACATTCAGCCGTCCGTTTACGGTAGCGGTGTTGAATGATAAATCGGAGAGCAGCGGATCGATGAGCAAGGAGCAGTTCAAGCAAATGGCGGAAAATCTGCTGAAGCCGATGGACGGCGTGCTAGATGCCTCTTTTCTCGATCAGGGAAACCGGCTCGTATTGATTGGAAGCCCGACCTCGCAATTCGTGGAGCTGTACAAGCAGATTTGCGGCAATGAAAGGGTACATGTCGGTATTAGCGCGGAAGGCGAGCAAGCGGGGGATCTATATCGCTGCTACAGGCAAGCCTCCGAGGCGCTGCAGTATTCCTTCCTGTACTCGAGCTGCCGCCTGCTGCGGCATGAGGATATCGCCGGGGAAGCACGCGCTTATCCGGCTGCTCCGATTGAGGAAGTGCGCAAGCTTGGCAATATGCTGGGGACAGACCGTGAGCGGGAAATGCTGGAGCTGCTGAAGCAGATTTTTCATATCGAGGAGCTGCCTCGGGTGGATATCCAATTTTTGAAGCTGGCGGGCAAAATGATCAACGAGCAGGTGCTCGACGAAATATTCCGCATCTATGGCGATGGGTCCATAGAGGTGCTGAAGCTGTATCGCAGGGTCGGCAGCATGGACAATTTCCATACCTTCCACGACTATTACCGCAGTCTCGAACTGCTGCTGTCCAGCGTGAACGAATATGTGCGTGGCATCCGCTCCGCTTATAGCGAGCATTCGGAGATTAACGCCGCGATTGCCTATATCGAGGAGTTCTATTACAAGCCGCTGAATATGGCCGTTGTCAGCAATCACGTTGGGCTGAACTATTCTTATTTCAGCGAGGCGTTCAAAGCACATACTGGCGAGAGCTTCGTGCTGTTTTTGAAGAAGGTGCGCATCCGCAAAGGCAAAGAGCTGCTGCTGGAGGACAATCGCAAAATGCAGGATATTGGCAGCGCGGTGGGCTTCGAGAACAGCAAGCAGTTTTCCCGGGTGTTTAAGGAGCTGGAAGGCGTGTCGCCTCAGGAGTATAAGATTAAGCTCCGGACGGACGCCCAGCAGAGCTCGGGTGAAGGGACGGAATAAGCCGGGAGCAGGCCGTTTCACAACAAGAGAAAGAAAAGAGCTGGTCAAGGGGAATGGGGTGTTACGCCCATTCGCTACTTGAACCAGCCCTTTTCTTTAAAGCGGGTAATTGCTTCGATGCGATTGCTGACGTCGAGCTTATCGAGGATGACGGAAATGTAATTGCGAACCGTCCCGGTCGTAATATAGAGCTCGCTGGCGATTTCCTTCGTGTTCTTGCCGTCGGCAATCAGGCCGAGCACTTCTTTCTCCCGTTCGGTGAGCGGATTCTCTTCACCGTATGCTTCGTCCATGAGTTCTGGAGCGTATATACGACGCCCGGCTATTACGCTGCGGATCGAAGCCGCAAGCTCCTCGCTGGGACTGTCTTTTAACAAATAGCCGCTTACTCCAGCCTTCAGTGCACGGTCGAAATAGCCGCTGCGGGCAAAGGTGGTAAGGATAATGACCTTGCAGCCTGCGCCTTTTAGCTCTTCGGCAGCCTCCAGCCCTGTTTTTGCCGGCATTTCAATATCCATGATGACCACATCCGGCCTATGGAGATGGACGAGCGCAACAGCCTCCTCGCCGTTACCTGCCCGTCCGACGACCTGCATATCTTCCTCCAGATCAAGCAGCGACGCAAGTGCGCCAAGAAGCATCCGCTGATCCTCCGCGATGACGATTCGTATCATTACGCTCACCTCCTAAATTTGATTTACGGCATTGGGCACGCGAATGACGAGCGTTGTGCCTTGTCCGGTTGATACAATTTCGAGATTGCCGTTCACGAATTCCAGCCGTTCTTTAATACCTTTCAGTCCGTTTCCGTTGCGGAAGCCGCTGCGCGTTGCATTTATCCCTTTTCCATTATCTTGTACCCGGATTGCAAGATCGGTCCGAGACGGCTCAATGGTAACGCAGCATGCCGTCGCTTCGCTGTGTTTCACGATGTTGGTGACCGCTTCCTTCAGGCACATGCTGAGCACATTTTCGTTTAACAGCGAGGTATTGGACAGCTTAGGGTCTCCCTCGATTGAGAGTTCAATTTCGGCTGCGTTCAAAATTTGGTGGACGCGGTGAACCTCATCCTCCAGCCGGGTTCCCCGCATTTGGGTGACCAGCTCGCGGACTTCCTTCAACGCAGTTCGAGCTGTCTGCTGCACATCATGAATTTCCGCTTGGGCACGCTTAGGGTCGCTTGCAACCAACCGGCCGGCCAAATCGCTTTTAAGCCCAATGAGACTTAGCTTCTGACCCAGCGTATCGTGGAGGTCGCGGGCAATCCGTTGGCGTTCTTCCAGCTTGACGAGTTCAGAAATCCGTTTGTTGGCATCTTCGAGCTTGACCTCGAGCTTCTCTTGCTTGTTCCGGTTGTAGTTGTTGACAGGAAGAAGAATGACGACGATCAAGCTGATGAGGATGAACGGGAATTGGCTGAGCAGCGTGGAGTTTGTGGATATAAAGCCGTAATTAATGGTAATAAAGGTTGTGACGAGATGGATGGTATAGAGTGAGATAAACCCTGCACGATTCCGGATGTTGCCGATGAAAAAGGCGAGAAAAATGGAAAAGTAGACGTAACTGAACAGAAGCGTCATCGCAATGGAGATGACAATCTGCAAGCCCGTCCACATATAGACCTGCCAGCCTTTGGATACGAAAGAGAGGACATAGCAGGTGAAGAACAGCAGTACGAGCGCAACGCCGTACACAACCTCGATTGTAGAGGAGGAGCGGACAATGAAGTAGAAGGGCAAGATACAGAATACAATCCAAACATAGGGGCTAAGCCCGGTGTTTTTGTGGAAAATCTGATGCCACTTATGCATTGCCGTTCCTCCTTCCTCCGCTCGCTGTCTCAATAGATGTATTGTAGCATATAAGTCAACTTCAGCTAGAGCGCCGGACCGTCTTCGTTCCTGTCCGAAGTACGGGAACGATTCGGCTTGTGCGGATGCGCTGCTTAACCTCGCGGAAGGTAACGAAGTTTTTGGCCCCTTCATCCCAAAGCTTGAAGCGAAGTGATTGCAGACTGGTACGCAGCGTAATGGTCGTCGCCTTATGAAGCGGCGGTGTCGCGTTATGCGCATCCTCCAAATAATAATTCGGCACCTTCGGGCTTAAATGATGAACATGATGGAAGCCGATGTTGCCGGTTATCCATTGCAGCGGCTTAGGAAGCTTATAATACGAGCTGCCTTCTACGGCTGCCTTAACGTAGCTCCATTCCTCTTCATTCTCGAAGTAGGAATCCTCGAATTGATGCTGTACATAAAATAACCAAATACCGAACAAGCCTGACATGAAGAAGATAGGGCCATGCACGAGCAGGAACGCTTGCCAGCCAATTGCCCAGCACAGTAGTGCATATAGGACTACCATCGAGATATTGGTGATGTAAGTATTGATCCGTTCTTTGCGTTTTGCACCCTTGCGGTTGAAGCGGTATTGAACCAGGAATACAGCGATAGGACCAAGTCCGAACATAACGAGCGGATGGCGGTAAAAACGGTAAGCCACCCTGCGCCACAGTGGTGATGCCACATATTCATCGACCGTTAGAATCCAAATGTCGCCGAGTCCTCTTTTGTCCAAGTTGCCGCTGGTTGCGTGGTGCATCGCGTGGCTGTACTTCCATTGGGCATAAGGAACATGAGTGAGAACGCCGGTGATCGTGCCCATGATGGCATTAGCCCGTTTGTTCTTGAAGAAGGACCCGTGACAGCAATCGTGGAAAATGATAAAGGTACGAATGACGAAGCCGGATGCGATGATACCGATCGCAATGGTGAGCCAGTAGGACACGGCAAGGCTCGCATAAGCGGCGTACCAAAGTCCGAATAAAGGAACAAGCGTATTCACCAGCTGGCGAATGCTCGATTTCATATCGGTTTTTTCATAGGGTGCTACTTCTTTTTTTAATTGAATTTGTTTGGCTGCGGAATTCGAATGGTTTGTCATCGTATTCCCCCTCTGTTGGGATGAGTAAAACAAGGTTGAAAGTTCTATTTTGGGTAAAGCAGTTCTTATTTATCTTAATTGTAAAGAAAAACGTCATCCCCTTGAAGTCATAAACGTCAAGGAGGGGGTATGACAACTGTCATGGGGGCTGTGGTATAATCTGGTTTATTATCTTAGTTGAATGAGTTGGGATAAAGAGTGAAGGAGTTGTTTTTAAATGAAAACCCAGTATGAGATCAAGCATCCGCTGCATGTGAAGACCATTATTGGAATGAGCGCCTATCTTGTGTGCCACTTGCTGCTGATTTATAGCACGTTTACACGTGATGGGTTTAATCCGTTATTTTATTTTGTTGTCATCCTGCTTGTTTTCTCGCTCACAATTGCGGTTTATCTGATATTGAGAAGGCTGGCGAAGCCTTCGGAGATTCGGATGCTGGAGAAGACGATGAATGTGCGGGGGCATGAAGTCCATGCGAAGAACGTAGATTGCATTATGATCGACGGTTATTTCCAACCTGTTGTAGGCATTAGGCCGAAGGGGAAGAAAATCGTTCCGGGGCAGTTTACGTTCAGCTTTCATGTCAGCGGCAATGACGATGAAGCGATGAAGGCACTGAAGGGCTGGGCTGAAAACAATCAAATTCAAATTTATAACCGGAAGTTTCTGCGCTGGATTTAGCACCTGAGTTAGCTGTGCTGCCACTGCGAGAGAAGGGGAGAGGCCTTTTGGGGGCATTTTGGGTTATTGTAGTTTTGTTCGTTGTGCTTGTTGCGGGAGCTGTTTTCTATGCGCTGATTCGAATGGCTATTAATGATTCTGTTGCCGGAAGGATTCAGGAGGAGCTAAGCGAGATGAATCGCAGTCATCAATTGCAGCTGAAAGAGCATGACCGACAATTCGAGCAGTTGAATGAGCTGCTTCGGGAGCAGAATGCGCTGCTGGCGGAAATAAAGGACAAATCTCTGTAACTATTTCCCGGTTTTTCACGTTAACTCTAGTAATGGAACTAATGGTGAATAAAGGACCGGGAGGCTAGTGCAATGGACAAGTGGGAATACAAGACGATGAAGTTCAAGATCGGGAGCTTCTGGGGCGGCGTCAATCTGGATGAACAGCAATTCGAAGATATTCTCAATGAGGCTGGCTCGCAAGGCTGGGAGCTGGTGTCATGTGTGGATACGAGTGAGCATCAAGGACAGTCCAAAGAATTGATCGTCGTGATGAAAAGAAAAAGGACTTAAGATGCGGCGGCTGGCGTTATTCGTATTACTAAGCTGCTGGATGGTGACGGGCTGTTCGGATGATAAGTTTATGCTGACATTGGCGCTTCATTCTATGGATGAAGTCAAGCAAGGGATGCAGCGGCTGTCTATTCAAGGGGAAGAGACGGAAATGCTTGAAAGTTACCGGCTGACATCTGCGAGAGATTCAGCAGCCTATGCATTTGATCAGGGCGAGCTGCTCTATGTCTATGTATTCGAAGTCCCCATGGAAGCGCATGACGGCATAAGGAAAATTGAGGAGCAAACCGCATTAGTTGATCTGGTGTATTCTCCTGTCATTTATAATGCAAACAACGTCATTCTGATTTACATGCAGAGGTATGGAGAGACAACCGGTAAGCAGCCGGCTATAGAAAAGCTTGCAAGCAGCCTCGGCTGGCAAGTTTCGAAGCCATAGGCGAGATTTAGGAGGGATGGTTATGGCAGGGTGGCGTATATCGGCGGGGATTTTCACTCTGATCTGTTTTGTCCTGTACCTTTCCCCTGTATTGGCGTACATGCTGCGCATTGAGGAAGCTCCGCTCGGTTATATGTGGAGTTTGCTATTTGGACTTTCCGGTATCTTTTTCCTAGATCCTGGTTTGAGGTTGCCTGCATGGCTGAGAAAGCTCGGCTGGGGCGGTAATTTAATAGTGCAAATCGTATCGTTTTTGCTGACGCTCGGGTATTTGCTGCAGGTGAAGGATGCCCGCTTAGTGTTCTGGGTGTACCCGGTGTTTCATTTGCTTTCGGCGGCGCTGCTAGCTGGATTTTTGATCATTTACCGCAGAGGGGAGATCCGGCTGTGAATCCATTGTTTGCTGGGCAACAGCCTGGCATGGAGGTTGCGGCGAATTAGAGGCATTGAGGCGGTAGGTGTAAGCGGGAAGCTGGAAGCTGAAAGTTTATTCGGGAGATCTGCTGTTTGAACCGCATAGCTCCATCCTCTTTTACGGTGATTTTCGTGATAACGAACCTGATTCGCTAAATAACGAATCGAAATTCGTTGCAGCGTGGCCGCGTGAGGGGCTTATGTAAAAGAGCGAAGCAAATTTCGCAATTCGAGAACCTAGGTTCTCCGAAAGTGAAGCTTGCTTCGCTCTTTCGTTTTTGGGGCTATGTACGTCAAGCATTAGCGAAATTTGCTTCGCAAATTTGCGAACTAGCTTCGCTAATGGGCAAGTTTCAGGTGCATATGTTGTGGATTAACTCAAATGATGCCAGTGGTGTGCGTGATGCGCCGAGTACCGTAGTCAAGTAACTGGTAATGTACGTGGTAGGGGTGCAGGTATGGTGTGGATCGGCTCAAATGATGCGAGTGGTGTGCGTGATGCGCCGAGTATGGTTAGTTAAGTAACTGGTAATGTACGTGGTGCTGGTGCAGGTATGGTGTGGATCGGCTCGAATGATGCGAGTGGTGTAAGTGATGCGCTGACGTATAGTTACTTAAAGTAACTGGAACGTATACATGGTGCGGGTGCGGAAAATATGGTAGCGGCTTGCGAATACTTGTAACAGCGAACCCGATTCGCAAAATAACGAATCGAAATTCGTTGCAGCGTAGTTGGGTGAGGGGCTTATGTAAAAGAGCGAAGCAAATTTCGCTATTCGTGAACCTAGGTTCTCCGAAAGCGAAAGTAGCTTCGCTCTTTCATTCTAGAGGCTATGCACGCCAGCTATTAGCGAAAATGGCATCGCAAATTTGCGAACCAGCTTCGCTAATATGCAAGATTCAGATGCATATGGTGTGGATCGGCATCAAATGATGCGATTGGTGTGCGTGATGCGCTGGGGTGTATGTTACTTAAAGTAATTGGCGGCATACATGGTGCGGGTGTGAAAAATACGGCAGCGGCATGCGATTACTTGTAACAGCGAACCCGATTCGTTAAATAGTTACCCCTGATAAATTCAGTTTTGTTCAGGTTAAGTCTACGAGAGACAGCGATTTATTAAAGCAGAACTGTCGGATGTGTATTTTTCTGAGCTTATTTGCTCATGAGGGCGGCTCTTCTGAGGTTATGAACCCATATTCCG
>NZ_CBVJ010000135.1 GCF_000513275.1 Paenibacillus gorillae | reverse complement strand
TAACGAATCGGAATTCGTTGCGGCATGGCGAGGCGAGTGGTTTATGCAAAAGAGCGAAGCAAATTTCGCAATTCGTGAACCTAGGTTCTCCGAAAGCGAAAGTAGCTTCGCTCTTTCATTCTAGAGGCTATGCACATCAGCTATTAGCGAAAATGGCTTCGCAAATTTGCGAACCAGCTTCGCTATAGGTAAGTTGCCCGGAACGATATGCCTACGCTTTAACTTCAGCTGCGCTAAAGCGGTTGGCTGGCTTGGGCAAGCCGAAGTGCTCGCGCAGCGTGCTGCCCTCGTACTCCGTGCGGAACAGCCCGCGTTCCTGCAGAATAGGTACGACGAGATTGACGAAATCGTCCAATCCGTCCGGCAGCAGAGGAGCCATCAGCATAAAGCCGTCGGCGGCACGTTCCTGGAACCAATACTCCAGTGTATCGGCGATTTTCTCCGGTGAGCCGACCAGATGGTCGCCGCTGAAGGAGCCGGTCAACAAGGAGTAGACCTCCCGAAGCGTCGGATTTTCTCTCGCAATGACAGGCTGATGCTTTTTATAATCGGATTTGCTCTCGTCGACCCGATCGAGCCCGACGTCTACTGCGCGCGATTCCAGCGTGAAGCCGCTAAAATCGACGGTGCGGAAGTAATCGGAGAGGAACCCGATACCCTGTTCATCCGTAATAAGCGCCTCCAACTGCCGAAGCTTCGCTTTGGCGGCTTCATCCGACTCTGCAATGATGGGCGAGATCCCCTGCAAAATATAAACATCTTCAGGTGATCGTCCGGTCGCCGCTGCTTTTTCTTTAAAAGAGCGGTAGAACGTCTGAGCATCCTCAATATTGTATTTAATAGAGAAAATAACCTCCGCCGATTTGGCGGCAAAGCTTTGTCCAGCCTCCGAATTTCCGGCTTGAACAAGCACGGGATGCCCCTGCTGGGAACGCGCGATATTCAACGGTCCTTGCACGGAGAAAAATTCACCCTGATGATTAATACGATGCAATTTGTCCGGGTCGAAAAAGACACCGCTGGCTTTATTCCGCTGGAAGGCGTCGTCCTCCCATGAATCCCAAAGTCCTTGAATGACCTCTACAAATTCTTCAGCCCGCTTATAGCGATAGCTATGCTCATAATGCTCCTGTCCACCGAAATTCAGAGCGGTATTGCCCGACAAATCGCGCGTCGTCACAATATTCCAGCCTACTCGGCCTTTACTGATGTGATCGGCAGAAAGCAGCAGCCGCGCCAGATTGAACGGTTCAATATAGGAGGTTGACGCAGTAGCTACGACTCCGATATGTGTCGTTGCACAAGCAAGCGCCGTAATGAGTGTGATCGGTTCGTAACGATTAAGAATGTTAGGGTGCGATTGCTCATTAATTGCCAGGCTGTCGGCTATAAAAGCGATATCGAACTTACCGCGTTCTGCCGTCTGAGCCAGCTTGCGATAATAGTCGATATCGATGCTTGCATCCGGTTGGGCATGGGGGTGACGCCAGCCAGCCACGTGCATGCCGGTTCCTACCAAGTATGCGGAAAGTTTAATTTGCCGCGGGCGTTGTTGCCCGGATTGTTGCTGAGATTGAGTCATTGAGTAGCCTCCTATCGACAGGTGAAGTTATGAATTTCAAATTAACCAAGTTATTTTATAAGAATAATTGGCTATAATTTACCATCTTCCGGAGACAGCGTCAATGCTCAAAATGATCCTGACAGTCCAGCTATTTTATTTATGGGAGGATACGAAACTAAAGAGCGCAAAGAAGCGAACTTTATGAATTCCCTCTAAAATTCCGTAAACAAGTATTGACACTTCCTGGTTTGTGATTTAAATTATAGAAAATCAATCGGCTTAGTTGGTTATAAAAGCGGCGAGTTGACCAGTAGACTGGAAACTAAGCGCATTACCGGGCAATAGGGACGGTCATGCGCTTAGTTTTTTTCGTTTTAAAGACCAAAATCGGGGGAGAGGCAACATGATTGAGGTATCCAATCTAAGCAAGACCTATAAAACCGGTAATGAAACGGTTACAGCACTCAGCAATATTAACCTAAGTATCCGAAAAGGCGATATTTTTGGCATCATCGGCTTCAGCGGTGCAGGTAAATCGACCTTGATTCGTTGCTTGAACCGGTTGGAGGAGCCCGACACAGGGCGCATCGTAATCGGCGATACAGTCATTACCGACCTGAACGAAAAGGAGCTTCGGCTTGCGAGACGGAAGATCGGCATGATTTTTCAACATTTCAATTTGCTTGATTCACAGACGGTATTTCAGAACATTGCATTTCCGCTCTCCGTAGCGGGTCATCCCAAACCGTATATTCGAGAAAAGGTAAGGTCGCTGCTCGCGCTCGTCGGTCTCGAGGACAAAGAAAATGTCTATCCGTCTATGCTGAGCGGAGGACAGAAGCAGAGGGTTGGCATCGCACGAGCGCTCGTCAACGATCCGGACGTTCTGCTCAGCGACGAGGCGACTTCATCGCTCGATCCGCAGACGACGTATTCCATATTGGAGCTGCTTCAGGATATTAACGCCAAGCTTGACTTGACGATCGTGCTGATTACGCATGAGCTGGACGTTTTGCAGCATGTCTGCGATCGCATGGCGGTCATTGAATACGGCTCTATTGCTGAGACCGGCACAGTCGACAAGCTGTTTCTCCAGCCGGAGAGCCATACAGCCCGACGTTTTGTCAGCATCATTGATTATTATCGTGATAAGCGATCCATTATTGAAGGGTTTGGTGCCGGCATATGAGAGATGACTTGCTTGAACTGCTATGGGAGGGTCTTCAAGAGACGCTTTATATGGTGGCATGGTCCTCGGTATTTGCTTTGCTCATTGGCATAACACTCGGAGTCACACTCGTCGTAACAGAACGTAATGGCATTCTGGCTGCGCCAACGCTTAACAAAATTATCGGGACGCTCATTAATGGCGTTCGATCGCTTCCCTTCATTATTCTGATCGTCTTGCTTCTGCCGGTGGCGCGTTTCGTGGTCGGCACTTCGCTGGGGCCGACGGCCGCAATCGTGTCACTGTCGATAGGCGCTGCTCCTTTTCTAGGGCGTATCATTGAGAACTCTTTGAAGGAAATAAGCGCCGGTAAAATCGAGGCGGCGAAAGCGATGGGCGCCACTCCTTGGACGATCATTTTCCGTGTATTGATTCCCGAAGCGCTTCCCGCCCTTGTGCGGGGCATTACGATTGCGGTTATTGCAATTACCGAATTTACTGCCGTAGCTGGTGCAATAGGTGCAGGCGGCCTTGGCAGTCTAGCAATCCGATTCGGCTATCAGCGCTTTCGCGTAGACATTCTGATCGCTACTGTCATTGTCATCATTGCGCTTGTGCAGCTCATTCAATTTTCCGGTGACGGAGTCGCCCGGTCGATATTGAGGCGAAGAAGACAGCTATAAGAGATGGTTTTACGGCTATACCACATATACCGTTTAGCGAAAAAACAAAGGGAAAGTAGGAGAAAAATATGGTTAAAAAGCATGTATTTACGTTGACTGCACTACTGCTCGTCATTAGCGTGATCCTGGGGGCTTGCGGATCGAACGGCGGCAACGGCGGCAACAGCAAGGCGACGAATGCGCCATCGCCAGAAGCGACGGCTGCACCGACCGAAGCTGCGACAGAAGCGCCTCCGGCAGAAGTTACAATTAAGGTAGGCGCTGCTCCAGTGCCGCATGCGGAAATATTGGAATTCGTAAAGCCGATTCTGAAGGAGCAAGGCGTTAATCTGGAAGTCGTTATCTTGGATGACGAAGGCCAGCTCAATCCGGCGCTAAAAGAAGGCCAAATTGACGCGAACTACTTCCAGCACGTCCCTTACCTGGATTCCGTTAAAGGTGAAAAGGGGTATGACTTTGCTGTAACGGCAAAAGTGCATGTCGAGCCGATCGGCTTCTATTCCGACAAGCTGAAGTCGAAGGATGAGCTGAAGGAAGGCGCGAAAATCGGTATTCCGAACAACCCGTCCAATGAATACCGGGCATTGGTGCTGCTTCAGCAGCAAGGGCTAATCAAGCTGAAGGACGGCTTGACGACGTATGAAGCAACACCTAAAGATATTGTGGAAAATCCGCTTAAGCTGAAATTCGTTGAAGCTGATTCCGCTACGCTGCCAAGAGCGCTGCCGGATTTGGCAGGCGCAGTTATTAACACAAACCTTGTATTGGAAGCGGGTCTTGATCCGAAAAGCGCGATCTTCCGCGAGGACGCAAACTCGCCTTATGCGAATATCATCGTCGTACGCAAAGGCGACGAAAACCGGGATGAAGTGAAGAAGCTGAGCGCAGCGCTGCTGTCACCGGAAGTGAAGAAATTTATTGAAGACAAGTACGGCGTTGCGGTTGTGCCGGCATTCTAATTATTAGTTTGCAGGAAGCTATCTATTAGCTTCAATAAGCGAGACAGCGTCTCCCGTCAATCATGGCGGCGGGGCGCTGTTTCATGATAAAATGCTTTTCAAAACGGTACAGCAAGCCGACAGGAAGGACGAGCCGTGATGATCAAGCTACTGGATGGAACTTTAACGTTAAGAGACGCGGTATTGGAGGATCTGCCCCGCATCGTGGACATTTACAATTCGACGATCTCCTCACGCCAGGTGACTGCCGATCTGGAACCTGTAACGGTAGAAAGCCGTCAGAAATGGTGGGAGGAGCATTCGCCGGATGCAAGACCGTTATGGGTGCTGGAGGAGAACGGAACTATTATCGCTTGGCTTAGCTTTCAATCCTTCTATGGCCGGCCGGCTTATCAGGCGACAGCCGAGCTGAGCATATATATCGCGCAGGAGCAGCGCAGCCGCGGAATCGGCTCACTGCTTATTCGGGAAGCGCTGGAGGCTTGTCCAAGGCTGCAGATCCGTACGCTTCTCGGTTTTATTTTCGGCCATAACGAACCGAGCCTGGGGCTGCTGGACAAATTCGGCTTCGAGCGCTGGGCGCATCTGCCGAGAGTGGCGGAGCTTGATGGCATTGAGCGGGATCTTATTATTGTAGGAAAGCGAATCGAATAGCCCGATCAAGACCATATACTCACTTTCCCATTCGGAATGAGAAACAAAATGCAAAAGTGCATGCTGATGTGCCTCAAACGGTCCAAAACAGCCTTTAAAATGTAAAAGTGCATTTGAAATGACTCAAATTCGCTCTTTCAAGGCAAATTAGGCCAATCAAAATGCACTTTTGCATTTTGAGGCGATAGATCGTCGATAAAGCGGCTGACAACATGCACATTTGCATTATAATTCGTTATTTTTTTGCATTTTATAGGCTAAGCATCGCAAGAGAGTCAGAGACGCATCAGCCGGGATGCGTCTTTTTGTTGCAGACAAGAACCGCTCAGCGATGGTAAAATGTTCCTAACTAAACAGAATGGAAAGGAGGGAATTTGGTTGAATAGTGATCCGGGTGTTTTTGTTTTCATATGGCCGTTTATTTTACTGGGACTTATTTATATTCCAATTCTTGCTCTCGGCATTTATATGTCGGTTTTATTTATCAAATTGGCACGCAGGGGAATTGCCGCCCTTGATATTTATTTAGCGGAAAAAGGACGGAGATTCTAGAGTGGAGCAAGGGCAAACAAAGCAGCTTTCGCCATGGTTAGCAGTTTGGATTCGGCCAAGGGAGACGGTCCGGGCGCAGCTCGATTCCGGACAGCCTGTTAAATGGATGATTCCGATTGCGCTTGGAGCAGGCATTTTAAACGCGTTGGATAAGGTTTCTGGAAGATCTTTCGTAGATACAATGTCTTTGGGAGCGCTAATAGCGTTTATTATTATCGGAGGTATGATTGGTGGTCTTATCGGTTTATATCTAGGCAGCGCAGTATTCGTCTGGATAGGCAGATGGCTTGGCGGTGAAGGCAGTTATTCGGATCTTAGAACGGCTTTGACCATGGGCAGTTATATACCATCGATAGGTATGGGGGTTCTGTGGATTCCCAATCTTCTACTCTATGGTAAAGACAATTTTACGAGTGTTAATCCGTCTAGTGATGCGTATCCAATGTTAAATTACCTGCTGCTAATGGTTAGTCTCTTATTGACAATCTGGAACTTACTCATTTCATTGCATGCGGTAGGTGAAGCTCATCAATTCTCTGCATGGAGAGCTCTGGGCAGCGTTGCTATCATATTTGGAATGCTATTAGTCGTGGTTGTTATAGTGGTTATTTTTTCTGCGATACTTGCCATTTTTTGAGCCGCCTCAATATCTTCCCTTCTTGGTAAGCGAATTTCAGGATGGTTTTGTAAGCCAAAATGAATTATTCTGAAATTAGCTAATTTCGGCGTGCATATACAGAAGGGAGAACGACTCATTGAGTAAATTTTGGAGTCCGCTAGCTGCTTCTCTGGTTCCTTACGTGCCAGGCGAACAGCCAAAGGACAAAAAATATATCAAGTTGAACACGAATGAAAATCCGTACCCGCCGTCTCCAAACGTTTTGGAGGCAATAAAAGCGGCAGCTAACGAAGATCTTCGGCTGTATCCCGATCCAACCTGTGGAGAGCTTTCAAGCGTCGTAGCAGACTACTTCGGGCTGACTTCTAGTCAGGTGTTTCTCGGCAACGGTTCGGACGAGGTGCTGTCTTTTGCTTTTGCCGCTTTCTTTAATCCGGCCAAACCGGTATTGTTTGCGGACATTACATACAGCTTCTATAAAGTGTATGCGGAATTTTATGGCCTGAAGGCGGATTTGATTCCGCTGGACGAGCAGCTCCGCATGCCGCTTGACCTGTTCAACCGGGAGAACGGCGGGATCGTCATACCGAATCCGAACGCTCCTACAGCGATGCTCATTCCTGTGGATGAGTTTCGTGCTCTTCTTGAGCAAAACGCCGATCAAGTCGTCATTATCGACGAAGCCTACATCGATTTCGGCGGCGAATCTGCAGCTAAGCTGGTGAACGAGTACCCGAATGTGCTTGTTGTTCAGACGTTGTCCAAGTCGCGCTCGCTGGCGGGTTTGCGTGTCGGCTGGGCGCTTGGCAGTGAAGAGCTGATCGATGGATTGAACCGGGTTAAAAACTCGTTCAATTCGTATACCATTGACCGTCTGGCACTGGCAGGCGCTATTGCGGCTATTCAGGATGAGGCTTACTTCCAAGAGACAGCTGCTAAAGTAAATGCAACACGCGATGCGGTGGCTGCGGAGCTGGAATCCATCGGCTTTGAAGTCACGGATTCAAAAGCGAATTTCGTCTTTATTTCGCATCCGACAGTGGATGCCGAAGCGATCTTCCTGCAGCTGCGCGAGCAGGGCATTCTCGTCCGCTATTTCAAACAGCCAAGAATCGACCGCTACTTGCGTGTAACGATTGGAACGGATGAGGAGATGGAAGCTTTTCTGCAAGCTGTGAGAGGAATTGTGGCGCTGTAATGGATGCCGGGAAAAAACGCAGCTTTCGGAGAGCAACATTAATTGCCGTGCTTGCAAGCGTTATTTATGCTTTAATCGGGAATACTTTTTTTAACATGGCCTACTACAGCGATGCCGTCTTTACCAACAGCTATTGGATTGCTGGGGTGCTGGCAGCGTTGTACGCCGTGCCTGTCGTCGTATGGTTCCGCAACCGATACTGGTATTTCCCATTGTTTATACCGGTGCTGTGGGTACCATTCGCGATTATTACAGGCTTGCTATTTCCTCGGCTGCCAGAGGGCGCAATGGGCGGGGGCATGCTTCTCCTATTCATTCATATTTTGAATTTGGGAGCAGTCGCGCTTGGTGTTGCTCTAGGGATGGCGGTCAACGGCATCATGACTGCTTGGCGAAAGCTCAACAGGGAAATAAAGGCGCAATAGCCTATTTCCTTTTTGTTAATTCTTCGTGTTATAATGAGGACAAGTGACTGGTTCGGATTTTTTTGGTTTGAGTATATGAACGTCGTCAGTCTAATAATTAGGAGGTTTATTGTTGAATAACAAAAAAGAAAACAAGCTATCCATTTTTGCCTTGGGCGGCGTAGGCGAAATTGGTAAAAATATGTACGCAGTGCAATATGCGAACGATATTATTGTAATTGATTGCGGTTCCAAGTTCCCTGATGAAGAGCTTCTGGGCATCGACATTATCGTGCCGGATATCTCTTACCTCATCGAGAACAAAGACAAAGTTAGAGCGCTGCTCATCACGCACGGCCATGAAGATCACATCGGCGGATTGCCTTATATTCTGAAGCAGCTTAGTCTGCCGGTATATGCAAGCCGGCTGACCATGGGTTTGATCGAAGGAAAACTGAGGGAAGCGGGCCTGCTCGGCACGACGGAAAGAACGTTGATTCATTCCGATTCCGTGCTCAAGCTGGGTTCAATGACAGCTTCGTTCTTCAAGACGAATCACAGTATTCCGGACTCCTTGGGCGTCGTGCTCGATACTCCGGAAGGCGTTGTTGTTCATACAGGCGACTTCAAATTCGATCAAACACCGGTTGGCGACTATCATGCGGATATTCATCGGATGGCGGAAATCGGAAGTAAAGGCGTTCTTGCATTGCTCTCTGAGAGCACGAATGCAGAGCGTCCCGGCTTTACTCCTTCAGAGCGCATCGTTGGTGCGAATTTCATCGACGCTTTCCGCAAAGCGGAGCGCCGTGTTATCGTATCGACGTTCGCTTCGAACGTGCACCGGCTTCAACAGGTTATTGACGCCGGCCACGTAACAGGACGCAAGCTGGCTGTTATTGGCCGCAGTATGGTAAACATGATTACGATCGCATCGGAGCTAGGCTATTTGAACATTCCGGATGGCATGCTCATCGAGCCAAACGAGGTTAACCGTTATGCGGACAACCAGGTCGTTATTCTATGTACCGGCAGCCAAGGCGAACCGATGTCGGCGCTTACGCGCATGGCTCGCTCGAATCATCGTCAAGTGGAAATTCTCGAAGGCGATACTGTCATTATCTCCGCTACCCCGATTCCGGGCAACGAGCGGAGCATCGGCCGTACGGTAGATGAATTGTTCCGTCTGGGAGCGAATGTCATTTACGGTTCCGGCTCCGCAACCGGGATGCACGTATCCGGCCACGGCAGCCAAGAAGAGCTAAAGCTCATGCTTCAACTTATGGCTCCGAAATATTTTATTCCGATTCACGGCGAGTACCGGATGCAATTGCATCATAAGAAGCTTGCTGTTGCGGTTGGCGTCGAAAGCGACAATATCTTTATTGTCGACAACGGCGAGATCGTAGAAATTGTGGGCGGCGATGCCCGCAAATCGGGTAAAGTACCGGCAGGCAATACGTATATCGACGGTCTGGGCATCGGCGATGTCGGCAATATCGTGCTTCGCGACCGCAAGCATCTTTCCCAAGACGGCATTCTTGTCGTCGTTGTAACGATCAGCAAACAGGATAAAACGATCAAATCGGGACCGGATATCATTTCCCGCGGCTTCGTCTATGTACGTGAGTCAGAGGGGCTGCTTGAAGAAGCGGGCCGAATTGTATCGAGAACGATAACGAAATCCATCAGCGACAACGTCAATCAATGGACGACGCTGAAATCAAATGTCAAAGACTCGCTCGGACGATTCCTATACGAGCAAACGAAAAGAAAGCCGATGATTCTTCCTATCATCATGGAAGTGTAATCGGCACCTAACCAGTCCACTTTTAACTTTGATTAGTGAGCCGATACAAATACGAAGTAAAGCCTCGCTCAGCAGGCGGCATAGCCGTCTGTATGTGCGGGGCTTTTTGCGCATTGCGAAAGTTCGGTGAAAAGGCTTGTCCAGGGGTTGACTTTTATACGGGAAGGTCATAAAATAGCGTGAGACTAACGTTCGTTAGGTAAGGGAACATTATTAACGTTCAGGCTGCTTCAGCCAATGAAAACGAGAAAGGGTTGATCCCCATGCAGCCGCCTTCGAGTGGGAAGACGACGTCGGAAAAGATTATACAAGCGGCTTTGACGATGTTTGCCGATTCCGGATATGAAGGGACATCGATGTCGGAGATTGCCAAAGTGGTAGGCATTAAGACGCCATCCATCTACGCACATTTCAAATCGAAGGAGCAGTTGTTCCTCCAATTATGTGAACAAGGCATCGCCGAGGAACGGGAAGCCTTTCGGGAATGCTTTAGGGTTTCCGCAGAAAGGACCGCTAAGGAGAACATACAGCAAGCATTTGATTTTTTCACCGATTTCAGTCAACTGACGGCCGGCCAATCTTTTCTAAAGCGTTCTATGCTGGTGCCGCCCCGCCATTTGCGTGATCAGCTGCGGATCAGCTTTATTGCCTTTGAATCAGAATTGAATGTGCAATTGGAGCAATTATTTATACAGGGTATGGAGGAAGAGTTGTTTCCCAGACAAGATGCAGCACGAATGACTGCACAGTTTTATAACGCTATAGACGGTTTATTGGTGGAGTATCAGCTTTATGAGGACTCCTTGTATCAGGAAAGAAAACGAATAATAGGCGAGTCGTTAATGCGAATGTGGACATTGGCGGTTTAGGAGGAGAATCATTATGGCTTGGGTTTATTTGATATTGGCTGGTTTGTTAGAGGTAGGCTGGACGTTTGGCTTGAAGGAGTCCAAGGGCTTTACGGTACTGGTTCCAAGTGTGATTACCGTTATTCTTATCGTTATCAGCTTCATGCTGCTGGCCCGCGTCATGCGATATATTGAAATCGGGACCGCGTATGCGATCTTTACTGGGATTGGTACGGTAGGCACCGTTATTCTTGGCATCGCGCTCGGCGATTCTGCCGATCCGCTCAAACTGATGTTCCTGGGCATTCTTGTTATTGGTATTGTCGGATTGAAGCTGGTATCGGGAGATAAAGCGGAAGACAAGAAGGATAAAACAGATTCAACAACTCGCAACGGAATAAGCTTATCTGCTTCGGAGGCAGCTTCCGGAAAGGAGAGGGCATAACATGGCATGGTTATTTCTGATTTTATCCGGCATAGCAGAAGTCGGGGGCGTTACTTCAATGAAGCTGTCGGACGGGTTCCGCAAATGGAAAGGGACCGTCGGAGCTGTAGTTTTCGGTTTCTTCAGCTTTTACCTGCTCTCCAAAGCGCTGGAGGGCATTCCTCTCAGCACCGGCTATGGCATCTGGACGGGAATTGGTGCAGTCGGAAGCGTGCTGCTGGGCATGGTACTGTTCGGCGATTCACGGAGCTGGAAGAAGCTCTTCTTCGTAGGCTTAATTATTATAGGTGTTATTGGGTTGAAAATGACGGGCGGCAGTCACTAAGTCCCCTCGACTCAAGAGAGAAGACCAGACGACGGAATAGTTCATTCCGATGTCTGGTCTTTTTTTTGAAGCAAAAAGCGGGCGGCAGCCACATAAGCGCTGGCGCCGCCCTTAGAGGGAATGCGGAATGGGTAAAGCTTCGGGCTTCAGACCGATGCTGCGGTATTTCACTAGCGTATAGGGCCAGAAAGAAGGGATTAGTGCTCCCCGTCGAACGTTGCGAGCAATTCCCTTGCCCGGCTTTCATCCTGCTGCAGGACATGAATTCGTTTCAGACCATGGTCTTCCAGCGTTATTTTCGATTTCACTCCATTCTCTTTGAAGTGTGCTTGAAGTCTGTCAATCAGATCAGCCCGAGAACCGCCTTCGGTTCTGATGGCGATCCACTTTTTCCACCATAGCAGTGCCATCATGCGCACCTCCCCGCCTTGCACAGAGTAGCCATTCCGTACATATGTATTCCGCAGGCTGGTGCAAACATGACAGCTGCTGGCAGTTTGATTGAAAAAAATCTAATAGTCATGGTGTGATCTTGGGAATAATGGTAAAATGATCGGCGTAAGCTTGGACACATAATCAGGACAACAGCTGCAATATCCGCAGCCAATAAAATAAAGGAAATAGAGCCTTCCGGCGCTGAGCGTATAAACGAAACGTACAAATCGCAACCTAAGTGAGCATTCGGGCGGCCTGGCTATTGACAAGAGTAACTGTAATTGATAATATTACAGTATGAAGCAGGGAGGCCGTTCACATTGAACAGCGAATTTACGATTGCCGTACACAGTCTCGTGTACTTAGCTTATCTGCCTGAGCGGATGGCCAGCAGCGAGATGATCGCCGATAACGTCGGAACGCACTCCGCCCGGGTACGTAAAGTAATGAGCGGATTGCGCAAAGCCGGATACGTCGATACGCGCGAAGGCGCGGGAGGCGGATACAAGCTGACCATTGATCCGAACGTCGTCACTTTAGGCGACATATACAAGGTAATGGCGCAAGGCTCGTTAATTCCGAGCTGGTGCACGGGAGATCCGGGCATGGATTGCGTCGTTGGCTCGAATATGAACGAAGTGATGTTCGGTATTTTTTGCAAAGCGGAAAAGCAGCTTGAATCACATTTCACAGGAATTACGATTCAGGATGTGCTGAGCCAAATCCACGCATGCGGATAGCTGATTCACAAGTACGGTGTAACGGGTATTTCCCTTTATAATAACTTTATCTCGAAAGGATGATTAACAATGGCAGTAGCATTGACGAAAGACAACTTTCAATCCAGCGTAGAAAGCGGAGTATCTTTGGTAGATTTCTGGGCGCCATGGTGCGGACCTTGTAAAATGCAGCTTCCAATCGTTGAAGAATTGGCAACTGAGCTTGACGGCCAAGCAACGATCGGTAAAATCAACGTTGACGAGCAGCCTGAACTGGCTTCCCAATTCGGTGTAATGAGCATTCCTACGCTGATCCTGTTCAAAGACGGTCAACCGGTTGACAAAATGGTCGGCCTGCAAAGCAAAGACGCTCTGAAAGCAAAAATTTCGAGCCAACTGTAAGCCGGACGCGACGAAAGCCGCGCGAATCGCAACCTGCGATCGCGCGGCTTTTTTTCGCAGCTGGTCGCAACTTCCATCTGAATCATCGCGTCTAAAGATTGATCAATTGTAAACTTACACCAAGACTGCTTACATAATTGTTGGGCGTAAATGTTGGATACACATTAAGAAGGCGCAAGCTATTCATTGATGGAGGGTGGTATTTCAATATGAAGAACAGAAAGCGCTGGGTAGCGATGGCGGTCGCTGTTATGATGGTCAGCAGTCTGCCTGCGGCAGCATTTGCGGACACGCCGGCGGGGCCGGCGGCCGTGTCTGGGGAGGCGGTCAATGTGGATAAGGAGAATGCAGGAGAACCGATTAATGTAGCCGTATCCAAAGAAAAAGCAACTTCACTCGCCCGTGAACTGGTAAACATTCCGAAGGAGTACACGCTGCAGGGAGCTTCCTACTCAACGGATTTGCTGGCAGGCGGCAAACGCGGCGCATGGTCGCTGGATTTCGTGAAGAAGGTCAATGGCAAGCATAAAGGCAGCATCTACGCGCGCATTAGTGCAGACAGCGGCCAATTGCTGGAATTCAATTCGTATGTAGACGATGCCAACTCGAAGCCCTCTTATCCGCTGAAGGTTGAACGGTCTCAGGCGCTTGAAATCGCCAAAGCTTATATTAACACGATAGCTCCTGCCTATAAGGATCAGGTACAGTACAATCCTGATTACGGCGTGCAATTGCTCCCTCCGCTGACGGGAGAGGTACGGCATTCCATCCGCTATGACCGGATTGTCAACGGTATTAGCTATGTCGACAACTATATCGAGCTCGAGGTCGATAGCGAGGGTCATGTCGTACGATATTCACTCGTATGGGATAGTACAATCGAGTTCCCGAAAGTTGATAAAATGCTGTCTTTGCAAGAAGCGAATGCCAAGCTGAGTGAGCTGGCTAAGCCTGTATTAACTTATATTTTGCCTTATGGCGCTCAAAAAAATACGAAGCCGGCTCTTAGCTATGGACTGGAAACGATGACTATTCAGGCAACCGACGGCAAGCTGCTTCCAGAGATGTATGGAAGCCGGACAGAGGCCGTCTCCCCATCGCCTGTAGCGGATAAACCGCTTGGAGAGGCACCGAAAAAAGGTGCAAGCCTGACCGAGCAGGGTGCCATTGCGAAGGTGACGGCTGCTTTCAAGCTGCCTGCTGGGGCGAAGGTCACGAGCACAAGCTATAACGAGTACGCAAATGAAAGAACCGGCAGAACTAATGCGAACTGGAACATTAGCTGGACGATTGCAAGCAATAACCAGGAGACTGGTTCTGCATATGCAACGGTGGATAGCGATACCGGCGTTATCGTTAGTTTCAACTGCTATCTATATGGGGACGACACCAAAGCTACCGTCACATTGGAGCAGGCGAAAGCAACGGCGATCGAGACGGTCAAAAAGCAATTGCCATGGGCAGCTAATGAATTGTATTTGGTTGAGCCCAATAAAGATCAATACAGCCCGGAGAAAGCCGCAGCGTTTGATGCTTACTATTTCGGCTTTGTACACAAAGTCAATGGCGCAACGGTGTCCTATGATCGTGTAAGCGTATCGGTAGACGGGAAGACGGGAGAAGTGCGCAACTTCGAGTCTTCGCTGTCGGATTACGCATATCCGAGCAAAGCGCCGAATCTGATTGGCGACAAACAGGCTACTGAGAAATGGCTCACGTATTATCGCACCCAGCTTACGTACTATTTGGCTCAGCAGTATATATGGCGAGGACAGCCAATTCCAACTGAGAAGTATAAAGTGATGCTTGCAGCCGGAGAAGTGCAAGCGAACGAAGTGGAATATAAGACCGAAGCGCAGCTGGTCTATCGGATGGTGCCAAGACTAATTGACGAAGCGGTGTTTCTGGATGCTGAGACCGGCAGCTGGCGCAACAGCGATACCGGCGAAGTGACACAACTGGAGAAGCCTCAGGCGACGGATGTCAACGGGCATTGGGCGCAGCGCCAGTTGGAGCTGATGGTCGCTTATAAAGCACTTGATGTGAAAGACGGCAAGGTTCGTCCGAATGCCATTGTGACGCGCGGCGAGCTGATCAAGATGTTGGTACTGGCTATGAATAGCGGGCACAAGCCGATGTTTGCTGCCGGTGATACCGCAGCACGTGCTTCCTTCAATGACGTGGCGACAAGCTCGAGCTATTACGTCTATGTCGAATCGGCCTTGCAGCAAAATCTGATCGACATCGGGGATGGAACTTTCAATCCCGAAGGTAAAGTGGACCGTGAAGAGATGGCGGAGTTGATTGTACGGGCTTTGGGCTACAATACCCTTGCCAACTATGATCAATTATTCCGCATTGAGTTCAAGGACGCTGCCAAAGTTGAAAAGAAGGGCCAGGCGGCAATCGTCGTTGGTCTTGGTATTATGACGTTGTCTAATGGCAATTTCGCACCGGAGAAGCAAGTGAGTCGTGCGGAAGCGTCAGCGGCCTTTTTCCGTTTCCTGCAATCGCGGGCCGATCTGCAAGAAGCGCCGCTGCGCAATTAAGAAAATAGAAAACGCCGCCCCGCGAGCAAGATGGACGCGGGGTCGGCGTTTTATTGGTGCCATTAGTCGGATTTTTTCTTATCTGCTGTAAAATTAGTAACGGATTTGGTATCCTCTACATTATCGTTGACGAAAGCCATATCCTGATTTTTTGCTTTCATAGCCGTTGTCCCTTTATAATTGCCTTTATGGTTCTTATTTTCCATCGGTTGCATGCACCTCCTTTGCTCCAGTATTATTTCCATAGCAAGGTGAGGCATTCGCCGCATTAGACAGTTTAACTAACGAGGAGTGTAGATGGTGCGTTTGAATCGATCATTTTACCGTTATTTGGTTTTTGTATTGTTTGCGGTTTTCAGCTTCGTAATTGTTCATCTTAGCAATGAAATGTTATTACATAACGGAGACGAGGCCGTTACCAATAAGTATTTATTCGTACAATACGGCATGCTGTTTGCCTTTGGCATCAGCTTTCATCTATTATCCGGAGCTCAATTGTGGCTGCGTATAAGGGAAACGTTCTGGACGCTGATACTGTCGTTGCTGCTGGTGGTTGGCTGCTATGTGCTAGCTATAAATAGCGTACAGCTGTACACGGGAGCAACCGGTTACGTTAATGCTGCGCTGCGTATGGTGCTTGATGATCGTATTCATCTAATGGTTATCGTGCTGGCGGGCTATTTGTTCGGATATTCCTTTGCTGAAAAAAGGTACAGGTAATCGCGGGGAGCACTGAGGATAACGTCTATACGGATAAGCTTAAGCTTACATATGCTGATGTCATAAGCTAGTTGGATAGGGGG
Source organism: Paenibacillus gorillae (assembly GCF_000513275.1). GTDB lineage: Bacteria > Bacillota > Bacilli > Paenibacillales > Paenibacillaceae > Pristimantibacillus > Pristimantibacillus gorillae. The sequence continues at coordinate 12,364 of NZ_CBVJ010000135.1, read as the reverse complement.
CTTGTGACATGGATGCAGCGTATGACCAGAATGGCATAACGAGTATTGTTATCGTTACCCGCAATCAATTGACGCTCACGAAGCAATGCATCGACAGTATTAGAAGAAATACGGCTGCCGGAAGCTACGAGCTGATTCTGGTCGACAATGGCTCGGATGACGGAACAGCCGCGTGGGCTGCAGAGCAGAACGACGTGAAAGTAATTGCAAATAAGGATAACGCAGGCTTTCCTAAAGCCTGCAATCAGGGGCTTCAGCATGCTGCAGGCTCTTTTTTGCTGTTATTAAACAATGATACGCTAGTTACCCCGGGCTGGCTGACCGGCTTGCAGAGCTGCCTGACGAGCGATGCTGCCGTTGGAGCGGTCGGGCCGGTGACGAACTCGGCTTCATACTGGAGTACAATTCCTGCTTCTTATACGACCTTAGAGGAGTTGGATCAGTTTGCTGTAGCACTAAGAGGCTCTAGCAAGGCACCAGGCACACATCAAGGGAGCTGGGAAGAGAGGATCAAGCTGGTCGGCTACTGCATGCTGCTCAAGCGAGAGGCCTATGAAGTGACAGGTGAATTGGACGAGAGATTTGGTGTTGGCAACTTCGAGGATGACGATTATTCGATCCGGCTGAAGCTTGCCGGCTATAAGCTGATGTTGTGCAAGGATACGTTCATCCATCATTACGGCAGTGCCAGCTTCCGTGAGGAGGAGCAGCTGTACGTAAGAACATTTGAGAAGAACAGTCGGATTTTCCGAGAAAAATGGGATTTTTCGGCGGAACAAGGGCTTCTGATTCGCATAGACATTGCGGGACTGGTGGAAAGAGAGGCTAAGCTTCCCGCAAGGGGAAGTGAAGTCGCTTCTTCAGGAGGGGCTTTCAAGCTTCTGGAGCTCGGCTGCGGGTGCGGCGCTACACTGCTTCGATTGAAAAGCTTTTATCCTGGCGCAGAGCTGTTCGGTCTGGAGCGCAATGCGGAGGCGTCCCGAGTCGCAGCTGCCTCGGGTGTTCAACTGCTGGCAGGAGATGAACTGTCGCAATGGGCAATCGCTCCCGGCACGCTTGACGGCATCGTAATCGGCGAAGCGCAATGGGGTGCATCGGTTGAGAAGCTGCAGTTGCTAAGTGTGCTGCTCAAGCCGGGCGGCTGGCTCGCGGGAGATTTCGACAATCGTCACTATTACCGGAACCTGCTGCGCTACTTAAATCCTCTGGATGGGAAAACGGGGTTCCAGGGGGAAGGAACGTATGCCATTGAACAGGTTCAGGAGCGTTATGAGGCGGCCGGCTTGATCAATCTCTCGATTCATTTGCAGGAAGACGGAAGAGAGAACCGCGACAAAAGAATTAGCGAGGTTGAATTCGCAGCGCTGGAGCGGATGATAGATACGAAGTACGATGTGACTGGCCGCTTGACGTCAAGCCGATTTTCCGTATATGGGCAAATCACCGCGGACAGTCGCGTGAGCGTTTTGGCAGATACGCCAGAGCAGTCCGATTCAAGCGTGAAGCCGCTTGCTGAACAAAACGACGTCCGCTTCAGCGGAGAGAGGCTTGTCGTCAATCAAGAGGTGAAGACGCATTATGCCGATGTGTATGAGGAGCATCTGTCCAGGTATGAGCTGGCCTGCCGCTACGTCAATGGTCTGCGCGTACTGGATGCCGCCTGCGGAGCGGGATACGGTTCGGCAATGCTAAGTCAGGCTGGCGCGGTTGAGGTGCTGGGCGTTGACGTAGACTCGGATTCAGTGCGTTTGGCGGAACGGGATTATAGCAGAGCAGGGGTTCGTTTTGCAACTGCTGATGTTCTGGCATTGCCTTTTGCAGATGAGGAGTTCGATGCGGTCATCTCCTTCGAGACCATCGAGCATGTGGATCAGGGAGCGGCATGGATTGCCGAATCTGCGCGCGTACTGAAAGCAGGAGGGTTGTTCATCGTCTCTACGCCTAACCGGACGGTAACGAATCCGCCGCTGTATTATGAAGAGCAGCCGTTCAATCTGTTCCACCGCTTCGAATATCGAACGGCAGAATTAGCCGGTGAATTGCTGGTTCATTATGATATTGAAGCGATGTATGGGCAAAATCCGGTTGACGATTCCCGGTTCGCTTCGCTGAACTGGCTTCGCCAGATGAGCGGGCTTGAACAGGGGCGGGAGGCCAGCCGGATTATGGAACCGCAAGGCCATCAGCCGATTCCGCTGTCGCAATTCAAAAGCACGGAACCGATGTATGTCATTGCTGTATGCCGGAAAAAGCGGACGTAGCTTGACTAACTGATGGCTAGTCTTAATAAATGAACAAAGAACGCTTGGAGATTCAAGCGTTCTTTGTTGCTGATTATATTTTGCTACGAGCTCGGGATTTGAAAAGATACCGTCGTTCCCTGATCAGGCGTGCTGTCAATGGACAAGCCTTGCCCATACAACTGTGTCAGGCGCCGGTTGGTATTGAACAATCCGATGCCTCCATCTTCGTTCTTGCTTCGCGGAAGTAGAAGGGAGTCGAGCTTCTCCTTCTTCATGCCTCTCCCGTCATCCGACACTTCAAATCGGGTGAACCCGCCGTCCTTGTGAATCCGAATATGGATGGTGCCTCCCCTTGAGCGGCTCATGATGCCATGCCTTACGGCGTTCTCGACAAGCGGCTGAAGCGTCAGCGGGGGGAGAACCATTTTATCCTCCTGATCAAGTTCCCATATGACAGTGAGCTTCTCTTCAAAGCGCTCTTTCTCAATATGCAAATAAGCTCTTACAAGCTCAAGCTCATGCGAGAGCGAGACCAGCTTGCCGGAGTTAAGAAAGTGGAAGCTAATTCGCAAATAGGAGGTAAATGCTTCGCCTAGCGTAAACATCCGGTCCGGATCGATATGGCTGAGAGCCATAATTGAATTAAGCGTATTGAACAGGAAATGAGGATGGATCTGCGCCTGCAAATAGGCGGCTTCCATACGGACTCTTTCATTAACCGATTGCTTCAGCGTCGTGAGCGACCAGATGCGGTACTTTAATTCGGTTGCGTCCAGCGGCTTCGTCACATAGTCATTGGCCCCGGCCTGGAAGCCGGTATAAATGTCGGTCGGTTCGCTGCGGGCGGTCAGCAGCAATACCGGAAGCTCGGATGGTGAATAGCGTTCCCGTACTTTTTTCGTCAATTCATAACCAGAGACGTGGGGCATCATGACATCTGTAATGAGCAAATCCCATGGTTTCGCGCTAAGCAAAGCCAAAGCTTCCTCAGCAGAGGTGGCAAAATGAATCTCATAAGGCTCCGTTGAAAGAATGCCGGCCAATACTTTCAGATTAACCAAATCGTCATCGACAGCGAGTATGGTAGCTGTGCTTTCTCCTGCTGGCAGGGAAAGCATAGGCTGGCTGGAAGGCCATGCACTGCCGGAAACGTCGGCAAATCCCCGGGCGACGGCAATTTCCGCTGACGACTCTTTTAACATGTTCGACGAATTGTCATTGTCATGGACAGCAGCGGCAGACAATTCTGCGAGCGGCAGCGCGAACCGGAATGTCGAGCCTTTGCCAAGTTCCGAGCGTACCGTCAATTCACCGCCGTGGAGCTCTACAAGCTGCTTGCTGATGCTGAGGCCAAGACCAATGCCCCCTCCGCCATCAGTTCCATGCTCGTATGGCAGGAAGAGGCGTGACAGCAATTCCTTGTCCATTCCGCTCCCCGTATCGGCTACTTCGATGAAAAGCTGGCCGTTGCGGCTATTTGCCGAGACGGTTACGGTTCCAGCCTCTGTGTGCTTGAGCGCATTGTGCAGCAAGTTGAACATGACCTGCACCAGCCTTTTTTCATCGGCCCAGACAGGCGGCAGTGTAGCGGGGGCAAGCAGGCGAAGCTGAACAGATTTCCCCTCGATCATATAGCCAAGCATACTGAATACGCCGGAAACGACTGACGGGAAGGGCAGCGGCTCCGCGTTCAGGACGATTCGTTTTTCCCGCAGTCTAACTGTATCCAGGAGGTCATTCAGCAAATAAGACATTCTCCTGCCGATCGTAACGAGCAGCTCCATGTCCTTCGAGCTTCTTCCGGTCATTGCGTGCTTCTCTCTCTCTGCGACACTTTCTGCGATACTAATAATGCCGTGCAGCGGTGTTCGCAACTCGTGAGAAGTGTTGGCGAGAAACTGATCCTTCAGCTTATCGGCTTCTAGAAGCTGTGCATTCAGCTTTTTATTCTCGGTGGCATTGCGGAAATAGCCCTTGAACCAGTACGCGGAAAAACCGATTATCGCTGCAATGACATCTAGCGGATAGTAGATGTCGCTAAGCTCCAGACTATTATTGAGAGCGCCCCAAATGACGCTCGATAGAAGACCCAAGGCTGCGAATAATAAATAAATGGCGTCCTTTTGCTGCTTGATGACCATATTTATGATGATGGTAACGAACCAGATTAACGGCAACAAATAGAAAAACACGAAAATATGGTTTTCGAACGTGAAGTAAATGAGCGGCGGATTGGCTGCCAGTATAAAAGATGAATACAGGATAAGCGCCGCGATATACCCGTAAAAGGTTTTGCGGCCTGCAAAATAACCGGAAAAGCTCCTTCCAAGCAGCAGGATGAAGAAGGACAGCCAAAGATAAGAGAGCATCCTGATCTTCAGTCCCCAGGCGTAGGATACGGGAGTCCATAGCAGCAGCAGGCTCTCGTGATCGGAAACGATGGTGACGCTGGCCGTTACTAGCAGCAGGAAGAACACGAGAAACGACCACTCCCGCGGGTTGAACGAGAACAGGATACAGGCGTACAGCCCGTGTAGAAGCAGGACGGTAAACGTGATGAATTGAAAGGCGATCGAATATAGACGCTCGTTGTCCATCGACGCCTGCGATCCGAATCGAACAGAACGGGTGATGCCTCCTTCGTACGGATGGTCGAAGTTAGCGGCTTGAATGAAAAGCTCCAGCTCCCCTTGATTTTTTGCCGCATAGGAGGCTGTATATGAAATATTTCTTGGCATGTAGTCTTCAGCGTTGTCAGCCAGAATGCCGAAGGACTTTTCCAGCTGGCCGTTAATTTCTACTCTGGAGGAAGCCTGAATGTCCTGAAGCCAGAACGCATAATCGATTTCCTTAACGGGATCGACCAAGATACGTAGATGATAAGTGCCGCTGCCGAATGAGGATTTAGAGTTGTCCGCCAGCGCACTGCTCCAATCCCCGGGAACTTGGACATAGGTAGGTTGTTCCCCTGCTGCCGGCCTGTTCTGGGAGGAGTGGAAGGCTCCAGGGTAAAATTCCCACTGCCCGTTTAAGGTAAGGGTAGGGGAATTATTAAAGTCCCAGCCTCGCAGGTCAATAACGCCCTGACTCGCAGAGGGATGGGCGGGTACCTTGAAGAAATCGGACCATAACAGGCGCATGCCGAGCAGGATGGTAAGGAATAGGAGAAAAGAAAGAATGTACGTTAGAATGGTTTTGTTCGTTATCCTAGTCATAGTAAAAGATAATTTCGACATGTTCAGATCGTTTCCTTTATTGCTCTAATAACTCCTAAAACCTATTATATTATGAAAAAGTTTATTATAGAGAAGTGACTGCTAGACCAAGCATTATCTAGTTAAGAAATAGAAGGCGGTTAAGAGATGTGGTGTGAAGCTTTAGAAAGCAACATATTTTTAGTTAGTCTGTATGGACAGGTACCTGAACTCAAGGATGTCCGAATTGCTGAAATAAACATTCGCGATGAAGGACGTATTGTTGAAGTTAAATTTGATATGCCTCATTATGCTGAAATGCCGCCCAAGAAGTGGGTGGAGCTTGGAGGAAATACTGTTGCTGTTAGGATTGACTTATGGGGAATACAAGAAGTTACACTGGGCTCTGGTATATCTGACTACAGGGCTGACATTGAAATTTTTAAAAATGAAGCAGATTTAATTGTCGTCAAAATAATTGGAACAGTTAATGCTGTTATAAAAGCCGGAGCAGGAATGATTCAAACTGTTACTAGCTATTGTAATGGCATGCCAGAATGAAATTTCAAAGAAAAGGCGATGAAGATGGACCTATTAAAGTGGATTCAAAATTGGTATTACGAAAATTGTGATGGTGATTGGGAGCATACTTACGGAGTTAAAATTGATACAGTCGACAATCCAGGATGGTATGTGGAAATTAACCTAATTGATACATGTTTAGAAGATGAGCACTTTGAACCTATAGAAATTGAAAGAGATGAAGAAGACTGGTATTACTGTATCGTTCGAGATGGAACATTTCATGGATCAGGTGGGGCAAAGAACTTAGAAGAAATATTAAATTATTTCAGGCAGTGGGCTTTAAGTACAGAGAAAGATTAGATATTCATTAATTAGAGAAATAAATAATCTGACGGGGGAATGGAAGATAATTACGGAAAATAACTTGTTTGAGTTTGATACTCTAAAACAATGGATGATAGACCATAACGCCGAAAAGCGAGTTTTCAGCTGCTTTTGGGAAAACTTTGAGTCCTATAAATTAGAGGAACCAGAAGAGTTTAATACCTATTTTAAAAATTTCGACCCTTCTCATTTAAAAGTGGGGATCGGATCGGCTGCTATTCATTTTAGCAACAATTATCCGGATTTTAATTACAATCATGTAATACTTTCATTAGATATTGAATACTTAGGCCATAGCTCAGGCTATTATAAATTGCTATTTAATTTTGACGGAACAGTAGATGATGATATTTTTGTCGTGTACTAGAGTCAGGTAAAAGCTCCCGAAGCCCGCTCTTTGCGCAGGTATTGTGCTGGAAGGCTTTTATTGTAGGGAGCCATCGGGTATAATGGCGAAAGAATTAGTGAGATAAGGAGCTGTTTATACATGGCACTTTCATGTGGAATCGTCGGGCTGCCGAACGTCGGCAAATCGACTTTGTTTAATGCAATTACGCAAGCGGGCGCTGAATCCGCGAACTATCCTTTTTGTACGATCGATCCAAACGTTGGTGTCGTAGAAGTACCAGACCCGCGTCTAGATAAACTGGTTGAGCTTGTTACGCCAAAAAGCATCGTACCTACCGCTTTTGAATTTGTCGATATTGCTGGTCTGGTTGCTGGCGCGAGCAAAGGCGAGGGACTTGGCAACAAGTTTCTGGCTCACATCCGTGAGGTAGACGCGATCGTTCACGTCGTTCGCTGCTTCCAAGACGAGAACATCACTCACGTTAACGGCAAAATTGATCCGCTGGGCGATATTCAGACGATCAATCTGGAGTTGATTCTGGCCGATATCGATTCAGTAGACCGGAAAATCGAACGTTCCCGCAAGAACCTCAAAGGCGGCGACAAAAAAATCGCTCAAGAGGTTGAAGTTCTGGAACGTGTCAAAGAGGCTCTTTATGAAGACAAGCCGGCACGCAGTCTTGATCTGAGTGACGATGAGCGTCTGCTCATTCGTGACCTTCATCTCATTACGATGAAGCCAGTGCTGTATGCAGCGAACGTAAGCGAAGCTGAAGTGGCTGATACAGGCAACAACGAGTACGTGCAAAAAGTGCGTGAATTCGCCGCAGCTGAAAATGCCGAAGTCGTGCAGATCAGCGCGCGTGTAGAAGAAGAAATCGCCGAGCTGGAAGGCGAGGATAAAGCAATGTTCCTGGAAGAGCTTGGCTTGCAGGAGTCTGGCTTGAACCGTCTGATCGCTGCGGCGTACAAGCTGCTTGGCTTGTACACGTACTTCACGGCAGGCGTGCAAGAGGTACGCGCTTGGACGATCCGTCAAGGCACGAAAGCGCCGCAAGCGGCAGGCGTTATTCATACAGACTTCGAGCGCGGCTTTATCCGTGCCGAGGTTGTATCGTTTGATGATCTTTCGGCTGCAGGCTCAATGACCGTTGCGCGCGAGCGCGGACAGCTTCGCCTCGAGGGCAAAGAGTACGTCGTGAAAGACGGAGACGTTATGCATTTCCGTTTCAACGTCTAGAATATAGGTATAACCAAGAAGACCCTTTGCGGTCTTCTTTTTCGTACCCGCTTTTCGTTGCAGGTGAAAAATAAGATTTACTACTCGCCATAGCTCTTTCGAGTCATGTCAAATCCAGTGTGGAGCATTATACTTGATGGCGAAAAAGATGACCCTTTGCCGATGTGTAAAAGATATCGTATTTGAAGATTGCAACGCGCTTAACCGCGAAAGAAATGAAGGAAGTGATTGACGCATGCAGCAACAGTTATTAAATAGGAAACAGACAAGAAGGCTTCCGCAAATTGTCCTTCTCGTTTTTGCCGTCATCTGGGTGATTGGCATGCTGCCATCCCTTATGCCGGTGGCTTCGGCTCATGCTTCGCTGGAGAAGCGGGTTCCGGAGGCGAATGCGAAGCTGAAGGAGTCGCCGCCTTTTGTTGAGCTGTCTTTCAGCGAGGCTATTGAGCCGAGTGCAGGGTCGCTGCAGGTACTGGATTCTAAAAAGCGGAAAGTGACCTCTGACAAGCCAACGCTTAGTGAAGATCGGTCAACGCTGAAGCTGGCGCTGCCGTCTCTGCAGGAAGGAGTCTATACGGCGTCCTTTCATATCGTATCGGAGGATGGCCATCCAGTTAGCGGTTCGTATGTATTCGTAGTGGGCAATCCGCCTGAATGGAAGGATGGATCCACCTTTAATGACGACGCTGGCGGCAGTTCTGGCTCGCATGGACTGTCAAGTGACAATTGGCTGCTATTTACGGTACGTATTCTTTACTATGCGTCCTTGCTCGTTGCGGCAGGGTTAATGATTTGGTCGGCCGTCTACCGCAATCCTAGTGAGTCCGTCAGCGGTGTACACCGCCGCTTGCTGCTGCTCTCCCTGCGGGTGTTGTTAATCTCGCTGCTGCTCCACATCTTTATTCAAGCCAAAGAAATTATGGCCGGTCAGCCTCTAAGCGCATGGGGAGAGCTGTTCACCGGAACGGCAACTGGTCGCGCATGGCTGGAGCTCATTGTTGTTGTGCTTGCCGGCTTCGTTATTCAGAAGGCGCCTATGTATGTGAAGCTGTTATGGGCAGTTATTATACTGGCCGTAGAAAGCTTGATTGGACATCCTGCTGCTAACGATTTGAAGATTTTGACGCTTGCAGCTGACTGGGTTCACTTGGTCGCAGCAGCAGTATGGGCCGGTGGTTTATTGGCTCTTGTGGTCCTTTGGTTTGAAGACAGGAAAGAAGCTGGAAGGTTCGGAGCAAGCTTCTCCAAAGGCGCGCTGATCTCTCTTGCTGCGCTTGTCGTCAGCGGCGTGCTGATGATGACACTCTTCCTGCCTAAGTTTTCCTACTTGTGGCTGACGCCATGGGGAATTCTGCTGGCTATCAAATCGGGTCTTACATTGCTTGTTATCGGAACCGGAGCTTGGCTTCGCATTCGGATGAGCAAAAACGGCATTCCAGACGGCCGGCTGCTGCGCGTCGATCTGGGTCTCATGCTCGTAATTGTCGCCATTGCCGCGATTTTCACCTATATTAGTCCCCTGCCGGCGAATGAGCCGATCCGGCATCATGAGATGGGCGAGGATATGCATTATACGCTAAGCATTACGCCAAACGTGCCGGGCGGTGAGAATGAAGCGAAGCTGCAAATCTGGCTGCCGGAAGCGTCAGGTGAGCCAAAAGCTGTTGTGCTTCGCCTGCATCCGCAAGGCAGTGAAGAGGCGCCGCTCGACGTGCCGCTTGCTCCTTTTGACGACGAGTCCTATGATTCTTATCCGGGCTATGCGAGAACTTCCTATCAGGCAACCGGAGCATTCCTTCCGTATGCATCGAAGTGGAAAGCAGAAATTCGCGTTATGACGCAGGATGATATCGAAATGGTGAAGCAGTTGGATTTTGTGAATTATTAGAAGCATATAGGCGGAGACATTAGCGGCGATTCGGACACATTTTTTTCACCGGTCATAGCCCTATCGAGTCATGACTGAGCACTCCGCTATCCTTATACTGGGGAACGAGAGATAAAGATTAAAAACCGGGAAGGGTTGTGCAGAGTAATGAAAAAAATGCAAAAGTGGCTTGTGTCCGCATCGGTCAGCTTGAGTCTTAGCCTATTCCTGTTCGTCGGAATGGCTAGTGCCCATGTGACGGTGCAGCCGCCGGAGGTTCCGGCCAATTCGTATCAGGTGTTTACAGTTCGCGTACCTAGTGAGACAAAAGGTGTTAACACGATAAAAGTACAAGTGAAGGCAGCGGATGGCGCTGCGATTTCCCGCGTTGAGCCGAAGCAAGGCTGGAAGCATGAAATCGAGAAAAACGCTGACGGCTCCATCGCTAGCGTAACTTGGACAGCTGACGGTCCGGGACTGGCTGAGACGGAATTCACAGAGTTCCGTTTGAGCGGCAAAGTCAACGAAGATGCGACTCAGCTTGTATGGCGCGCATACCAGACTTACAGCGATAACAGCGTTGTAGAATGGATTGGCGGAGACGGTGCAGATAAACCTGCATCTGTTCAAAAGGTTACTCCTGCGGTAGAGGGCGGCGGAGACGGTCATGGAGCAGGCGGCTCTTCTCACGCAGCAGGCGACGAGGCGAAGGATGAGGGACAATCGCAATTGCCGCTTATTTTATCCATCGTAGCAGTTGTTCTAGGTGCGGCTGCACTGGTGACGGCAGCTGCCAAAAAGAAAAAATAAAAGCTTTGCTGAAGACGAACCGGCTCTGGTTCGTCTTTTTTATGGCAGTTAGGCAAATACACCAGTCGTAACCTTTGCATCGTTATGCTATAATAAAGGATATTAATGCGGAAAAATAACAGAGGTGACGAAAAGTGTTGGACCGTTTACAAGCACTGGCCGACCGTTACGAGAAGCTGAGCGAATTGCTGTGCGATCCCGACGTAGCCAGCGATCCGAAGCGTCTGCGGGAGTATTCCAAGGAACAATCGGATTTACAAGAGGCGTATGAGGCTTTTACCGAATATAAGCAAGTGTCGGCGCAATTGGACGACGCAAAAGTAATGCAGGGCGAGAAGCTCGATGACGAAATGCGCGAAATGGTGAAAATGGAGATCGAAGAGCTGTCTGATCGCAAAGAAGAACTGGACGCCATGATCAAAATTTTGCTCCTGCCGAAAGATCCGAATGATGACAAGAACGTTATCGTGGAGATTCGCGGCGCAGCGGGCGGCGACGAAGCGGCTTTGTTCGCTTCCGATCTGTACCGGATGTACACGAAATTCGCGGATTCCCAAGGCTGGCGCGTAGAGCTGATGGATTTGAGCGAGAATGATCTGGGCGGCTTCAAAGAGGTAATCTTCATGATTACCGGCAAGGGCGCCTACAGCAAGCTGAAGTTCGAGAGCGGCGCGCACCGCGTACAGCGTATTCCGGTAACGGAATCCGGCGGGCGCATCCATACTTCAACTTCGACCGTTTCGGTTATGCCGGAGGTTGAAGAGGTAGAGGTGGAGATTCTCGATAAGGATATCCGGATTGATACGTTCTGCTCTAGCGGCGCAGGCGGCCAGTCCGTTAATACGACCAAGTCGGCGGTTCGTGTACTGCACGTGCCGACTGGCATTATGGCGACTTGTCAGGACGGCAAATCGCAAAACGACAATAAAGCGAAGGCGCTGCAAGTATTGCGCGCCCGTATCTATGATATTCGTCGTCAAGAAGAGGAAGCGAAATATGCAGGCGAGCGGAAAAGCAAGGTCGGCACTGGCGACCGAAGCGAACGCATTCGCACATACAACTTTCCGCAAAGCCGGGTCACTGACCACCGTATCGGCTTGACGCTGCACAAGCTAGATCAGGTGATGAACGGCGACATGGCCGACATCGTATCGTCGCTGACGATTGCTGAGCAAGCGGATATCATGGACAAAGAACTCGTATAAACCATAGGAGAGCGGAGATTTCATATATGAGCGAATTGGAATTTTTCGCCCCGTCCTATACCATTAGGGAAGCCTGCTTGCAGGCTTCTTCGTTTTTGGCGGGGCATGGCGTGGAGGAATCCCGGTCCAATGCGGAGCTGCTGCTCCTGCATGTACTGAAGGTAGAGCGGTCAGTCTTGCTTCGCGACTGGAGCTTTGAGCAGTTTCCGCCGGAGAAAGCGGAGGCTTGGGTACAAGCTGTGCGCCGGAAGGCGGAAGGCGAGCCGGTGCAATATATTATCGGCGAGCAGTGGTTTTATGGACGGCCGTTTACGGTAACACCGGCCGTCTTGATTCCGCGCCCCGAGACGGAGCTGCTCGTCGAGGCGGTGCTGGAGGCGGCAGATAGCATATGGCCGCCGGAAGGGGCTGCAGTGCCGACCGTGCTGGACGTCGGCACGGGCAGCGGCGCCATCGCCGTGACGCTGGCGTCGCAGCGTCCGCGCTGGCGCGTAAGCGCGTCCGATCTGTCGCCGGACGCGCTGGAGGTCGCCCGCATGAATGCGGTC
>NZ_CBVJ010000134.1 GCF_000513275.1 Paenibacillus gorillae | reverse complement strand
CTGGACCCGTACCGCCGCATGGTAGAGCAGTTGCCGGCGCTGCGGCAGGTGCCGCGGATCGTCGGCTTCGAGCTTGGCATGGGCCAAGCTCGCGACGTCGCGGCGCTGCTGGAGCAGTACGGCGCCTGGGACGAGGTGCGGATCATTACCGACTATGCCGGCATTGAGCGGCATGTGCTGGCGATCCGCCACGCGGACTAGCTCTAAGTGAGCGTTTATGACTGCTAACTAACGCATATTTCTGCATCAACCTGCAAAAATACATTTTGTTTGACTGAAAAAGCTTCATTTATCACAACAAAATGCAAAAGTGCATTTTGATCGGCCGAAATAGCATGAAATCAGCGATTTTGGGCGTATCAGCCTGCACTTTTGCATTTTGATGCTGATTTTTGATTGGTTTTGATAAATCAAAATGCACTTTTGCGTTTTGATTGAATGCTGAGAAGGCTCGCTAGATAGCACTGTTGCTGTCGCTGTATGAGAGCTTGAAATAGCAGAACTGAAACTTTCTAATAGCATGATAAACCGGGTCCCGAGAGGGCTCGGTTTTTTTTATCCTTCTCTAAATCTAGCAGGAGTAAATCTTTTTACGAGATACGAGGTTTATAGAGTGAGCATGCGGGACATACTGACGGATAGATACGTTCCGGAACGCAAGCTGAAGCACCGACGGGTGCACGAGAGGAGCTTGTGTGTATGTCCCGCCCTTATTCCCGTTTCTATTATAGAAGGTCGTATGGTTTTATCGTATTTGCCCTTATTCTCTTAATTATGAGCTGGGAGCTTCAACAAACGGATGCTGCTGTAGCTAGCGGCTCCATTCCACAGGAGTCGATTCGTCTCCGTATTTTAGCCAATTCGGATACTCCCGCTGACCAGGCGGTTAAACGCGTCGTTCGCGACGCCGTTGTAGATGCAATGAACGGCTGGGTGACCGGTCCGCAAACGATTGAAGAAGCCCGCCAAACGCTGCAAAGCCATATGGGCGAAATCGAAGACATCGTTGGTAAAGTGCTGCAAAGCCGGGGTTTTAGCTATGATTATCGGGCACAGCTCGGACTGGTTCCTTTTCCAACTAAAATGTATGGCAATGAAGTATATCCTGCCGGAGAATATGAGGCTCTGCTCATTACGCTCGGCGAAGGTCAAGGACAAAACTGGTGGTGCGTACTGTTCCCGCCGCTTTGTTTCATAGATGCTGCAACAGGTGAGGCTTCTGCTGCGAGTGCTGACGCTGTGCAAGGGAAAGCCAAAGAAGCTGCGCCAGCTAAATCGGAAAACAATAAAGTAAGCAAGTCAGATGACAAGACCGCTGCTGCTTCGGCCTCAAACGATACTGCTGACAAAAAACAATCGGAAGGCGAAGCGCCGGAAGCGAAGTTTTTCCTCTGGGAGATGCTGCAGCAATTAATCGGTTGGCTTAAAGGTTTGTTTTCTTAATGTAGATTGTCTTTCTTAAAACGATCTTCATAATCATATTCGTTTCACACCGCGCGCTACTTTCGGAGCAGGGGGCCATCGAGGCACACTGTGTTGCTGGATGATCAGCTTCGGCATCGGTACCTGCAGCAGTTGTTCATCTGCCTCTTGGTTGCCCGCTGACGGTCACTTTACTCGGAAGCTGTCAGTAGCTGTAGAGGCCGCGTTAATCCTTGATCGAATTGCAGCGAAGCTAATTCGCTAAATAGAGAAGTAAAGTTCGCTGTATGCATCTTTTCTATGAGGTGACTCTGCACAGCGAACTTTTTTTCCCTAACCGTGAACCTAAGTTCATGAGTAGCGAAAAGAGGTTCGTTAATGAACAAAACAAACTCTAGAACAGGACAGACAACGAAGTTTACTTCGTTATACAGCGAAGCAGCTTCGCTGTAATATAGGTTCTTCACATTTGCTGCTGATATCATGCGCCTAAGTATGCGAGGGAACTGATTAATTAGATGGGTGCGGCGCATTTGCGTGCTTGTGGTATAATAGCGGCAAACAGACTACTAACAAGCAGGGATTGAACTATAAAGATGAAGATGACTAAGGTATGGCGGCTGGAAGGCGAGTTGTTGGCGGGACAGCTGACGGAGGCGGCCGGGCTGCTGAGGGAGGGAGAATTGGTAGCTTTCCCGACGGAGACGGTATATGGCTTAGGGGCGGATGCGAGGAGTACACAGGCGGTGGAACAGATTTTTACCGCTAAAGGAAGGCCTTCCGATAATCCGCTTATCGTTCATATCGCTAATATCGGGCAGTTGGAGGAGCTTGTGCTGCCATATCCGGAATTAGCAAGCCGCTTGATGGAACAGCTTTGGCCAGGGCCCCTCACAATTGTGCTGCCGGTTAAGCCTGATGCCGTATCGCCGCTTGTGACAGCGGGATTAGCAACGGTAGGCGTCCGAATGCCTGATCACGCTGCGGCATTGGAGCTTATCGGGCAAGCCAATTGTCCGGTTGCAGCACCAAGCGCCAACCGTTCGGGCAGACCGAGTCCGACAACAGCGTCCCATGTGTTAGAGGATCTTGACGGCGCAATTGCCGGAATCGTAGATGGCGGTGCGACAGGTGTCGGGCTGGAGTCGACGGTAATCGAGCTTGCTGGACACAACACCATTCGCATTCTTCGGCCAGGCGGCGTTACACCGGAACAGCTGCAGTTAGCTGTGCCCGGAGCGATTATTGATACACCGCCGGCTCAGTCCGAAACGGAGGAAGCGCCTCGCTCACCCGGTATGAAATATACCCATTACGCACCGGCAGGCGATATGGAGATCGTTCAGGGGGATCCGACTGAGACGACTGCCTATATCCGGGAAGTGATAGCTGGGGCTAAACGCGACGGCCTAAAAACCGGGGTGCTTGTATTTGCAGAACGGGAAGGTGACTTTGATGCTGATGTCGTCCTCACATACGGTGGGGAAAAGCATCAATTGGAATATGCGGCACAGCGGCTGTATGCAGCATTAAGGCAGTTTGATGCCGAAGGGGTGCAGCGCATCTGGGCTGAGGGCTGTGAGGAGCAAGGCATCGGCCTTGCATTAATGAACAGGCTGGCCAAAGCAGCTGGCAATCAAGTAACCCGATTATAGGGGTTGGCACCCGAACTATTTTACCAGCGCCTTCTACATGCTTCTTCACTATCGCTGCTACTCTAAAGCAGTACCTGAACCGAAAGTCGATGCCTTCTGTCTCCCCTCCATTTTTGCCTATTAATTCGTATGTTTGGCGTCTTGTCCGCATATGTTGGGTAATGAATGGATGTGGACAGGGGGAGAGACTGCGTGAATGAAGCCGTTTTGCACGCTGGACAGTTTGCGACACTGCTTATAATGGCGGTAGCACTGGGGATGGATGCTTTTTCATTGGGGATTGGAATCGGATTGAAAGGCATTCGATTACGCGATATATTGAAGCTAAGCAGCATCATTGCTCTTTTTCATATTATTATGCCGCTCGGAGGCATGTTTGCCGGGCAATTCGTAAGCGGCTTGTTAGGCCATATAGCGACTACGGCAGCTGGTATTTTACTGGTTTTGCTAGGCGGGCATATGATATATAGCTCGATTAAAGGCGAAGAGGTTAAATCGCTGGATTACCGCTCTGTCACCGGAACATTTCTGTTTGCGCTGAGCGTCAGCATCGATTCTTTTTCCGTTGGCGTGACCCTTGGAATGTTCCAAGCTGATTTGCTGCTTACCATTCTATTGTTCGGTTTTTTCGGCGGTTTAATGTCCATACTGGGTTTGATGCTTGGCCGGAGAGTCAGCCGCAATCTTGGCGGCTACGGCGAAGCGTTTGGCGGAGCTATTTTATTTATTTTCGGCGTTATGTTTATTTTCTGACCAGACCATGTTCATGGTCTCTCGAATAGAAAGGGGACAGCAGCATGAAACGCATATTATTCGTATGTACCGGCAACACCTGCCGATCACCGATGGCTGAGGCGATGTTGAAGGATATGGCGGAACGGCAGGGCGTTGCACTTGAGATCCGTTCCGCAGGTGTATCGACCATTGACGGTCTGGCTGTTTCGCGTAATGCCATTGAATCCCTGCGGGAGAAAAATATCGAGCATCGCGGCGCATCACGCGCGCTGACTGGCGAGGCTGTGGAATGGGCTGATCTCATCCTAACGATGACCGCGGGTCATAAGAGAGGGCTGCTGCAAGGCTTTCCGGAGGCAGTCGACAAGACGCACACGCTGAAGGAGTACGCGCATCAAGATGATGTGGCGCTGGCAGATATCCAGGAGCTGGAACGCCTTTATTCGGAGATGCATTTGAAGCTGGCTCTTGGCCAGCAACTGAGCGTCGGCGAGCGGTCGAGGCTGCTGGAGCTGGAGCGGCGCATTCCAGGTACGGATATCGCCGATCCATTCGGCGGGACGCTGGAGATGTACCGGAGCTGCGCGAACGAAATCGAAGAAGGGCTGCGCAAGCTGCTCGGCAAGTTGCAACAGTAGAGCAATTGGCAGAAGCTTCGACAAAGTCATTCTCTTTATTCTGCCGCGGGGCTGCTCAGCATCGCTTAAAAGGGAACTTATCCAATGGGTAAATTTCCGCGCGGGAAAAGGACAAAGGATGATTGATTTTCGGGTAGGAATCAGCTATGATGAGAATACAAAGACGGTTTCCGATGTAACTGGCGACGGAAGTGGGTAACCACGGTGGAGCATCGGAACATACGGCCGGTCGCCTGGGCAAAGAGCAGCATGCTGAAGAGCATGTCATGCTCTTTTTTCGTCTTTTTCGACGAATTTAGGTATAATAAATCGTGAGATTGAAGCGATAGTGTCATTTTCTAGCTTCAAAGGTAAGCAGGTTTACCCGTTAGTATTCATGCTTATCTTGCTATGCAAAACGCCAAAGGTTTAAAGGAATGGCCGTTTTGCCCGGTAATCGACGCACATACCTTTAGGAGGAAACCCACTATGAAAATTGCAATCGGCGCGGACCACGGAGGCTACACCCTGAAAGACGTTATCGTCCCTTATCTGGAATCGCTGGGACATGAAATCGAGGATCTCGGCTGCGACTGCAGTCAATCGGTCGACTATCCCGATTATGCGCTTCCTGTTGCAGAACGCGTTGCGAGCGGCGAAGCCGACCGCGGCATTCTGATCTGCGGCACCGGCATCGGCATGTCGATCGCGGCGAATAAAGTCGCAGGCATCCGCTGCGCGCTTGTGCATGATTTGTTCTCTGCCCAAGCGACCCGAGAGCATAATGATACCAATGTGCTCGCGATGGGCGAGCGTGTCATCGGCCCTGGCGTAGCGCAGGAAATTGTCCGAATCTGGCTGGAGACACCATTCTCGAGCGGAGAACGCCATGTCAGCCGGCTGAACAAAGTGAATCAAATCGAAGCTCAATACACACGCTCCTAACATGATGCAAGAAGGAGACGATCGTCCATGAGCGGGAATGATGAAATAACGAACATTACATCCCATGTTGAGCAGATCATCCGTGAATTGGCCGAGGCGGGAAGCCTTGCCGCAGGACAGTTGCTCGTCATCGGGACGAGTACGAGCGAGGTGCTGGGCCACCGCATTGGAACCTCCGGAACAGTGGAGACGGCAGCGCAAATTTTTGCAGGCGTGGAGGCAGCACGGCGCGACATTGGCTTCTACCCGGTATTTCAATGCTGCGAGCATTTGAACCGTGCACTCGTAATAGAACGGGAAGCGGCAGAGAAGTACGGGCTGGAGGAAGTGGCAGCGGTGCCGGTTCCGAAAGCAGGCGGCTCGATGGCGGCCTACGCTTACCGTCAGCTTACCGGGGCGTGCCTGGTTGAGACGATAGCCGCGCACGCAGGGATTGATATCGGCGATACGTTCATCGGCATGCATTTGCGGCGGGTGGCGGTGCCGGTTCGTCCTTCGATTAAGAATATTGGATCTGCCCATGTTACGATGGCTTATGCACGTCCGAAGCTAATTGGCGGGGCGCGTGCCGTTTATACGGCGGAGCCCGAAGGAAGCGGCCTGGCGGTAGAGCAATCGCCGGGAACCTGCGACTAGCGGCATGAGCCGTTGTCTCTAATTTATATAAACCATTAATTAACTATAGGAGGCATTATTATGGAAAATCTACGTAAGCAAGATCCTGAAGTTTTGAAGGCAATGGGCCTTGAATTGCAGCGCCAACGCGACAACATCGAATTGATCGCATCCGAGAATATCGTAAGTGAAGCGGTTCTGGAAGCAATGGGCTCCGTATTGACGAACAAATATGCTGAAGGCTACCCGGGTAAACGCTTCTACGGCGGCTGTGAGCATGTTGACATCGTTGAAGATATTGCACGTGATCGCGCAAAAGAAATTTTCGGCGCAGAGCACGCAAACGTTCAACCTCACTCCGGCGCACAAGCGAACATGGCGGTTTATCTGGCTGTTCTCAAACCAGGCGACACTGTTCTCGGCATGAACCTGGCGCACGGCGGTCACTTGACACACGGCAGCCCGGTTAACGCATCCGGCTTGTTGTACAACTTCGTCGCTTACGGCGTTGATGAAGATACATTCACGATTAACTATGAAGAAGTTCGCAAAGCGGCATTCAAGCACCGTCCTCGTCTGATCGTTGCCGGCGCGAGTGCTTACCCGCGTACAATTGATTTCGAAAAATTGGGCAAAATCGCAGAAGACGTAGGCGCTTTGTTCATGGTCGATATGGCCCACATCGCAGGTCTGGTTGCGGCTGGTCTGCATCCAAACCCAGTTCCTTATGCGCATTTCGTAACGACAACTACGCACAAAACGCTTCGCGGTCCTCGCGGCGGATTGATTCTCTGCCGTCAGCCTTGGGCAGCGGCTATCGACAAAGCTGTATTCCCAGGCACACAAGGCGGCCCTCTGATGCATGTTATTGCTGGTAAAGCAGTTGCTTTCGGTGAAGTGCTTCAGCCTTCCTGGAAACAATATGCACAGCAGGTAATCAACAATGCGAAAGTTCTTGCTGACACGCTGATCGGCGAAGGCATCAACATCGTTTCCGGCGGTACAGACAACCACTTGATGCTGATCGATACGCGCGGCTTGAACATTACAGGTAAAGTTGCGGAGCACGTGCTGGATTCCATCGGCATTACAGCTAACAAAAATGCGATTCCATTCGACCCGACGAGCCCGTTTGTAACGAGCGGCATCCGTCTTGGTACGCCAGCTGCGACTTCCCGCGGCATGGACGAGAAGGCGATGAAGACGATCGGCGAAGTTATCGCAATGACGCTGAAAAACCACGAAGATGAGGCGGTTCTGGCAAAAGCTCGCGGTATCGTTCGCGATCTCACTGCTCAATATCCGCTTTACGAAACCATTCAATACTAAGAGCTGCGCTGCAGTCAAAAGGGCGATTCGAGACCTCTCTCGAATCGCCCTTTTTTTGCTTTTCCAGCGTATTAACCCCATGCCATTGCAGCATGCTATACGTACCGTTGAAAGTTGGTATTCACAACATCCAGCATTTTCCGCACAATATATGGGAATTGACACGGGTCACTTACTATTGTATATTGGAAGTCGTGTATTAACGCTACAATGCAATAATTATATGTGTACCGACATAGAAAATAAATTAATATCGATTGAAATCGTTTAATTTTCTTGCAATTCAATCGATTAATGAAAATTTCTATTGTTAATAATGTAAAATTATTGCAAATATGGGAAGAACATCAGGGGAGGATATTCATGTTGAAGAAGAACAAACATGGCTTTAAACTTGTTTCTTTGCTTCTCGTACTGGCCATTATTGCTGTTGGCTGTACACCGAAGAATGAAACGGGCAACTCGGGCAATGGCGGCGAAGCTGCTGCAGGTAAGAAAGAATTCCGGATGAACCTGTCCGAACAGCCTCCGACG
Source organism: Paenibacillus gorillae (assembly GCF_000513275.1). GTDB lineage: Bacteria > Bacillota > Bacilli > Paenibacillales > Paenibacillaceae > Pristimantibacillus > Pristimantibacillus gorillae. The sequence goes on along the minus strand of NZ_CBVJ010000134.1, from coordinate 68,204 downwards.
CTGGATCCTGCACAAGTGCAAGACCAAGTGTCCGCTACTGTACTTAACGGTATCTACGAAGGTCTGCTGCGCAAAGATGAAAAAGGCAATGACGTTGCCGGCATTGCGAAAGACTGGAAAATTTCCGATGACGGTTTGACCTATACATTCAACCTTCGCGATGATGCGAAATGGAGCAATGGCGATCCAGTAACGGCGAATGACTTTGTATTTGCCTGGAAACGCGTCCTTGATCCAAACCTCAAACCAGCTGCAGCAGCTTATGCTTATCAGCTGTATTACATCAAAAACGCCGAGAAATACAACACGGGCGCTGACGGCGTAACAGCCGACGACGTTGCGGTAAAAGCGGTTGACGAGCATACGCTCGAAGTAACGCTGAACTCCCCGACTCCATACTTCTTGAGTCTGATGTCGTTCACGACATACTTCCCTGTTCACCAATCGGTGAAAGACAACGAGGCTTGGGCAACAGACGTGAAATCGATCATTACGAACGGTTCGTTCAAAATGACAGATTGGAAGAAAAACACGTCCATTACGCTTGCTCCGAACGAGAACTATTACGCGAAAGACGATGTGAAGCTGAGCAAAGTATTCTTCACAATGGTTAATGACTCCGGTACCGAGCTTAGCATGTACCAAACGGACAAGCTGGACTATGCCGGCATGCCTACAGGCTTGATTCCGACTGAGCAATTCGAGACGTTGAAAAAAAGCAATCCTGACGAATTCAAAGTAAAAGGCACAGCGAGCATTTACTACTACATGTTCAACACGAAGCAAGCGCCTTTCAACAACGAGAAGATTCGCCAAGCACTGTCGATGGCAATCAGCCGTCAGGATATTACCGATAAAATCGCTCTGGGCGGAGAAAAACCAGCATTCGGTTTTGTTCCACCGGGTATCAAAGGCGAGAAAGAAGATTTCCGCGCCGAAGTTAGCGATGCATACTTCACTGAAGATATTGAAGCAGCGAAAAAATTGCTGGCAGAAGGTCTGCAAGAGCTGGGCCTGAGCAAAATGCCAACTGTTAAGCTGGCTTACAACACAAACGACAAGCACCAGAAAATCGCTGAGGCGATTGCAGCAATGTGGAAAACAAACCTGGGCGTTGATACAAGCATCGAGAATCAAGAATGGGGCGTGTTCATCGACAACCGGAACCGTCTGAACTATGAAGTGGCTCGCGGCGGCAACGGCGCGGACTACAATGATCCGATGACTTTCATCGATCTGTATACTTCGAAGAGCGGTAACAACAACACCGGCTTCGCATCGAAAGAATACGACGATATGGTGAAAAAAGCGTATGCTACGGATAATCAAAAAGAGCGTATGGAAGCAATGGCGCGCGCCGAGAAAATTTTGATCGATTCGCGAGCAGTCGCTCCGCTGTTCTACTACAGCAGCGTATACATGATTAAGCCGGGCTTTGAAGGCATCTTCATGGATTACAAAGGCGACATCGACTACAATCGCGGCAGCTATGTAGGGAAATAAGAAGCACGTCCATGGTTTGCGGGATATATGCAGCATTGACTGCATATATCCCTTTTTGAAATAAAAGGCCGTTTCCTAAGCCTTATTCCAGATGCTTATTACCAAGGAGGTGCCACGACAAGTGGTTCGCTATGTCCTTCAGAAGCTGCTGTTCATGATTATTTCGATTTTCGTGCTGGCTTCCGCTACTTTTTTCCTGATGAAAGCGATACCGGGTAATCCGTTTCAATCCGAGAAGAACGTTCCTCCAGCCATTCAAGAGAGGCTTAACGAGCAGTACGGATTGAATGATCCTCTCGGCGTTCAATATTTGCATTACATGAACAATTTGCTCCACTTTGATCTTGGCCTGTCTATGAAACAGCAATATACGTCGGTTGTCGACGTTATTAAGAACGGCTTTATCTATTCGTTGCAGCTGGGCATTTTCGCGATCATATTGGCGATTGCCGCAGGCATCGTTTTGGGTCTGATCGCTGCGCTTAACCATCGAAAATTTCTCGACGCCTTCACGATTTTTCTCGCGGTGCTTGGCGTATCGATTCCCAATTTCGTCGTTGCCGCAGGTCTCCAGTATGTGTTTGGCGTAAAGCTCGGCTGGCTTAGCGTAGCGGGTCTAAACGATCCGACCGACTTTATCTTGCCGGTTGTGGCCTTGTCATTCCTGCCCGCCGCTTTCATTGCACGGCTTACGCGCTCCAGCATGCTGGAGGTACTGACGGCCGATTATATCAAGACTGCACGGGCGAAAGGCTTGTCAGGGCGCATTATCCTGATCCGGCATGCGCTGCGTAACGCGATTTTGCCTGTAGTCACCTATGTTGGTCCGATGACCGCCAACATTATTACCGGTTCGGTTATTATCGAGCAGATTTTCGGAATCGGCGGCTTGGGCAAAAGCTTTGTTAACAGCATCACTAACCGTGACTACACGCTGATTATGGGCGTGACGCTGTTCTACGCGGTTATTCTGATGCTGGCACGCTTCTTGACCGATATTGCGTACGGCCTTGTCGATCCGCGGATTAAATTGAGCAGGAAAGGAGGCTGACCCGATGTCGGAGCATTCATTGCAAAGAGAAGATTTCGCAAAGCTTAGCAAAGAAGAGAAAGTGCCAGAAGTCGTCGTTCGCGAAAGTATTTCGGCTTGGAAGGACGCTTGGTTCCGGCTGCGTTCCAACAAAATGGCGATGGTCAGCCTTATTGTTCTTGTGCTTATCGTCATTATGGCCATTATCGGCCAATGGATTTCTCCTCACGATTATTCGACGAATGATCTGTCGGCAACCAATCAGAAGCCGTCCTCCGACCATTGGTTCGGAACTGACGCCCTAGGACGCGACATGTTTGCGCGTACGTGGATGGGCGCGGGGATCTCGCTTCAGGTCGGCATTTACGCTGCACTGGTCGATTTGTTTGTCGGTGTAATTATTGGCGGTATTATGGGCTACTACGGCGGTAAAGTCGACGAAGTGCTCAACCGTTTTTGTGAAATCCTGTATTCGATTCCGAGCTTGCTCGTCGTTATATTGCTTATTGTCGTCTTGGAGCCTAGCATGTTCACGATCATCCTGGCGCTCAGTATTACCGGATGGATTAACATGGCGTGGATTGTCCGCGGGCAAATCATGCAGCTCAAAAACCAGGAATATGTATTGGCCGCGCGTTCGCTTGGCGCGAGTCCTGCGCGGATTATGTTTAAGCATCTTGTTCCGAATGCGATCGGCGCGATTATCGTGACGATTACGATGACGGTGCCAAGCGCAATTTTCGCCGAAGCTTTCCTCAGCTTCCTCGGACTTGGCGTGCAGTCCCCTGCGGCGTCGCTCGGAACGCTGATCAATGACGCATTGAAAGCCATGACGATTTATCCTTGGCGGATGATTTTCCCTGCTGTCCTGATTAGTTTGACGATGCTTTGCTTTAATATTTTCGGAGACGGACTGCGTGACGCGCTTGATCCGAAAATGAAAAAGTAGGAGGTGCAACAGATGGAGCGTTTGCTTGAAGTCAATGATCTGCGAGTAAATTTCAAAGTTCGGGGCGGTACCGTACAAGCGGTTCGCGGCGTCAACTTTCATGTGAATAAAGGCGAAGCAGTAGGCATCGTCGGTGAGTCCGGCTGCGGCAAGTCCGTAACCGCGCAATCGCTCATGCGCCTCGTGCCTTCACCGCCCGCCGTAACAACAGGCTCGATTATGTTCAATGGGCAAGATATTTTGAAAAAAACACCGAAGCAAATGGAAGATATCCGGGGCAAGGATATGGGTATGATTTTCCAGGACCCGATGACCTCGCTTAACCCTACATTGACGATTGGCCGTCAAATTACGGAAGGTCTCGTGAAGCATCAAGGCGTTAGCGCCGCGGCAGCGCGCGCCCGGGCGATTGAGATGCTGAAGCTAGTCGGCATTCCGAATCCGGAAGCCCGTTTCAGTCAATACCCGCATGAGTTCTCGGGCGGTATGCGCCAGCGTGCGATGATTGCAATCGCTCTGGCCTGCAATCCTTCGCTGCTCATTGCAGATGAGCCGACAACAGCTCTGGACGTAACGATTCAGGCGCAAATCTTGCGCGTGATGAAAGACTTGCAGCAGAGTATGGGCACTTCAATTATTCTGATTACCCATGATCTAGGCGTCGTTGCGGACGTATGTGACCGCGTTATCGTCATGTATGCCGGCAAAGTAGTTGAGACGGGTACGAAGTGGGAGATTTTCAAAAATCCGAAGCATCCTTATACGAAAGGGCTGCTGCGCTCCGTTCCTCGCTTGGATCAGAAGAAGGACGAGCCGCTTATTCCGATCTACGGCATGCCGCCGGATCTCATCAAGCCGCCGAAGGGCTGCAGCTTCTGCGCCCGCTGTGACCAGGCCATGAAGGTTTGTGTGGATAATGATCCTGAGCTTCTTGCTGTTGACGGCAATGAGTCCCATAAATCGGCTTGCTGGATGGCACATCCTTACGCGACAAAAGCTGAGGAGGTGCCGGTATGAAGGAGCCTCTAGTTCAGGTCAATCATTTGCGCAAGTTTTTCAACCTTGGGGGCGGCAGCATTCTCAAGGCGGTCAACGACATCGATTTCACCATTCATAAAGGCGAGACGGTTGGCGTTGTCGGCGAGTCCGGTTGCGGAAAGTCGACGGCGGGCCGTACGATTCTCCGGCTGTATGAGCCGACAAGCGGCGGTGTAACGTTCCAAGGCGAAGATATCTACAAAATGAAGGGTGCGAAGCTGAAGGCTTTGCGCCGCGACATGCAGATGATTTTCCAGGACCCGTACGCTTCGCTTAATCCCCGTATGACGATTACCGATGTTATCGGCGAGGCGCTCGATATTCATAATCTCGCAGGCAGCCGTGCAGAGCGGAAGCGCAAAGTAGAGGGACTACTTGATCTCGTCGGCTTGAACCCGGATCATGCAACGCGTTACCCGCATGAGTTCTCCGGCGGCCAGCGTCAGCGTATCGGCATTGCCCGTGCGCTGGCAGTTGATCCGAAGTTTATCATTGCGGATGAGCCGATCTCGGCGCTGGACGTTTCCATTCAGGCGCAAGTCGTCAACCTGCTTCAAGATTTGCAGCGAAAAATGGGTCTGACCTATCTGTTCATCGCCCACGACTTGTCGATGGTTAAACATATCAGTGACCGGGTAGCCGTCATGTACTTGGGTAAAATCGTCGAGTTTGCGGAAAGCGGTGAGCTGTACTCACGTCCTGCTCATCCGTATACGAGAGCGTTGCTGTCGGCCATTCCGATTCCCGATCCAGAGGTGGAGGAAAGCCGGGAACGCATCGTATTAACAGGTGATTTGCCGAGTCCGATCAATCCGCCAAGCGGCTGTCAGTTCCACACGCGCTGTCCGATTGCGACGGAGAAGTGCAGAACCGTCGAGCCAGCGTTATTGGAAATTCGCAAAGGCCACTTTGCATCTTGTCATTACGCGGACGTATAGACGCCTAATAAATCATCAGCCTTGCAGACCATTTCGGGATGGAAACGGTCTGCAAGGCTTTTTTGCTTTGAATCGGCTTAAACGGGCGGCGATATGATAAAATGAAGCCATTCTTCTTCCATTAATATGGAATGATGCTCAGGAGGTTATCCATGTCGCCGATTTGGGTTTTACTATTGTGTGTTGCGCTAATTATGCTCGTATTGATGCTTGTACGTAATAAAGGCCGCTCAAGAACCGTAATGATGAAATCTTTTCGCTGGCCTGCTGAACAACCGCCTGCAGCGCTGGGCGTGCCCCAAGGACATCCTGCCCGTTCTGCCGCCGAAAGGCTGGAGACTGCGCTGGGACTTGATCTCGAGAGCCGGGTCAAGGATCGCGTGCTGAAGGAAGCGCCGGGCATGAGCGATGAGGAATGGAACTGGACATGGTTTGAGCTCAAGCGCTATTTCCTCATGTGCGCGGTCGTGAAGCGAGTGCCTATGTACAGCGGAAAAGTCGATGCGGTATGGCATGAAATGCTGATGTTTACGCGAGAATATGAAGGGTTCTGCGTTAAGCTTTGCGGCCAGATGATTCATCATGCTCCCCACGAGCCAAGTGATGTGCCTGAACAAAGTGAGCGGGCTTGGTTCGATTGGGTATATGGGGAATTATTCACGCAAGCTCCTGCGAGCGGACGCCTGTGGGGCAATTTCTATCGGACGAAAATGCCCCAGAGCCGGCTTCAGCCGCTTGCAGATCTTGAGGCTGCCGAGCTGCGCGAGAATTGGTTCAATGTCAAAGCGCTCAGTCAATATAAGGATTTGGATGAAACGGCTGATTATTTAATTTACCGCGCCAAGTCCGAGCTTAGGAAGGCCGGTCAGAACACTGCAGCCACTCCCGCATGGCAGAGCGAATACGATCCTGCGTTTAGCGGCACGGGGATATTAGCCGGCCTGCTGATCGTGAATTCACTGGATCCATACAGTGACAGTGAATTCAGCCGCCAAATGGACTTAGCCCAGACAGAGGAACAACGTCAGGCGAATGACAGCGGGGTGTTTATTCCGCCGGTCTGCGGCTCCGGATCAGATCATTCCGGCTCTGATCATTCAGGGGGAGACGGCGGCGGAAGCGATGGCGGTTCTTCCTGCGGGGGAGGGGGCTGCAGCAGCAGCTAGCACCAGTGAAATCTCAGGATGCAAGGCAGTGGCTACAGTGATATAATAAACGGGATTGTGCCCGAAAAAGAAAATAGATGTATCTACAGGAGGAATTAAGCTTCATGAACAAATTGGTCATCTGCGACCATCCGTTGATTCAGCACAAGCTGACTTTCATTCGGAACAAAGACACGAACACGAAAGACTTCCGCGAATTGGTCGACGAAGTCGCTACCCTAATGGCATATGAAATTACGAGAGATATCCCTTTGGCTACCATAAAAGTACAGACTCCAGTGGCAGAGACCGATGCCAAGGTCGTATCCGGCCGCATGATCGGACTTGTTCCGATTCTTCGTGCTGGACTTGGTATGGTTGAAGGCATCCTGAAGCTTGTACCGGCTGCCAAAGTCGGGCATATTGGATTGTTCCGCGATCATGAGACGCTTCAGCCTTCCGAATACTACATCAACCTGCCTACTGATGCTCCTAACAGACAGCTGATCGTCATCGATCCGATGCTGGCTACAGGCGGCTCTGCTATTGCCGCTATTAATGCATTGAAGAAACGCGATTGCGATCAGATTAAGCTCATGTGTCTGATTGCTGCTCCAGAAGGCGTCAAAGCCGTTCAGGAAGCCCACCCGGATGTGGACATTTATTTGGCTGCACTGGACGAGAAACTGAATGAAAAAGGCTATATCGTACCGGGCCTCGGCGATGCCGGAGACCGTATATTCGGAACTAATTAGCGCGCGGCAGCGACAACTGATACTAGGAGTGAAACGTTTTGTCTAAACTGAAAGTAATGACGATCTTCGGAACGCGTCCGGAGGCGGTTAAAATGGCTCCGCTTGTGCTCGAATTGAACAAGCATGCGGACCAGATCGAATCCATCGTTTGCGTTACGGCGCAGCATCGCCAGATCCTGGACCAGGTGCTGGAGTTTTTCGAAATTCAGCCCGATTACGACTTGAACGTAATGAAAGACCGCCAGACGCTGACGGAGACGACCGTACGCGTGCTGGAGGGGCTTGATCCTGTTCTGACGGAAGCTAAGCCGGACATCGTGCTCGTGCACGGCGATACGCAGACGACTTTTTTCGGCCAGCTACGCTTCTTTTCTGAAGCAAATTCAGGTCGGTCATGTCGAAGCAGGACTGCGGACGTGGAACAAGCTATCGCCATATCCGGAGGAGATGAACCGCCAGCTCGCAGGCGTGCTGTCTGACGTGCATTTTGCCCCGACGGAATGGTCGGCGGACAACTTGCGCAAGGAGAATAAGTCGGAATCTACTATTTATGTGACGGGCAACACGGCAACCGACGTGTTTCAATACACGGTTGATCCGTCTTTCTCTCATCCTGTCATTGAATGGGCGAAGGGCAAACGGATGATTCTGATGACGGCTCACCGCCGCGAAGCGCTGGGCGAGCCGCACCGCAACATTTTCAGAGCAGTCAAACGAATTGCCGACGAGCATGAGGATGTCGCGATTGTCTATGCTGTTCATCCTAATCCGGCAGTACGGGAGCCAGCGAGTGAAATACTCGGCAATCACCCTCGTATCCAGTTGATTGAACCGCTTGATGTTTTTGAATTCCATAACTTTTATCCTCATGCCTATATGATTATGACCGATTCCGGCGGTATGCAGGAAGAAGCGCCGTCCTTCGGCGTGCCAACACTTGTGCTTCGGGATACGACAGAGCGTCCGGAAGGCATTGACGCGGGAACGCTTGAGCTTGTCGGTACGGATGAAGAGAAAGTATACAGCCGGGCGAAGGCGCTGCTGAATGATGGCGCGCTGTACGAACGGATGAGCCATGCGGCGAATCCATACGGTGATGGACAGGCTTCCGCCCGCATTGTAGAGGCGATTTTGTATCATTTTGGGAAAAATGCCGAGCGTCCCGAGCCGTTCACACAACGTTCATAAATAACATGCTTGAAGCCGGATGAAGGCGCAATGTACAGCATACAGTGGTACTGTATGGTTTTGCCTTCAGGAAAGTCTTTATTTATCAAGGCTTTTGGCGGTTTTTTCATAGAAAATTCGCAGTTATATCAATTGACAAACCTTGCGCCGCTTCGATAAAATATATGAGGATTGACAGGGGTATGATCATGAATAAAAAGAGCAGAAGGGACAACCCGTTGTTCGCTGCCGGAATGGTTGGCGCACTCGGTTTGCAAGTCGCTGTATGTATCTTTTTAGGCTACTGGATCGGATCTTCGCTCGGACGCCGGCTCGGCGACGAGAAGGGTTGGACGGTCGGGGGCATCCTGGTCGGTCTGGCTGTCGGTATACTCTCAGCCATTCTGCTCGTTAAGAAGGTTATGGAGGAAGCCGATGGATAAAATAGTTAACACAGCAGTGCGGGCGGTCCTTCTTATAACTGCGGGTTGTCTGGTAGTTTGGGCTTTGGTTCCCGAATGGCGCACAGTCATTCTCGGTCTTTTACTGGGATTGGCAGGCAGTTCCTTGAATGCGTTTTTATTACGGAAACGCGTGGAAAGAGTCGCTCATGGAGCCGCTGGTATGGGGCCAAGTAAATCGGGCCTCGGGCTCGGTAGCCGGATTGCGACGGTGCTGCTTGTCGCGATGATTGCCTACCGTTTACCGGAGAAGTTCAATATGCCGGCCGCGTTAATCGGTTGTATGGTTGTACCGTTTATACTATTAGCAGCAGCTTATTTCATCAACAAACGACAATCATAGCGAAAGGGGTGAAAATTTTACATGCATGAATTTCCCATATGGCAGCTTGGACCGCTTCAGATTGACATAGCTACGTGGACTGCGCTTTTGGTTTCTGTAATCGTAACGTTTGTCGTTGCTAGATTGGCGGTTCGAAATTTGTCGGTGGACAACCCGTCGAAGATGCAGAACTTTCTCGAATGGGCTGTCGATTTCGTGCACAACCTTATCGGTAGCGCGATGCCGCTTAATCGGGTGAAGCCATTCATGTCGCTCGGCTTGACGCTTATTATGTTCATTTTTATCTCCAACTTGCTTGGTCTTCCATTCGGTATCGTGACGGAACCCCATCACGCGTATGAGAGCCTGGGTATTACGAAAGAGATGCTGGAGCATGGTCACGTCGCAATCGCTTGGTGGAAATCCCCGACAGCGGATATTTCAGTAACGGCGGGTCTGGCGATTATCGTTTTCGTAATCGTACATTTCCTCGGTCTGAAACAGAACAAAAAGCATTATCTGAAGCACTACTTCCAACCGTATCCGATCTTCTTCCCGATTAACGTAATCGAGACGATCTCCAAGCCGGTAACGCTGGCATTGCGGTTGTACGCGAATATTTTCGCAGGTGAGGTTCTGATCAGCACGATCTTGATGATTGGCTGGCTCGGTACGCCATTCCTGATCGCTTGGCAAGGCTTCAGTTTATTCGTAGGTGCGATTCAAGCGTTCTTGTTCACCATGCTTACCATGGTATACATCTCGCAAGCAGCTATTCATGACGAAGCAGAACATCATTAATACACGTTTGACACCTGAGCTGTACTAAGGTTTGGGTTAGTTATAGAAATTCCAAAAAAAACGATATTTTTCGAGGAGGATTTTCACAATGGAAGTATTGGCAGCAGCATTAGCAGTAGGTTTGGGCGCAGTTGGCGCTGGCGTAGGTAACGGTCTGATCGTTAGTAAAACAGTTGAAGGCATCGCGCGTCAACCAGAACTGCAAAGCAAACTTCAAACAACAATGTTTATCGGTGTAGGTATCGTCGAAGTAGTACCTATCATCGGCGTAGTTATCGGTTTCTTGGCGTTCTTCAGCGCTTAATTGAACATTCGCGACTGGCGGGGAAGGCCTAGCCCTCTTCGCCTTCGTTATGATTTAGACAATTCTGTGGTGAGGAAGGAGTGGCAACAATGGGTTGGCATTGGGAATCTACAGTAATCGCGATGGTTGCGTTCGGGATTTTGTACTGGTTGTTGAGCAAGTACGCGTTCGGACCATTGTTCAACATTATGGAGCAGCGCAGACAATTGGTGCTGGAACAGATGAATACGGCAGAATCCAGCCGCAAACAGGCTGAAGCGAATATGGCTGAGCAGAAGGCGGCGCTTGATCAAGCTCGCAAGGACGCTTACGACATTATCGAGCAAGCGAGAACGACAAGCACGAAACAAGCGGACGACATCGTTCAAACGGCGAAAACGGAAGCGACTCGCCTGAAAGATGATGCTTTGAAAGATATCGAAAGCGAGAAAAACAAAGCAATCGCTGCGCTTCGTACAGAAGTTGGCGGTATCTCGGTTAAAATCGCATCGAAAATCATCGAGAAGCAAATCGACGAAAAATCTCAGGAGCTGTTGGTTAATCAATACCTGAAAGAAGTAGGAAGCAAATGAGCCGGGATACAGTCGTAGCGAAGCGCTACGCCAAAGCATTGTTCGAGCTGGCTCAGCAGAATGGCATCGCAGCAGAAGTTGAAGATCAGTTGAAGCTAATCGTCGATACGCTGGCACAAAACGAAGAAGTCGTGAAGTTTCTTTCCTTCCCAAACATCGATCCGGCAAACAAAATTTCGGTTTTGAAAACGACATTTGGCGACAACGTATCCAATCTTGTATTGAATACGCTTGAATTGCTGGTCGTTCGCGGACGTCAGGATGTTATTGCGGAAGTATATGAAGCCTTCACTAAAATTGCGGGCGAGGTTCTTGGTCAAGCCCATGCAACGATATATGCCGCTACTCAGCTGTCCGTAACGGAATTCGCGGACGTTGTGACTCATTTCAGTCAAGTAACCGGCAAAAAAATTATTGCTCAGCAAGTTGTAGAGCCTGCTTTGCTCGGCGGCGTACAAGTACGCATCGGCGACCGTCTGTACGACGGAAGCTTGTCCGGCAAACTGGATCGTTTACAAAAATCGTTTAAGTAGATAGGGGTGAACGAATTGAGTATCAGACCTGATGAAATCAGCACGCTGATTAAACAACAGATCGAACAATATAAATCCGACATTCAAGTCGTCGACGTCGGTACCGTAATTACTGTCGGTGACGGTATCGCCCGCGTTCACGGTTTGGAGAATGCGATGCAAGGCGAATTGCTCGAATTCGCTAACGGTGTTGTGGGTATGGCGCTTAACTTGGAAGAAAGCAACGTGGGTGTCGTTATCCTCGGGCCTTACAAGGATATTAAAGAAGGCGACCAAGTTAAACGTACGGGCCGCATCTTGGACGTACCAGTTGGCGAAGAGCTGCTGGGCCGCGTTGTTAACCCGCTGGGCCAACCGCTTGACGGCAAAGGTCCAATCAACACGAAACATACTCGTCCGATTGAATCTCCGGCACCAGGCGTAATCGACCGTAAATCGGTTCATGAGCCAATGCAAACTGGGATCAAAGCAATCGATGCGATGGTACCAGTAGGCCGCGGCCAACGTGAGCTTATCATCGGTGACCGTCAAACGGGTAAAACGACGATCGCAATCGATGCGATCATCAACCAAAAAGGCAACGGCGTGAAATGTATTTACGTCGCTATCGGCCAAAAACAATCCACGGTTGCAGGCGTTGTTGAAACGCTTCGTAAACATGGCGCGCTTGATTACACAATCATCGTAACAGCTGGCGCTTCTGATCCGGCTCCACTCTTGTACCTGGCTCCTTACGCTGGTTGCTCGATGGGCGAATATTTCATGTATAAAGGCGAGCACGTTCTCGTTATTTATGATGACTTGACGAAACAAGCGGCAGCATACCGCGAATTGTCCTTGCTGCTGAAACGTCCTCCGGGCCGGGAAGCTTACCCGGGTGACGTATTCTACATTCACTCCCGTCTGCTGGAACGCGCAGCTAAGCTGAGCGACGCGCTGGGCGGCGGTTCCTTGACGGCTCTGCCTTTCATTGAGACGCAAGCATCCGACGTATCAGCTTACATTCCAACAAACGTAATCTCGATTACAGACGGTCAGATCTTCCTGGAAGCCGACCTGTTCAACTCCGGCCAACGTCCGGCAGTAAACGTAGGTATCTCGGTATCCCGTGTAGGCGGCTCCGCTCAAATTAAAGCAATGAAAAAGGTTGCCGGTACGCTCCGTCTGGACCTTGCGGCATACCGTGAGCTTCAAGCGTTCTCGCAGTTCGGCTCTGATCTTGATAAATCGACGCAAGCCCGTCTGAACCGCGGCGCTCGCACAATGGAGATTCTGAAACAAGGTGCTAACCAGCCGATGCCGGTTGAGAAGCAAGTTATCTCGATCTACGCTGCAGTTAGAGGCCATCTGGACGAAATTCCGGTTGTTGACATTCTGCGCTTCGAGAAAGAATTCCACGCGTTCCTCGACTCCAACCATTCCGAAATCGGCGAATCGATTCGCACGAAAAAAGAAATGGATGCAGACACCGAGAAAGCATTCGTCGACGCATTGAATAAATTCAAGAAAAGCTTCTCTGTAACAGAAGCTTAAATGAGAATCGCCTGACGCCCGTCCTGCATTGTACGGGCGTAGGTTCCATGCTCAACACCAGGCCCTGTGCATCGCGCGAAGCGCGGACCGGGCATCAAAGGCGGGTGAAATGAAATGGCTAAAGGCATGCGCGAGATTAAACGCGAAATTAAGAGTAAACAAAGCATGAAGCAAATCACGAAAGCGATGGAGATGGTTGCAGCATCCAAGCTGAGAAAAGCTCAGGAAGCAGCAGTAGCATCCCGTCCTTACGCGGATAAGCTGAAAGAAGTGGTAGCTAGCATTGCGGCCGGCTCGAAGGACGCGAAACATCCAATGCTGGAGACGCGTCCGGTCAAGAAAACGGGTTATCTCGTTATTACGTCGGACCGCGGCCTCGCAGGCGGCTACAACTCCAACATTTTGCGCAAAGTTACGCAAACGATTCGCGAGAAGCATAAATCGACAGACGAATACACGTTGTTCGTTATCGGTCGTAAGGGCGCGGATTATTTCCGCCGCCGCAATATGCCAATCACCGAAGACGTTATCGGATTGTCCGATTCACCTACGTTCGCTGATATTAAGTCGGTTGCTTACTCCGCTGTGAAGAATTTCACGGAAGGCACGTATGATGAATTGTACTTGTACTATAACCAATTCGTGAACGCGATCACTCAAATTCCGACAGAGACCCGCTTGCTGCCGCTTGATGAAGTAAGCAGCAACACGGCTGTATCCTCTTACGAGTACGAGCCTTCACCGGAGGGCGTACTGGAAGTGCTGCTGCCGAAATATGCGGAGACGCTTATTTACAGCGCTGTACTGGACGGCAAAGCGAGTGAGTTCGGCGCGCGGATGACTGCAATGGGCAGCGCGACGAAAAATGCTAACAAAATGATTAATCAGCTGACGCTGACTTATAACCGAGCTCGTCAAGCAGCGATTACCCAGGAAATTTCCGAGATCGTTGCGGGAGCTAATGCACAATCGTAAGACTAATGCTGCGCCATACCGCTGTTGCGTTTAGCGAGGGTGGTATGGTTTTCGCAGAACATGAGGAACCAGGAGGGAAAACCATGAAAAAAGGACGCGTTGTATCCGTCATGGGTCCGGTCGTCGATTTAGAGTTCGAACGCGGCAACCTGCCGGAAATTTTGAACGCTGTCAAAATCAAGGAGAAGGGCGAAGCAGGCGGAGTTCCAATCGATCTGACGCTTGAAGTAGCTCTTCATCTGGGAGACAACATGGTTCGTGCTGTTGCAATGAGCACAACTGATGGTCTTGTACGCGGCATGACCGCTACTGACACAGGCGCACCTATTACGATTCCAGTTGGCGCACCAACATTGGGCCGTGTATTCAACGTATTGGGCGAGCCAATTGACCAAGCGGGCGGCGTGAAATCGGAAGTTAATCTTCCTATTCACCGTGAAGCTCCAGCATTCGACGAATTGTCCACACAATCGGAAATTCTCGAAACCGGCATTAAAGTTATCGACTTGCTTGCTCCTTACGCAAAAGGCGGTAAAATCGGCCTGTTCGGCGGCGCTGGCGTAGGTAAAACGGTAACAATTCAAGAGCTTATCAACAACATCGCTCAAGAGCATGGCGGTATTTCCGTATTCGCCGGCGTAGGCGAGCGTACTCGTGAAGGTAATGACCTTTACCACGAGATGAAAGATTCCGGCGTACTGAGCAAAACAGCGATGGTATTCGGACAAATGAACGAGCCTCCAGGCGCGCGTCAACGCGTTGCACTGACAGGTCTGACAATGGCTGAGTACTTCCGTGATACGGAAGGCAAAGACGTATTGTTGTTCGTCGACAACATCTTCCGCTTCACGCAAGCGGGCTCTGAGGTTTCGGCCCTTCTTGGCCGTATGCCATCCGCGGTAGGTTACCAGCCAACGCTGGCAACTGAAATGGGTCAATTGCAAGAGCGGATCACGTCGACGAAAAAAGGTTCGGTTACTTCGATCCAAGCGATCTACGTACCTGCCGATGACTATACCGACCCGGCTCCTGCTACAACGTTTGCTCACTTGGATGCTACGACAAACTTGGAACGTAAAATTTCCGAGATGGGTATTTTCCCAGCGGTTGATCCGCTCGCGTCGTCGTCCCGTATTCTGAGCGCCGACATTCTCGGTCAAGAACACTACAACGTTGCTCAAGGCGTTAAGCAAATCCTGCAACGCTACAAAGAGCTTCAAGATATTATCGCGATCCTGGGTATGGACGAGCTGAGCGAAGAAGACAAACTGACTGTCGGCCGCGCACGCCGCATTCAACTGTTCTTGTCGCAACCGTTCCACGTTGCCGAGCCTTTCACAGGCCTTGCAGGCAAATACGTGCCGGTTAAAGAATCTGTACGCAGCTTCAAAGAAATTCTCGAGGGCAAACATGACGACCTTCCGGAAGAAGCTTTCCGGTATGTAGGTACGATTGAAGAAGCCGTGGAGAAAGCCAAAACGCTGTAATAGCGAAAGGCGGGAGGAATCCACATGAGTACGTTTTTAGTAGAAATCGTAACACCGGAACGCAAAGTTTACGCAGAAACAGCTAATATGGTTAGCGTTACGGGCGTGGAAGGCGAGCTCGGCATTTTGCCGAATCACATTCCGCTTGTTACGGCGCTGCGTATTGCTCCGATCGTCATCAAACGTGATAACAAAGTGGACGTTATCGCGGCAAGCGGCGGCTTTATTGAAGTCCGCAAGGATAAAATCGTTATTCTTGCCGAGAGCGCTGAGCTCGCGACTAATATCGATATTAACCGTGCGCAATCCGCGAAAGAACGTGCCCAGCAGCGTCTGGCTGCAAAGCGCGACGAAATCGATTATCGCCGGGCAGAGCTTGCTCTGCAGCGTGCGATGAACCGGATCAACGTCAGCGAGCGTTAATTTACAATAAGCACCGTTCAAGTCTCAATACTGAGCTTGGGCGGTGTTTTTCTTTTCAGTCTCAAAATTGGGGCTCCGGGCGTTTGACAGTAACGGCGCTGTATCCCACAATGGAGTGTAAGGAAACTGAACGTGAAGAGAGGTACCGCTCCAATGATCGATATACATTCGCATATCTTGCCAGGGATCGATGACGGCGCCGCTGACTGGGCCGATTCATTGATGCTAGCCCGTGCTGCTGTTGCTGAAGGCATTACCGATATTATTGCAACGCCTCATCATTACGACCGGAAATACAAAAACGATGCCGATCAGGTATTAGCGCTGGTTAATGAGCTGAATGACCGATTGAACAAGCAAGACATACCTTTAATGGTTCATGCAGGTCAAGAAATACATATCCATGAAGAGCTCCTTGCCCACTTGGATGAGGGAAATCTGCTTAAACTAGCAAATTCCGATTACATGCTGTTAGAAATGCCGCATTCCCGTATTCCGAATGCGATGGAGCACATCGTCTATGAGCTTTGTCTAGCTGGCATCAAACCTATCATTGCGCATCCGGAACGGAATGCCGAAGTCGTGAAGCACCCGGAACGTCTTGCAGCATTAATAGAGCTCGGCGCATTCGCGCAAGTAACGAGTCATTCCTTGCTCGGAGGGTTCGGACGGGAGATTGAACGTATTTCATGGGAGCTTTGCCGTCAGGGCCTCATTCATTTTATTGCTTCCGACGCCCATAATCTTGCTTGGCGGGGCTTCAGAATGCGGGAGTCGTTCGAGAAAACGGAAGAGGTGCTTGGCGTAAGTACAGCTGCTGCCTATGCGCGCAATGCCGAGCTGCTCTTGCACAATAAAGAGGTCGGTATGACAGCGATTCGCCAGTCGGAACGCCGGCATAAGGGTTGGAGCTCCTTTCGTTCTTTATTTCGAAAGTGATCTTCCCTTACATATAGGACAATAATAGAGTAAGGTAATAGGTTAATGTTGAGTTAAAAAATCATAATTATGACAAAAACAATCAATTTAACATGTTACTATTCATGTTTGATTGATTTTTTTGCGTTCATAGTACTTTATACATAAATAAATTTATCAAAAAAGCCCTGCAATGGATGTGATAAGAACTATTTTATGTTAATATTGTTGACATGAGATCGTACGACACAGGATGTGGGGGATGCGCATGTTTGACTGGTTAGGCGCGAAGAAAGGGCTGCCTCTATGGATTTCATGGCGGCTTAACAGTAAATTGAAAGATGACGTAGAACAGATATTCGAAGGTATTGCAGATACCCGTAAAGAGCTGCTCATGTCATGGGCCCATGAATACTGGGGACATATGAAGAAACTGGCCGAACAGCTAGGGCCCTATTTGCCGGCAGACAGCGAAGCGATCACAGATGTACAACGGCAAGCAGCCTCACGCTTGCTGGAGCGAACATATTTAAGAGGAATGGATTTCACCGAAATCTTCGTTCTGAACATAGCCAATGAGGTTATTTATTCTACATATCAGAAGCACGAGGGAAACGGTTACGGCGCAGATACAGACTTGTTTCCAGGTTTACAGCATCTTCACAGCAGTGGTCAGCCTAAGTCCTGCCTTTATGGTCCGTACGGAGATCCGATTACATTAGAGCTGGGGCCGAGGTCGTCCAGCTTCCACGATAAAATGACACTGACGTTTCTGCAGCCGCTTATCGTGGCTGGTGAATATCGGGGAGCGGTCTGCGGACGGGTGCCGAACGACGTCTTGGGTGATTTGATTCAAAGGGAATCAGGTCATGTGTACCCGGACTCCGGTGACAACTACTTGTTCATGGCGAAGCCTCAGTTGAACAGCCATATAGCGCTTGGTACGGCTTTGTCGAGAAGCCGGTTTGAGGACCACACATTTACGCATGGCGAGAATTTGAAGGATGGCGTGACGACGGACTGGGGCATCGTATCGATTAAGGAGCATACGGAGCTTGAAATTATTTTCACTGATCCGGCTACAGGAGAGCTTCATCCGGGTGTCACGAATACCATTCGGAACGGCAGCAACCTATTCGTTGAATTTCCGGGATATTCTGATTATCGTCATATCCCGGTTATTGGCAAAGGGGTAACGTTCCAGCTTCCGCATTGTCCCGATGTGTGGGGAATGATGTGCGAGGGGGATTTGGAAGAGGTATATCGCATTCGCAGCATCGAATGGCGTCAGCGCAGGGTTCAGCAGCGGCTGCTATTCATACAAGCGATATTGACGGTTGTCCTTGTAGGTTTTCTTGCCAGTCAGGCTTCACCTTGGGTGACGGGTGCCGCTGCAGGCGGGTTTGCGCTTCTGTTCGGACTAGTCATATCGGGGACGCTGCAGCGTAAAGAATCGAATCGCGTAGTTGGGCATTTAAGCCGAATTAACCGTTTTATCCGCATCAATGCGGAAGGAAAGGGAGACTTGACGCAGCGGCTAAAGCTCACTGAATTTGATAATGACGAGTCCAGAGAACTGGCGAAATGGATCAACAATATGATCGATTCTCTGGAGGGCATCATGCTGCAGGTGAAGCTCGCTGCATCGGATGTACTGTCCAGCCAGCATACGATGAATGAATCGGCGGTAGTTACCGCCAAATCGACGGAACGGGTAAGCGGACAGGTTGGCGAAATGATCGGCAGCATTCGCTTGCAGCTGAAGGACATCGATATGGCGAAGGATGCCGCGGATGCGATGAGAGATACGCTTCGCGCATTGGAGCTACAGGCAGCAGAGCAAATTGCGGTAGCGCAATCCGAAGTAGATCGGATCGGCGAGAAGATGCACCATATTTCTTCAAAGGTTGGCGACACGAATGATACGATTCGCCGATTCATGCATACGGTAGATGAAATTCGCGGTGTACTGCAAGTTATCGAGGAGATTTCAGCGCAGACGAATTTGCTTGCGCTTAACGCATCTATCGAAGCGGCACGGGTTGGCGAGCAGGGAAGAGGCTTTGCGGTCGTAGCCGCAGAAATCCGTAAGCTTGCGGATTTAACCCGCAAGTCGACGGAAGAGGTACATGGCATTACGCACCAAATCTATGAGGAAGCGAAGCAGGCCTATACTTCAATGGACGAAGGGACGCAGGTCGTCGAGGAAGGAACGCAATTGGTTGCCGCCGCTGCCAGCACGCTGCAATCGGCGCAAAATGAAGACAACCGCAAGACACAGGTCGTTGATGAGGTCGTGCAGCTGATGGAGAGGATTGCTGTGGTTAGCAAAACAAACCGTAAAGTATCCTCCAATGTAGAAGGAAGGGTACAGGAGTTAATTGTTGAAATGGCAAATGTCCGCCATACATCAGAGAGTGTAGAGTCGATTACGAGATTTCTTCAGCAGCTTGTCGGTCAATTCAAGCTGACGGAATCACGCCATCGTTAATTTTTCATCCTAATTAGTTATGGTAAGAAACGATGCAAGGCAAGGCGAGAGACTGTCTTTCGGGTAGAAGTATATCCCGTCAGACAGTTTTTTTGCTATGCCAATCGTTCTGCTTTTGTACGCGCCCAAATCTCGTGAGACGCATATTATTCCATGAAATAGATATCCTAATTGGTACTAATGGACGCGCGGCAGGAGGGAACGAAAAGATGTTCAGTGATTATATGCTCAGCCGAGGCCGAAAGAAATCAAAGAAACAAGAGGATAGAGAAAAAGAGGTTCAGCAAAATCAATTAGGCGACTATGAGCAGGAGCCGTTGTCTCCCGTACTCGCTGCTAATATTAAGCAGCTGCAATCCGAGATGGGCAACAGCAATGATATCGTCGTCCGCGAGCTTTCGCTCGAAGGAGAGGGCGGATCCATTGAAGCTGCGCTCATTTATGTGCAGGGCTTAGTTGATGAATACCGCATGAATGAATCAATCATTCAGCCGATGTTATCCGTCCCGTTCCAGGCGAGACCAAGCGACCCGGCAAAAGTACAGGATGAGTTGAAAAATAAAATAGTGGCGGCAGGCCGGGTGGAAGAGGCGAAAGATTGGAAGAAGCTGTTTGAAGGATTATTTCTCGGCAACGCGCTTATATTGCTGGACGGATGCAATACCGCGCTGACATCTTCCTGCGTAGGGGGTGAAAGGCGCGCGGTGGAGGAGCCGAAGACCGAGACTGCGATTCGCGGCCCCCGGGAAGGTTTTGTCGAAGCCTTGCGTGTCAATACGGCCCTGATCCGGCGAAAGATTAGAAGCCCCAAGCTTTGGATGGAGCAAAAAACGATTGGTCGTGAGACGCAGACCCCTGTCTGCATCATGTACATGAAGGGCTTGGCGAGTGAGGACACGCTGCAGGATTTGCGTGACCGGCTTGATGCGATCGATATTGACGGCATATTGGAGAGCAGCTATATCGAAGAGCTGATCACTGATCAGAAGTGGACGCCTTTTCCAACAATACTGAACAATGAACGCCCCGACGTCATCGCCTCCAATCTGCTGGAAGGCCGCATTGCCATTCTGGTAGACGGGACACCCTTTGTACTTGTTGTCCCTACGGAGTTGAATATGTTTTTTCAAGCGGCGGAGGATTATTATCAGCGCTATGACGTCGCTACCTTTTTACGTTTGCTTCGCTTCTTCTCATACGTATTGGCTCTAGTAATGCCTTCAGTCTACGTCGCTGTTGTCGGGTATCATCAGGAGATGATTCCAACGCCACTGCTCTTGAAGCTGGTAGCACAGCGTGAAGGGGTTCCCTTCCCTGTCTATTTGGAAGCTTTCATTATGGAGCTGGTATTTGAAATATTGCGTGAGGCGGTTGTGCGAATGCCGACCATCGTAGGCAACGCAATCTCCATTGTAGGCGGTATGGTTATCGGACAATCGGTTGTGGAAGCCGGTATCGTCTCGCCGCCCGTCGTTATCGTTGTTGCTTTTACAGCGATTACCAGCTTCGTCTCGCCGACCTATAATCTGGGCATCGCAGCGCGCCTCTTGCGGTTTTTGCTGCTGATGGCTGCATCTACGCTTGGCTTTTACGGCATTTCAATTGTGCTGCTGCTCCTGCTGTTGCACCTCAGTAATTTGCGCTCTTTAGGCATGCCGTATATGAAGCCGTTCTCGCCAATGTTTCGGAAGGATTGGAAGGATACGCTCCTGCGGGCTCCCATTTGGATGATGAAGGAGCGCCCGCAGGCCATTGCTGTCGATAATCTGGTGCGCGCGGACATGGATACGAAGGAGCTTGAAGGACAGGAGCCGGTGCAATGAGGAACTGCCTTCCCCTGTCATTCAGACGCAGAGCAAAAATTGCGGGTGCCGTGGCATTGCTGCTACTGGCGATGGTCTTGCTGAACAGCTGCTGGGATTTGCGCTATCTTGACCGTCTGAGTGTCGTAATGGCTATGGGCATCGATAGCGATCCGACGGGCAAGCAGCAGTTGCGCGTGACGATGCAGACGGTCCTGGCTCAGAACGCGGCTGCGGGCAACAAACTTGCGGCGGAAGGGATGGCGGTAACAACCTTTACAGAAACGGGGGATACGCTGTTCGAGGCGATTCGCAAGATGACCCGCAAGACGTCGCGGAGGCTTTTTTTCTCTCATACGCGGCTTCTTATTATCGGAGAACAGGCCGCTCGGAAGGGCGTTTATCCGCTGCTGGATCTTATCGAGCGTAATCCCGATATCCGGGGTGACATTGCGGTGATGATTGCCAGAGGTGCTACAGCCGAGCAAATGCTTCAGACGACCACACAAATGGATGCGATTCCGGCTAATCAAATGTACGATACGCTTGAAATTAACGAGAGTGCGCTCGGCATGGACTACATGGTCAGGGTACAGGACATTACCCGCATGGCTTTACAAGAAAAACAGCAGGTCGCGATTCCGGCTATTACACTTGAAGGCGATGCGACGGCTGGGAATGATGAGAAAAACATGAAGCGGATTCATCCGGACGTTCAGCCAAAGCTCAGTACGATGGCGGTCTTGAAGGAAGGTAAGTTAAAGGGCTTTTTGACTGTAAAAGAATCGCAGGGTTTGTCCTGGATGCTGAGCAAGGTCAGAAGTACGGTCATGAAGACGAATTGTCCCGATTCCGACGGTTACTTAATGGTCGAGATTAACGATGCGAAAGTGAAAATGACGCCGCGCAAGTCCGGGGATGGCCTGCCCATTATAAAGGTCGATATCCGGCCGGAAGGCAGCGTGAAGGAGATCATGTGCCCCGATTTGCCGGTAGATAAGGAAACGGAGCTCGATACGATCGGCAAATTAATCGATAAGGCAATTGAAGAGGAAGTACAGGCTGTTATCGTGAAGCTGCAGCAAAAGCTGAAGCTGGATACATTCGGCTGGGGCAGGCTGATCTATATGCAAAAGCCATCTCTATGGAAATCCATCGATAAAGATTGGGAAACGGTCTATCCGAAGGTCCGTCATGAGTTGAAGGTGAAGACGAAAATTACCGATACGGGGGTCCGCGGAGAGTCTATTGTGAAATGAGGAAAAGCGTATGGTGCTTTCGTTTATGGTCATTGTAATGGCGGCTCTTTGGGGCATCGGTATTGTGCGCCGCCGAATGAAGCTGAGGCAGGTCCGGGAGGCGGTCTGGGCGATCGTCATATTGGTTCTGGGTACAGCTTATTGTGTATGTCTGCTAATGCAGGTGCAGGTCCCCAATCCGGTGGATTGGATAACGGAGCTGTATATGCCGATCAGCAAGCCGATTACGGACTGGATCACGGAGGGAATGGAATGAGCGGGAATAGCAGATTGAACAACCAATTCATAGGGGCCAGCCAGCTGGCCAAGATGCTGTTTCTATACGCGCTTGGCACCGCGGGTCTGATGGTGCCGACGGCCGTAGTCGCAATCGCCAGACAGGATGCCTGGATCTCTATGGCGATCGCAGGTCCGATGAATTATTGGTTTTTGCTGCTCTATTTGGCGCTGGCCGATCGCTTTCCGGGGCTGACCCTTTCACAATATACGGAAAAAATACTCGGAAGCTGGCTGGGAAGAGTGCTGACGCTGCTCTACGTCTGCTTCTTCCTGCTGCTCAGTGCTCTCGTCCTCCGGAACATTGTCGATTTTCTCGGCTTGTCTGTACTTCCCGGAACGCCGAGCTGGGTTATTTCATCTACGTTCATGTTCGTCATTGCCTATGGTGCTTATCTGGGCATTGAGACGATCGCTCGCTCCGGTGAACTGCTGTTCGGCTGGACGTTTCTGGTCATTATGGTCATTATGCTGCTGCTTACCAATCAGTTCGATCCGAAAAATTTTGAGCCATTTCTCTATGATGGCTGGCTGCGTCCAATTAAAGGCGTCTATCCCATTCTGGGCTTCCCGCTGGGCGAATTCGTCGTCATGACGATGTTCTTTCCATTTGTGAAGCAGAACGACCGAGCCAAGCTGCGCAAGCACTTGAAGCTTTCTGCTTTGTTCATTGCAGTGTTTAGCGTCGGGATCAGCGTACTGCTGCTTGGCGTGCTTGGTGTCGACGAAACCCGCCGCAGCCCGTTTGCAATATACGATATGGCCAAAACGATCAACGTGGAGGATGTTATCGTCCGGGTGGAGGTGACGGTAGCCATCGTCTGGGTGAGCACTGTATTTATGAAGCTGATGATGACGTTCTACGGGGCTACGCTGATGGCAGCTCAAATGCTCAATTTGAAAACCTACCGGCCGCTTATTGTTCCATTTGTCTTCATCGTTGTTCCCTTATCAATTGCTGTGTACCGCAATTCTGCGCATGCCGAATTTTTTTCCATGCGAATATGGACCCCGTTTAGTCTAACACTCGGTGTCGTTATTCCGATGCTTTTACTGCTCTTTGCCCTCATAACCGGCAAGCGTTCTGTCCGGTCGAAAGGGGACAATCCGGTAAAGGCTTCTTATGAGGCGCCAAACACGGCTGTGAGCGGCGGAAAGGCTCAACAGAGCGGCGCGGGACAAGCTGGAGACGCAACTCCGTCATAGACGATTGTGGCAGCATTTGTTATAATTGTGAGGAAAATTGGACCAAGCGGCATGGGTCTGCTGCACTTCACAAATGACGGAGGCGATTGCGTGGACAACTACGTTAACCAGTATGTCGTTGTGGCTATTTTTATTGTGCTTGGCATTTTGCTGCCCGCTGCGGCGTTGACCGCAGGCAGGCTGCTCAGACCGCATAAACCGACCGACCCGAAGCAGACCACCTACGAAAGCGGCAATGAGCCGGTTGGGGAAGGGCAAGTGCGGTTTAACATCCGTTATTATTTGTTTGCACTGATGTTTGTCATTTTTGATGTGGAAACCGTTTTCTTATACCCTTGGGCCGTAGCGTACAACAAGCTCGGCTTATTTGTGCTGTTTGAGATGTTTATCTTCACTGGAATGCTGCTCATTGGACTTCTATACGCATGGAAGAAGAAGGTGCTGCAATGGAATTCAGTTTAGAGTCGATCTCGCTGGAAGAACGCTGCGAGCTGGAACGGAACGTTTTCATGGGTACGCTGGAGCAGTTGAAAGCATGGGCGCGAAGCAATTCCCTCTGGCCGCTGACCTTTGGCCTGGCTTGCTGCGCCATAGAAATGATGGGAACAGGCGCATCCCATTATGATCTTGACCGGTTCGGCGTCATGTTCCGTACTTCGCCGCGCCAATCAGACGTTATGATCGTGGCCGGCACGGTGACAAAGAAGATGGGCCCTTTGCTGCGCAGACTTTATGACCAAATGCCTGAGCCCAAATGGGTTATTGCTATGGGCTCTTGTGCAACGGCAGGCGGTCCGTATGTGAAATCTTACGCTGTTATTAAAGGCGTTGATCAAATCGTTCCTGTGGATGTCTATATTCCAGGATGCCCGCCTAATCCGGCAGCGCTGATCTACGGGATCAACAAGCTGCAGGAGAAAATCCGCTATGAAGCGAAGACCGGGAAGCGGGTGACCGGCAGGTGAGCGAAGAGGAGAAGAAGGCGCAGCAGGAGTCAGGACCGGCGGATGCTGAGAAGGACGAGAAGCAGAAGGCAGCTGAGACGACGCCGATTGCGGAAGCGGGGCAGACAGCTGCGCAGCAGTCGGTCGAGGCAGCAGATCCGGAGAAAGCAGCGAAGCTGAAAGCGGCTGCAGAAGCGCGCGCAGCCCGGGCTGCGGCGAAAGCAGCCGCAGAGACGGCAGAAGCGGCAGAGGCCTCAGCGCCGCCACCCCCGTCGCCCAAACAGCCGGAGCTGGACGCGGTAACTGCGCTCATTCGCCGTGAGGTGGCAGACGAAGCGCTAGAGGATGCTTATATTAACGAATTAAACGGGCATATGCCGACGCTCATCGTAAAGAATGAGTATTGGCGCAGCATAGCGGAACTATTGAAGATAGAGAATGATTTTACGTATTTGCGCAACGTATCCGGCGTTGATTACGAGACGCATCTGGAGGTCGTCTATCATCTCGTCTCGCTGCGGAGCGGGCGGGAGCTGGCCGTGAAGATAAAAGCCGACCGCGAGAAGCCGGAAGTGTCCTCTGCCACGCCGGTATGGGCAACAGCTAACTGGAATGAACGTGAAATTTATGATCTGCTGGGCATTGTTTTTCCCGGGCATCCCGATTTGCGGCGCATTATGATGCCGGACGATTGGGCCGGGCATCCGCTTCGCAAAGATTATGAACCGTTAGACTCGGAGGTGTAAGCCGCTCGTGATTCGTACCGAAGAACTGCTGCTTAACGTTGGTCCTCAGCATCCTAGCACACATGGTGTGTTTCGCATCGTAGTCAAACTTGACGGTGAAGTCATTACCGAGGCAACTCCGGTCATGGGTTACTTGCACCGCGGCACGGAGAAGCTTGCCGAGCAATTGAACTATACACAAATCATTCCTTATACCGACCGGATGGACTATGTCTCCGCTATGACTAACAATTACGTTCTCGTTCATGCTGTGGAGACGATGATGGGGCTGGAAGTGCCGGAGCGGGCTGAGTTTTTGCGCCTCATCGTAATGGAGCTGCAGCGGGTCGCGAGTCATCTGGTCTGGTGGGGTACCTACCTGCTTGATATCGGCGCGATGAGTCCATTTCTATATGCGTTTCGCGACCGCGAGACGATTATTAATTTGTTCAACGAGCTGTGCGGCGCCCGCCTGACCTACAATTACATGCGGGTTGGCGGCGTGAAATGGGATGCTCCTCCCGGCTGGATCGATAAGGTGAGCGAGTTTATTCCCTATATGGAAGGCAAGCTTCGCGAGTACGATAAGCTGGTCAGCGGCAATGAAATCTTTCTGGCCCGCATTAAAGGCATCGGCAAATATGATGCGGAAACAGCCATTGATTATGGACTATCCGGTGCCAATTTGCGCTGTACTGGTGTCGACTGGGACTTGCGCAAAGCGGAGCCGTACAGCCTGTACAGCCGCTTTGAATTCGACGTGCCGCTCGGACAAAACGGCGATTGCTATGACCGCTATCGCATCCGGCTGGAGGAAATCCGCCAAAGCCTGCGCATATTGAAGCAGGCGATCGTGCAATTTCCGAGCAGCGGCGAGACGATGGGCAAGGTGCCCCGGGCGATCCGGCCGCCTGCCGGAGAGGTATATACACGAATTGAATCGCCGCGAGGCGAGATTGGCTGCCATATCGTATCCAAAGGCAAGGCAGAGCCGTACCGGCTGAAGTTCCGTCGTCCATCCTTCGTGAACCTTCAAATATTGCCCAAGCTGCTTATCGGGGAGACGATGACGAATTTAATTACGATTCTGGGCGGCGTTGATATCGTCGTCGGGGAGGTCGATTGCTGATGGGCGCCTGGCTGAACGGACCGATGACCTGGGGCAATGCGGTAGTCATCTTTCTTTGGGGCGCTGTTTTCCTAATGATCGTCCTGGGCTTCGTGACCTATGCAATTTACTTCGAACGAAAAGTAATCGGCTGGATGCAATTCCGCCAAGGGCCGAACCGGGTAGGGCCGCTAGGCTTGCTCCAGACTGTAGCTGATATATTGAAGCTGCTCATTAAAGAGGATACGATTCCGCGGAAGGCGGACCGGCTTCTTTTTACACTGGCCCCCATACTTGCTTACGTGCCGGCATTTACTGTACTGGCGGTTATTCCATACACCCAGAAGCTTTATTTCGCCGATTTGAATGTCGGCTTGCTTTATTATGTCGCGCTATCCGGTATTTCCACGCTCGCTATTGTACTTGGCGGATGGGCTTCCAACAACAAGTATGCGCTGCTCGGCGGTATGCGCTCTGCGGCACAAATGATCAGCTATGAGGTGCCGCTTGTGATCTCTGTTGTTGGCGTTATTTTGCTGAGCGGCAGCTTGAATCTGCGGGATATTGTCGAGGCGCAAAGCGGAGGTTGGTTCTGGAACTGGAACTTCCTGCCGCAAATTATCGGCTTTGCTGTCTTTATCATCGCCGCTGTCTCGGAGCTCAACCGGACGCCGTTCGATTTACCCGAGGCGGAATCGGAGCTGGTCGCAGGCTATCATGTGGAATATAGCGGCTTCCGCTTCGCTTTCTTCATGCTGACGGAGTATGTGTATGTCTATGCGATTGCAGCGCTCACTACCGTATTGTTTCTCGGCGGCTGGCAGGCGCCTGCGCCGTTTCTCGAATTTGTGCCGGGTATCCTATGGTTTCTGCTGAAATTTGCTTTCATCGTCTTTTTCCTGTTCTGGATACGGGCAACTTTTCCGCGTATTCGTGTCGATCAGCTGATGGGGCTTGGCTGGAAGGTGCTGCTCCCGGTATCACTGCTCAACGTATTCCTTACGGCTGTCTATATTGAGGTTTTCATAAAAGGATAATAGGAGGCAGGGACGATGAAAGGATTGTTTCGCGGGCTTGGCGTCACGCTGAAAGCGATGGCCTCGCCTAAAGTAACCACTTCCTACCCTGATGTACCTTTTGAAATGCCGGACCGGTTCAGGGGCATTCAGCATTTTATACCGGAGCTATGCATCGTCTGCAACCAGTGTGCGAGAATTTGTCCGACGGATTGCATTACGCTGACTGGCAAGCCGAATCCCGACCCTGAAAAAAGAGGGAAGGTGATCGATACCTTCGATATTAATTTCGAAATTTGCATCCTATGCGATCTTTGCACCGAGGTATGCCCGACGGAGGCGATCGTTATGACGAATCACTTCGAGCTGTCGGCCTTCAGCCGTGACGACTTGTTCAAGGACGCGCAGTGGCTGACCGACAACAATACGCTTGTACGCAAAGACAACAACAATATCGGAGCACCGGCCAAAGGGGGCGCCAAGTAATTGTTTAATATCGAGTTTAACGGCGAGTTCGTGGCATTTTTTATATTTTCCGCCATCATCGTTTGCGGCGCCGTACTGATGATCAGCCTCCAAAAGGTCGTCCATATGGTGATTTCCATGGCTGGCGTATTTCTCGGACTGGCGGGCATGTTTGTGCTGCTGGAGGCGGAGTTCGTCGCATTCGTGCAGGTGCTCATTTATGCCGGCGCGGTGTCTATTCTTATGATCTTCGGCATTATGATGACGAATCATCAGGATGCCGGTACGGAAAAGGTGCTGCCGCTTCACGAAGGGCTTGCTGCGATTGGCGCTCTGGCGCTATTCGGCTTATTGTTCTATGCCATCCGCACGACGGACTTTCCCAAACCGCTTCCTTTCCAAGGCGGGGAGGACAATACGATGAAGATCGGCCAGCTCCTCTATACGGGTTACATTGTGCCGTTCGAGCTGCTGTCGATTTTGCTGACGGTCGCTTTTATTGGGGCAATCGCCATTGCGCGCCGCTTGCCGGAGAAGCTGGATGGCACTGCAGGCGAAGATACGGGCATCGACGGCGGTTCAACGGAGCAGGCGGTTCAATTGCAGACGAAGGAGGCGGAGTAGCATGCTTCCATCCTATTTAACGATGGCGGCGATCTTGTTTTGCATCGGCTTGTACGGGGCGCTTGTGAAACGGAATGCAGTAGTCGTTCTGCTGTCGGTAGAGCTGATGCTAAGCGGCGTCAATTTGAATCTGATCGCATTCTCCAAATATGGGGTTGTGCCCTCCTTGACCGGGCAAGTGTTCTCGCTATTCACGATAACGGTAGCCGCTGCAGAGGCTGCAGTTGGCGTGGCGATATTAATTGCGTTGTTCCGCGCCAGAGGTACGGTGAATGTCGACGAATATGATGAAATGAGGAGGTGACGCAAGCAAATGGAATTTTATACGCAATTGGCTTGGCTCATCCCGGTATTCCCGCTGGCGGCGTTTCTGCTCCTAATTGCACTAGGCAGAAGCTATCGGACGACAGCTATGCTGCTTGGGTCTGCCGGCTCGTTAGCGGCATTCCTTCTATCGCTGCTGGTCTTGTTCGAGCGGTTGGGCCCCGACGCCGTCGATTACAGCATAAGCAGCTTTAAATGGATCGTCATCGGCGACTATACGCTGCGTCTTGGCTTCGAAGTGACGAATCTGACTTCGCTTATGCTTGTGGTCATAACGACTGTCAGCTTGGCAGTTAACGTCTACTCTGCAGGCTATATGAAAAATGACGAACGGATCACCGTTTTTTACGGCTATGTCGCTTTGTTTACCTTCTCGATGATCGGGCTGGTGCTGGCGGACAATATGCTGCTGCTTTATATTTTCTGGGAGCTGGTCGGGGTATGCTCGTTCCTGTTAATCGGCTTCTGGTATGCGAGGCCAGCCGCTCGTGCTGCAGCGAAAAAAGCGTTCATCGTCACACGTATCGGTGATGCAGGACTGCTGTTAGCGATCCTGCTGCTGTTCTGGTATATGCCGGGTCATGCGCTGGACTTCACTAATATTTACAACGTCTTTCACGAGGGGCAATCCGGCGTGATGACTTCGGGCATTACGACGCTCATTGCGCTGCTCATCTTTGTCGGCGCCATCGGCAAATCCGGCCAGTTTCCGCTGCATGTATGGCTTCCGGATGCAATGGAGGGGCCGACTCCGATCAGTGCGCTTATTCATGCCGCGACGATGGTCGCTGCTGGCGTGTTCTTGCTCGCAAGAACGTTCGACATCATAAGCGCATCGGAAGCTGCGATGCAGACGACGGCGTATATAGGCGGCTTCACCGCGATATTTGCCGCAACGATAGCGCTAGCCCAGAATGATATCAAAAGGATTCTGGCTTACTCGACGGTCAGCCAGTTAGGTTATATGGTCATGGCGATCGGTTTGGGCTCGGTATCAGGAGGCATCTTTCATCTGTTCACGCATGCCTTCTTCAAAGCGCTGCTCTTCTTGGGGGCCGGCAGCATTATCCATGCGGTACATACGCAGGATATCCGGGAAATGGGCGGTCTTGGCGTCAAGATGAAGACAACGGCTTGGACCTTCGCTATTGGCGCGCTTGCGTTGTCGGGCATACCGCCCTTCTCCGGCTTTTGGTCCAAGGATGCCATTCTGGCAACTGCTTTGGACGAAAAGTCCGGTGCTGTTCGTCGTTGGGCTTGCAGCAGCGTTCTGCACAGCTCTCTATATGTCGAGACTGTTCTTCCTGGTCTTTGCAGGCAAGCCGCGAAGCGGGCATCCAGCGGTGAAAGAATCGGGTACTGTCATGACGATACCGATGATTGTTCTTGCAGCTATATCAGTCGTTGCCGGGTTCGTTGAAACACCGTGGAATGGCTGGTTAAGCGGCTGGCTGAACGGCTCGGGAGCTGCCGAAGCTGCGCATGGCTCAGGTATTGCAGCTATGGTGGCCTCCATCGGTGTAGGCGCATTGGGCATTTACTTGGGCTGGCTGTTCTTTGTGAAGAAAAGCATCCGAAATGGCTTGATGGCGGAGAAGCTTCCAGGACTGTTGAGAACAGTCGAAAGAGGCTACTACCTCGATGAATTGTATCGGGTAATTGTTGTAAAACCGCTGCGCGGGCTCGGTACTACGCTTGCTGCATTCGACGAATATGTAATCGGCGGAACCGTCCGGATGACGGGATCGCTGACGACTGCCGCAGGCAGGCTGGCAGCGAGACTTAGCAACGGCAAGGTTCAAACCTATGGTTTGGCAGCGCTAATCGGCTGTATCGTTCTAATCGTGGCTATCGTCGGAAGGAGGTTCTGGTAATGAACATTCTCTCTGATTGGCCGATTCTATCGATTATGCTGGCCTCGCCGCTAGCCGGAATGCTCGTTGTAATGCTGCTGCCGAGCCAGCGCAACCGATGGCTGCATGCTGCGGCGATTATTACGACGCTCGTGCCGCTGATTCTTTCATGCCTGCTCTATTCTGACTTTGTGAATATGCAAGGCGTCAGCGGCTATGAGGAGCAAGCGGCTTGGGTGGAGGTTCCGCTTAACAAAGAGACGCTTGAAGGCGTTACGAGCTACAAGTTCATTATTCAATATGCGGTTGGCGTTGACGGATTATCGCTACCGCTCGTCATTCTGACCGCTTTAGTGACGGCGATGGCTGCATTTGCCTCGGTTCATGTGAAAAAGCGCTGGAAAGCTTTTTACGCATGGTTTCTGCTGCTTGAAGCGGGAATGCTGGGCGTGTTTCTCGCACGGGATATCTTTTTGTTCTTCATTTCTTTCGAGCTGACGATTATCGCCATGTACTTCCTGATCGGGATATGGGGTTACTTCAATCGCGAGCGGGCCGCTAATCAGTTTCTAATCTATAACGGCATTGGCTCAGCAATTTTGCTTATCGCATTCATTATTCTCGTTAATACGGCTGGCTTTCACATAGAGCAGACTGGGAATATTCTTGAGTTTATCTATAGCGGCAATTATGCCGATTTGGCGAAAAACATGACGGACCCGACCGCATGGGTCAACCTTACGTCTGAGGCGCTGGGCGGACTTAACCCGTTCCATATGAGCGATACGATGCAATGGACGCTATTCGTTTTGCTCTTGGTCGGTTTTGGCATTAAGCTCCCGATCTTTCCTTTCCACACCTGGATGCTGAAGGTGCACACGGAAGCTCCGCCTTCCATCGTTATGATTCACTCGGGCGTACTGCTTAAGATGGGGGCATACGGCATGCTCCGTTTCGGCATTTATTTATTTCCGGAACAGGCGAAAGCATGGGCTGTCGTTCTAGCGGTGCTGGGTCTGGTCAATCTTCTGTACGGGGCATTAATTGCTTTCCGGCAGAAGGATTTGAAGCGTGTGCTCGCCTATTCTTCAATCAGCCATATGGGAATCGTGCTGCTCGGCTTTGCCGCTTTTAACGAAATCGGCCTGCAGGGCGCAGTATTCCAGCTCGTCTCTCACGGCCTGATCTCGGCGCTGCTATTCTTGTTGGTTGGCAGCTTCTATGAACGGACGAAGACGACGGAGCTGCCGCAGCTTGGCGGACTGGCGCGCAGCATGCCATTCATGAGCGGCATGCTGCTTGCAGGAGGATTGGCAGCGCTTGGCCTGCCAGGGCTTTCGGGCTTTATTGGCGAGCTGCTGTCGCTGCTCGGCCTGTTCGAATCGCATCCATGGCTGGCCGGTCTTGCGCTGCTTGGCATTATTTTGACGGCGGCTTATGTGCTGCGCAGCGTGTTGAAGGTGACATTCGGACCAATGGATCAGCAATATGCAGCAGCCAAGGATGCCCGGCTAGTGGAGGCCGTTCCCATGATTGTGCTGCTGGCCGTGATCATACTGCTTGGCTGTTATCCGTCCATGCTGACCGATACGCTTCATTACAGCTACGAGACGCTGATTCATCCAATACTTGCAACAAGGGCGGGGGGGTTAGCAAATGTACGAGGGTGTTTCGTTTTTGCCTCTGACGTGGCCGGATATGCTGAACATGGCTCCCGAGCTATGCCTTGCTGCCGTCTTTCTTCTTCTAGTCGTTGCCGATCTGCTGCTGCCGCAAAGGGTCAGCCGATTGTCGATCGGCTGGGTGACCGTTGCCGGGCTGCTTGCTTCCGCCGGATTCGTTGTCTATCGGCTTATTCAATTGCAGGACAGCGGCAGGGAAGCTGGCCAAGTTATTGAACTTCTTGGCGCAAGCTACGTGGTTGACCAATTCGCCAGCCTGTTGAAGCTGGTGTTTCTGGCAGGCACGGCGCTCGCAGCGCTAATAGCGCTAGGTTCAGTTAAACAGGATAAAGATATTACCGATCGTGCCGAGCTGTTCTACTTGTTGCTGCCTGCTGCAATTGGAGCCATGATCATGGCCTCCTCCGGCAACCTGGTTACACTGTATATTGGTTTGGAGTTGCTCAGCATTACCAGCTATGTGCTGGTTGCCTTGCGAAGACGATCATCCAAATCGGCGGAGGCGGCTTTTAAATATGTAGTGACCGGCGGTATTTCTTCTGCCTTTATATTATTCGGCATGTCCTACTTGTATGGATTAACAGGTTCGGTAGATCTCGGTGATTTCAGGACAGCCCTTCCCGAGGCTATGGCTAGCTATCCAGCGCTCATGTATGCCGGCTTCTTCCTCCTCATTGCCGGTTTTGCAATTAAGATTGCGGCTGCGCCTTTCCATGCCTGGGCACCCGATGTCTATCAGGGCGCTCCGACGCCGGTCTCGGCGTTTCTGGCCGTTGTGTCGAAGGGGGCGGCACTGGCGGCAGTACTGCGCATTGTCTATAACAGCGCCTTCTTCATCTCTGGAGGAGGGGGAGGCAGCGCTAAGCCAGTGGGCAATGATGTCTATCTTGCTCTGCTCGTTCTGGCAGCAGCAGCCATGCTTGTCGGGACGACCGCTGCGCTGCGCCAGCGGCAGATGAAACGTCTGCTTGCCTTGTCGGGAGTCGCGAATGCCGGCTATTTGCTGGTACCGATGGGACTGAATTTCACGTCCGTCCACAGCAGCAACGTCTCTGAGTTTATTTTTTATCTTATGGTCTACCTGTTGATGACGATGGGCGCATTCGCCGTGTTGACCGTCATCAGCCGGGCAGCTGGGCATGAGGAGCTAAAGGGCTTCTCGGGACTCTATTACCGGGCGCCATGGACCGCTGCAGCGATGGTTGTTTTTGTTCTATCGCTAGCGGGTCTGCCGGTGAGCGGCGGTTTTTTTGCCAAGTTGTTCATTCTGATGGGAGCTGCCAGCGCGAAGGTCTACTGGCTTGTTGCCATTATGGTGATCAGCAGCGTAATCTCCTACTATTTCTACTTCTCCATTATTCGTCAAATGTTCATGCGTTCCAGCAGTGAAGAGGAAAACGAGATTAGAGTGTCAGTGCCGACGGGAATCGTCATATGGCTCTGTGCCGGGGCGACCGTTGCATTAGGCTTGATGCCAGGTCCGCTTATGGACTGGATTCAAGCAGTTTTCTCCATTCGCAGTGATTTATTTATCGGTCTGGGATAACAGATTTGTCAGAATTGGAGGCGGGCATAGGCTGACGGCAGCGGAACCTGATTTCGCGGCGGTCAGCTTTTTTTTAGTAAGTAAGCGGTTAACAATTTGTGGCGGAGTTCATTTTCTGCGATAGGCAGCATATATACGATTAGTCACCGTTTCGTTTAAGAAACAGAGAATGGGGGTACGTAAATAGAAGCTCAGAAATTGCGGAGCTGGGCACAGCGGGGTATATAAGCAGATGCATCCAGAAACTTAAAAGATAAGCTGTTTTTCATAGGTCTTTTGTCGTGTATTTATAATAGGAAAGGAAAATTTAGTCGGTAAAGCGAACTGTATAACGATAGAATAAAAAAATTGTTCATTCTTCTATTGCATACAAATTTTCACTTCGCCAGCCCTACTAAATATGAAGTTACCGAGGCACAATAAATGAAATTTCCTCTCTGGCACCCTTACCCATACAAAAGGGCAGTCGCCATGCTATTGCTGGCGGCGCTTATTTGCGCCTGCGCCGCGCCTGCCTCTTCAGTTGAAGGGCAGCGGGTGCAGGCGCGGCCAGCCTCTGCTGAGGTGTCGCCGCATGGGTGGCTCCTCAAGTGGAGCAGTCCCGAGCATGCTCATGCGCTGCACGGGACGGTGCTGCTCCGCCGTCAAAGTGAGACGGCAGTTGATCTCATCGCGCCCGCTGATCCGTGCGCAGACATAGAGCCTTGGCTGCACGGTCTTAGGAGCACGCCGGGCGTAGAATACGTGCAACCGAATAGTCCGGTGCACGTATTAAATGAACCGTCTGCGGAAGGAGACGGCGCTTCGGAGCAGCGAATGCTGCAGGCGGCTGCAGCTGATAACGGTGAAGCCAACGACCCGGAGCTGGGCAAACAGATCTACCTTAAGCAGATCGGCGCACTGGAAGCGTGGAAGAGCGTTCGGACGCAAACCTTGCTGACGATTGCTGTAATTGATACAGGTGTCGATCTGAATCATCCGGATTTGAAGGATAACTTGGTGAATGGCATCAACCTTGTCCAGCCGAACCAGCCCCCGGATGATGATAATGGACACGGCACGAGTGTTGCCGGAGTTATTGCAGCTTCCGGCAATAATGGAACCGGTGTGGCAGGCATTCTGTGGAAAGCGAAGCTCATGCCGATCAAGGCGTTGGACCACCGCGGGGACGGTACAGAGCAGGAGCTAGGAGAAGCAATTCTGTACGCTGTACGCAAACAGGCAAAAATTATCGTGCTGTCGGTGGGGCTTTATCGTTATTCGCCGTACATGCTGGATATTGTGGATTATGCAGAGAGCAAAGGCGCTCTGCTCGTCGCCGCGGCCGGCAATGACGGCGTAAATCTAGGCAGCAAGGCTGCCGTGAAATATCCGGCTGCCTATCCGACGGTGCTTGCCGTTGGCGGAGCCCAAGCGGACGGCAGGCCGGACGCGCGATCCAACCCTGGACCCGAGCTGGATCTGGTTGCTCCGTGGAATGTGTATACGACGGCCGTCGGCGGCCGGTATAAGAAGGAAGAGGGCACATCGATGGCCGCTCCGCAAGTTGCAGCGGCTGCTGCGCTCATCTGGGCGCGTTACCCGGAGATGAAGCCCTATCAAATTCGGGAGCTGCTTCGCCAGACGGCCAAGGATATCGGTGCACGAGGTTTTGATAATCAATCCGGTTACGGGCTGCTGCAAATCGATAAAGCTGTGACCACTTCTTTGAAAGCGGACGGATACGAGCCGAACGATCGGATGAGCCAAGCGAGCTATTTTCCGTTACCTAGTCAGCTTACAGCCGTACTTGAGACTGGCGGGGATAAGGATTGGTATGCAATCGATGCTCCTTATGATGGGGTGTTGAACCTCCGCTATGAGTCCATGCTTCCGCAAGGGAAAACAGCGCCGCCCATTCGCCTCTCGCATTATGCGGATGGCAAGCTGCTGAAATCGGAAGAGACGAAGCTGGGGACCCGGGGTATGGAATGGAAGGTTCGCAAAGGACGCCAGCTTGTGTTAATGGAGGCGATCAACGCCGGTAACAATACGAGGCTGCCTTATATGCTGAACGTCTCCTTTCGAATGGCTGAGGATGCATACGAGTCTAACGACAAGACGTATTCAGCTTTTACGCTTCAGCCGCGCAGCCAGACAATTAACGGAAGTTTCCATCAGACCGCCGACCGCGATTGGTATGTCATCAATTTTACGCATAGCGGCACGCTCAGACTGAGACTAAGCACAAACACAGTGCGCATCGATCCCGGGCTCGCTGTTCAGCGGGCAGGTCAGACGCTCGTTGTCTATGATGATCAGCATGAAGGAGAGACGGAGCAATCGCCGCTTCTCACCGTTACTCCAGGCAAGTATTATATTCGCGTCCATAATGCGATTTCGGCGGAGGCGAGCCCAACCGTCGGCACATATACACTGAAGCTGGAGTACAGTCCGAAATATGATGATCCGAACGAACCAAATGATAAGTATTATGAAGCATTACTGGTTAGTCCAGGTACGGAGTATGTAGGGGTAATCGGCACAAAAAATGATGTTGACTGGTTTCAGCTTCGCCTGCAAAAACCAAGTATCGTCGATATGCGGCTCAAAGACGTTCCGGAAGGCTTTAAAATGAAGCTGGAAGCCTATGATAAGAAGCAAAAGCTTATTTTCTCTCAGTCCACGGGCAGCTCTGGCAGTCTTGAAGCAAACGGAAGGCTTTTTCAACCAGGGGTCTATTATGTTAAACTGACATCTAACGCACCTTTCGATAATCAATACTACCGTTTCCGAATTAATGCCGATGAACTGACAGCGGGTTTTCGCGATATAAGCGACCACTGGGCCAAGGAAGCGATCGTGGCTATGAACAGCCGCGGCATTGTGTCGGGAACGGGAAAATATGTGTTTGAACCGGATCGGCCGATTACTCGTGCAGAAGCGGTGGCGATGGTGGTGAAAGCCTATAAGCCTGTATCGCTGCTAAAGCCGGCAAACACCGTTCGATTTAAAGATGTCGACTCAAAGCACTGGGCGTATGACGCCATCAGAAGGGCAGTAGAGCAGGGCTGGATCAAGGGGTTCCCGAGCGGTCAATTTAAGCCGGATCAGCCCGTCACGCGTGCCGAGATGACTGTCATTGTCGGCCAGGCGGATGGTGTGAAGCCGATTCAGCCTACTTCTGCACCCTATGCCGATGTTTCCAAATTGCATTGGGCCGCTCCCATGCTGCAA
The DNA here is from genome assembly GCF_000513275.1 of Paenibacillus gorillae. Lineage (GTDB taxonomy): Bacteria > Bacillota > Bacilli > Paenibacillales > Paenibacillaceae > Pristimantibacillus > Pristimantibacillus gorillae. The sequence continues at coordinate 30,813 of NZ_CBVJ010000134.1, read as the reverse complement.
GCTTTGAAGCTAAAGGGCAGTGTCTCGGGCAAAGAGGGCAATCGGTTCCAGCCGGATGCGAAGGCGAGCCGGGCAGAGTATACAACATTATTGTTCCGGTTATACGTCTAAGCAATAGGCAGGATCGGATGAATAAGCAGGAGGATGTTCATGGGCACCGAGCAAATGGCAAGAGATATTGCAACGACAACTGGAGTGACTGGGTTATTTTCCATTGTCGTGACTATCATCAGCATTATTTTTGTATGGTACATTTTGCAGGAAGTGAAAATGGATACTTTTTTCAAATCTCCGCGCAGTCCAAAGGCTCGCATGGTTCAAATATTAATTGCGGTTATACTGGGGCATGCGTTCGCCGGCTTTATTCTGGACTATTGGTCCTGGTCGGTCATGCTGAGGAGTTTTGTCGAATAACAATCGCGAAAAGAGTCAACAATGGGTAATACATGACGGTACGAAAATGACAATAGTGTCCGAATAGTTATAAATCGCGGGATGAAGACCACAATGCTGCCTGCTTTTGCCTGTATGCCGGTACAGCTTATGCCGCTATTCGCCGCCGATCGACGCGAAACGTACGGATCTCATTGGGAAACATGTTAAAAACGCCGCTCAAGCACATCATTCGACACTTTTTTCTTATAAAAAAGCAATTCTTGCGATGGAATTAGCAGGTAACATTTGGATTTTATTTTATGCTTGTCGATTTGTGTAAATTAATGCTATGATGAAGGTTGGATGAATAAAAGCGATGAACGAAAATCAGTTCGCGGAGGGAACTATAAGATGACCAAAATTATCGTCCGCGGAGGCCAGCGCTTGTCGGGAACTGTCCGTGTCAGCGGTGCTAAAAATGCAGTACTCCCTATATTGGCGGCCTCTTTGCTCGCAGCGGAAGGAGACAGCGTCATCTGTGACGTACCCCTCCTCGATGACGTGATGACTATACAGCAGGTACTGGCGTCACTGGGCGCCAAATTAAGCTATAACAATGAGACGATGCGCATTTCTGCGGCATCGATTACATCCTTTGAAGCACCGTATGAATTGATTCGTAAAATGCGGGCATCATTCCTGGTAATGGGACCGCTGCTTGCCCGTATCGGCAAAGTACGGATTTCGCTTCCGGGCGGCTGTGCGATCGGTACTAGACCGATTGACCAGCATTTGAAGGGCTTTGAGGCGATGGGCGCCGAAATTACGCTGGGTCACGGCTTTATTGAAGCCAGTGTTGCAAAGCGGCTCAAGGGTGCCAAAATTTACTTGGATGTCGCCAGCGTCGGCGCGACTGAAAATATTATGATGGCGGCAGCTCTTGCCGAAGGTACGACCACGATCGAGAATGCGGCCAAAGAACCGGAAATCGTTGATTTGGCTAATTATTTGAATGCGATGGGCGCGAAGGTGCGCGGCGCGGGGACAGGCATGATCCGCATTGAAGGCGTAGATCAAATGCATGGCGCAAAGCATAACGTGATTCCGGATCGTGTAGAAGCAGGCACGTATATGATTGCTGCGGCGATTACAGGCGGAGATGTATTTGTTGAAGGTGCAATTTCCGATCATTTGACGCCGGTCATTTCGAAGCTGCAGGAGATGGGCGTTGAAGTATCGGAGTCGGATAGCGGTATCCGGGTAACAGCAGGGCGCTCGCTGAAATCAGTCGATGTGAAGACGCTGCCTCATCCAGGCTTCCCAACTGACATGCAATCGCAAATGATGGCATTGCTCCTTGTGGCAGAAGGTACGGCGGTTGTTACGGAAACGGTATTTGAGAATCGTTTCATGCATGTTGAGGAATTCCAGAAGATGAGCGCTCAGATCAAGGTTGAAGGACGCTCCGCTTTCGTAAGCGGCGGCGCTCAGCTTTCGGGGGCTAAAGTTTGCGCAACCGATCTGCGGGCAGGAGCAGCGCTTATTTGCGCGGCGCTGCGCGCGGACGGTGAGACCGAAATTAGCGGCATTCACCATGTGGACCGCGGCTATGTGAACATTACAGGCAAGCTTGCATCCCTTGGCGCGTCGATCAGCCGTGTGGAGGCTGCCGCGGTAGCAGCAGAAGCTCCAGTGGCGGTAGCTGCTGCAGCAGTATCTGCGTCGTCGCATAGCACTGAATCGGCAGCTGCGGAGACGTCCAGCAGCTACAAACGTGTGAAAGTACAGCCTACTTGGGCGTAACTGAATATGATGTAATAGAAAAGCTTCCGATTGGCGGCCTAACTTGGGCCTCCGATTGGAGGCTTTTTTGTGTTTTGTTCACGATGGGTTATAGCGAAGCGGGTTCGCAAAAGAACGAAGCTGGATTCGTTAATGCGTTGGTTTTGTTGTGATGCGGCGGATTAACGAAGCGGGTTCGCAAAAGAACGAAGCTGGCTTCGCTAATGCGTCGGTTTTGTTGTGATGCGGTGGATTAACGAAGCAGATTCGCAAAAGAACGAAGCTGGCTTCGCTAATCTGTTGGGGTTTGCTGTGGTGAGCGTGATTAGCGAACCAGATTCGCAAAAGAACGAAGCTGGCTTCGCTAATGCGTCGGTTTTGTTGTGATGTGGCGGATTAACGAAGCGGGTTCGCAAAAGAACGAAGCTAACTTCGTTAATCGCCAGTTATGCTGGGGGTCAAATCTTACAGCGAAGAGAAGTTCGCTAATGGTGAACCAAGGTTCATGAACTGCGAAGTTAGCTTCGCTAATTGAGCTAATGAAGCTGTCTCTAGAGGTTGCAGCGAACTTGGCTTCGTTAAATAGCGAAGGTGCTTCGCTGATAGGGTAGAGATTGGTATGTTAGAGCGGATTGAAGCAGAATGGAGCAGAGTTTGGGACCCATAAACATCCCCTGTTGTAATAAAAGTATATAAAATAGCGGCAAGAGTGAAAGTACTGCATTTAAAGAAATTGGCAACGTTGCAGGAGTAAAGGTGGCTGGAAGTAAGGAAGTTGGGTACATGGCGCAGTGTGTGCAGATTAGTTAGTTGAGTAACATTAGTGCAGTAAAGACAGAGTAGCTAGTCGAACAATATTCGCTTAGCAGTGGACACGGTGGGCAGTTGAGTAACGATATTGCAGCAGTTTGGTACTAGTAGTATTTATCTGACTTTGTTGAACAACAAAAGTGAAAAGAGGTCAGCACCAAGACAAGAAGGAGGAGAATTACTGGAAGCCCATACGGGCACTAAAGTATTGTTACATATACCTCAATATGCCTCCACAAGTCTCTGATTAGAAAGGGTACTCGTTCATCTAACGTTCATTTTTGGATGATATATTCGTCCTTATTCATGACCGATAGAGAGGTGGATGCGCCCATGAAAAAGTGGACGTTATGGATTGGAGTTATTGTTATTCTGGTTGCTGCAGGTGCGGGAGCGTATTATTATTTTTTCCGCGATAAGGCGGCGGAGACGCAGAAGCCAACTGCACAGACGGTAAAAGCAACAAAAGGCAATATTGAAGTGAAAATTAGCGGGACAGGCTCAGTTACGGCCGATAATCGTGCAACGGTATTGGCTGGAACAAGCGGAACGGTGAAGACAGTCGGCTTTAAGGTCGGAGACATCGTCAAAAAGGGGCAAGTGCTCGTTACCTTCGAATCTGCAGACGTCAGCAGCCAGATCAAAAAAATGGAGCTGTCAATCAAAAAGCAGGATATGCAGATGGAACAGTATCAAACACAGTACAAGCAGGCAACAGGAACGGAAAACGAAGATGCACAAAAGGAATCTATCGTTAACAACATAGACATGCTAAAGCTGGACATGGAGCAGAACAAAGCGGATCTTGCCGATTTGTATGAGCAGCAGTCTGAGGTGAAGCAAGTTACGGCGCCAATTGGCGGCCAAGTCACAACTGGTGATATTGCAGCGGGTGATGAGTTGCAAGGTAATGCAACGGTTGCTGAAATTGTAGACTATGCGGCTTTAAAGTTTAAAATTCAGGTCGATGAGCTGGATATGCCGAAAATGAAGGTCGGGCAAGCTGTGCGTGTTAATCTGAACGCTTTGCCGGACAAAACGTTTGAAGGCACGGTGGAGGAGTTAGCAAAAGAAGGTACGTCCTCTAACGGAGTTGCGGCGTACGACGTGACAATCACCCTTGCTGAGACGGAAGGAATCATTGCCGGAATGTCAGGTCAGGCGGATATTGTAATTGAATCGAAGAAGGATATTGTTGTAGTGCCAGTGGCAGCTGTACTCCAAATGATGGGCAAATCATTCGTACGAGTGCCTGATGATAGCAGCACAGCGGCTGCGGGAACGCAGGGTTCCCGGCAAGGAATCGGTTCTGGGCAGGAGGGTGTCGAAGGCGGTCAAGGTGCTGGAGGTACACAAGGAGGCGAAGGTACTAAAGGAACTCAAGGCACACAAGGCACCCAAGGTACCCAAGGTGCCAAAGGCACTCAAGGTACCCAAGGTTCTCAAGGCACCGCGCAAGACGGACGCACCGGCGGCAATGCAGGAAGCGCCGCTGCGTCAGGCAGAACGGGTCAAGCAAACCGGATGCCGGGTGCTGCATTAGGCGGGAAACTGGTCGAAGTAACGACGGGGATTAGCGATGAGACTTATGTTGAAATTGTATCTGGACTTAAAGAAGGAGATTCCGTACTCATTGCGCTGCCGCAAGGAACGGTCGGCACGAGTACGTCGTCTTCCTCTCAGCAGCAAATGTTCCCTGGCGGAATGGGCGGTTTTGGCGGCGGAGCAGGCGGATTCGGCGGTGGTGGTGGCGGATTCGCTGGAGGCGGAACGACCCGTGCGAGCGGCGGCGGAGCAGGTGGTGGCGGCCGATGACACGAACAGAAGCGAGCCGAGAAGTTCTAATCGACATTAAAGGCGTGTCCAAATCCTATGTGATGGGGCGCGAGACGGTGACGGTGCTGCATCAAGTATCGCTGCAAGTGAACCGGGGCGATTTTGTAGCCATCGTCGGGCCGTCTGGTTCCGGAAAGTCTACACTGATGAATGTGATTGGTTGTCTGGATACACCCTCGGAAGGCAGCTACAAGCTGGACGGGCTGGAAGTTAGAGGACAAAGCGACAATAAGCTGGCGCAAATACGCAACAGTAAGATCGGATTTATTTTTCAAGGATTCCATCTGCTTCCCCGTTTGACTGCTCTGGAAAACTGCGAGCTTCCGCTTATCTATCGTGGACTGTCTGCAAGGGAAAGGCGGGAGCGTTCGTCGAACGCTTTGAAGCAGGTCGGGCTCGGCGAGCGGATGCATCACCGTCCCAGTGAGCTGTCGGGCGGTCAGCAGCAGCGTGTCGCCATCGCCCGTGCGCTGGCAACTCATCCGCCGATTTTGCTGGCGGACGAACCTACCGGTGCGCTTGATTCGAAAACCGGCCAAGAAGTGCTGGCGATGATTGAGCAGCTTAACCGGGAGGGCCATACCATCGTGCTTATAACTCATGATATGGATGTGGCCAAACGGGCGGGCCGGACGGTCGTTATTCGAGACGGGGTGCTCAGCGAGGAAAGGGGTGGTGCGAATGAAGCTCACACAAGGCTTCCGAATGGCGTTCAAGAGCGTCTTATCGAACAAGCTTAGAACCTCTCTCTCTATGCTAGGCATTTTGATTGGCGTTGCGACGGTAATTGCGCTGGTTGCAATGGGCAAAGGCTCGTCTAATCAGGTAGAGGAGCAAGTGTCCAGCCTGGGGACGAATCTGTTATCTATTACAATTACAGGCCGCGGAACAGCTACGTCGTTGTCGAAGGACGAGGCGATGGCTTTTGCCGATCTGCCGAATGTAGAGGGGGTATCCCCGGTCGTCAGCAGCAGTCTGTCCGTAAAATATAATACGACCAGCACGGACGTTACGGTGGAAGGCATCACGCCCGAATACGAGCAGGTTAATGATTTTAGCGTTCAGACCGGCCGCTATATCGTGCCGATTGATGAGAGTAATAGCCAGAAAGTGGCTTTGATCGGCGTATCCACTGCGGAGGAGCTGTTTGGCACGGATGATCCGCTTGGAAAAGTTATTTTGCTCAACGGTTACCGGTTTACAATCGTAGGACTGTTAGAGGCAAAAGGAAGCTCGTTGTCGGGCTCCAACGATGAGAAGGTGCTTATACCACTATCGACCGCTCAGCGGCTTTTCAAAAGCGTCGGCGTGCGTACAGTCTATGTGAAGGTAACACAGCTTGATTTAATGAATACGGTCGTTGCGATGCTGGAGGTGAAGCTGACGGAGAAATTCCGCGGCGATACGAGCAGCTACCGGGTATTTAATCAGCAGGACGCGATGGAGACGTTGAATTCGGTCAATAAAACGATGAATACGATGCTGCTCTATGTTGCGGCCATTTCACTTATCGTAGGCGGCATAGGCATTATGAACATTATGCTTGTCTCAGTAACGGAACGAACGCGGGAGATTGGTATTCGGAAGTCTTTAGGAGCAAAGCGGCGTGATATCCTGTTCCAGTTTCTCGTAGAGGCGGTTACGATAAGCGGTCTGGGAGGGGTATTAGGTATCGGCATCGGTTATATCGCATCCATTGTAATTGGAAGAGTCATGGGTACGCATACCGAGGTTCCTTTCAATACGGTGATGATCGCCTTTGCTTTCTCTGCGGCCGTAGGCGTCGTATTCGGTATTTTCCCGGCGAACAAGGCGGCCCGATTGCGCCCTGTAGACGCACTGCGCCACGATTAGTGTTCCCTTGGAAAAAGTTCTATCCTATCATTTTCGCTCATAGTATAGACCATCAGGCTAAGAGAGAGCGAGCTTTCGCCTCGCCTCGAACAGGATGGGAGACTAGCGATGAAGCGAATGATAGGAAAAGGTGGCAGGCGCAAATTACGGCCCGCGGATGTTCAGTGGCTCACATTGTTTGGTATTGGCATTATGCTCGGTATAACGCTCGCTGCTTTCAAACTGTCAGCTTCAGCACTGGATGAGCATCGTGCCCACGAGCGTCAAACAGCGTCAGAGCAGGCTGCACCTTCAGATGAACGAACCGTTACAGAAGTGCGGGACAAGCCGGACGGGACGCAGGAGACAAAAGGCAAGGGAGAAGATGATCGGGACGGACTGGAACAGACCATAGTCAGCGTCTATCTGACGAAAGAGAAACGGATCGAACGTGTGCCCCTCGAAAGCTATGTGCGAGGTGTTGTCGCAGCAGAGATGCCGATGGATTTTGAGCTGGAGGCCTTAAAAGCGCAGGCAATTGCCGCTCGCACTTATATTGTAAGAAGGCTTGCCCTTCATGACAGCAGCGGAATGCCACCCGGGAATGAAGCTAAGGGAGCGGAAGTAACGGATACGGTAGAGCACCAGGTATACGTGCCGTTTGCTGAGCTGGCGAAGCGATGGCCCGAGGACAAACGAAAAAGCTATAGCGAAAAGCTGAAGCAAGCGGTCGAGCAGACGAAGGGACGTATTATTACGTATGACGGCGAACCGATCCAAGCTGTTTTTTTCTCCACTAGCAATGGTTATACCGAAAATTCAGAAGATTATTGGGCGCAGGAAATCCCTTATTTGCGAAGCGTATCCAGCCCGTGGGACAAAGAGCTGTCTCCCCGTTACAAGGAAACGATTCGATTCGATATAACCGAATTCTATCAAAAGCTCGGGCTGGGGGATGAAGGTCGCGGCAAGCCTGTCATCCGGGTTGTTAATAAAACGGCTGGTGGCCGTATTGGCGAGTTAATAGTAGGGAAGAAGCGGCTGACTGGCCGGGAGGTGCGAGAGAAGCTAGGACTAGCCTCCTCTCAATTCATCTGGACGATAAAGGGAGACTCTATCGCTTTTACGACTTACGGCTACGGGCATGGCGTTGGCATGAGCCAGTGGGGGGCCAACGGAATGGCTAAGGCAGGCGTTAAGGCGGAGGACATTCTGGCCCACTATTATTCCGGAACAAAGGTCGAACAAGCTTCGAAGCTATCGAGCCGTTATTAATGAAAAGGTTGAAGACAATGGAAAATATAAAAATAGTATTGCCTCACGTATAAAGCTAGACATACTGGCAACAATGGCTAGTGAGGTGATAGCAAATGAATGAAAATCAAAACAAACCGAAGCAAGAAGCTCCCAAAAATGCAATGGGAGAGGCATCTGCCGCTAAATCTAGCAACGGGGTGAGAAAGCTGCTGACGCGGAAATGGGTAGCGCCTGCAGTATTTATGGCCGCGGCAGCAATTATCGTAACCTTAATGTGGATCTATCAGGGAGCGGACAACAGCAAGGAAACTTCTACTAACGAGACCGTTCAGACTGAAGCCACTAAAGGCGGCGAAGCAGTAAAACCGACTGACAAAGAGCTCGAAGGTATTCGCAAGGGCGAGAAGCTGGCATGGCCGGTAGCAAATGTGGAAGATTTGCAAGTGGAGCTTCCATTCTATGATGAAGCCGCAAGCGACGAAGATAAAGCGAAAGCGGTCGTTCAAATGGGCGATACGTTCTCGGCGCATCTTGGTGTAGATCTGGTTGCTCCAGATGACCAGACGTTCCCGGTTCAAGCAGCTCTGTCCGGCAAGGTTACATTGGTCGACAGACACCCTACGAACGGCAACACGGTTGAAATCAGCCATGGCGACGGTCTCGTGACCGTGTATCAAAGCTTGAGTGAAATTTCAGTTGCGGTTGGCGACGAAGTGAAGCAAGGAACGATCATCGCCAAAGCAGGCCGCAACGAATTGGAGCGTGACCTTGGCGTCCATCTCCACTTCGGCGTCCTCAGCAACAACGAAGCGATCAACCCGGCAACGGCAATCGCAGTGAAATAAGTTGAAAATAGTTCTTTAGTCGCACAGGCAGGGGCCAAACCCCTGCCTGTTTCATGTTTTTATGAAAATTTTCGGCCAAACAGGCTTGTCAGGCTTGACCACAAAGAATATATACCCGACCCACTCATATAATGTACCAAACTATCTCGAGTAGGGAGGCGGGAACGTGCACGATTACATCAAAGAGCGCACCATTAAAATAGGCCGTTGCATCGTTGAAACGAAGCATACGGTGCGAACGATCGCCAAAGAGTTCGGCGTTTCCAAAAGCACGGTGCATAAGGATTTGACCGAGCGCTTACCGGAAATTAACCCCGACCTGGCTGACCAGGTCAAGCACATTCTCGAGTACCACAAATCAATTCGGCACTTGAGAGGGGGAGAAGCGACGAAGATCAAATACAAGAAGACGAGCACGAAAAAGAGGGAAGTTCTGGCCGCGGGCAAAAGTTAATTTTTTTCGATATTATTTGCACTTTAATAGAGGATTTTATTGCTTTTTGGCGAATAATGTATGCTAGCGGTTTCTGCGTCATGGGAACTAAATTGAACGATACGCCTACATTATTCGTTGGAGGACTTAAGCCTTATGCTGAGCAAGGACATTGGTGTTGATTTGGGTACGGCAAATGTATCCATTCATGTAAAAGGAAAAGGCGTAGTTCTTGACGAGCCTTCTGTCGTCGCGATTGAAAGCGATTCGAAGAAAGTGCTGGCCGTTGGTGAAGAGGCCCATCGCATGGTTGGCCGTACACCGGGCAACATCATTGCGATTCGTCCGCTGCGCGACGGAGTTATTGCAGATTTTGAAATTACTGAAATTATGCTTAAAGCGTTTATTGACCGGGTTGAAGGCCGGAAATTTTTTAGCCGTCCCCGCATTCTGATCTGCGCCCCTGCGAACATTACTTCTGTTGAACAGAAGGCAATTCGCGAGGCGGCCGAACGGAGCGGAGCGAAGGAAGTTTATTTGGAAGAGGAACCAAAGGCTGCCGCAATCGGGGCTGGAATGGATATTTTCCAGCCCAGCGGCAACATGGTTGTCGATATTGGAGGCGGTACGACCGATGTGGCCGTGCTGTCAATGGGGGATGTCGTAACGGCATCTTCAATTAAAGTTGCGGGGGACAAGTTCGACGCAGCCATTATGAAGTACATTAAGGACAAGTACCGCCTGCTGATCGGCGAGCGGACAAGCGAGGAAATCAAGATCAAGATCGGCACCGTGCATGAAGGAGGCCGACGTGAGGAGATTGATATCCGCGGCCGTGATATGGTGTCCGGTTTGCCGCTTACACTTACGATTCACTCGGATGAAATTCGCGAAGCGTTGTGGGATCCGGTAATGTCGATCGTGTCCGCAGCAAAGTCCGTTCTGGAGCGGACGCCGCCGGAATTGTCTGCCGACATTATTGATCGCGGTGTTATTCTTACCGGCGGCGGTGCGCTGCTTGACGGTCTTGATACGCTGCTGTCCTCTGAGCTTAAGGTTCCGGTGCTTATTGCCGAGGATCCGATGCACTGCGTCGTGAAGGGAACTGGCATTCTGCTCGATAATTTGGACAAGCTCGGCAAAAAAGCGCGGCTGTAAGGCGGGTTCAAACGGACGGCAGAACCGGCTTTGCGCGGGTAGGGCGCCATGGGGGGCGCGCTGAGGCGTAAATTGGGTCGAAGGTCGCATGAACAAGCTATTACAGCGATTGCTTCAGAAGCCGATATTATAGAGTAGGAATACGGCTTCAATTACTGACCGGCCGGGGAGGCGACAGCTTTTGTTAAGAGGTCTTTATACCGCAGCAGCGGGCATGACTGCTCAACAGCGCAGACATGATACGGTAACGAATAATATTGCGAATATAAATACGCCAGGCTATAAACAGACGAACGCGGTGGCGCGTTCGTTTCCGGAGATGCTTCTCAGTCTGACAGGCGTTGAGCCGCAGGAATCGAAGCAAGTGGGGAGAATCAGCACAGGCGTAATGGCCGAGGAAAGCTTGTCCATCCATTTGCAAGGCGATATGCAGCAGACAGGCAAGTCTTCTGACTTTGCCATCAGCTCCAGTCTCACTATTCCGGGCATGGCATTCGATGCCTCTGGTAAAAATGTATCGCCCGATGGAGTAGTGACCTTCCAGCCGCAAGCCTTTTTTACGGTGCAAAATGCAGCCGGAGAAACCCGTTATACACGCGGCGGCTCCTTTCTGCTGACGGATCAAGGGAATCTCGTTACGGGTGACGGCTCGAATGTGATCGGTGCCAATGGACAACCTATCCGTTTTGCAGCCGGGGTGAGTCTAGACGATCTGGTGCTGAATGATCAGCGTCGCTTTATAAATACGAAGACTGGCCTGGATACGGGTGTTCAACTGCTTATTACGCGTGTGGACAATCCGAACGAGCTTGTTCGTGAAGGCGACGGCAAATATCGTCTGAACGGCGACGCGGCTGGCACACGGCCGGTGGCTCTTAATGAAGCGGTAGCGGTTCAGCAAGGCTACATCGAGCGCTCTAATGTTGATCCGGCGCAATCCTCTGTTGACTTGATGGCGGCGCTTCGGGCATACGAAGCGAACCAGAAGGTTGTTCAGGCTTATGATGAAAGCTTGGACAAAGCAGTTAATCAGATTGGCCGCATCTAAAGCATCGATGAAGGGAGCGTGAATCCGATATGAACAGCTCAATGATTAATGCGATGGTGTCGATGAACGGGCTTCAAAAGAAGCTGGACGTTATGGCAGACAATGTTGCGAATGTAAATACAGTAGGCTACAAGAAAAAAGAAGCAACCTTTCAGGATTTACTGAATACAGTTTATGAGCAGCCTGGGGAATTTCAGCAGCAGGGACGTATGACGCCGCTTGGCTTCAGTCAAGGCTGGGGCTCCAGATTGTCGATTATTCAGCCGAATCTGGAGCAAGGGCCGATTACTGATACGGGCAATATCGCGGACCTGGCCATTCAAGGAAATGCGATGTTCGAGGTCATTGTGGATGGAGCGGGCAACCGCGCCTATACACGCAATGGCGCGTTTCAGTTGACGGTGAATGGAAACGGTGATACGATTTTGGCAACGGCTGAGGGATACCCGGTCGTAGCGAATGTTGCAGGCAATGAAGGCCCTGTTGTCGTTCCTGACGGATACAAGCTGCGTGTGAACCCTGATGGTTCCTTGCAAGGCGTGAAGGACGGAGGGGCTGCGATCGATTTGGGTACCCTCAAGATCATGCAACCGTCGCGCCCTGCTGCGTTGACTCAGGTGGCCGACAATCTATTTGCGGTTGCCGGTAATATTAATGTGGATGATGTACTTCAGCGAATTACGCCAAATGCCGATAACGGGGTTGCAATTCTGCAAGGCGCGCTTGAGCAGTCTAACGTTAATCTTACCGATGAGCTGACGGAGCTTATCAATGTGCAGCGTGCTTATCAGCTGGCAGCCAGAGCAATTACATCAAGCGATACGATGATGGGGCTGGCCAATAGTCTGCGCAGATAGATAGGATGATGGTGTAATGAGTATGGCCGAAGAACGGACAGAGCTGTCACGCAGAGCTGCTGCTAGTAAGGAAACAGAGCGCAGCCGGGACAACGACAGCGGCAAGACGGCTGAAGAATGGCCTGCCGATGAAGGAAAGCAGCGGAAGCAGCGTTCAACAGGAGCAAGAATAACGTTATGGTTATTGCGCAAGAGCATTGTTCCCATTATTATGGTCATCATGCTCGTTGCGGGATTATATATTGGTTATACCGTATTGGGCAAGCAACCAGGCGATGAAGTATTCTCCTGGGGCACTTGGCAGCATATGTACGATCTCGTGTTCTCGGACACGTAGGGATATAAAAGGCGTGTTGTCCTTTCCGTTATGGCGGGAACGGCGACATGCCCTTTTTTAATTGTAAGCAAATAATAACAGCCTCTCCGTACATCACGGAGAGGCTGTTATTATTTCTTCTTACTTATTTTACAGTTACGCGGACGGTTACTGTTTTACCCGCATAGGTCGCTTTAATAGAAGCTGAGCCTTTGCCTACAGCCGTAATCCTGCCATTTACAACGGTTGCTACACTGGATTTGGAGCTCGTCCATACAGCACCGGCTGTTGCATCTACAGGACTGCCTGTCGTATAGTTGGCCGTCAGCTTCACGGTGAACGACTGTCCAGCGCTTAACTTAACTGCTTTGTCCGATAGTGCCAATGACTTCAGCTTTGGAGATACGATTACTTTAACCTCAGCGGCTTTACCTTGATAAGAGCCTGTAAGTTTAGTTGTACCAATATCTACTGCTCGAACTGAGCTTGTACTTTTCACGGATGCGATTTTTTCCGAAGCCGATTCCCAATTCATCTTGGAGTTGAGGGAAACCGTCTTGCCGCTCTTGTAGTAGCCTGTTACTTTAATGGTTTTGGAGCCGCCTGGGTAGAGCTCCACAGTACCTGGCTCAACGACGATCTTTACGATCTCTTCTTCGATTTTCACGCGAACCGTAACGGATTTGTTCAAATAAGTGCCTGTTAACGTCACAGAGGAAGCTTCTAGACCCTTCATCGTCTCTGCTTTGAGAACAATATTGTCAGAGGACGTTTTCCAAGTAATTTTTTTCGAAATATCTTCTTCTTCTCCGTCTTCGTTCACAACGGTTACGCCAGGCAGTGGAAGCTCTTTGCCGATAATGGCACTAACTTCTTTCTCGTTGGCAATGAGCTTTAGCGGCTTAACGTGAACGGTTAGCGTTACTTCTGCTTTAAAGCCTTGAGCCGTTGCCGTCATTACAACTTTGCCAAGCGCTTTTGCTTTCCATTTGCCGTCTTCGATCTCGACGATTTTGCTATCAGCCGTTGTCCAATTCACAAGCTTGGATACGTCAACTTTATCGCCGTTGAAAGTAGTTGCAAATACTTTTGGCAGCGCCTCGTTGCTGTCAACGAAGCCGTCCAGCTCTTCTTTCTCAACAGACAAAGCGCTGATGCTCGGATAGACGGTTACATCGATGCTGCGGCTAAGTCCTTTATAGGTTACAGTAATTTTAGTTGAGCCGACTGCACGGGGTTCAACTTTACCCTGGCTGACAGTAGCGGCTACCGGATTGGAAGTCGTCCATACCGCATCTTCGTCTAATGTAATATTTTTCAAAACGGATGAGTTGTCCAGAATTTCGGCTTTAAGTTCTACAATACCGTTCTGCAACTGCAGATGCAGTTCCTTTTCAGGCGTAAGTTTAATGGCTTGAATAGCTGTGCGGACTACGACTTGAATCGTATCCTTCACGCCTTTGTGAGATACAGTAATCGTAGCTGTACCCGTACCGACTGCCGTCACAACGCCTTCTTTAACGGTAGCGACCTTCGTATTGGAGCTGCTCCATTCTGCTGAAGTCGTTACGGCCTCGGTCGTGCCCAGTTTGCTAAGCGCGGTAGCGGTCAGCTTGGCATCATCTTCCCCGATATTCAGCTCAATGGAGCCCTTTGGCTCGATCGTGATTGATTTATAAGGTGAAGTTACATTCAGCTTAATCGAATCGGACTTGCCTTTGTACTTGGCAGTAATCGTAGTAGTACCCGTTCCGACTAACGTAATCTCGCCTTTGTTGACGGTAGCCACAGTTGTGCTGGAACTTGTCCAAGTCGCTTCGTCGGTAATGGTATCTGTTTTATTGCCTTTCGTTCCAGCAAGATCGAAGCTAAGCCTCTGACCGAGCTCAATATCTTTCGTTGCTCCTGCGTCCTTATCACTCTCAAGAATGTTGACATCGTTGTATACAAAGTCAGAAATAGCTCTAATTGAAATCGTGTTTCCTTTATAAGTAGCGCTGATCGTCGCGGTGCCCTTTCCAACGCCGGTCAAAACGCCTTTCTCCACTTTAACGTAGGAGGTGTTGGAGGATTTCCAGGTTGCCTCTGACGTTACATCCCGCTGTGTAGAGGAGTTTGACAGTGTGGCGTATAAAAGAACCTCAACTTTATCATCTTCAACGAATACCTCAAGTGCCGAAGAACCGGAGTTATAATCCGCTGCGTCATATTTAAACTGAATATCGGTGACAGTATCTTCTGCTGCGTTCGCGGTTCCAGCCAAGCTGGTCAGTATCAGTACAGATGCCAACGCTGCTGCCAGCCATTTACGGCCTTCTTTTTTCCAATTTAAGCTAAAATTCACTACATCCCTGTCCTTTCTGCGTTAAAATGTTTGTTTCTATTAATAACGGCAGAAAGAGGCTTGGAATGAAGGTTTTTGGGAAAATTTGCAGGGAAACGGCTCAATTAGTCTACGAAAAATAAGCTTTTAAATGAGCAGGGAAAGGGATGGAGGGATACCGCTGTTTTATTTTTCATATGGTAGTTGTATAATAATTGGGAACCTCGAAAGAGGTTCGATAAAGGTAGAGGGGCGTGCGCGTTTGAATCTGCCGAATATGTTAACTTCATTGCGTTTTGTAATGATTCCTTTTTATGTCGTCGTGTTTGCCAAGGGGCATCTCATTCCGGCATTTCTCGTCGTGGCATTGGCGGGAGTTACGGATATCCTTGACGGATATATTGCGCGGCGGAGCGGCCAAGTAACGGCGTTAGGCATGATGCTGGATCCCTTAGCGGATAAGCTGATGTTTATTACAGTTATCGTATCGCTGCTTCTTGCTGGTTACATATCCTGGGGGTGCGGCAGGAGCGATCTTCCTGCGTGATATTGGGATGATTGCAGGAGGGCTATTCTTTCATTTTCGGGGAAAAAAGACGGTGCCTGCCAATTGGATGGGGAAGCTGACGACGGTACTGTTCTATATCGGTATTATGTTCGTCTTTTTCAAAGCGCCATTCGCTGAAGTGTACCTATGGGTCGTTATCGCCTTCTCGTTCGTGACCTCCGTCATGTACATTGTGCTGTTCCAGGCGTTAAATAAAATGAAGCAGGCCGAGCTGCCGCCTGCCGATGCTCCGACGCTCCATTCCTGAATGCGTCATTCATTTCCATCTAAAAGCGAAAATTAAAACCGGCATGAAAGCCGCGAAGAAACGGCATACCCGGCTGCTGGGGCAAAGAATGAACAAAGAGGCTTGGCCGCAGACGCTTCAGGTCTACAGTCAAGCCCCTTATCTTAACCTCCATAACTGCAGTTACGAAGGATAAGCTTAGTTTCTGTCAAGTAAAGCATTTTTATACCTACCTTATTAAAAGAAAGGAGTTTTTTGTATGTTGGATATTAATCAAATCCAAGAAATTATTCCGCACCGTCCGCCGTTTCTGCTCATTGACCGTATTTTGGAGGTTGAACCGGGGGTAAGGGCAGTAGGCACGAAAAACGTTACGATGAACGAACCTTATTTTGTAGGTCATTTCCCGGGCTATCCGGTTATGCCAGGTGTATTGATTGTCGAGGCACTTGCGCAGGTCGGAACGGTAGCAATGCTCATGGTAGAGGCTAACCGCGGCAAGCTGGGTTTCTTCGCCGGCATTGACGGCTTCCGTTTCCGCGATCAGGTAAAGCCAGGCGACGTGCTGACGCTGTCCGTAGAAATTACGCGGCTGAAAGGCATGATTGGCAAAGGACAAGCTGTAGCAAAAGTAGGAGATAAAGTGGTAGCGGAGGGCGAGCTCATGTTCGCGCTGCAGGACCGCGGCTAAGCGCCGGATTTTGATAACAAGGCCTGGAGTGCCTGCATTTGAACTTAAGGAGATGACGATTTGAGTCAAAATGAAACGGCTGTTGCACGCTACAACGCATGGTTAAATGACCCGCTAATTGATGAAGCAACGAAAGCTGAGCTTCGCGGCTTGGCAGGCGATGACAAAGAAATTACGGACCGGTTCTACCGTGATCTTGAATTTGGCACTGGCGGCCTGCGCGGCGTCATGGGAGCGGGGACGAACCGCCTGAATGCATATACGGTTGGTAAAGCGACACAAGGGCTGGCAAACTGGCTGCTCGCTGGAGCAAAAGGCGGGGCGCCTTCCGCTGTCATTGCACATGACTCGCGCAATCTGTCACCTGAATTTGCACTGGATTCCGCGCTGGTATTGGCGGCCAACGGCGTGAAAACGTATCTGTTCCCGTCGCTTCGGCCTACACCGCAGCTGTCGTTTGCAGTCCGTTCGCTTGGCGCATCGACAGGCATTGTTATTACGGCGAGCCATAATCCGCCTGAATATAACGGCTACAAAGCTTATGGCTCCGACGGCTGCCAGTTGATTCCGGAGGATGCGGAGCAGGTAATCGCATCGATTCAGCAAATTGACGGTTTTGATGAAGTGAAACGCATGAGCCGGGAAGAAGCGGAAAGCCAAGGACTGCTGGTCTGGCTGGGTGCGGAAGCTGATGAGCAATTCGTCGATACAGTCGTTGCCCAGAGCTTGAACGGTGAATTGCTGAAAAGCGGTCTAGGCGATAAATTTAAAGTTGTCTTTACACCGCTCCACGGTACAGGCAATTTGCCTGTAAGAGAAGTACTGCGCAAAGCGGGCTTTAATAATGTGCATGTTGTTGCGGAGCAAGAACAGCCGGATGGCTATTTCTCCACCGTTAAATCTCCGAACCCTGAGGAGCGCGAGGCGTTTACGCTGGCTATTAAGCTCGCTCAGGAAACAGGCGCTGACATTATTGTCGGAACCGATCCCGATGCGGACCGGATGGGTGCGGTTGTTAAAAACAACGAAGGCGAGTACGTCGTACTCACTGGCAACCAATCGGGTGCGTTGATGGTTCATTATGTATTGAGCCAGTTGAAGGAACGCGGTCAACTGCCTAATAATGGCGTAGTCATCAAAACGATTGTAACGAGCGAGATGGGCGCAGACATTGCCCGTTCTTACGGAGCGGCAGTGGAAAATACGCTGACTGGCTTTAAGTACATCGGTGAGAAAATGACTGCTTACGAAGCATCGGGTGAACGTTCTTTCTTGTTCGGCTATGAGGAAAGCTACGGTTATCTCACCGGCACGTATGCGCGTGATAAAGATGCTATCGTTGCAGCGTTATTGATCTGTGAAGCGGCGGCATACTATAGCAGCCAAGGAAAAACGCTTTATGACGTATTGCTTGAGCTGTACGAGCAGCATGGCGTTTACTTGGAGGGTCTTGAATCACGGACACTCAAGGGATTGGACGGCGTGCAACAAATCGCAGCCATTATGGATGATTGGCGCAATGCGCCGCCAGCCGATGTGAACGGCGTGAAGGTGGAGCGTGCGCTTGATTATCTTGAAGGTCTCGACGGCTTGCGTCCAGAAAACGTATTGAAATTTATGCTGGCTGACGGTTCATGGTTCTGCTTGCGCCCATCCGGTACGGAGCCAAAGATTAAAGTGTATTTTGCAGTGCGCGGTCAATCGACTGAGCAAGCGGCAGATGCGCTGGCGAAGCTGCGTACGGCAGTTATGGAAAGAGTAGACCGGAACGGTTAGTGTTGTCAGGAAGATATATTTTAAAAAATGAAAGAATTGCCCAAAAGAATGGCGGATTACAGGTTATATCCGGCATTAAGCAATAGAACGGAGGATTGTCGTGCTTCAACGATGGCAGCACTGGAACCGGAAAGCTCGCCTATGGCTGTGGATTATTACGCTGATTGGGGTAATTGCCGCATTGCCGTTAGGCATCAACCGAATGACGATGGAATCGACGTCGAAGCAAGTGGAGTATGTATTCGACTATCGCGATTTGGTCGAAATCGCCGAGATTCAAGCAAGGCCCAAAGCCTTTTTGGAAGAGCAGCTTAAAAACATGAAATATGTCGGCATCACGACGATGTCGCTGTATGAAAGCTCCTTGCGGGAGCTTCAACAGGCCGGCAGATTGACCTACTACAGCTCTAAAGATGCTGCGCTGCTGCAAAGCCAATTGGAGCCGGTTGGGCAAAACTTCACTTATATTCTCTTTACGGGAGAACGGGAAGAAGCGGAAATTGGTCCGCTCCTCCGCGAGGCTTTCGACCGCGCAGGCGCTGTATACCGTCCGTGGTCGTTTGGCGGCCGCAGCGGTATGGTCATCGAACGGCCGGTGCAGGATTCTGTACTCAAGCCGATCAGCTTTGACCCGATTACGATGGATACGCTGCGGGACGCCGGGTTCCATATTTTGGCCCGTTTTACCGATCGTGTTCTTCCATACGACGAAGAGGAAGTGGATAAGCAGCTTGCCAAGCTGAAAAGCTACGGCGTTACCCGTATATTGTTCGACGGGGACAAGGTGAAGGGCTTTACCGATCAACAGGAGTCGAGAAGCATCAATTCCTTCGCATCTTTGCTGAATAAATACGGCATGGGCGTCGCGACAATAGAAAATTTGAAAAAACCGCAACAAGGCATAAATAAATTAGCATTTATTACAAATTATAATGTTGTCCGGCTCTATTCCCTGTCTCCTGACGATGCGATGGGCATGAAAGCGGAAGCGATTGCCGACCGGTTCTTGCTGGCAGCGAAAGACCGCAACATTCGGATGTTCTTCCTAAATTCATCCGCACAGTCCAGCTTGGAAAAGTCAGCGGTCGTGAACTCGCTCGATAATTTGTATATTTCCATGAAGGGCGAAGAAGGCGTTGTTCAAAAATTGGCTGATGCGGGCTTCCCGTCCAGCATCGCCGAGCCGTTCAAGGTGGAGCATCCTTCCTACGCGAAGCCGCTTAAGGCGGTTGTAGCAGCTGGTGCGGTTGCCCTCATTGCGCTTCTGATCAATACCTTCCTGCCTGGCCTGCTTATTCCGGTGTTTCTGCTCGGACTGGTCGGCAGCGCAGGGCTGTATGTGCTCAAAGGTCCATTAATGGAGCAGTCGCTGGCGCTTGGCGCCGGTATTGCAGCACCAACACTTGCGCTCGTATGGGTTATGAATCGGATCTACTCCCGCACGGAAGGCAACCAGCGGTACGTAGGCGGCCCAGATTGGCCGCTGCGGTTCTCGGGCCGTCAAGGCGCTGGAACGGATGGCGTGACCGCGTCTGGCCAATCAAGCGGTCTGAAGTGGGTATTCGAAGGATTAACAGTTGGACGCCGTTTAGGTCTGGCTATCGTATGGTTCATTGTGACGGCTCTCATGTCGTTGATGGCCGTGCCATTCGTCTTCGGCTTATTGAATAACATTACGTACAGCCTGGTACTGGAGCAATTCCGCGGCGTAAGCTTATTGCATTTGGCTCCAATCGGACTAACAGCTGTTTATGTTCTGCTGTATACAGGAGAGGCTCCGATCCGCAGACTCCGCAAATTGCTTTCGACGCCGATTACGGTATTGATGGTCGTTGCAGGCGTCGCGATTGCAGCAGCAGGCTTGTATTACTTGTCCAGAACAGGCAATGCCGGCACGACGCTGCCGTTTGAGAAAGAGTTCCGCGTTTTCTTAGAAACGACATTTGGCGTTCGGCCGCGGAACAAAGAGTTTTTGCTGGCGCACCCGCTATTCCTGGCCGGTCTGTTC
Organism: Paenibacillus gorillae; assembly: GCF_000513275.1. GTDB lineage: Bacteria > Bacillota > Bacilli > Paenibacillales > Paenibacillaceae > Pristimantibacillus > Pristimantibacillus gorillae. The sequence continues at coordinate 10,671 of NZ_CBVJ010000134.1, read as the reverse complement.
CTGGCGCTTCGCTACCGGGCGGCTTGGGTACTGATTATCGTTGCCTCAATCGGCCAGCTGTCGATGGTTGACACGTTCGCCCATATCCATACGCCGCTTTATATCTCGATTATCCGAGTGTTCTTGGGTCTTGGTCTGGGAGCTATCTTCGGCATCATTCTGATTGGAGTATGGCAGGTATTGGAGGGAGTATGGCGCAAATGGTCACCAGCGTTGAAAAACAAGATTTCCGAATCGTAATTTCCGGTTATTACGGATTTCACAACAGCGGCGATGAAGCGGTGCTTCGTTCGATTCTGCTCGCTTTGGAGGAACAGAGTAAGCTCGCAGGCATGCGAATCATTCCTGTTGTCCTGTCGGGTGATCCGGCATGGACAAGTCAGATGTATGGTGTGGAATCGGTTCACCGGATGCAGCCTTCCGAAGTATGGAAGGCTTTGAAGGGCAGCGACGGACTCGTCAGCGGCGGAGGCAGCCTGCTTCAGGATGCAACCAGCGCCAAGACGATTCCGTATTATACCGGAGTCATTAAGCTTGCCCAATGGCTGGGAAAGCCAACTTTTATTTATTCGCAAGGCATCGGGCCTGTTAACCGCCGCTGGATGGATCCGCTTATCCGCAATGTCATGCGGAAGAGCGCTTATGTTTCGGTGCGGGATGCTGAGTCCGCTGAACTGCTGGGGAGGATCGGTGTTCCGAAAAACCGGATCGAAGTCGTGCCTGATCCGGTTATGGGCTTGCCGCTGCCTGCATCAGCGGCTGCGGCAAGTGAAGTGGCAGCAGCGGACAAGCTGCCGGTGCTGGGGGTTTCCTTGCGGCACTGGCGCAAGGATGGGGAAGATCTCGCCCGCGCTGTTGATGCGCTGGCTGAGCTAGCCAGCCGCCGTGCTGTGCGGCTGAGATTTCTGCCGTTCCATACGCCGGATGATGCGGAAACATCGAAGCTTGTCATGGAACGACTGAACGGCAGACTTGGCAGCCATGGAAGCATTGCTGAGCTAGCCGCCCCAGGCGACGATCCTCAGCAAATGCTGCTGGAGGTCAGCCGCTGCGACGCGCTGTTCGGCATGCGGCTGCACGCGCTCATCTATGCGGCCAATCGGGAGGTCCCGATGCTTGGCTTATCTTATGATCCGAAGATCGATCAGTTTCTTCATCGGCTTGGTCTCAATGCCGTCGGCACAACAGAGCATCTGGATGCTTCTGATTTTGCAGATTCGGCGGAGCTTTTACTGGACGACGCTGAGGGTTGGAAGCGGGATCACCGCGATGCCATCGACAGATTAAAACAGCAATCGCAACAACCTGCGCAACAAATTGTGCAGTTGCTGCGTCAAAACATATCGAGGTGATAGTCGCTTGTCGAACCAAGTGCCAACGGTGCCGATTTATGGGATTCCATTCTCTAAACTGAGTATGGACGAGACGGTCAGTTATTTAACAGATTCAATTGAACAAAAACGCCAGACGCATATCATTACGGCGAATCCGATTATGATTATGTCGGCGGTGGAAAGCACAGACTACTACCGCATGATGCGGAAAGCGGACTTGATTGTGCCGGATGGAGCAGGTGTTGTCTGGGCGGCTAATTATGTCGGCACGCCCGTAACTGAGCGTGTAGCCGGCTTTGATCTGTTGCACCGGCTTATGCAGATTGGCGAGAAGCGAAGATGGACAGCCTACTTACTGGGCACTTCGCAAGAGATTATTGCCGCAGCTGCGGAGAAGCTTCAACTGCAATACCCGCAAGTCCGCATTGTCGGATTTCGCAACGGTTTTTTTGGACCCGAGCAGGACGCTGAGGTCGTTGCTGCGATCCGCGAGCTGTCGCCGGACATGCTTTTTGTCGCCAGAGGCGCCGATACGCAGGAGCCCTGGATTGCCAAATATAAGCAGGAGCTCGGCGTACCCCTAATTATGGGAGTCGGCGGCACCTTTGACATCGTTGCGGGCCGATTAAAGCGAGCTCCAGTTCTGTTCCAGAAGCTGCGCCTGGAGTGGTTTTACCGTCTTTTACAGGAGCCGAAAAGGCTGCCGAGAATGCTCGTGCTTCCGAAATTCGTAGTGAAAGTGATGCGCGATAAAGAAAACGTCACAAAACCTAGGCCAATATCGTGAAAAACCTCCCAAAACCGTGAAAAATGAATGAAAACGGGGTTGGAGTTTCTTTTTCCGTCGGAGTATAATTCACTTCGGTAGAAAGAAAAGGGGAGCTGCATAAATGTCAGCAGGTTTACTTTATACAATTGGATTTATTCTTTCGGTAATAATTGCGCTCGTGATGACGCCGCTGGTGAAGAAATTTGCTTTCAAGGTAGGCGCCATTGATAAACCTAACTATCGTAAAGTGCATACACGCATCATGCCGCGCATGGGCGGCTTAGCCATTTACGCAGCATTCGTAGTAGGACTACTGCTGCTGCTGCCATTCGTACCGGACGGTTTGCTTACCGCTTCGAATATGAACCTCATTTGGGCAATGCTAGCTGGCGGTACGATTATTATCGTGCTTGGTTCTTTTGATGACCGGTTCGAGCTGTCGGCGAAAGTAAAGCTGCTGGGGCAAATTGCTGCAGCATGCGTAGTCGTATTCGTGTTTGATATTAAAATCGATTTCTTGAACTTTCCGTTCGGCGACGCGATGCAGCCAATCGCTGCATGGCTGTCCATTCCGCTGACGATCTTCTGGATTGTAGGCGTGACGAATGCCATCAACCTGATTGACGGCCTGGACGGGCTTGCAGCCGGTGTATCCGGTATTGCAATCGGAACGATTCTCGTGATGGCGATCATTATGGGCAACGTTCCAATTATCTTGCTCAGCACATTGCTATTGGGCGGCATTGTCGGATTTTTGTTCTTCAACTTCCATCCGGCGAAAATTTTTATGGGCGATTCGGGCGCGTTGTTCCTGGGCTTCTGCCTGGCGATGCTGTCCATGATCAGCTTCAAGCAGATCACGATCGTCTCGTTCGTTACTCCGCTGCTGATTATCGGCGTACCGCTGTCGGATACCTTTTTTGCAATTATCCGCCGCCTGGTTAACAAACGTCCGATCTTCGCACCGGATAAAGGCCATTTGCATCACTGCCTGCAGGAGCTTGGCTTCAGCCACCGTAAGACGGTTCTTATCATCTGGGGCGTGGCTGCGATTTTCGGCGGTTTTGCGATCCTGCAATCGACCGTTGTCCAATCTAATGCAGCTAACTGGATAACGTTCCTTGTGATTTGTCTAGTGATGCTATGTCTGCAAATCGGCGCCGAGCTGATCGGCATCGTCGACAAGACGCGCCGGCCGGTTATTAACTTTCTGAATCGGATGCGTCTGCGGCTGAAAGTTGATGCGGACCGCTCGAAATAATTCAAGATTGAGCATGTAAGAGCCTGGGGGCTAGGAGCCCCTGGGCTTTTTTCATGCGCGTTTGTGGGAAGTGTGAAGTGAATGATTTCGAATATGGAAGAAAAAAAGCAATTTGACCGCCTCATTTTCCATGATTCGACTAAAATTTCAGCGCGGAAAAGCCGATAAACACAATACAGAACTTTTCTGCGGCTCTTGCGTCTAATAATGTCGAAATGGCAGATAAAGGAACAGGCTAAAGAGGAAAAGGGAGGAAAGAAAATCGTTAAAAGGGTCGGTTGGTAAATCGGGAACGGGCATATGTGAGAATTGCGTATAAGCAGAGTTTGGAGACCGTCTAGCCGCGGTGCTGTGAAAAAGCGGCGGCGCATTAGGCGGTAATTGCCGCGAGGCTATATATGGAGGAGGATAACAGCGTGAACAGATTGTGGAAAAGTTTTCTAAGCAGCTTGGTTGCAGTTGCCTTATTGGTAACGATGCTGCCAGTCAGTCCGGCAAAAGCGGATTCGATTTATTTTCAATTTACAGACTTTAGTACCGTTCAAAGCAGTCCTACCGTCGTTAATACAAGTACAGTAGATTTACGAGGGTCTTTCAGTGACGTCTCTTCAGGATCTATAACTTATAAAGTGGAGCGTCTGGTTAACGGCAACGTCGTAGCCTCCACGAATGGCGGCATTACGCCGTCTATTATCGGCAATACCTTCTTCTTTGCCGGTATCCAGCTGTTTGAAGGCTTGAACCGGATTACCGTTATCGGAACTAGCGGCAACGGCTCCGGCGGTATCGTTGAGGGCGTAAGTTATGTCAGCTACGGCAACGTGCCTGTTATTACTAGCGTTCAGCTCGCTAATGGCACGCCATTAACAGAGGGTCAGCCTGTTGTTGTAACGACAGCTAATCCTTCTTTGATGGTTAAAGCAACGAATGCACAGGACGTGCTTATCAATGGCGTTGCAATGTTTAATGGCGGCGCGGGCACGTTTGTATTGTCCGATCTTAATCTGCAGCTGGGATTGAATAAACTGCAGATCGTTTCCCGTAATGGAGACAAAAGCTTTACGGTGAACCGGGAGCTTGTTTATTTTAAAGAGAATACACCTACTCCATACAATGTTTTTGCAGGAGCAACGCAATTGGACGGTAAGCCGATTGTAGCTCCGATTACAACTCAACCTATTACGGGTAAAATTTTGTTTAAAACCGCTACAGCTCCGTCAACACCTAATCCGACTATTGATTTGGAACTGATCAACGAGGCGGGAACTTCGCTAGGTGTTTTGAACACGACTGTACAAAAAGGTACAGTAAATCAGGATTGGACCGAATTTACTTTTACCAGCACAACAGATCTGACTGCTGGCACTAGCGGCAAATACCAGCTGCGGGTGAAAAGTAATTCCTATGATGGCTCTACGGCGAACTTTCCGGTAGAGTTTACGGTAAGAAGTGTGAATGCGCCTTATATAACTGATTTGAGACAACTGTATGATGTTGCTGACGATGGAACGGCAGCTACATTCGGCTCCAGCACACGGTTCTCCAACAATGTTGCCGTTACTCAAGTGCCGCTTTGGATCGCGGTGGATACGTCGAACTTTGATCTTTCTACAGGCACAACGTCCATTTCTGCGAAAGTAAACGGAGTTGCAGCCGGATCTTCCTTCTCGGCGACAGCGTTTACGACAGACGACGGCAAACAGCGGATCTATCGGATTAATGCTATGCCGCAAGGAGAAATTGAGCTGTCTTTCACCGTTACTAAAGGAACGGAAAGCAATACAGTAACCAGAACGTTCCAGTATAACCCGATCTCTTCAATTCAAGTTACGAATACTTATAACGGCGCAGTATACTACGATATCAATCCGCTTGGGTCAATTATGGGCAAGCTGATCAATTTTAAAACTACAGACATTGCGTCGTTCAAGTTTTCATTAAATGGTGTGACTAGAAACGTAGCTGCTAATGAAGTTATTCCAGCTACAGGTGTATTTAACATTCAGTTTGGACAGCTTGTATTCGGCAGCAATGAGTTAGTGCTTTCAGGTACGGCAAATGGAGTAGCTGTAACGACTACGCTCGTAATTTATCGTTTCTCTGATAAACAGCCAACGGTTTCGGGTATTAAGCCTGTTCCGTATACCGTTGATCCGATTAACGATTCGGAATCCAAGCGATTGTTCGCCGATCCGGATCGCAAGTTTATTCCAGGCTCTTCCGCATTCAGCTACACGACTTCACAGAAAAAAGCGGATATTTTGTTTACTGTAACAAATCTTGCAAATTTAATCATTAAAGTGGATGGCGTTGACTATGCGACGGCGACTGTCAGTACAGCCAACAATGCAATGACCGTAACACCGGCTGATTTATCGAAGCTTTTCATCGAGCCTTCGACCAGCCCAACACAAAAAACATACAATTTGCGTTTGTTTGGATTGAATCTTCCAACTACGGGAGTAAAAAGTATTACGATTATTTCCCAGGTAGGTACGGAAAGTGTAAGCCAAACAATTACCATTAGGCGTGAATTGCCGCCTTACGAGCTGTTGTCCCCTAAGCTGCCGCAAGAAGCAGTTATTAACCAGAACTTCCTTAACGTAAGTATCCGGGCGGAAGGCGCAGACCGCATCGTAATCGGCAAAGACAACATGATAAAAAGCGTAAACGACGAAATTTTCCGCTATGAGCTGCAAGGTCTTAAAGCGGGTGTTAACAAAATTAAATTTACTGTCTATCGCGGTACAGAAAAATTGAACGGAGAATTCTCCGTCAACTATGCAGCGGATAATTCGATCGGCGCTCAGTACAAAGCAGCGATACCGAAGACCGGCAAGCTGTCGGCATTTAAAGGCGAAGTTACGGTAACTTTCCCTAAGAATACGTTCCTGCGGCCGGCTAATATTAACCCGGGTCAAGATGTAAAAACAATCGACCTGTTCGACTCGCAAAAAATTCTGTTCGGCATCGCAGACCGTACAGACGGAAGAACCGTTAAGGTATATAACGCAGTTGGCGAATATGATGGCGCCAATGCTAAAGACGGTACCTTTAGCACGGTATCGTTCAGCGACTTTGGCGCAGCGGTTATTCGTCCGACTACTCATTTCGGATTTGCTTCTAACTTGTTCTGGATCGACCCAGGCTATGTCGAAGGGACCGTACAGACGGGATATACCTTCCAACAAGGTAAACAGCCTTATAGCACGACTAATGAGTTTTTCAGCCGCCCGTTAACACGTTGGCTTGAAACATCAAATTCGGGTGAAATTACACTGAAATACGATTCAAAAATTGTAAATACAGCAGCAAACACGCTCAGCATCTGGCGTTATTATAATGGTAGATGGGAAAACATGGGCGGAACTATCAATGTAGGCAGCAAAACGATTACAGCACCGATTAATGGCTTCGGCTATTATGTGGTTATGCAAATTCGTTACAGCTTCACAGACATTATTGGTCACGAATATGCCCGTAATTCTCTGGAACTGATGTATGGCCGCGGTATCATGAACTCGAAGAACAATAACGAGTTTGGCGTCTATGACAACATCACTCGCGGAGAGTTTGCACAGTTGCTCGTCAAGATGTATCAGATTCCATTGGAGTATAACCCGAACGACATGACGTTCGATGACGTAGTGCCTGTTCTTGGTCTCAGTCCTTTCTGGGATTACCGTTATATCGAGACGGCAGTACGCAAAGGGATTATTAGAGGCAAAGGGCCGCGTCAATTCCTTCCGAACGAGTCTTTGACTAGGGAAGAAGCTGCGGTAATGATCGCCCGCGCCGGAAACCTCGTAAAAGACGGCAAAGAGGATCAGACTCGAGACAGAGCGGCACTGCAAAAATCGTTTACAGACGCTAATATAATCGATGGCTATGCGCTTTCTTCGGTACTTGCGGTCAATAAAGCTAAATTTATTGAAGGCTTGCCGAACACAACGACTGGTACAGCTAAACCAACGTTCCGTTTCGATCCAAAATCGAATTTGAAGCGTGCGGATGCAGCCATTATCGCCGAGCGTGTTATGCGTAAAAATAAACTCTTGTAATATATTGTAGATTTTTGCAAAATAAGAGGACAGAAAAGTGCTTCCATTTTCTGTTCTCTTTTTCTTTGTGAAGTAAGTTTATCCATGGAAAATCTTTAGCATCGACGGAAGCGCTAGGTACAAGCTATACTAGCAAAGTACCTTAAAAGCGTAATAGACAGCAGAAAATTAAACGCGAAATACATAATGAATCGAATAAGAAGCAGCGTACAAGCCTTTCAAAAATCTTTTCAACATTTTTGAGCGAATACCGCAACTTTTTCGACTCCAGTGCGTTTAAATACATGTCGCTATTACGATAAAGCATTATATATGGTGAAGAACCTCCGAATTTCGGAGTTAGTTGGAATGAATTCTCAACTTTCTCTTTACGGTGAGGGTAGCCCATTGTATAATGTTATAGTGGTATAGCTTCTCTATCAATTTATTACAAGGTTTACAAGTTTCTGCGACATGTTCTTACATAGGGTTAAACATGGCGGCAGACATCATTTATACTAAATACTGCTCTACTCTGGGAAGGGGGTGACAACGGCTATGAGGGAAACGAGCAATTCATTAAGCAAACAAAACTCTCAACAACCGAAGCATTTTAGAGGAGGAGAAAAAAAGGTTATGAAGAAAAGTTTATTAGCATTCGTGCTGGCTTTCTCTTTGGTCCTTTCCGTCGCTGTTCCAGCATTCGCTGCAACGCCAGCTGACGTAGTAGGCAAAAAAGAGCAATCCGCAATTGAAGAGCTTGTCGCTCTTGGTATTATCAATGGTTATGCAGATGGTACTTTCAAACCAGAAAACAAAATTACTCGCGCTGAATTGGCGAAAATCGTTGTAGAAGCAACGGGTAGCGGTAGCGCTGCAACGCTGATGCAAACAGTTAAACCAACATTCAAAGACGTTAAAGTTAATGAATGGTACACTGGTTACATCAACGTAGCTGCTACTAAAGGTTTCATCCTTGGTGACAAAGGGACTGGCAAATTCCGTCCTAACGACAACATCAAGTTTGAAGAGGTTGTAGCAATCGTAACTCGTGCACTGGGTTACCAAGATGCTAAACTTCAAGGCTCGTGGCCTTACAACGTACTGGTGAAAGCTGAAGACCTTGGTCTGTTCAGCAAAGTAGAAATTACACCTGGTACGCTTGCAACTCGTGCAATCGTTGCTCAAGTAACTTCGAATGCATTGCAACAAGAACTGGTTGCTTACAATGCTGATGGCGACCAATACTTCGTTACTAAATTGAACGACGACGGCAACACTTACAGCCGTGTTAAACTGATCACTAAACTGGGCAAATCGGTATCTTCCGTTTTGACTAACAGTGCTCTTGACAGCAACGGTAAAGTAGAACTGAACGATGCTTGGACGACTACTTCTTCGAAGTTCATCGTTACTGGCGGCAAAAAACTTTCCCAACTGGCTGGTCACGAAGTAGTAGCACTTCTTGACAAAGACGGTAAAGTTCTTGCTTTGACTGATGCACAACCTGCTGACCGTACAGTTGCAGGTAAACTTGATGCTGTTCCTGCTACAACTGGCGCGGATGCTTCCAAGATCTTCGTTAAAGTAGGCGACGACAAAAAAGAATACACTATCAACACTGTAGCTAGCACTACTTACGGTGTAACTGATTTCTTCAAAAACGGCGACGTAGTTTCCGTTGCTAACCGTGGCACAATCGCTTCCGGCGCAACTGTTGACGTATTGCTCAACAAAGACGGTTCTGTACGTGCTCTGGTTGCAAAAGAATACGCTCCAGTTAACGCTCTGTATGTTGGTTATGTAGCTAAAACTTCTTCCAACGATGCACGTATCACTCACACTGGCGGTTACTCAGTGGTTAACGACAACACTGTTTACACAATCAATGGCGAAGTGAAAGCTGTAACTGATCTTGCAGCTGACGACGTATTGGAAGTTGTACGTAATGCTAAACAAGTAGCTTCTGAAGTTAACGCTACTCGTAACGTTATTACTGGTAAAGTAACTGCAGTATCGAAAGTTAATGCAGATACTTTCTACACAGTAAATGGCGAGCAATACAAAGAAGCTATTGGCGGTCTGGCTCTGAAAAACGGCACTGAGTACAAATTGTTCCTGAACAAAGACAAAGGTATCGTTAAAGCTACTGTCGTAACACCAGGCGCAGCTGACAACAACCTGGCAATTGTTCTTGGATACACTGCAGATGCTCAAGTAATTGTTGATGGCATCGTAGTAAAACGCGATGTTCTGAAATACTACTCGGTTAAAGAAGACAAAATCGTTGCAGTTAATCTGCCAGCGGCTGGTCAAGATAAGCATGATCAAATCGGTACTGTAGTTGTTGGCGCATTTGCTAAACTGAAATTCGACGGCGCAACAGTTATCGGTATTGACGGAGCTCCTAAAGGCAATGTTTTGGGAACTACAACTGTAGCGGAAAAATCCGATACATCTGTTAAAATCGGCAACAGCACATTCAACATCAATGGTAGCACTGTAGTTCTGGATGCAACTAAAGTTGTTGAAAACAATGCTGTTAAATCCGATGCGAAAATCACTAAAGGCGATATCGCTCGTGTAACGAAAAACGACATTGCTTTTGCTGTAACTGACGATAGCGGCTACAATGCTTCGTACATCGTATTGGTTAAAGATCTTGAAGCGGCTGAAAAAGCTCTTCCTACGATCGCTGGTAAATTCTTGGCTGTTACAAAAATCACTAGTGATAACGTAAGCGACTCGGTATACAAAGTTAAACTGAGCGTAAACGGTAACGAAAAAGAAGTTGAAGTTAAAGATACGGTTTACAATGTACTGGCAGCTAAAAATGCTGACAACAACGTAATCGTAAAACTTTCCAGCATTCTTGATGGCAACGGTAACCCAGTTTCGTCGAAATACGATGGTCTGAGCGTTGTTTACGAGAAAAACAGCACTACTGATCTGATCAACAACTTCACTGCTGCTAGCCAAACATACAACACGTTTGTAGCTAACAACGTGAACTACGTATTGACAGCAGAATCTTCTGTTGTAGTAATTGATGCTAACAACAATGTTAAATTCGGTTCGATCGCAGACGTTGTAACTGCACAACTGACTGATGATCAAGGCGACAATGCATACAGCGTATTTGTAGCTAACACTGGTAAAGAATTCGGTGTTAACAAAGAAGTTGCTGTAGTTGTTATCAAAAAAGGCTAATAATCTTCTAGAAGGTTAAAGGTCTTATAGAAAAAGGGTTCCTGACCATGTCAGGAA
>NZ_CBVJ010000133.1 GCF_000513275.1 Paenibacillus gorillae | reverse complement strand
TGACCATGTCAGGAACCCTTTTTCCTATATTAACGATGTTCATCTTGTGTTCATATAGCACTGCTAAAATTAAATACATAGAATAGATTATTATGGGGAACAAAATTGGCCTGTATTGCGTCTATATAAAAAAGCGATACGGAGTGATTAAAAATGCATAGTTTCTTACGAACAAAGATAAACAATAAGTTTTACTTGTTATTAGCTATTGTATTAGTTTTATCTCTTGTCATGCCTATTGCTACGCAAACCGGTTATGCAGCCGGTACAGACATTAGTAAACCGGTATACATAAACTCTAGCTCCTATGTTAAATTGGAAAGTGCTGATCTCATTCCAAGCAGTAAAGGAAGTACTGCTAGTTTTACAGTAACATTCTATAATGGTGGAAGTGCAGCTATGAATTTGCAAGACTATTGGGCAAGACTTTCTTCATGGAGTGGAAATAAATATACACTATCTTTAATCGAATCTGATAAAGCTAAAAAATCTGTTGCACCTAAGTCGAGCGTTACTTTAACCTTCTATAGTGAAGTTCCTAATAATGTTACTTTAGCTAATTTGGTATTGAAAATTATCAAATTTGATTTTTCAGTTTCCGGATATGAAAAAAACGTTGCTAAGTTTATGTTCCCAGCCAGTTATACAAACGATGTAAAAATTGGGGGCTACAAGGCTGTTAAACTTAATAACACGGTCATTAATATGCGGATTAATAAATCAACAATTTCATCTGGGTCCGCCAACAATGTTATAAATTTAGAATTAGCAATGCGCAATACGGGGAAATTCAGCGTAACGATACCAAATTTCAAATTTTTTATGCAATCAACCTCTGGAGCATTATATGAATTAAAACAATCTTCATCTGCTGCTCCAACAGAAATATCGCTTCGTCCAGCTATATTGGAGACAGTTAAATTATCTGTTGAATTACCCAATACGATAAAAACAACTGGAATGAAGCTTATTGTAGTCCAGTCAGTTGGGGAGGGTGCTGCGAGCATTAACGTACCGGCTGCAAAGTTTAATGTAGGTTTGAAAGCTCCAACAGTTAATGTAGCAACGAATAAATACGAATATATTACCGGTGATTATGTTTATGACATCAGTATTGATTCTCTGCAAAAATATCCGTGGCAAACAAATGATAATTTAATTGGTAAGTTGACGATTACAAATAAAGGAACTAAGGCAGCTCCTCTGCCAAAAATCAACGGGGCTTTTTACTTAGATGACAGTGCAGAACTTGACACGAAGGTTCTTCCTTTAACTACACAGGTTTCTATTCCTGCTAAAGGGTCGGCAGTAATATATTATTATGGTGCTGTTTCGAGTAGTTTTAATGTTAATAACATTAAATTCAAGTTGTACGAGCTTGATGGTGAAAAGAAAAATGAATTAGCCTCACTTACAACTAAAGCCGCCACCACACCTAAATCAATTGCCATCGGTTCGAATTATTCAATTGAAGATAATGGTGAGAAGGTAGCAGCTGCAGTAACTGATGTTCGCACATTCGAAGGAGAGTTCAGCAAAGTGTTTGCAATCTATATGGATATTACGAATAACCAAACACGAGCGAAAGCAACATCTAAATGGACAGGGTATGTTCAAACAGCAAATGGTTCTTTATTTGAAACCAAACTAATTAAAACGACAAATCCGGTTAATCCCAATAGAAAAGAACAGGTCATTGTAACAGTAGATGTACCTAAAGACATGGATATGACAGGTGCAACTCTATTGTTTGGACTGGCATTTAACGATAAAGGAATTATTCAGAATAATGATGATCAAGCGCAAGGATACTTTAATCCTGCTAAATTTTCGTTACCAATTGAAAAACAGGTAACGAAGGATTTTAGTAATATTAAAGTAGGTCCATTTGCAGTTAACATCAAATCGCTTTCTACCTGGGTTACTAATACGACACTTAATATGAATATAGTAACAGAAGTGCAGCGTAATTATAGTTATGATGGATTTAGCTCTCGAAAATTGATTGTAACAATTGAAGATGAATCTACTAATACAACAATTATGTCTGCACCAATCGAGCTTGATTCGAACTCAACAACAGCTAAGTACATCTGGAAGACAGGTAATAACTTTACTGAAATTAACGAAGAGATTAAAAATTATTCAACAGCAATAAGTGTGAATATCTATGAAGAACTTAATGGACTTAAAAAGAAATTAGTTTCTAAAAAAATTCAATGGTCAGGCTTTACTAACTGGGCAGACCCGAATGTAAACTAGTTCAGCGTTATCATTTATCCAAATAACAGTAGAAATGAAGTATTAAATCGGGTATCTTTAAACAGATACCCGTATTTTTTTGCTAGAGAGGAGTTATCGATTACGATGAAGAAATGGGTTGCTAGAATCGCGCTTGGAGCTGTGCTCGTTGTTGGCGGATTCGGTATCGGTTATTGGAACACAAGTACGATTGAAGCAGATGGGGCTTCAGCAGTGCCAGGCTCTGTAGAGGATCCAGTCGTCACCAAAAGCTATGTAGACGCATTAGTTGGAGAAAAGGGCCAAGAAGGCAATACAGGCGGCGACAAGCTGGAAGTGGTTACGGTGCCAAACGGCAAAATTCTGATCGCAAATGAAGGTACAGAAATTATTGTCCGCGCTGGCAAAGCAGTAGCTTATAGCCCTGACTCAAATGGTTTGGCCGATGTGACGGGCGGCAAGGATGTATTTAAAGGACAGCCTATTCCGGCGAATCATCTTGTTATTTTTCCACGAGCAGGACGAGGTATTACAACGGATCCTGGCTTTACTAAAACAGTTACGGTTTTGGTACGCGGGGGATATACGATTCAATAGCATTGATGTTGTTATATTTTGCTCTGGTTGACAATAGCTTATACGCTTACGAAATTGCAAATGAACGCAATCTATAGACATGTTCCTATATCCTATGGAGGTGTCTTATTATGGGTCGTCGTTCATCCAATCAAATTGTAGTGCCGAATTGCAAAGCAGCTTTAAATCAAATGAAATACGAAATTGCTGCTGAATTAGGGTTGTATCAATCTACAGCTTCCGGTGCAGGCGAGGATACCGAGTTTGCGGGTGAGCTTGGCGCCTATAGTGGCGGAGGGCATGGAGCGATACAATGGTCGAACCTTACCTCACGAGAGGTTGGATCAGTTGGCGGTTCAATAACAAAAAGGCTTGTATCCCAAGCTGAAGCTGTTCTTCGGGGCTATCAGTAAAAGTTGTCAGGACTCCCGTCCATTGACACAAACCGACAATTTCGGTATTATACTGTTCTAGAGAGTTGTCTAACAACCTTTTCCTACGGGAAAAGGTTCAATTTTTTGTTTAGAGTATTTGCACTTATCTTATAATAAGGCTGTAGGAGGTTGATACGGATGTCGGTTGTTAAAGGTCGTCACCTATTTACATCGGAATCGGTGACTGAAGGCCATCCGGACAAGATTTGCGATCAAATCTCGGATGCTGTTCTTGACGCTTTTCTTGAAGCCGATCCTTATGCGCGCGTAGCGTGCGAAGTATCGGTTGCAACTGGACTTGTACTGGTCATTGGAGAAATCAGCAGCCGTGCTGATTATGTTGATATTTCCGCTATTGTACGTCGTACGATCAAAGAGATCGGATACACTCGTGCAAAATACGGTTTTGATTCCAGCACATGTGCGGTATTGACATCGCTGAACGAGCAGTCTGCTGACATTGCGCAAGGTGTTAATGCTGCACTTGAAACGCGTGACGGTAAAGACGTACAACAGGAAAATGAAGACATCGGTGCCGGAGACCAAGGTTTGATGTTCGGTTTTGCAACGAATGAGACGCCAGAATTGATGCCATTGCCTATCGCATTGTCGCATCGTATCGCACGCCGTTTGGCTGAGGTTCGTAAGAACGGTACGCTGGGCTACCTGCGTCCTGACGGCAAAACACAAGTAACGATCGAGTATGTGGACGGCAAGCCTGTACGTGTCGATACAATCGTCGTATCCACGCAGCATGCAGAAGAAATTTCGCTGGAGCAAATCCAAGCGGACATTCTTGAGCATGTGATTAAGCCTGTCGTTCCCGTAGAATGGCTGGATGAGCAAACGAAATATTTTATTAACCCTACAGGCCGTTTCGTAATCGGTGGACCACAAGGTGACGCAGGTCTCACTGGCCGTAAAATTATCGTCGACACGTACGGCGGCTACGCTCGCCACGGCGGTGGTGCATTTTCGGGCAAAGATCCTACGAAAGTGGACCGTTCCGCAGCTTATGCAGCTCGCTATGTAGCGAAGAACATCGTTGCAGCCGGTCTTGCAGACAAATGCGAAATTCAGTTGGCTTATGCCATCGGCGTTGCTCAACCTGTATCCATTAACGTGGACACTTATGGTACCGGCAAAGTTTCCGAAGAAAAGCTGGTTGAAGTCATTCAAAACAACTTCGATCTTCGTCCTGCCGGTATTATTAAAATGCTGGATCTTCGCCGCCCGATCTACGGCAAAACAG
The DNA here is from genome assembly GCF_000513275.1 of Paenibacillus gorillae. Taxonomy (GTDB): domain Bacteria; phylum Bacillota; class Bacilli; order Paenibacillales; family Paenibacillaceae; genus Pristimantibacillus; species Pristimantibacillus gorillae. Next base: position 11,448 of record NZ_CBVJ010000133.1, on the reverse strand, counting down.
CGGCTTACGGTCATTTTGGCCGTACGGATATTGAACTGCCTTGGGAGAGCGTAGACAAAGCAGAAAAATTGAAATCCGAAGCGCTTGCTTAAGTAATAGACTTATATCAAAGCTCAGAATCTCACGATTCTGAGCTTTTTTTATACTTATATTTAAAAATCTTTGGTGAACTATTCCAGAAAAGTAACTCCTAAACCTACATTTTTAAGTCGAATTAACCGACAAATAAAGTACGACTGTAATTTTTCGGGGAGTGAATGAAATGAATCGTTACCGCCAAAAGATCGGTTTGCTCTTATCGATCGTATTATTCATGCAGCTATTATTGCCGGGATCGATGACAAGTTCTCACATTGTCAAAGCCGCAGCAGCTGGGCCTATATTAACGAGTAAAAGCCCTGCTGACGATTTTACGAATGTTGGACTTAGTGCGCCGCTCATTTTTACATTTGATGAGCCCGTAGCGAAGGGGACGGGCTCCGCCTCGTTTACGATTTACAATTACACGCTAAACACAGTGTTTGAAAGCTATAATGTAGCAACTGACGGACGGGTTTCAATCGATGCGACCGGACGAACCGTTACCGTGCGTCCCAGCAAGGCTTTTAACCTGAATACCGATTATTATGTATTAATCGACCCAGGTACATTCGTAAACGTATCGAATGGAGCGAACTACTCGGGAATTGCCAATGCAACGGAATGGAATTTCAAAACGGTGGAGACGGTGGATACAACGGCTCCTGTATTAAGTGCAGCTTATCCAGCTAGTGAACAAGCGGGTATAGCTATTACTTCGCCGATTACACTTGTATTCAATAAACCAGTATATATCGCTAATGGTGATCTTAGTCTCGTAACCAATCCAAGTAACACTGCTTACGAGGAACGGAAAATACCGGTTACTTCGAGCCAGGTTACAGGCAGCGGAACGAATACGATTACGATTACGCCATCCACTGCATGGTATCCAAATAGCACTTATACGTTCACAATACCTAGGGGCGTTTTACAGGATGCGGCTGGAAATGTTTATCCTGGCCAGGTATGGCGATTTACAACTGCACCGGCTCCGGTCAATGTTACAGCTCTATCGCCAGCGGACAACGCAACGTCCGTACCTGTGGCAAATGCTTTGGCGGTTGCTTTCGATAAAGAAATTGCTGCGGGGGCTAATAAGTACATTCATTTAATACGTGCTTATGATAACTATGACGAGCGGATCTTGGCAGCAGATACTTCTAGAGTAACCATATCCGGCAACGTGGTTACAATCCGACCGCAAAAGATGCTCGCAAATACAAGGTATTACGTACTGATTGATGCAGGCGCCTTAGTCGATAAAACGACAGGGGATTGGTTTCAGGGCATATCGAATGCATCAACATGGGATTTTACGACCGATCCGGGTGATGAAAAAGACCCTCCTCTCCGCACGGCAGTCTATCCTGCCCACGGCGGAACGATTGGAACGCTGAACTCCAATCTTGAAATTACGTTCAACGAGCCTGTGTATCCGGACTCAGGAAATATAGAAATTCGTAACGTAGTGAATAATGTGCTGTTCCGTTCGATTCCGGTAACGTCGGATAATGTAACGGGCGGCGGTACCAATAAAATTACGATTAACCCTAATAAAGCGCTTTTTGCAGGTGATTCCGACAAAGCGTTCGTTAACAATTCTCAATATTATGTCGTCATCGGTAATAGAGGGTTTAGAGATGCGGCCGGCAATTATTTCGCTGGTGTTACAGCAAACAACTGGCAGTTTCGTGTTACACAGGATACCGTCAAACCTACGCTTCAAGAAACCTATCCGGCAAACAATACAAATAATGTATTGCCTAATGCGGTTTTTTCCGCTGTCTTCAGCAAAACAGTTGTGAAGGGAACAGGCTCCATTTGGATTAGGCCGATTGGCAATACTACCGCACAGCCTGTTCAGACAGTCTTCTATGTCAATCCAGACAACAGTAAGCATGTTGTCATCGCCGCACCCTCAGGCACCCTAGCAAGCAATACAAACTATTACATCGAGATTAGCCCAGATGCGATTACTGATTTGGCTGGTAATGCCTATGTCGGTATTCAAAACCAATATCAATGGGCGTTCAAAACGATAGGAGAAGATACAAGTCCTCCGGTCATTAGTAAGATGGAATACGAGAGTAATGTCATTACGATGACCTTCAACGAAGAGCTGAATATATACAGCGTGCCTGCGGTCAGCAATTTTTACGTGACTGTTAACGATGTAATGAGGCCTGTAGTTTCTGTAGCAGTATCGGGTGTCACGGTCAAGCTGACACTGTCCAGCGCTATCGTGAATGGGCAGCCGGTCAAGCTATCGTATTCCAAACCGATAACTACAACGGGCGGCATACAGGATATTGTAGGCAACCAGACGCTTAGCATCGGCAATTATGAGGTCAAGCCGATTGTAAATACAACATCAGCTGCACCTTCAAGCGGATCGGCCAATGGCAGTATCGTCTCAATTACATTTAATAAAGCACTAGCCGCTGCAAACAGCTATGCCTATTCTCAATTTGGTATCAGTGTCGACGGCACCTACTACAGCCCGACTGCCATTTATGTGAGTGGAAGCACTGTGCAGTTGAGCTTTAACGGGACGGCTTCAAATAGTCAAGCTGTCTATGTTTCTTATTCGCCAGGATCGTATCCGATAAAGGATACGGATGGCATCAATGTAAATGCATTTTCAAGCTATCGGATAAGCGGTGGAACAGACACAACTCCGCCTTCCTTAATTAGCGCAGTTGCCAATGGGTCGACAATCACGTTGCGTTACAACGAGTCTTTGAATAGCTCTTCTGTACCTTATCCGGGCAGCTATAGCGTTAGCGTGAACAGTTCTATACGTACAGTTACGCAAGTGCAAGTAAGCGGTGATCAGGTTATCTTGACATTAAGCAGCCCAGTATCATCGGGGGATTCAATTTATGTTAGCTACGGTGCAGCTTCTCCAAGAATTACGGATCAGGCTGGCAATGCTGCGGCATCCTTCTCTACGATTAATGCGCCAGTTGGAAATGCATCGGGGTTATTGGCAGCAGGGGTTGTAAAAGGCTCGACGGCAACGTTGACGTTCAATGAGTCACTTAACAATTATTACGTACCGTCCATATCGCAGTTCATGCTGCAAGCGGACGGAACGAATTATTCGGTATCTAAAGTCGTATTGAGCGGTTCGACAGTTACATTGACGTTATCGTCTCCGGTCGGCGCGTCCAGCAAAGTGACGCTGTCCTACTACGGAAATTCATCGACAGGACTAAGAACGAATAGCGGAAAATTGATCGAGAACTTTACGAATTATACGCTTACTAATCAAACGTCCATTATGGATTCTTTGCCGGGAGGCTTTGAGCAAGCCGAAGGCGGAGGCGTCGGCATCCAGAAGTCCAATGCCACGATTACGGGCGTTACTTCGCCGGCAGGGAAATACGTAAATAAATACACGATTCCATCGGAAAAAATTATTTTGGCTTTTCAAGCGGCTCGTACGCTGGGATCGAATAATTTGCGAGTTGTGTTCCAAGTACCTAGTACTGAGGGCGCAGCAGTAGTTGCTTTCCCGCTGTCTGCCTTGCAAAGCGCAGTTTATTATGGCAACAATGCGGCAATCGCCGTTCAGTACAACGGAATTTCATATGACATTCCGCTAAGCGCATTGAATTTCTCGCAAATTACAAGCTCGTTGAATGCAAGCGGAGCTGTAGGCGATTTGCTGATCCAAATCGATCAAGGCAGCTCTAACTTGACAAGCACGCTGACGTCAGCGATTAGCAGAGCGAATGCTTCTTTGCTGGCACCGCCGGTTCACTTTGATGTGTCGGCTTCGTATGGAGGCACAGTGAAGCCGGTTCAAAGCTTCAATGGTTATCTGACACGTTCGATGGAAGCGCCGTATTCCATTGATCGCAAGACAGTTTCGGTTGTCTGGTATGACCCTGAGACGGGCGGGTTGTCCTATGTACCGACAACGTTTACGACGGTTAACGGGAAAATGATCGCCAAGTTCCAACGCAAAGGCAATAGCGCATATGCACTTGTGCAAGGTAATGTGAGCTTTACAGATATTAGCAAGCATTGGGCGGGTACAACGATTCAAATATTGGCCAAGAAATATATCGTTGAAGGACGCAGCACGAGCAAATTTGAGCCGGAGAAGCCGATTACACGCGGCGAGTTTGCCTCGTATATCGCCAAAGGACTAGGACTAGCCGGCAATAAAGCGGCCGCATCCAAGTTCAGAGACGTCAACACGGGAACTGCTATGGCTGCTTATATCGGCGCGGCTTCGGAAGCGGGTATCGTACAGGGCAATTCGGACGGCACCTTCAAGCCAAACAGTCCGATTTCCCGTCAAGAGATGGCGGTTATGATGACGCGCGCTTCCAAAGCGGCAGGGGTTACAGTGACGCTGCAATCTTCCACATCATCCTACTTGTCGAAGTTCTCCGACCGGGGCAAAATCGCTTCCTGGGCGCAGACTGACGTCGCGAAGGCCGTCTATACCGGTGTCATCACGGGCAAAACGACGACAACGTTCAGCCCGACGACAAATGCAACTCGGGCGGAAGCGACCGTCATGATCAAAAGATTGCTCGAGAAAGTTAACTTTCTCAGCGCATAACAGGTCAAAAGCCTCCCTTCCGTAAAATTCGGCAGGGGGGCTCTTTTCTGTCCTATTTTAAAGGTGTAACTAGTAGAAAAGAATTATTAATCGCTTGAATGAGCTGATCCCATGCGATTCTAGCAGATAAAAGGAAGAATTCGTTCTCACCCATTAATATTTATTAATATTGTGAATACGTAACTTTTAACCTAGTCTTGTAGTCTATAATAGATAGACTTAGAGATGGGAGAGTTGCAAAAAAGATGCGTAAGGTAGACAACAACCATGTTCGGCAGACGGTGAGCAAGAAAGTTATTGTAGTTCTGTTAGGTGGAGCACTCTTGATTCAACCGCTGGCGGCGGTACCTGTTAGCTGGAATCCGGTAAAAACCCCAGTCGCCGCAGCGGCAACGGCAAGCTCGGCATTTAAGCTGCTTCAGCAATCTTACATAACAGCCGGTGCAATCAAGAAAGAATACGTCTGGACGACACAGCGCAGCGGCAAAAAGGCAGAAACGAACGTTCACGTCATCGAGATCGACATCTCAAACCCCAATGTGAAATTAGACGCGATGAGCGGAAAAAATAATACGGTCGGCAAGCTGAATACAATTGCCAATATGACGAAGGAAAACGGAGCGGTTGCCGGCATTAACGCTGACGTTTTTATTACGTCTACGGAAGGCTCGCCTATGGGCGCGCAAATATCCAGCGGCTCTATGCTTGTCAGCCCAATGAAGATAAAAGGAATGTACGCATTCGCAGTGACGAAGGATCGCCAGCCGGTCATCGACAGCTATACGTTTGATGGAACGGTGAAGGCGGGAGATGGCTCGACCTTCGTTCTTGCCGGCATGAACCAATCTGCCTATGTTCCTGAAGTCGGGGACTCTAAATATAGCCATTTCAATCAGTTGCATATTTATACAAGCGCCTGGGGCGGAGCTGAACGTCCCCGGAACGCAATGGCCACAGCAACGGAGGCGCTTGTCCGCAACGGTATCGTGGAGCAAATCTCGGAGCAAGGTCCTATAGCGGGAGCTATCCCGAAGGACGGCTATATTTTACGCGGACATGGGGATGCAGCTAAGTTTATTGTGGAGCATCTTCAGGTGGGCCAATCGGTAACCAGCAATTATTCGTTAGTATCCTCAACCACAGGCAGCAAGGTAGATCCCTCCACTTTCGACATGCTCATTGGCGGTCATACAATTCTCGTAGACAAAGGCGCGGCAGCGGCTTTCTCGCGTGACATTTCCGGAGTCAGCGGCTCGTCGATCGTCTCTCGTTCAGCAGTAGGCTACTCCAAGGACGGTAAAAAGGTTTATTTGATTACAACTGAGAAATTCGGAAACAGCACTGGCGCGAGCCTCAAAGAGATGCAGCAAATTATGGTGGGGTTGGGCGTCTACAAGGGGATCAACCTTGATGGCGGCGGCTCAACGACGATGATCGATCGGCCGCTCGGCGAGACGGGATTGCAGCTCACTCACTCTACACAATATGGGACGACGCAGCGCAGCGTAGCCAATGGGATCGGCGTGTTCTCGACAGCACCGAAGGGCTCTTTGAAAGGCATTACAGTAAGCGGTTCGAATGTGCTGTTTATTGGACAGAAAACCTCCTATTCGGTAAAAGCTTACGATACCTACTATAATCCGTTCGAGCTGAATAGCACGAACGCCAAATGGAGCAGCATCGGCAGTGTCGGAACGATGAGCGGTAACGAATTTACAGCTACCAAAGCGGGAACGGCGACAATTTCGGTTCGATCCGGTGATGTAACCTCTAACTACCCAATTGAGGTTATTGGCCAGGATCAAGTTGCCGAAGTGAAGCTTGATGCGGCAGCAGGCGTACTGAGCAAGGGAGCGACGGTATCGGTACCGGTTACCATTACGCTGAAGAACGGTAAAAGCTATAAGCTTACGGGTGATTCGCTGAAATGGGAGTTTATCGGATTTACGGGCTCTCAGAAAGGCAATACAATTACCGTTGAATCGACGGGCTCCTCAACAACGGGCTATGCGATTGGACGTTACGACGGCTTCCCGGCGATTCTGCCGTTTACGCAAGGCGGTTCGGAGAAAATGCTGGAGAACTTCGAGAACGTCGGCTACGCTATCACTTCTCAAGTAACGCCGGCAGCGACGACAACGGGCAGCGCGAAGCTCGTCAGCGATCTGCCGAAGCAGACATCCGGCAAAGCATTGCAAATTTCATATGATTTCAGTGCAGGTACGGGAACGAAGGCTGTATATGCTGTGTTCAACGGCACGGCCGGCAGAACGGTGGAGGGTGCTCCAAACGTCTTGTCGGTTGACGTATACGGAGATGGAAGTCTGAACTGGCTGCGGGCCGAATTCACCGATGCGGCCGGCAAGGCGCATTTGGTTGATCTGGCGAAACAACTGGATTGGACAGGCTGGAAAACGGTAAGAGCCGATCTAGGCTCCTACGGCATGAAATACCCGGTGAAGCTCAAGCGGATCTATGTCGTGACGATTGCCGACGGGCAAGATGAGCGCGCAGCAACCGGAGCAATAGGTCTGGACAACTTGAAGCTGCAATATGCGAACGCACCGGTCACAAGTGTGAATAAGTCTATCGTCATGAACATTGGCAAGAAGACAGCGACTATAGACGGAAAAAGCATTACGCTAGACGTAGCTCCATTGGAATTGAACGGCACGACTTATGTCCCCCTTCGCTTCGTGAGTGATGCTTTAGGCGCAACTTTGAAGTGGGACGATAAGCTCAATCGTGTATCCGTTATTAAAGGCTCGACGATGCTGGAAATGGTTATCGGCAAGAAAGAGCTGGTCATGAATGGAAAACGCTCAGATACCGCCGTTGCGCCAATTGTCCGTAATGGACGGACGCTGATTCCGATCCGTCTATTCTCGGAAAACCTGGGTCTAAAAGTCGGTTTTGAGAACAAAACGAAAAAGATTACCATTGATTAAAATAGACGGGCGGCCGCTTTCCTGTGTTATGATAGAATGGTATAACCTTCTATATTAATCCTTTTAAGAGGGGTTGCCGAATCGTCGTGGATCAACATATTGTAGATATTAATCGCGTCATAACCAATGCGATCGCGGTTATGGAAGACAGCAAGATACAAATTTACGAAATATGCGAATCGGCGCGCGCCGAACTTGATTCTCTCGTGCAGGAGCTTGAGCTTGTGCTGGAGGAGAACGGCAAAACCATTCTTCGGGTGGACGAGCTGGAGAAGGAGTATCGTCGCGCCCGTATTCGACTGACTGAAGTCAGCAAGGATTTCGTCCGATATAAGGAAGAGGATATAAAGCAGGCGTATGAGAAGGCGACTGTCATTCAGATGGATCTCATGGTCTATCGGGAGAAGGAAGCCTATCTGAAGACGAGGCGGGACGATTTGCAAAAGCGGGTCCGCAACGTCAAAAGCTCCATTGAGCGCGCTGAAATGATCGCCTCGCAAATCAATGTTGTACTGGAGTATTTGTCAGGCGACTTGAACCAGGTGACAAGAATATTGGAATCCGCGAAAACGAGGCAGATGATCGGATTAAAGATTATCGTCGCGCAAGAGGAAGAGCGCAAACGGATTTCTCGCGAAATTCACGATGGCCCTGCTCAATCGCTTGCCAATATTGTGCTGCGAACAGAAATTGCAGAAAGAATGCTCATCAAGAAGGAATTTCAAATGGTACAAGACGAATTAATAGATTTGAAAGGACAAGTTCGTTCAGGGCTGGAGGACATTCGCAAAATTATTTTTAATTTGCGTCCTATGGCATTGGACGATTTGGGACTTGTACCTACGCTTCGTAAATTCGTACAGGACTTCGAAGAGAGGACCAAAATACATACCATATTCGAGCTGACAGGGAAAGAAGTCAGAATGCCGTCTGCGATGGAGGCAGCAATCTTTCGGCTTGTGCAGGAGGCTTACACCAATGCGCATAAGCATGCAAGCGCGTCGCACGTCACACTGGAAATGAACTACCAATCCGAGATGGTGATCATTACCGTTCTTGATAATGGAGTAGGTTTTCAGAGCGAGCTTGTCGAATATGAGGCGAGTCACAACTCCCACTTTGGCCTGATTGGCATGCGTGAGCGTGTCGATCTTCTCGAAGGGAGGATGGAAATAGACTCAAAAATCGGACAAGGGACGAAAGTTTTATTTTATATCCCAATAACAGTAGAGTAGAGAAAGGAGAAAGATGACGAATGAACCAAAATGCTCACGCACCAGGTGTGAAGCCAAAGATTAAAGTGTTGCTCGCGGATGATCACCAGCTTTTTCGCGAAGGGTTAAAACGGATTTTGAATATGGAAGATGACCTTGAAGTCATTGGAGAATGCGGCGACGGCATTCAGGTGCTGGAGTTCTGCAATCACACCCAGCCGGAGATCGTGCTGATGGATATTAATATGCCAATCGAGAACGGGGTCGTCACAACAGAGCGTTTGAAGACGATTTTTCCCGATGTTAAGGTAATCATTCTTTCGATTCATGACGATGAGAGCTACGTATTCGAAACGCTCCGTAAAGGGGCGACCGGCTACTTGCTGAAAGATATGGAGGCAGAGTCGTTAATTAACGCGATTCGTTCCGTTGTGAATGGACATGCTTACATCCATCCGAAAGTAACGGGCAAGCTGATCAATCAGCTGCGCCGGATGACGTATCTGGATGAAATGGGTATCGTATCGGGTGCTGCTGCTACCAGCGAGCCAGGCGTGAAATTCATCGCTAGCGAAGATAATCCGTTGACCCGCCGGGAGGCGGAAGTACTTCGTTTGATGGCAGAGGGCAAGAGCAACAAGCTTATCGGCGAAGTTTTTGTTCATTAGCGAGAAAACCGTTAAAAACCATGTCAGCAGCATTTTGCAAAAGATGGAGGTTGATGACCGTACGCAAGCGGTTATTCAATCCATCAAATACGGCTGGGTAACGCTGTAAGCAATACTGCTTGAGTTAGCTGGATGTGTTATTGCGGTATGATGCTGCTGGGGTGTTGGCGTTGAGCCGCTTGGCCCTCGGAATAGAACAGACCAAAGCTGCAGCTGTATGAGCAGAGCGCGGAGGAAATGGGCTGGATAAACACAGCCAATCATCAGTCGTAACAGGTCTGGTTAATACATAGCAGGGTCCCGTGTCTATAGACACGGGATTTTTTATTTTTGTTGTTGGTTAGCCGAGCCGGAGGGGGATAAGACCCAAATTGCGGACAGGGGAAAGGTAGGAGGCTATTTTAACAAAACTCGTCCTATTTGTCCGGAACCACTAGGCTCGCCACCGCATATAGTGTCAACAAAGAGGAGGTGGCTGCCATGGTTGGGATATTGCTCGTCGTTGTTGGCTGCTATGCTTTGGTCGCTGCTCTCGTGCACCTCACATATTGGCTAAAACGGGATCGGGTGCGGGTGAGTAAACATTACGTACTTGTGGCACACAATCAACATATGAGAATGGAATGGCTGGTACGATCGTTTTATGCTTTTTCCCGGCGGATGGGTACGGATGCAAAGTTGACCGTAGTTGATGACGGATCGATGGAGCAAACAGCAGAAATTGTCGACCGGCTGGAGCAAGGCGGCGGTTCGGTCTTTGTACACGAGGGCAAGGCAGAGAAGGACATCGATTCAGGGGCAGAACAGTCGAATGATCGGAAGCGCTCTCATGTGGAAGATGCAAGTCATTCCAGATTGTTATGGCGGTTGAAAATGGACGGAGTCGTTACTTCCTCTGAACATGCTATTCTTGTTGATTTGCAAAATCCGGAGGATTTGTCTAAAATGCCGTTTTAAGGTATAGTGAGAGCAACTCAATAATTTCGGAGCTCGGAGTGAAGCACACCCGACGACGCTTGATGCGTCGTTGCGTGTGCTTTTTTGTTGGCAAAAAATAAGGGGATGACAGGGGGCCATGAAATGAAAGCGCAAGTGTACGTGGTAAAAATCGGCGGGAAGTGGTTTTCTGACGTGACGATAGCGGTAGAGGCTGATCGTTTGTTTTGGCTTGGACAGCAGTACGATGACCGTATTAAAAACAGTGTTACCCGCTTTGAAGGCAGGGAAGACTACGGAAAATATGAAGGAAGGTATAGGAACGAAGCGCTAGATCTGAGAGAGGAAGGTCACTCTGCAGAAGTTGTACTTTTGTGGAAGGAGCCTCTACCGCTTGGGGATGCATGGCGCTGTAAGCAAGTATGGGATGATGAGTTAGAGAGGAATGAGTGGAGAAGCAGTGGTGCGTTGTTGAAAGCGCTGGCGAAGTCACCGGTCGTGCAGAGAATAGGCTGGTTGGGAAGGCTGGGGGCTGGGGAGCGAGAGGGATTTCGGCAAGGTAGAAAGAGTTTACATAGGCACGGGCAAAAGAAGGGGGAGGAAAGGCATGGACATAGCGGGGATGGGGAAATGAAGGACGTAAATAGACATGATAGGGTTGGAAAAATGAAGAACGCAAAAGGATATAGCAGAGATGGAGAGATAGAGCTAAATAGAAACAGCAAGGAAAGGGAAAGTGATGGCTTGGAGAGTAAGGAAATAAGCGGAGAAGAGGCAGCGGTAATGAAGCGGCTTGCGGCTTGTGTCGAGCAAGCGAAGCGCGAGACGCATAGCGATTATCCGGGAGCGCAGCAGCAAGGGGGCGGAAGCCTGCGCGCCCGGATAGAGCGATGGACGCGAGCCGAGGCAGGGCGGCAAAGCGGGGTTGGGGTTGCGGCAGAGCGAGCGGATAGCGGAGCGGAGTGGGGGAGCTGGCGGCCGCCGCGAAGCGGGCCGCCAGTGCTTTGCAAGGCCGTGCGCTG